>JBDRRF010000118.1:0-4777 GCA_043825875.1 Pseudomonadota bacterium | reverse complement strand
GTGCCCTCAAAATTTAATTTCGGTTTTCGGTGGAAGCCGTTTAAATGGTCAGAGATTGACCTGAGTTATCAGAGGGGTAATCAGCTCGGAATTAATTTTTCAGTGGCCTTTGATCTTGGAGTTCCTCTGGTTCCTATTTATGACCATCCTTATAAAGAGAAGCCAAAATATAAATTAAATCCCTTATCTGTAAGAATTGCAAGAGCGTTATACGCTTCCGGATTCAGCAATATTGGGGTTGAAGAGAGGGGTAATGAGCTGTGGGTTGATGCTCAGAATGACAAATATTACTACAGTACAAGGGCTATAGGTGTTGCCCTCTCAATACTCACAGAAATGACACCTGAAAACATTCGTGAAATTCATCTTATCCTCAAGACAAACGGCATCCCTATTGTTGAATTTGTGACAATAAAAGAAGACCTGGTTGATCTGTTTTGCAAGAAATTAACCCTGAATGAATTCTTCTACTTATCTGAAATCAATACCGATATTAGTAAGATGCCGGGCGGCAAAAAGATACATAGGAGATTTTTTGATTATGGCATAAAACCGTCATTCCGGGTATTTCTAAACGATCCATCCGGTTTTTTCAAATACAGACTTGGTGTTTCGGGATGGTCTGGTTTTCACCCGTGGAAGGGAGCATCCTTCATAGCGGGAATTGAAGGTTATCCTGTCAATACTGTTTCGACAACGAATAAACCCTTATCTATCCCGGTCAGGTCTGATGTTGTATCTTATCAGGAAAAAAATGTTGTTCTGGAAAGATTGATGTATGACCAGATACAAAAGACAAAGCACGACGTCTATATGAGGGCATCTGCCGGCCTGCTGGAAGTGCAGTATGCCGGCCTTGACGGGGAGATAGCCATGCCGCTTTTTGACGGCAGATTTATGGTGGGGTTGAGCGGCAGCTTTGTGAAAAAAAGAGAGCCGGGAGTACCCTTTGCACTTAAAGACAATTCCTATAAAAACCATTACAAAACCGCATTTTTTAATACGCGCCTGAACATACCGGAGCAGGAAATTTCGATTGATCTCAAGACGGGAAGATTTCTGGCAGGAGACAGGGGTACAAGGATAACCATATCGAAATTTTTCAACGGCGTCATCCTTTCCGCCTGGTACAGCAATACAAATACGGATATATTTAGCGACGTTCATAACAGGGGGTATCACGATAAGGGTATAGCGGTGACAATACCAATAAGACTGTTCAAAGGCTCTGATTCCAAAACTTGCTATAAGTTTGGTATATCACCCTGGACAAGGGATGTGGCCCAGGATATAGATCATTTTAATCCACTATTCGAATTTATAGGGAGGAATTCAGAAATTTATCTTGACAAAGACAGGAAAAGATTTAATTAAAGATTTAATTAATATAATTAAGGCTTATTTTCTTAATGTTAAAATCTTAGGAGGGCTGAGATATGCATAAATTTAGAAAATATGCGGGCATTATGTGTGTTTTGTTTGTTGTCGCTTTTGCATTACCCTGTAATGTTTTTTGTGCGGCAGAAGGTGCGGCAGCTGGTGCAGCAGAAGCTGGCACGGCTGCAGGCACAGCAACAGCAACGGGTGTTACTGTGGGCACAGTGGCAGTGGCGGTAGCAGTAGCTGCAGTAGTTGCGGTAGCTATTGCAGAGGCTGTAAGTGATGAGGGTGTAACTACGACGCATCATCACTAATTGCTAAATAGACGACAGCACAGCCCATTTTTGATACTGATCCGAGACGTTTGCAA
The DNA here is from genome assembly GCA_043825875.1 of Pseudomonadota bacterium. Taxonomy (GTDB): domain Bacteria; phylum Desulfobacterota; class Desulfobacteria; order Desulfobacterales; family RPRI01; genus RPRI01. Next base: position 3,027 of record JBDRRF010000118.1, on the reverse strand, counting down.
GCTTTGTAAACGTCTCAATCCGTTTAATCCCATCCTTATGAAAAAGTTTGTTGCCATCTGCCTTGTTGTGGGGCTAACATTCTATTTTGCTTTAGTTGCTTCTTCGGAAAACCCCGGTAGAGAGCTAAATAACGTCCTTTTTTCAGCAGAATCCCTTTTTAAAGCAATGAAGGGGAAAGACTATCCTGCCATATGGAAATTTCTTACGGTAAAATCGAAAAAGGCCATTGTTAAAAATGTACATAAAGCATCGGCTAAAGCAGGCGTTAAATATTCAGAGGAACAAGTAAGCCAAGTAAGCGCAGATTTTGGCATTGGAGGGCCACTTTCAAAAGCTTACTGGGATAGTTATCTCGCAGAATTTGACCCGGACATGGTTTTAGAGCACAGCAGATGGGAGATGGGTATTACCAAAAATAAAAAAGCCGCAATAATCATCCACTACGAAAAATCGGAAAGACCCGCCATATTAAATCTATACAAAGAAGAGGAAATATGGAAGGTAGGCCTCGAAGAAACCTTCGGTGCAAGAAATATACTCCCCAAATAGCATATAAATGGGGACAGCGCCCATTAAATCCCGCCACAAAGCCGTTTTTAGCTCCTGACATTCAGGTCAAACCTGAATTTGTTGAGGGCAAAGGCGCCCGAAAATAGGCCTCCCCACATTGACCACAAATCCATGCAGGAATATTATCTAATGTTACATGGCACTCTTTCCGGTCAATATTTAAAGGAGCCGTTCCTATATAAACGCCCAAAATCCGATATAGGTTTGTGTGTTTTGGTGAACATGTACGAAAATCATGCACATTCTATTTTACCACGATCAAAATTTATAAACAATAGATAAAAGATCCGGTACTCCCATTGTCCTTTCTTAAATTTTATTGAGATTAAGATGTATTCCTGGAACCCTGAAAGAGAACGAAGCGGTTTGGAAAATGCTCTCAAAAGCGAAAATCTGGATTTTAGCGCTGCATTTATGGTGGTTCAGGATCTGCATCAGCTTGTCCAGGCAAATCCCGCGATTATCAGACTGGAGACGATCTCGGCGAAAACCGGCCCGCATCTCGGCGGGTTTAACCAGAGAATATCTGTGCCGGAACTTATCCAATGCATAGGGGCTGTGTCAGCCTATTGTATAGGGGGCGGATATCTGGCGAAAAAGGTTTTACACGGGTAAAATAAGGATGCCGGCTGTCTTTGTTTTCCGGGCTTTTCATTTAACGGGATTGGGTTGAGACAGTTGGAACTGGTTTAGCCTGAAATAAACCCCCTTTTTTTTCATTAATTCATCATGTGAGCCTGTCTCGATTATCTTTCCTTTGTGGAGCACAATAATCCTGTCCGCATGCCGGGCTGTTGAAAGGCGATGGGCTACAATAATTGATGTTCTGTTTTTCATCAGGTTAAAGAGAGCTTTCTGGATACTGTGTTCTGTCTCAGAATCGATATAAGAGGTTGCCTCATCAAGTATAATAAGATCAGGATTGCTTGCAAAAGCCCTTGCAATGGAAATAAGCTGGCGTTCACCGCTTGAAATTGATGCTCCGCTTTCAGAGAGTATAGTATCAATGCCCTCCGGCAGCCTGTTTATCAGTGTTTTGCAATTTGAAGCTTCTATAACATGCTCCATCATTTCTTCTGAAATATCCGTTTTTCCCTGGCGTATATTGTCCCTGATGGTTCCTGAGAACAAAAATGGATCCTGCATAACCAGCGCCATTTTTGATCTGACAACAGAGGTCGGATAATTTTTTATATCTATTCCGTTGGTAACGTTCAAAAGTCTTCGCATGGTGACAATTTAACCGCTCCGATTTCAATATTAAAGTAACCCTTGATACCGAGTTTTTCTTTCCAATACTGTTCCCATTTATCTCGGGAGTATTGCTTGATCATTATCATTTTGGATAAATTTGTGACTGTCTTATCGGACCAACCCCAAGCAATTTTTTTAAGACGACGTCCAATTTCTCTAAATACTCTTTCCAATAATGATGTGGTTTTTGGTGATATTATTCCTGTTTTAAGCCATAGTTCAATGTTGGTAAACAATCGGTCAGAAAGATTTTCAAGATAGGAAGCGCCATGGCGATAACCTTTTTCTCGAAACGTTTTAATGAGCTCTTTGATCTCTGATTTGCTACTTTCATATTGGCTTTTTACTTGTTCTTTATCTTCTTCTTTAAGAATCTCAAAATCCCCTTCAGGAAGCTCTATGCCGATTAAATGCTTTATTTTATCTGTCTCTGGCTGGCTATCTTTTTTCTTTAATCCGTCTTGCCAAAGGGAATGGTAAAGCCCTCTGGGTCCGTGCCAAGTGCACCGTTGGGATTCGGCAGCATCGCAGAGAAAATCATCAAGTCCTGGCTCTCCATCATAAATAAAGGGAATGTTATATGGTTCTGCTTCTTTAATACGCTCTTTGATAGTGCGCTCTATTTGCGGCCATTCTGTGTTGGTAAAACAACCAAGAGGTTCTACACGACCTGCTTTGGTAACCCCGATAACGGTTCTGAGTTCTCCTTTTCGGCCTTCTTGCTGTTTAACCCCTGTACCATCTGCCATTATGGCGGATAAGTTTTCTACGGATACAGGTTCTTTAAAAGTTTGGTCAATATCACTGCCAACGACGATGTTATGAATTCCTCCTAATGATATATTGATGGATCTGCCAGCAATGAGTCTTCGGTAATTGGTATCAATGACAGCTTCAATCACTTCATGTTCAAAATTCGTCTCTCTCCTGGCATGCCGATCTACTTTCAATGCGTTTAACAGTGGAGAATAATACGCGTCACAATTGCAACATCGAGCCACCCTTAACCGTAAATCTAATTGACCAAATATCGTGGCAAGACGTCGGTTATCTTTGCGATATCCCCTTTTGCGTATCTTTCGGCCACGGCAAAATCGCTCTTGAGAATCATCTCTCCTCAAGTGTCGCCCCAGTCCCTTTCTTTCTTTACTGGGGTATATATCTGTACGGCTTAAACGTTCTGAAATCAGATCATCATAACC
>JBDRRF010000117.1:0-42980 GCA_043825875.1 Pseudomonadota bacterium | reverse complement strand
ACAATCTTCGGTATGATGCGGAAGAATACTTTCGAGATTCTTTCGAAGTGCGAAGGGTTGCCGCTGATATAGGTCACGACGAAACTTATATCGCTACAATCGAATTTGCTATTATCCAGGATCGCAAGCGATTGGCAATTGTCGAAGAGGCGCTGATCCGCTGCAAGGAAATTCTCGATTCCCTGGAATGCGGGTGCGATGAGGACTACGGGTTCATGTGCTCTCTGCATGGCGACAGGCGGCTTGTAAAGGCTGCGCTGGATGCGTTGGAGGGTGATAGATCAAATGAAACTGATTGATATTAGGTTTTCAGTGAATGATTACGACGAGGATGGCGATGTTTGCGCCACAGGAATTTTTCTGCACTTCGGGGAAACTCGATTAAAGGTCGCCGATGACATGGATGAATTCCTTGCGGTTGCAACTCGTATTGTCGGGATGATAGACGAGGTGGCTATTAACTACGCCAATAAAGCAAAGCAACACGGGAGATGAGTAAATGAACATGAAATTATACAGGGTAACGTTGCGGGGAATGACAACTTCCGTAACAAATACGGCTTATGGTGTATCCTATGTTGTGGCTAAAAATCCTGACGACGCGTACAATGCGGTTGAACAGCGCCTTAGAGCGCAAGACATCGGCTTCAGGTCGGATAGGTCACTAAAGACAATTGAACTCTTGGCCGAAGACGTTATGTATCCAGATTGCGGAATGATCCTGTATTTACCCGAATGAATAAATCATGATGACGCCACCTAAAAAACCCAAGACCAACAAGGAATGGGCGATTTGCAGGGCTGAGTTAACATGCGGAATCATCCGAGACGCAATCCATGGGAAAAGCGTGCCGCAGCAATATGACCGGCATGACTGGATCTACACGAACCTCGTGAAGGTGATAGAGGATCTTATCATGATCTTGAAAGAGGAAATCAAAACACCATGATCTATATAGGGATTGACCCCTCCATCGAGCATACCGGTTGGGGCATCATCGATTTCAACGGCAACCGACTTTCATCTGGATCCTTTCGCTTCAAGTCAGATTTGCGAGATGGACGTTATGCCTTAATATACAGGGGGCTTTTGAACGAATTTCGTTCTTTCGTCGAAGGACAAGCGGTTGCTTTTATAGAAAAGCCTGTATATGAACAGAGTGATAGAGGCGCGGCATGTGCAAAAATTCAGTATAAAACCAGTGGACTCTTAAAACTCTTTGGTTCGTCCATAGCTTGTATATGCGCCTGTGAAGCATGCGGAATCAGATGGGCTTTTATTACAGCGAACGAATGGAAAAGAGGCATAAAACCTGATATGATTTTGGCAAGAATAAATGAGCTGCACAACGGGCACAATTGGTCCAGCTTTGACGAAGTGGAAGGTTTGGCGCTTGCGCATTGGGGCAAAAGGAGATTAGAACACGGCGAGGAATTGACGATTTATGGGTAAGAAGGGCGGGCATATTAAACGACCATAGCGTTTTATCATTTACAGGGGCGAGGAATGGGATACAGCGACATAGACTATATTTTACTCAAAAAACCAGAATTATTAACATACGTCACCTCTCATATTAATCCTTTAGAATATTATACAAAAGAATTCGGAACTGAATTTACTTTCGGAAAGAACATCCCTTGTCCTTTCCATGATGACAAAACCCCTAGTTTTCATATATACGAAGCTGGTAACTTCAAATGCTTTGGGTGCGAGGTCTCGGGCGGTGGTGTCGTAAAATACCATGAACTAAAATACTGCATGGGGCATGGCAATAAATCGTTCGATTACGCACTCATGGAGATGTATGAAAGATACATAGGGCCAATAGTGAGCCAAGAACGCATTCGCCAGGCGCAGGAAAATCTTGCCGCTAGCTCCGATATACAAAGTAAAATATATGATAGGCGCGGTATACATTATAACGTTTTAAAGCGTTTTCGTTGCGGCATAGATCAAAGTGGCAAGATATTAAACGTCCCATACCAGAATCAATATGGCGTTTGGGCCAATATGATTTATTTGAATGTGTTTAAAACGCAAAGCGTGGGGCTCCCGAGTTGGTATCTTAAAATTGAAAAAGATGGTGTAGAGCATCGTTTTGACACTGGCAGAGTGTGGCCATGCGGCCAGGTCTTGGCGAATCCTCATGCTGATCTATTTATTTTTGAAGGTTACTATGATTGCATGCTGGCGCTGTCGTTGGGTTTGAATGCGGTGACAATGGGCGGTGCCGGGTTGCGGATGAAGGGCGAGGATTTCCCTCTTTTGACGCGATGCAATATTAACATAGTTTTTGATCATGACAAGGCAGGCAAACAGGGGGCCCAGCACTTGGCGGAACATCTGAACATTAATAAAGTTGGCAAAGATGTGCGCATAATAGAATTACCGTCTGGTGATTTATCGGACAAATTCGATTTCTCGGATTGGGTTTTAACCAGAGGCGGCAGCGCGGAGGAACTAATAAAAATAGTCAAGAAAACAGAACCGTTTAAGATATCTGTTTTAAAACTCCCGGTAGTAAAAAACGGGATGATGGTTAACGGGGAATCTGTAGAGGTTTTGTCGCTTAAGCAAGCTAAAACTGAAGGCTATGGCAAAGAATACAAAGTGAACGCTTTGGTAATTGGCAAAGAGGTTATTCCGATAACATTGCCAAAAAAGGTCCGGGTTACATGTTCTAAAGGGTCCAAGAAGTGCGAAGGTTGCGTTCTATGGGAAACAGATAATAAAACTCTGGATTGGGATTTGGATTTGCGGCATTTGTCCATTGCTAATTTTGTGGGGCAAGGGCGAGGCGGAATGACTGCCGAGATAAAAGTGTGCATGGGGCTATCCCCTAGATGTCCGATCTCTATTCATGTGCTGACGTCTTACGCGGCACATTGGCTTTATTTGTCGGAACCTCTTACCTATGAATCGGATACATCATCTAAAAACAATGTTGATCAAGGTGTTGCGTTATGTACTATTGATGTTAATACCAATATGACTTATTGTTTTAAGGGTTTTACTGTCACGAATCCCAAAAATGCCACGCAATTCCCTCTTTTATATGAAGCTCTGCCGGTGAGTTCGGAACTAGATCAGTTCGAAGTGACCGAGGATGTCGTTGGAGTTCTCAAGCCTTTCAAAATCATTGGCAAGGAAGATCTTTGGGAAGGGCTTATGCAGTATTATGACCATGTGGCACGTTCTATAACTCAAATATGGGGGCGTCCTATAACTCACATGGCCATTGATCTGGTGTTTTTCTCACCGGTATCTTTTTATTTCCAGAACCAATTTATCAGAAAAGGGAGTTTGGACGTTGTTATTTTTGGCGACACTCGATGCGGCAAAAGCAATATAGCAGAATCTTTGCAGCGATATTATAAAGTGGGTGAAGTCATTTCAGGTGAATCATGCAGCATTATGAATTTATTGGGCGGCATTAAGAGGGAAAGCGAATTCTCCGGGGTGGCATGGGGGCGCATGGTTTTGCGGCATAGAGATACCATCGTTATCGATGAAATGTCGGGTATCCATGAGGATGACATAAGCAAGCTGTCTAGGATCCGATCTGAAGGTATTGCCAATATAGATAAGTTTGGCCATCATCAAACAGCCAACGCCAACGCCGGTCTTTTGTGGCTTACCAATCCGCGAGAGGGCCGTTTATTGCGCACGTACAACTATGGCTTGGAGGCATTATATTCATTGCAACCTCGGCCTGAAGATGTCGCACGGTTTGATTATGCGCATGCTGTGGCCATTGGAGAGGTGCCCTCCCGAGACGTGAATGCGTATATTAATTTAGAAAAAGCTTTGTGTAAGCATACTAGTCAACAATGTAACAGTCTGATTTGTTGGATCAAAAGCAGAAAACCTTCTCAGATCCGTTTTACTGAAGATTGCGTTCGGTATATTTTGAATATGGCCCAAAGATTGGGCTCAGAGTACAGCACATCTGTTCCGCTTATCCTTGCGGAAAACGCCAGAATGAAGCTGGCTAAAATATCTTGCGCCATTGCAGGCAGGATATGGAGTACGTCGCCAGATGATTATGAAACATTGGTGGTAGATGAGCGATGCGCCCAGGCCGCGGTCAAATTTTTGCGCGAAATCTATAATTCGTCCACGATGGGCTATAGCCATTTTTCAAATGTTGAACGAAGCTCGACCAAGGTTGATGTTAAAAGATTGGAAATGGCTTTCATTTTGGCGGCTGAACAGATGCGCATAAACATGAAAGTTTTATGTGAAAAAATAATGACAGATAACCAGATAGTAGAAAAAGACATAAAATTGTTATTTGGTTCTGGATTTATAGATCAACAAAATGCCAGCGATTTTTTAACTGCCCTTAAACGGGCAAATGCTCTAAAGCGTAAGTATCAATACTATGTCAAGCAGGAGGAGTTTATTCAATGGCTGAGGGCACAGATCGAAAGATGACCTACGACATAATCACGGTATAATTAGGATTTATTTCCAAATACGGCATTCCGTATCTCTAAATAACGATTAGCCCAAGTTTCTCCTACCCATTGGCGGAGTCGTTTAGCATTTAGATCAGGCTCAAAATTGTGGCCTTTATGCCCAACGCCTATACCCGTTCGACCAGGAAGCCGCTTTATACCAACGCAATAATAAATGTCACTTTCTGAAATGAATGATCGGTATTTTCCAGATCTTTGAGCAAGAGACCAAAATCCGGCGTCTATCCCTTTGAGGTTGCGCCGATAGCATGATTCACAAGTGTCCTTGAGTAAAGGCAATAAATGCGGTCTGAAACTTGTTGAGCAAAGGCTTGAACCTCTGCTTTTAAATACTTTCGCGGACATTTGCTCTATGTTATAATACGGCTGCCATATAGGCCCAACAATATCACATGTTTCAAGCCATTTTAAATGGATAGCTGTTCGATGTGGGCTATACCAATCATCATCTTCAAAAATTAAGACTCTGTCTCCCTCAACATGAGGTATCGCTTCTATGAGATTTTGCGCCAAACTCATGGCGCCATTTCCCGGTTTCATTTCTTCCGGTTTAGGCTGTCTGGTTATGTGCAAAAGATCCACATTGCCTTCTTGGCAGGTTTTAATGATATCTAATTGTTGAGAGTAAGATTCACTGTTTTTTTTTATGGAGTCGTCAGCAATGATCCATTGAATCTTTTCATCGGTAATTTGAGAAGTCACAAACTCGGCGCAAAGTTTAAGTGCTATAGGGCGGTCTCCGGTGGGGGTAATGAAAGTAATCATGCGACATTTCTTTCTTTTTTAAGACATTCCATTCGATCTTTCTTCTACGAATTTCTTAAAGTATTCAATATTTTGGAGATTGAGCCATTCCTTTCGGTTCTCCTGAAGTGATTCCCATGTAAGATCTTCCGTTATAGTGAACGCGGATCTTGATTCAATCCTGTTATAGATGATGCCGCACCCGCAATCTGTATCTACAACGAACATGGGAAGGAATGGAAGTGTTTGGCGCAGAGCAACCCATGCCAACCATACATCACCATACCAACTTTTGCCGTTACGCGGCCTCTGCCGTATTTGGTGTTCATATTTTTTGGGGTTGCAATCGTGCATGATTATATAGGTAGGATTCAGGTATCGACGGGCATTTAAGGCATCACTTCCGGCATCTTCCGATAGATGCGATCCATCTATGAAGACAACATCATATGTTTTGTTTTTATATTGACCTACGCAAGAATCGAAAAAACGCTCCGACGTCATTTTGTAGGTGGCGGGCCATTTGGAATTAGGGTCAATGCTTTCCTTATGTTCCACTTGAATCTGTTTAAAATTATGCCCGTTCAGGACTCCAATTTCCAGATAAGATTTAAAGCCATGCTGTTGAATAATAAAGTTGATAAGGTCGGATTTACTTTTCAATGTAACCAAATCTCCTGTGAAACTTGTGATGAAGAAAACAGACTTCCACGTTTTTCCAGTACCATTTCCCTTTTTTATCCAACATTAAGCTTTTATTTCCGTTCCACCAAGGCGCTTCGTGGAGCCCCCGCGGCAATTGTTCTATGCCGCCAAAAGTATGAAGAACATAGTTGATTGTCCATTGTCCGATGGCGTGATGCGGAACAATATTGCGGATCTCTTTGTAATAGAATTTAAAATTATCATGTAGTTTTTTCCATGCCGGGACGTACCCGGCCATAACCCCACAATAATGGGTCCAATATGTTTCTTCTTTTTGTGGAGGGAAAGCCTTCCTGAGTTCAGGAGAGCTGATATATTGGGAATCGTATAAATCTATTTTGGCATTTTCATCCAGAGCCAGGGCGATACTTTGATTATCAAGTCTATTTAGCCAAGATAGTTCATTAGAGGTCATGGGTCTCATCATGACCATATCAACATCAGAGTTAATAACAAGGTCATCGTCTTTGAAATCGAACAGGTTCAAGAATTCGCCGCCCTCCAGGCTAATATAATCTTTTCTATTTCTGCACCAGCCCGGTTTTTCGTGGTTTGTGATATCTGCCCTATTGATTTTCCTGCAATGATTTCCACCGTCAAAACCTACCGTGAAGCATATGATTTCAAAACCCTGTGGTTTTGCGAATTTAATAACGCTGTCTAACCATTGTCTAGATTTTTGCCAATAGTTTTCTGTAATGCAGGCGATTATGTATTTCATTGTTTTTTGGATATTTCTCTGGAATGAGGGTAAAAGCGCATTAGCGGACTATTTTTATGACTTCCCGGCAGATATTTGACTATAAGATTGTGTTTCCATATACAAAAGTCTATAGATAACTGATCGCGTTCCGTAAAGCAAACGATCTGGCTCCACCATTCTTTGGCTAATTGTTTTAATCGAGGAGATTGCATCCTGAATAAAAAATTAGTAACAGTGATGGACTTTTGGATATTCTTTGTGAATCCTTTCGATCGATAATATGCCACTTGTTCTTGCGCTTTATCTATATTTGTGCCTCGGAGCTCGTGAGCCGCCATAGCTTCCTTCTCTAGGTCTACACGATCCGGATGGAGAAACGCTAAAATATCAGGTGATTCAATTGTGCAATTCCAATACTCCATTACAACTTGGCGAGGGTCGCAAAGGATCAATATGGAAGAATCAGCCCATAAAAATACGTCTCCGTCCTGGGGAAATCTTTTCGCCAAACCCAAAGCATAAAAAACCGACAACATGTCGGGCAGCATGATTTTCATAAACCTGGCTTTCATCCTGGGTTCCCATGACGGAAAGAAAATATCCGGAGGAAGGTAGATAATTTCCCAAACATCAGATTTAAGATCCTGCCGATCCGTGAAGCATAAACATTCATTTTCTTTTATGTTATGGTGGATTGGATTCCGGAGACGCTTATCGATATTGCCAAAAAGAGCCGTATAGATTAAAATGTCAACCTCCAAGAATAAAAAGGGCCCTGATTTTAACCAGGGCCCTAAGCGGTGAGAGGAAAAGGAAAGGCGTGGTTCCGCTAATCGTCATGAGTCGTGTTGAGTGAGGCGGGTTCGAGGCATTGCGTGGTCTTTTCGATGGTAACTTTCTGTATGTCTTCTAGTTCCTGCTTTTTGCGTGAAATTTCTTCGTTCAGATCGTTTTGAGCTGCAATCAACTTTCTCATCACGTCGTCGCGTTTTTCTTTCATTTTTGCCATAAGCTGGTTCACGCGCTCATCTATTTTGTTAATACGGGCTACGGCTGCCTCGTATTTTTGTCGTATTGTTCGCGCCATGGTTCATGTGCCTTTCTTTTTTGTATACTCATACTTTCATAAGTACTATTAATAATAATATTGTACCTGCTATAACAAAAACGTCAAATAATATTTCTCGGAATTGGCGGTTTTGCATCCTTTTTTTTCTCCCTGTCCAGATATTTTGTGTAATAGCGGGCGAGGTCATCCAGATCCAGACACATCCTTCCCCAGGATTGGCTATATGTTGGCATTTCAAACCTCGATGCGGCATACGCCATGCCGGCCAGCGTGTTAAGGGTGTTCCACCATCCGAACCGAATCACCAGGGCCTCAAATTCAGCCTCTACGCTCTTTTTATTCTTAGGGGTATCTTTCATCGGTTTGCCTTTCTTTTACGATCCTGTGCGCCTTTTCCTCGTCTCCGTCGGGCTCCTGAGTGTCCAGGTCGGCGCAGTGTTCACATAGATCCGCTTCGTTGAGCATGTATCGGGGTTCCCAGCATTCCCGGCAATGGGTATCAGGTTCACCGCATGCATCCCACATCTGGAGCTCTTCGGCGCTCATCTCCATGTTTTTTTCTCCTTATCGATCATTTCATTCACAATATCCGTAATAAGTTCAACAGCACGAGCCCTGCCCTCGAAAAACTGATGTAAAGAGGTACTATTGGGCTTTTTCCCGTCATATTCCTGTCGGAGTTTATCTAACCTATCCATTAATTCTAATGCATCTATTTTGATTTTCATTTTTGTTCCTCCTATCCTGCATATGATAAATATTTTTTACACGCCACCGAAAACAGCCTTGCTACTCGCTCATCGTCAAGGGACAGGTCAAGAGCGTTAAGCGTTGGCACTGGGTCATAAGTAATGCAGTATTCATGGTTCCCCAGTTCATATTCGAGAGCCTCCAGAAGAAAGTCATCGTCGAGCAGTGCCTCAGATAGTTTACGATCAAGCCGATCGAGCAATTCGTGGAATGCTTTACTGTCGGTCTTCCGGATAAAACCTCCACTTGGGAGCCGAAAGACTTCGTTTAGAGTTACGCCCAGTTTGGCAAGACCTTCATCGAGCTGTTTTTGACTGAAAGCAAAAACAATAGGAAAACTGTCAACATCTTTTCTTTGTTCTATTTTAAATTCTTGATAATTCATTTCATTTCCTCCTTATTTTGTAGATAACTACCAAATATCAGGCGCTACCGTTGACGCCACCACGATACACATGATGATCCCAAGTACCACGGCGATTAGGGTGCCGATCAGGGTTAGCGTTACGATGTCATGCGTTTCTTGTTTCTTTGCCATTTTTGTTTTCTCCTCACAAAAGGGTAAAATTCGTCGGCCTAATCGCGGATTTTTATAAATCGACCGTATTCTTTTACATGCACAATTTTATATCCCGTAATATTTCTTTCCCTTTTTCGGTAAGCCACGAACACCTGGCCGTTGTTCCATGGTCTGCAAACCCTTTGTTATTCGCCCAATACACAAAAAACATATACGGTTTGTTTTCGTAACTACCCCAGTTTTGCGAATCAAGAATTTCCAGCATTTCTTTAACATATTCCATAATTTCTCCCGGATTTCCACATCCACAAAAACCGAGTATTTCCGTTTGAAGATATGATGATTTTGATTTCCAATAACAGCCGTCTTCATCTATCCACGGCATGTCTTCATTATTCGTTTTTGATAATTTTTCAATCATTTCTACTTTTTCCTTATACTCTCACAAATGGGTTAAAATTCGTCGGCTCAATTGAAAACCTTAATCGGCATAACCAGCGCAAACCGACTGTTACCGTATTGCAGGTACAAGGGCTTATCTTTTTCGGCAATGGCAGAGACCGTAAAATCTCCCATTGCCTGGTTGACATATTTCCGGTTGTAAGCTATGCCGTTGTATTTATATGTCGGAATCTGGCATTCCTTTTTTGTCTTCTTATCAACGTATGTGAATATATCTTTTTCCATCATTGCTACATGCAACCTTGATGCAACGGCATTTTCCGCCCAGCTTTGCGCATCAAAAATCCGCACAAAGCAAGATAGATCTACATTATCACTTACCTTGTCTCCAGCCACAGTATAGAGTCCGTTTTCTTTTTCCGTCGACGCCTTGTGGGCTCTTTTGCCGTCCGTGGCATACATCCATCCGTCTTTGCATAAGATATACCTAAATTGCGAGTCATGCTGCTCACTTGCCATACATACCCATGCAAAATCATCACACATGTTTTTTTTCGACACCTTGGGACTTTTCGGTAAAAAATAACTGTACAGACTCGCCAGCAGGTCAAGATTGCTGTCATCGATCCGCTCTGCCAGTTCCTTTATCACATCCATGGCGCGTTCCCTTGTAGTGTTAGTGTTTGCGGCTATTGTCGCTACTTTATTTATATCCATTTTCTTTTCCTTTCAAAACTCTCTCACAAAGGGTTAAATTCGTCGGCCTACTTAGACTTCTCATCTCCCATTTTGTACAAATCTATGGTTCGGAAAAATCCGGGCAAAGATTTCCAGAAATTCCATCCATCATTTACAAGCCGTTCCTGCTTTCTTTCTCCGGCTTTGATGGATTTTAAGTTGTGCCAGTACACTTCTATTCTTTCTACTTTCATAATTCTGTTCCTTTTTTTTAAGTTTCAGGATCGTTTCGCATCTCACATGCCCCAACTATACACTATATCGGTGCAAGGTCAAGGCAAAAATAGCAAAAAATAAAAAAAAGTGGAAGATCTGCATCAGGGAATTGCGGAAATGTGGGTAATGGACATATGTGATTAAATCGAAATAGTGTCTCATTTGTCTCATATTTAAAATGGAACATATGTATTTATGTTAAAAGAGTGTCTCAAAAGTGTCTCATATCTAAGTTGATACATATGTATTTATATTGATATATGACCCTTTTTATATGTATTTGTATTGATATAATCATAAGTCCTTATTTATCAACAATACTACTATATTATATCTAATATATAATAAAAAAATACATAGTATCATATGTGGGGAAAAAAAAGGAAATGCACATGTAATGGGTAATGTGTGTGCGTGTGTGTGTGTATGTGTAATTTTCCCCCACATAGATAGTCTCTTTTTTTTTATTATGGGTTTGATATGGTATAGTCAAGCTATTGTAGGGCAAGGGCTTGCACAATTTTTGCTGATTTTTATGTAGATATGGTATAACTAAGTGGGATACATTATGGCATTTACGTCATTTGCTGATACACAAATCCTAAACTACTGCAAAATAAGGATTTGCGCAATTCCTGCTGATTTCTATTTGAATATGGTATAACTAAGTGGGATACATTATGGCATTTACGTCATTTGCTGATACATAAGTTTCTATTCATATATGACAAAGCCATTGGTTGGTTATTTATGGGAAGGTGATAGTTGGTCAAAAATAACGTCCGATAATAGTTCATATGATGAGTAGGTTTATTCTAATGCGATTTTGAGGCTGGAGGTGAATCAGTTAACCATGAGAGTTGACGCATATGTTTGCTTTTTCATATTGCATCCTGCACATATTCCAATGTCTTGATATCGAGGTCCACATATATCTGAGAAACTTCATATGAAAGGAAATTAAGACCAGGGGGCCAGGCGTCTTTTTTTCGCGCGCACCCGGGGAGTGTTGAGGGCCACCCCCCTCTATTCTCATATTCCCCCCCTCTATTCTCATATCCCTTCCTCTATTCTCATATTCCCCTATCATTCTCATTCTCATTCTTCTATGCCGATTTCCTTTTCCAAAAAATTTTTGGATTACTGATGCGGTCCGGTGTTGTTTTTTTTGCAGGCCCACATGCCGAGGGACAGGGTGGCGGGTTCGGCCTGGGCCGGGTTGGGTGGTGTGATTTTGTAGTGGGGGTTGCCGTGGTCTTGGAGATCGAGGGGGACATAGACTGTATTTTGTTTGGTGGAGAAATGGGCCGCGATGTAGACTTCGGCGTCTTGGAGTCCTTTTTCTTGCAGGAATTTAATGAGTTCTTGGCCGGTGGCGTGATTACCTGGCATGTTTTTGTCCTTAACGTGAGTTGTGGGGTATTGATTTATTTTTATTTTACGGTATGGTGATTGTATTATGAAAGGCACAGGAGTCAAGAAAAAATGGCGGGTGGAATACGAGCTGGGGCCGAGTCAGGTGTCGGTGGGGGTTGAGGTGGAGGCGCGTGGTGCGTTGGATGCCGCAACTAAGGCGAATCGTATTATGCAGAAGGAATGGGGCAAGACACAGATGGGATGGCGTTTTATGGGGGCAAAAGCGATTGAAGATTTATAGAGATGGGTTGATGGGGGCGGCAATTCTTTTCTTTGCGACGGTTTTGGCGGGATGTGGGTCGTTGCGCGATTTTATGCTGACGCCGGAGGGGCAGGAGGTGGCGGGGGCGTCTTTGGGGGTCATTGATGTGATTGGGGGTTTGATCCCGATCCCGGGGGCGGGCATGGTGGATGAGGTGCTGGCGGTTATCATGGCTGCGTGGTTGGGGACAAAGACGGTGCGCGGCGGCCGGAACATGCTGAAGAATTCTGAGAAGGGCAGGATTCTGGGATCGCCGTTGGATGAGAACGGTGTGAAATAAATGGGCAGAAAAAAGAAACAGTCAATGATGCTTGAGCCGTTGCCGGAAGAGAGGATTGACGACGACAGATTTTCCATCCTTGCGCCTACTTTGTCGAATATTGTCATGTATGCCGACTATGATATTGATGACGCGACGTTGCAGCTTTACAACTGTGCTTCGGAAACGGCGCTCCAGACTGTCGAAACCATGATGATTGTCGGCATGTGTCGGACGATGCGACGGCTTCAGCTTAGCGTTTTTGGTGAAACGGGCGAGATGTTGCCTGTGCCTGTTATTAATTATCATCTGCATAAACATAAGGGAAAAATAGAGGCTCGTCGCAAAGAGTTTCTTGAGAAACAGAAAGAAGCTACCTGGGAAATTCTGCATGAGCTTTCCGCTGAACCGAATTCAATGGTATACCAGAGGATGGCCAATAGTGCGGCCATTGCGCTGGAGCGCGTTATTTCATGTATGGCCGAATCGGAAATTATGGCCGATACTTTGGAAATTAGAGATACACTTTCCAGTATCAAAAGTCTCATGGATATTGATCCTCTTTACATGCGCGGCAAGCTCAAAAGGGAATTCCAAACCATGACGAAAAAGACAAAGGCCACAGCCGCGATTAAGGCCGAAGCTTATTTTGAGCAATTGGCAAATTTTAACAAAGAGGCGAATAAAGATGCCGATTATGATGAGTTGGCCGAATTTACAAAAGGGATTGTTGACCGTGCTGGAGGCGGTTTAGATGATGCACTCGAATCACCCGATGGTCCGGAAGATAGCGGAGCATGGGAAGAAGCTGTATAAAATGAAAAAGGATAGGGATAATATGCCGCCCTTGCCCGAGAGCGAGCTTACCGTTCCCATGGCGCAATGGGACCGAAGGGATAGGCTCGGAAAGGCATTGACCAGTATTCACCTTCTGCCTGGCAGTATTCAATATCAGGAACGCTATGAGCTCATAGACTGGAGCGAGTAGTGGATCTGACGATGAAGGATATCATTCATCACCATGGTTCGGTGGTGGATGCCATGGAGGCCGGAGAAAAGATTGTTCTTGCCAGAGAACTTGAGGCCGAGATGGGGCGCAATAATCTTTATTATCTATGCCGGTATATTCTTCAATACGAGGATATGAGTACTTTCCATAAGCAGCTCGGAAAGTTCTATGACAATAATAGGCACTACGCGCAATTTCATTTACATCCCCGCGGCCATTTTAAGACGACAATGCTTACCATTGGCGGGAAGGCGCAATTGATACTCCGGCAGCCCGATATCACTATTTTGCTCCTGGCCAATACGGTGGAGAACGCCGAAACCATCTTGACTTCGATGCGGATGCATTTCATCACGAATGATAAGTTCCGCACTTTGTATCCGGAGCATGTCCCTCAAAGGCGCTCCCAGGAGGGCACGAATTCAAAGTTCACGACTCCCGCCAGAACGAAGCTCTGGATTCGGCAGGCCACGATTGAGACGGCCGGCATTGACCGGGCTCTTGTGTCTCGGCATTTTGACCACATCCATTATGATGATATTGTTGATGATAAAAATACAACTACACCCGAATTGAGAATCAAGAATTGGCAAGCGTACAATACATCTCTGTCGCTGGTGGATGGGAGAGACCTAAACGGGAATCCATGGGTGCACCTTGTCGGCACCCGCTGGCACATGGACGATACCTATTCGCGCCTCTTGGCGTTGCAACGAGAAAAAGAAGTTTTCAAGCCGCTTATAACGTCGGCCTATCGAAAGGTTCCAACCGCTTCCGGAGGGACGGAGATTCGCTATCTGTTTCCGGAGAGGTTTGATGCTGACTATCTTGAGCATATCCGTTCATCGCAAGGAAATATGCTTTTCAATTGTTTATACCTTAACGACCCTATTCCGGATGATGACGCTGTTCTTTCTCCTTCTTTCTTTAAGTTCTATAACGATAACGCAATAAGGGGCATGGCCATAAACACAATCATGACCGTTGACCCAGCTCCTTCGAATGACAAATCTAAAGATCCGTCGGTTATTTCCGTTTTTTCGATGGATTCAAAATCCAACATTTATGTCAGAAAGGTTTTGCGGGGATGGTGGCTCCCTGAAGAATTGGTTAAGAATATTGTGGATATGGCCCAGATTTTTCAGATTAACGAGGTTGGCATCGAGGCGGTGGCTTTTTCTCTTTGGCTTTGTCATTACGTCGATCGGGAGAAACGGGATCGGCGCCTTCATTTCAAAGTGACACCAATCAAACGCAATTCCCATAATTCCAAAGAAGACCGCCAGCGGCGCATTATTCCATTTCATCGGAATGGCAAAATATTCTACCATGAGCAGGAAGCCAATATGGCGATAATAACAAAGGAGCATCGGGAATACCCTAAAGGTAGATATGATGATTATTTAGACACATTGACGGATGCAATAGAGCTGCTTGGACCTGCTTTTGAGAATCGGAATACTTTACAGGTTTATAGGCGTCCTAATTGTACTCGTTATCGCCGTAATAAATTTCAAACCGGCATTTCAACCCGAACCATATAAAACGATTAGAAATAATTGCAATTAACTATTTACAAATGATTAACCCATGTTCTATACTTCTGACGTAACAATATATCTCTATATTTCGGGGAATGTCTTTTGTCAAAGATGCTTCTTACTGATGACGAGATTGCGGCTCAGATCAAGAGTGATGTAACTTGGGCCAGTAATTTCCGTCAACCACGCATTGAAGACTGGAACGCATATTATCGGCTTTACAAGAATTATGTGAACGCCAAAGATGTGGATACGGCCGCTAACGTTGCAATACCCACAGCGTTTTCTCTTGTTGAAGTGCAAACCGCGTTTCTGATCGACATGATCATGGAGGGCGGGCATTTTGTGGAGGTTCTGGGCCGGACTCCTCAAGGGCAAGCCAGTGCCAAAGCAATACGAGATTTGATTGATTATCATTTCCAGCATTCCATTTCTACCTATGAGCTTTTGGAAGATTATATCCGGCAATTGTTAATATATGGCACTTCTGTCTTGCGGGTTGATTGGGACTTTAGACCTGGCTGGATGAGACGAATGAGGCCATATGTAAATGAAGATGGCGAGATAGCATATAAGCCTAAATTGGCAGTGGAGATTTTAAAGAACGCTCCGAGCGCAAGGGTTGTTGACATTTATCATTTTCTCCATGACCCGAATGCGGCTTGTATTGAAGATTGCCGTTTTGTGGCTGAGGAGATGTGGATTGATCCTTCTACTTTGCGCGAAAAAGAATCATCTGGAAATGGCTGGCGCAATGTCGACAATGTCATTCAGGGCAATATGCCGACGGTAAATTTCGGTCTTAACCAAAGGTTGGGAGAAATTGATTTGTCCGGGCATCAGAATGCGAATTCTGAGCAGCGCGGAAAAGTCCCGATCGTTGATTATTGGGGCTATCTCACAAAAGGATGGAACAGAGGAACGCTCGGCAAAAATGCCAAGACGGTTCTTTATCATGTCATTGCAGGATTCACCGGCGGAGAACATAACGTTAGTGGCGGAATGCCTGTTATTCTTTTTTCAGAGGAAACGCCTTTCTTCCATAACCGATTTCCGTATATCGACGCGCGTTTAAACGCTCCGCTCGGTGAATTCTATGGTTCAGGTGATATTGAATTTTGCGAGTCACTTCTTGAAGAGCAGCGCGATATAAGAAATTCATTGCTGGAAAATATTTCCCAAACGACAAACCGCATGTTCGTCAGAAGAAGGGGCGCTGGGATTGATCCGGCTCAATTGACATGGCGGCCTGCAGGCGTAATTGATGTTAATGAACAAGATGACATTCGTGTTTTAGATCCTGGCAGTTTTGACCCTGCCGTTTTTAGGACTCAAGAAGATCTTCGAAGAGATATAGAACAAGTAACCGGGATTAACGATTTTGTCATGGGGCAACATCGATCATCGACTGGTTTTAATGATACAGCTACGGGCATTAGCCTGATACAGGAAGCGGCTATGAAGCGCCTTGGACACAAGGGCCAAGTGATCCAACGTGCGATTCGTAGTACCGCCCAGATGGTATTTACGCTCATAGCTCAATTTCAGCCATATGACCAGTCTATACGCGTACTGGACAATGAATCTGCCACCCGGTATCGTTTTCTGGATATCTCCCGAGAGGCTTTACAAAATCAGTATGATTTTAATGTGGTCAATGCGCCGGCGCTAGGTTCAAAACCTATGCGTCAAAATCAGATGATTCAGCTTTACCAGCTTGCGTCTGATGCCAAGACAAAAGACCCCGCTGTTACAATTGATCTTGATAGGCTCATGAAGCGCATAATCGATGAGCTCGATATACCCAATTCGAATGAGTTGTTTGGATTTGATCAATTAGACAAGACGTTGCAAATGTCTGGTTTAGGCGGAGGCATGAGCGATGAAAATGTAGAAGAGAGAATGCCGCCTGATGAGGAAAACCGCTTGATGGTTGAGCAAAATCAAGCTGTCGTTCCTAACCTGCGTGATCATCATCCTCATCATATGCATGTTCACGCGGCCATGTATGACAATCTTCCTGAAAACACTCCGGCGCGAGCTCTTATTGAGCAGCATTATCGGATTCATGCCGAGATGGCAAAGACCACAAAAAATCTCATTGGTAACGCAATGGCCGTTGAAACCATGGGGCAGGGAATACGCAATCTCAATTACATAAACGGCGGCACGAATTCAAGCCCTAATCAAGCTGGTGGCAGGGAATCTATGGTAAGGGGATCGGCCAATGCCGCAGCCGGAAATGCCTAAAGAGATGCCCTCTCTTGACAAAGTTAAAATTGAAGATCTCCGGCAATGGAAATCCATTTTTTCAACAGCTCCATTTTTGTATTTTAAATTATGGCTTGAACAAAAACGCAATGAAATAGCCATTCTAATGTTGAGTCCTGAGCGAATGAGGAATGCCATAGCGAAAGGTAAAACATATGAGTATTTTCAAGGCGAGAATGCCATGATAGATGGTGTGCAGGCGTTCTTTAAGGATGTGGAACATGAGTTATCTGCCAGGCAACATAATGCCGCAAATGTCGCAAATGCCAATAATGAGCGGAAGCGAAGGCGGAACAAATAACAGAACTGATGATATTGAATTTCTTGCCAGTCTGCTTGGATGTCTGGCAACTTGGTTAAAAGGCAAACAAGGTGATGGGTCGCAAACGGTTCTCGGCGGTTTTGGGAACGAAGGCAATGATCCACTTGCCCAATGGATTGCCAGTTTAGGAAAAACATAGAAAGGGGCAATTATGCCTGAAGGAGTAAGCGCACCGGTAGGCCAACCAGAAAGCGCACAGTCTAATGTCGGAGCAGCGCGAGGCCAAGCGCAGTCTTCCGATTTCTATCATGGCAAGAGTAGGGAGGAAATTATAAAGGATCTGGAAGCGAGGTCTCGTGAATATGACCAGCTACAAAAAAATTATGCGATTGTTCACGATTTTGCTTCAAGGGTTAAGTTCCTGTTTAAGCATGAAGGTGACAACGTTGTCCTCGATAAGGATGCCTTGAAAATGACAGCCCAATCCCAAGGATGGCTTGACGAATGGGCATCCGAACATAAAACAGGCAATGGCAACCCCAATGAAACAACGATTCCAGGAGATTTTGATATGGATGACATGACCGAACAAAAAGCTCTTGATGAGCGCATCAACAGGATGCTTGAGGAAAGACTTGAAAAAAAGATGGCAGAAAAACTTGCGCCATTTGAGAAAGATCGTGCCGAAAGCATGATTTCAAAGATGGCGTCGGAGTTTTCAGATTTCAATGAGCGCAAAACCAAAATCCTCGATTGGGCTCAACGGCATAATTATCCGTTGACCAATATGGATAGGCTGAAGTCGGCTTATTATGCTTCAAAAGGGGAAGAAGGGAAACTGATGGATGTCAGTCAACATCAGGCCAATATTGCGCAACTTGAAAAGGTCATGCAGCATTCAATGCATCCTCATGCAAAAATGGTGC
This sequence comes from Pseudomonadota bacterium, assembly GCA_043825875.1. Classification (GTDB taxonomy): domain Bacteria; phylum Desulfobacterota; class Desulfobacteria; order Desulfobacterales; family RPRI01; genus RPRI01. The sequence goes on along the minus strand of JBDRRF010000117.1, from coordinate 24,702 downwards.
AGTCATATAACCCTGAAGCTTCTGTCGATGAGTTGCTAGGCATGTCTGGTCCTGATGGTTCAGGTTCTAATTCAGATAAAACAGCGGCGCTGACCGCTTTGGGCCTTGGAGGAGCTTTGCCTCCTCCGCCGTCTTAAAGTCGTTTGCGCTGTAGAATATAATGGAGTTTAAATAGCAAATGACGACTCATTTGACAGTTCAACATTTTCTGGATGGTGAAGGTTCCACCGCTGGAACCAGTATTCTCGGAGGTCGCCGAATACGCGACGTCGAGCCTAAGATTGCCTTGCTCGGCGCGGACCAGGCGCCTATGACGGCATTGCTTTCGCAGCTTCGGAAATATCCATGTACCGATCCTAAGATTGAATGGCAGGAAGATGTGTTCCCAGCTGTTACCGACACAATTACTGCAACGTCTTCTACCGACGCATCTGTTACGGCCACAACCGCGGCTCTTTGGCGCGCTGGTGATCTCTGGTTCAATGGCGATTCAGGCGAAGTTATTCTCGTTACTGCCAATTCGTCAGGTTCTCTCACAGTGGTGCGCGGAGTAGGTGATACTGACGCGCAAGATATCGCAACGGCTGATAACTGGTTCTATATCGCCAATGCCAGTGAGACAGGGTCTCAGGCCCGCGCCAAACTTACCACTCAAATCACGCAGCCTTACAACTATTGCCAGCTCTTCAAAGAGAGTTTTGAAGTTACTGGGACGCTGAACGCAACCAAGTTGTATGGTGGTCCTGATCTGAAGTATTTGAGATACAAACATGCACAGATTCATCAGCGTGACAAGGAACGATCTTTGTGGTTTGGTGTGCGGTCAAAGACGGTTGGCACAACGGGCGTCACATACACGTCCAAGGGCCTCGTAGGTGATGCAACCGGAGATCATGGTTTTATCACTACCAATGAATCAGTTTCCAACAGTACAGGGGCATATTCTGAGACTACGTTTGATACTGACCTTCAGACGGCTTTCAGATATGGCTCTGACACTAAGTTCATGTTCGCTTCTCCGATGGCTTTGTCAACGGTGTCGTCTTGGGGGCGTTCGTCCATTCGTGACGTTCCTCGTGCTGATACCTGGGGCATTGCTATCACTCGGTATATTTCTCCGCATGGGGAGCTGAACATCGTCAACGAAAAGATGCTTTACGATTACTCGACGGCTGGCACAGGTGGGACTTGGCCGGCGGTTGGGTCTTTTGATCTTTCGAAGATGGCCGTTATCCTGGATCTCAAGAACGTGTACATGCGCACCTTGCGTGATACGCAGCTTGAAATGGGCATTCAGGAGAATGACCGGGATTCCATCGAAGACCAGTATATGACCGAATGCGGACTCCAGGTCGTGAACCAGGAAACCTGCATGGCTATTTACGGTTTCGATATCGCATAGACCGCATAATTCAACGTGTCGCTTGGGCGGGCACGTTCCGCCCAAGCTTTTTAGGAAATCCACATGGCAATTCAAAAACATGATTCTGTTACTTATCGTTCAACAAAAGAAAGCTTGTGCCTCCACTTGAGGCATGCCAGAAAAGAAGTCCATAATGGCGAAATAATTATGGTTCCAGGCGCTTCTGTCCGCTTTACTAAAGGTCTCTATTCCGCAACGGACCCGGAAATATCGAAGATACTCGATGATATGCTTACAAGTCCTGATGGCATGCGGTGGCGCCGGAAGTTTTGGCGTCTTCCGTCTCAGGCTGTGGCCAAGAAGATGGCTGAAGCTGCTGAAGTGGCCCGCAAGAAAGGGGCTGAATATCTCGATAAGTCCATGTCCCCTGAACAGAAAAATGAGATGAGTAGTTTCCACAATTTCATCAAGAAGCAGCGGCAACGGTCCAAGGAACCTACGGTCCATATCAATGGCCCATTAGATGTGGGAGGTGCGGTCGATGGTAGCGAGCAGTTTAGCGAAACGTCTATATGATCTTTCCGGCACTCACATTCAGGTAGATGTGGGCGATGGAGGGTTAGCTTCTGCTGACGAGGCCATTGCAACGCCCCCATCTGGAAAACGGTTGGTGATTAGTAAACTTTTAATATCCCCAACTGATGTGGGCGCAACAGCAAAGGTCACAATCAGTGTGTTCAATTCTGATGACACTCTTGATTATGAGTTGTTTATTGATCTGATGTGGTCCGCGGCTTGTCCTGTCATTTTTGATTTTTCATCGTGCCCTATTATGCTCAATCTTGGGCAGTATTTGGCGGCCAGTACTACGGCTGCCGGTAAGACTGTAAATATAACTGTTACCTCTTTTGTGATGGATTGACATGGATCTATTTCTATATAATCAAAGTGGTTGTAGGTCAAGAAACACAGGGGGAATCGAGTTTTCTGTGGGACTTACCGGCAATAAAGAAAAAGTGATGGTGACGGCTGTAGCTGGTAAAAAAATTGTTCCGATGTGGGTTTGTGTAACGAATAGCGTCATGGGCACGGTAAATCTCAAATATGACATGAAAAGCGGTTCATCCACATTGGTGAATGGCGCTTTGCAATCAGCTCTCACTTGGCCGATATTTCATAGATTTGACGGTGAGTTCATAACGGCCATTGGCGAAAATGAGAACTTGAGCATTAAGGTTTATGGCGCGAATACCAACAAGTTCTATGTGACGGTTGGATATTATCTAATCTGATGTCAATAACTACTCCGCAAACTGAATCTGATATATCAAGAAATGAGCATGACTATTCAAAAGACGCCAAAAGGGTCACGCTCGTTGCTGATATAACAAATGCTCCGGACGGTGCAAATAGCGATATTCAGACTTTGACAACTACATCTGTCGAGATCGGGACAAAGGCCGGTAGTCGATCGGTTGGAATTCAAGTTGTGGCTCGAACAGATGCCGTTGTGCATTTATCTATCAATGTTGATCCTGCTACAACGGACCACGCTTACCTTGAAGACAATGAAGGTGTATTTTTCCCAACGAATCTGAGTGTCTATGGGCGCGTTGCATCTGGAACTGGTGATGTGGTATTTTGGGAGTTGTGAGACATGGCCGAAATTATATTTAAACCAGCTCCGGGAACAGGTGGCGGTGGTACTGATGACCAGGTTGCTTCAGAAGTGCCGTTTACTCCTGTTGGGAATATCGAAGCAACTGATGTTCAAGCTGCTATTGCGGAACTTGATACAGAAAAAGCTGCCGCTTCTCATGGCCATGCCGTTTTTAGTGAAGATACCGATGGCTTTGCCCCAGGCCCAACGGCTGCCGAAATAGCCTCTGGCAAGTATATGAAGGCTGATGGGTCTTGGGATACACCTCCTGACAATGATACCATCTACGTGCATCCTAACCATTCTGGTGAAGTCACTTCAGATGGCGAAGGTGCGCAGACCATTGCCAATGATGCCGTAACTTATGCCAAGATGCAAAATGTGTCTGCCACGAGTCGGGTTCTCGGCAGGGTGACGGCCGGCGCTGGGGATGTTGAGGAACTGACAGGAGCTCAAGTTGCTGGGTTGCACAATATAGCGGACCACGCGGACACTTCCGCAACGGGTGCCGAGTTAAACACGCTGACCGGAGGCGCTTCCTCTGACGCTCAATTGCTCCATGACCATGCCGATAAATCAGAGGTCGGGCACACGCATGCGCATAACGATACGACCAGCAAACAGGGCGGCACGACATCCGAATATTATCATCTGACATCCGCGCAGCATGACGCGCTGACAAGTGACGGTGATGTGGATAATGCCGATTTGCAACATACCCATGATTTTGCTCCTTCTGATTCGCAATACATCGTTAAAGTAGCGGATTCGGATCTTTCGAACGAATGGGTGATTTATCCAGTGTTGCCAATGACCTATAACGATACACAGTCGCCTGGCACGTATTTTATTGGTTTTAATATCAATGGTCTTGGAGGGGGTAGCGGCACATATGTTCCCGCTGACGGAGATAAGCTTTGTATAAATGATATTTCGGCAGGTTCTCAACCTGCCAATTATTATATAACAATTGCCGAGTTGCGCAGGTCTCTCGTCGAAAAATATTATGACCAGGCTTTTGCCAACCCTCTTGTGACGAATGCGAATAACGGTTTCAAGTTTGATGTTGAGTTATCAGGCGATACAACAGTAAATGTTCCATCGAATTTATCAGAAGGTATGTTAATAGAATTCCGTTTTCGGCAAGATTCGGCAGGAGGGCATACGGTCACATGGCATGCTGATTATAATGCAGGTGAAATTACAGATACGAGCGTGGATGAAACAGCTTATGCAATAACGTATGTGTTATGCAAGTACAATGAAGTTGCATCTGAAATGGACATAGTGGCTGTAAATAGGGGATATCCTTCGTCATGACCGCGGGCCACATGGCAATCTATAGAGAATCGACAGGCGGGGAAGATAGGGACAGCGCATCTTACGCCGATGTCGAGTTCGACACCACCGTGCGCGAAGATTCGACTTTCACGTTGTCGAGTTCCAAGAATGTCAATCTTGGGTCAACCGGCAAATATCTATGCATGTTCAATGAGACTATCGATATTGATGCAGGATTGCGCTATTCTGCTCAGGCCAATCTTAAATATAATGGCACTGATGTTGAGGTCAGAGGTTCGGGATACGCCAGAAACACGCAGGGCTGCACGCAGGCTTATGTGTATGGGGCTGGCATAATTCAAATAGACACAGCCAACCAGGATCTTGTATTAGAAATTGCCAAGGCTTCCACTGATCCAACAACCAATAACGCAGCGCGCAGGGCAAGCTCCAGTGGTCTTCAAATATTAAAACTTAATGATGATTGGGATTATTTCAGGGCCTCTGGAGCTGATGCTTCACTTGTTCAGAATATAGGTGATACAGTTGTATGGAAAACGGTAGAGGAAGAAGATTCTGGCTCTTTTGCTCTTCAGGTAAATGAGGAGGATATAGAATGCGAGCAAGGGTGGTACATTGCATGCTATAGCATTACTTTCACTTCAACGGCTTCCCCTCCGACTCGTGTTGGTGCTGTGGCATGGCTTGAACTTGATGGGGCAGAAATAATTGGGAGCAGGTCATTCAAATATGCAAGACAGACAAATGGATGTGGTACGCAAATTCTCAGCGGGATTTGCCTGTTTGAAGCTGACTCATCAAATCCATTTTTAAGTTTGAATACAACAACGTCAAATAGGTTCGGATCGGCAGTTATTAATGATGAACAGACATATATTCAAGTTGTTAAACTTGAAGGCGCTGATACATCTACTCCTATAAATAAAGTATGGGTGTATGATAGTGCAGGATCGCAAGATCTGAGCCAGGCGAGTTTGACCGATTTTAATTGGGCGAGCGAGTTAGAAGACGATTCAGATTTTGCTCATAGCACGGCATCAAGTACCGACGAGATAACGGTTCAGACTGATGGCGATTATTTGTTTTTATTCGGCATGTATGCCCAAAATACAAGTCAGACTGTCGAATACAGGTACAATACATATGTCAGATTTAGCATAGATGGCACAGCCCAATATTATGGCAATTCTGGAACATATTTTAGAGGCTATGTAAGTGCCACTCAAAACATAACCAATTGCGGATGTTCTCATGGGATACTGATGCCTGATATGGCGGCCAGCGAGGTTGTGACTCTTGGGAGAATAAGAGAATCAAGTGAAACTACAGGCCCGCCCGTGACTGTGGCAAATAAAAGCGCATTAACCGGTATATACCTGCCGTCTATTTTCCCTGCCGTTGAAGAGAGTGTGGCAGGCTCTTATTGGTATGCTCAACAAGGATTTTAAATATGGCTATTTTAGCACAAACAATAAGCGAAGGACGGACGGACGTTCTCGATAGAGTAGGGGCTCCAAACTCATCCGATTTCCAAGCTGTTGCGCTTCGTAAAATGAATCAGGCATTGAACTATATCACCAATTATCGTGATTGGTCGTTTGCCCGTAAAAAGACAACCGTTACAACTTCCGATGCAACCGGCGTTATAGCGATGCCCGATGACCTATCGCGCATTCTGTCCATATATAAAACTGGTGAAAATGTGCTTATAACTCGGCTTGATCCGCTTCCGTTTTGCCAGGCTAAGGAAGATACGTCGCTGACGGACCCGACCTTTTTTTGTTATGTTGAACCTTCTCAGGACACCAGCGTTGAAGCGCCTCATATGAACATCGAGATTTACACGGCGCCCGCTATAAACACCACATATCAATTATGGTATACAAAGATATTCAATGAATGGATTACGGCCGATCTTTCAACTGTTCCTTTGTTGCCTCCGTTTATATGGGAACTTGTGTTGCGCAAGGCCACGTATGAAATGCTGAAGCAGATTGAATCGGACGCTCGCAAAGTTAATGAAGAAAAAGCCGGGTTTATGGAGGCTCTGGTATTGGCAGCGCAGCAAGAGGACCAGGGTTCATCTCAATATGACAGTATCCGCACCATGCCGCAAACCATTGTGAGAAAAAATAGAAGGTTCAGAAGATGACTTTAATACCGTACAGTATTTCTAATTTTGCAGGAGTAGACGCCACTTCAGATCCTTTTATCTTGGGAAGAAAGAATCCTGAAGCTGTGTCTTTGTCCTATAACTACAGAGCCCGCAAAGGCGGCATCCGCACGGTGCGCGGTGGATATAGGGAAGTTGTCACGGGTACATCCTTTAATCGCAGCGGTCTTTATTTTCCGAAAAATTCAGAGGTTACTATTCCTTATGTGGCACTTGGCACGGCTTATAATACATGCGGCATGATGGCGCTCGACAAGGTTGATTTTACTATAGAGTTTTGGTATAAATGCAATTTCAGAGGGCAGGAATATGAGATAGCATCTAATCCATATATGCGTAATTCTACTGGTGCGTATAAGCATATGCGAGTTGCGTTTTATCCTGTTGTTGAGAGCGGGTCTACTCTCAGAATAACAGGGGTGCAGGTTGAGTTTTTAACCCATGATGGTACAGCCGGAGGATCGGCAGCTACAGTAACGGCCAATGTCTATTATTATGAAACGATTCCTACTGATGGTGAATGGCATCATATTGCCATTGCTAGGGATACAGATGGCGGCATGTGGTTATCTATTGATGATGATACTTCCTATTCGGCCATGACAAAAAATACAGGCCCTGCTTCTGACAATGAAAGTTTGATAAAGTCCGCTCATGTGGCAAATATAGGAACGGCATTCGGTGGTAATGGCAACGTTAATTCATATCCTTTGTTTGGTGCATGTTATCAATTGGGTTTAGATAATGGGGCTCTGGCTGAATGGCGCATGTGGGGGGATTATCGCTCTATTTCTGAAATATTGAATAATAAAGATGTTGTTTTATCCAGTACGGGCAATGACCTTAAATTTTACCTTCCTCTTGATGAGGCTGAGGGGAAAAGGCCACAAGAAAGGGTTAGCGGTGTATATGGGTATTTTTCACCGATGGAACCCTATGTAAATGATGATTATGAATTGGTGTTTAATGGATGGGATTCAATCGCCATACCATCAACAGTGGGCGGATTTACTACACCACTCAGCTCAACAACCGCTCGATGTAATAATGGCTATGAATTAAACGAGGACGGTTCCGTACATGGCGGCATACTTTGGGATAGGGCTCTTTATAGCGTTGACGCTGGAACCGATCCAGATTATACAAAAATTGCCTCTGGTGAAGACGCCTATAGGGCTGAGGGGATGGGAACCTATAAGGGCACAGCCCAATTGCGAATTAGGCTTAATCAGCTTGGAGAGGGTGTCATAGCTGGCAGGCTTGGCGTTAAATGGGACCATACTTTAAGTAATTTTGTGCTTTATTTTGCTGATATGACGCATAATGCAACTACAAGCAAAACGGCAAGATTGTATTATACCTCTGATTCTGTTGGATATGTAAATGCAAGCTGGATAGGCAGTGGTAATGAAAAGACCATAACGGTTATCTATGATGGAACAAAAGCTTTAGCAAATCGTGTTAAGATATTTGTAGATGACTCGGAAGCAACCGTGTCAAATGCGGCAGTTGGATATTGGAATGACACGGATACAACTGGCTATCCCATGACCACACTAGGCGACACTTACCCCGCTTTTGTGGAGAATTGGACTGATGCCTTCATTGGTGTTACTGGCGCGATAGGTGGCATGCCGTCTAATCCAAATATGGGTGTGGCATTCGATTTGTTGTTTTTCAGGCAATGGTGGGATGATCACCCTTATGCTGAATCTGGCGCAGATTCAGACGCCGATAATCAGAACTTGGTTGACGCTACATACAATGTAAATAAACTCCCAGATAGGGAACGCCTTTTTCTTGATAGGGCTAATACCGATGATCAAGATCCCATGGGAGGAGCGGCGGCTTTAAAATCATGCTGGATATCTGACTTGAGCGGATATGATTTTAGTGCGTATAAAAAAAGAGTGTTTGTTGTTTGCCCATCTTTAAGTTTCCCGGATTCAGAAGAAGGTTCGTTTACTGCTGGAACTTCAGCGTTGCTTCTCGGCAATAAATATATAGTTAAAAGAGGCATTCAGTGGGATTATGGATATGGAGCTTATGCCGCATCTGAAAAGCGCGTTCTGTTGTTTCCTCAGAGTTATGTTGGGTTTTCAAAAAAGTATATTGGATATTTATGGCGGTCTGGTTTTCTTTTATCTAATTTAGTTAATGATCTGAATTCGGATACTTTCAAATATAATTTTCAAGAACGGATTATTTTTACTGATGGCAACGGTTCGTCTGCGACGGGTGGAGATTATGATTTTCGTTATAGAGATCAGCGTTTAGTAGGAACATTTATTGATGATTCGCCAGTCCAAGGATCTGAGGATATTGGCGGCATAAGTTACAAGACAAGATACTTTGAATTGAACGGTGGCGGTTCAACAACTAAAAGTGGACATTCTGTTTACAAGCTCAGAAGCCTATCGCCTAGATGGTGTAGCGGGCCTTTGTCGTTTGCTGCTAATTTCCCTTATATCCAAGCTATTGTAAGATACAAGACTGAAAAAGAGGATGTAAATCACTTGTTTGTTGTTGCCAATTCTCAAATATGGGAAGTAAACACATCTACTGGCGTTTGTACTCAGAGAGAGAAAGGGTGGATAAAATCAGGGTTGACAAATGCTGTTAATTTTTCAATTGTTAATAATAGGGGTGTGTTTCTTAGTTTAGACGATGCTATTAAAATAACTCCAAAGGATAAATTCGCATTTCTTGGCGTAGAGCGGCCTACACAGATTAGCTTCACGGATATTCCTGAAGTGCTTGTTTCGGAAATTGCAGGTTTTTCAGATAGCGACGCTGTCATCAATCATGAAAATAGGATTGCTTATACTCTTCAGTATAGCGACATGGGAAATGGTGCTTTTTCTGGGACCATGCCCATATTTAAAGATTCTAATTTTATGGTTTATCTGGACACGCAGCTATCGCCGCAAATAGGTGCTCCCGAAGTGGAATTGCAGACTTACGGGACCGCCGATCCTGACGCGAGAAATCTTTTGCTTTATAAAACTAAAGATCTGGAAGGGATCGGAGTAGAAAGCCTTTTATATAAAGCTTCTGATCAAATTATGCCGGATGGGTTTGAAGCTGTTCGGGTATATGACCGAATGCTTTATACACAGATGACGGATCAATCCTTGTTGCCTTTGTCTCATTATGGTCAAGATCTTGTGCCAAGACCAGGCGCTGCAATGGAGGTGGCATATGGTAGATTATTCATGTTCAATGTTGATGAATTGGCTTCTGCTTTAACATGGTCGGATGTTGATTCTCTTGGGCTTGCGATTCCTGATCAATTTCCTGAATTGAATGCTCTAATCATAGAAGAAGGTGGCACAACATCCGGAAAGGCGCTCCAGAGGTTCAATGGCATTTTGTACGCCTTTAAGGATAATAGTATTTTTAGAATCAATCCCGAGTCGGGAGGCACGTTTTCGAGTCAATTGATCTATAAGGGCGTGGGGGCCTTAAATCAACGATGTGTCCTTGTGGCTGGCGACGCAATGCTTTTCATGGATACGAATGGGATTTACAGTTATACCCAGGGGGAGCCTCAGCTTGTCACGACAGGTCTTGCCGATTTTTTTGCAAATAATGTAAATCAGACTACCCTTTCGAGCAAGGCTTTCATGCTCCATAGCAAAAAAGATGACCTTGTCTTGGCGTTTGTTCCTTCCTCCTCTTCATCCTACTGTGATAGATGCGTAGTTATTGATTTAAGAACTGGCGTTATATCCATAGATGCTGTGCCATATGTTACATGTGGATATGTTGATGGAGAGACTATTTATGTTGGAACGCCTTACGGCAAGATTTTGAAGTATGACCCGGACACTTACGTTGATGTGGCCGATTCTGCTTTGACAGGAACCGGGTCGGTTTCAGGCGCCACGGTGACAGGTGGCCTTTCCTTGCCCGTTGACGGCTCGAATATTGGTGCTGTGGTGTACATTGCGGACACAACGAACCACAGGGTCTGGTCAGGCACAATAACGTCAGAGATTTCAACCTCGTCGTTCTCCGTGGATTCCTGGAAGGCGATATTCAATGCCACGGGTGAAACTCCATCGGGGACCATCACGTACTATATTGGTCATATCCTTGTATATGAAAAAACACCCATATTTAACTTCCAAGGGAACCTGGGTGAAAGCACCATGTACAATAAGAATCTCAAAGAGGTGGAATGGCTTTCTACCGGCTTTTCTTCAATATCGGGCATGATGACTAAACATGATTATGATAACGGTGTGACGGACCCTACAGCTTCACATTCTCCATCTGGCCAAGAATACCGATACCCTGTGCTTCAGGGGATGCATAAAGGGTTTTCGATGGAATCTGTATTTTTTGCCAGCTCGGCCTTTTCAATGCGGAATGTTACATATAACATTGAGCATACAAAGGGTAAGTTGCATGGGTAATATCAAAACAATACAGCTTGATGCCACCACGAAGGGGGCGCATAATGTAGGTGTGTTAAGGACTTTAACCACGGAATGGAATCCGGATGACCGATCCGCGCAAGAGTTCAAGAACATGGTGCTGAAAGAATTGAATGCGTTGCGCAATAATGTGCCGAATTTTGATTCGGGTTATTTCTATATTGAAGGTGGTTCAAAAAAATACAGATTGGAACATCCCAATTTAGGTGGTGTGCCCAATAGGGTTATTTGTTATTTCAGCACAAAAGCGGAACCTGCGGCAACTGACGTTGTTACGCCTATTCCCCTCATTGTTTTTACGGACACAGGGAATGTCAGCGGGATGGTCAAGTCAGGATTAAAGGCCGAGTTCGAAGTGAACGGAAATAGTACATTGATATCGACTTCCGCCAATGTTATAATTATGCATGATTCTGCATATGATAGCGGATATATCCGGCTTTTGCTTTGGAGGTGATTGCATGGGTTTCAGTAAATGGGTGAAAAAGAATGTGGGAACGGTTGCCGGGGCTATTGTAGGGGGGCCTGTAGGGGGATTGGCTGGACATCTCCTGGATAGAAAATTCAATAAATATAGAGATGACGAGGCTTCTTCTGAGCAGTTGGGGCCAGAGCATACTGTTGGGACTCCGGAATGGCTTAACCGCCTTATGGGCGAAGATAAGATGCTTCAGGACTTGATGAGCGGCACATCCAAGCCCTATGACCTTGAGCGCCCCGAGCTCGGCACCGGGTTCACAGAGCGTCTTCTTGCGGCTGGACAGCAACAGGCCGATATACAGGCAAGAGATATATCTCAATCTATGGCTGGTCGAGGCGGCGGCATAGGCTCTTCTTTGACGCTTGGCGCGCAAGCCAGATCCCAGGCCGCAACGCAGGGGATGGCCCAGGGTGGGGCGCTGGACTTGCAGCAATATACATCTGACATAGATCGGTATACTTCCGAGTTTACCGTTCAAGAGGCAGAGCGCAGTCAGTTGCTTGACGCTCTGACGTTCAAGTATAATTTGTTGAACCAGATCATGGGCGGGCATCTTGGGCAAGAGCAGACCATGCTAGGGTATAAGGGGCAGAGGGAAATGGCCAAAGCACAAAAATTCGCCGGAGCGATTCCGAATGTGAATGTGGGGTGATAAATATGAATGAAGTTTCTACCTTTTCAATGTCACTTGCTTCTTTACTTGGTGCTGACCCCAATACAGGCGAGGGGGCGCGATTTGATCCTGAAAGCGGATCTGTGATGGAGCATTTTCAGAATCCAGCGGCTGTAGAACAAAGCACTTCCAGCGCATTGGACAATATGCTTACCGACAAAGAAGGCGGTATGCTGCCTCACAGGGACGCTACAGGCGCGAAAAAAAAACAAACACAAATAGAAGGTCTCATCCAATTGAAGCAAGGATCGTTTTTGCCGGAAAACAAAGGCAAGCTACTTGCCATTCTCTCGGGCACGGCTTTGAAGATGGTGGGCGCACATAATCAAAATGCCGGTTTGTTCATTGCGGGATCTGCCATTTCTGGATTGGCCGAGAAGGAGCTGGACAATTGGAATACTGATTGGAATATGCGCATTGCTGACGCCATGCAAAAGGGCAAAGAAAACGCCAGCACTATAGCCCTTAGAAGACAGGCATCCGAGCGCATCCAGGAAAATATCGATCGGTTCGGGCCTGCCAAGGATGAAGCGGATGCAACGCGCAGGCTTGCCCAAATCCAGGAAGATGTCACGCCTGAAAATATTAATTCCATGCTGACAGGGGAACCTTCTCCGCGGGCTTTGGCAGAAAAATGGGAGATAAAACAAAAGCAAGCCGGGCAAGAAGTATATAGCGAAGTTGCAAGTTCCATTATTCAAAAGGAATATTCAGCTCATTTGAATGAGACAGGACTTAGAGAGACTTTAATGAATGCGCCACTCGAAACGCAGATAGCGGATATTAAAGAATGGAGAGGCAAAAAGCTGAAGACTCAAGATCCTAATTATCAAGCACTTGCCATACTAGACGACGATGCACTTGCTGAAGAGGCAAAACAAATTCATGGCACTGGCGGGGCTATGATGAGTGAGCATTCGGCTGAAATAGGGTTAGATGTCCATTCTAAAAAATACACTCCGGCCAATTCTTTTTTTATTGAAAATTCGCCGATGGCCAAATTGGCGCCAGAAAAGGCGCTTGATAAAGCGGTACAATTGACGCCCCGCACGATTAAAGAAAACCCGATTTTAAGTTCAACCGCACCAGGCGCAAGGCGCTATGGCGATGTTGTTAAGAATATAATGGACAATTTGCCTGATGTGGCGGTCGTAAAAAAAGATCCTTCTACGGGCAAGAAGTTTCTTTATGTTCCTGTTGGGGAAAAAGAGTACGAAGTAAGAACGCCATTAAATCCTTATGCGCCTGCGGGCTTTAATTCTTTTGCGCAAAAAGACAGGAAGCTCGTTAAATTGTTGCCCAATGAGATAAATTCTGGTGTGGAATGGAGGGAAATCTTGAATGGGGTTATCACAAAAGGAACGGGATACGACAGCGAATTCCAAAAATATCTAAGCATGTTGACAACTGAAATGTTGGGGCCTCCTAAATTCGAATCAATAGAGTGACGCTATGGGCATTGAACAGTTCGTCCCTAAAATAAACATACCTACAATCAGCAGTTTATTGGGCCACAGCTTTCCCCAGCAGGCCCCGGAAGATCAGCTTTTCGAGAAGGTGGCCGAACAGCAGATCGATGAGGAAAAAGACTCAGAGAATGCGCTTTTTACCTTGCTGGATTATCTCGGCAGACCCCAATCCGCTATGGCCGGAATCCTCACCGATTTAGTGGATGGCGGCGATTTCTCCCCCTTTGACAGAGTGGGCCAGGCCCTGCTTGGGGAAGAGCGCCACAGGATGAAGGATTTTCTTGACGAAGTTGCTCCGGGCAAATGGGGGAACGTGCGCCTCCCTGATTGGATGGGCGGATCTGAATTCGACGTCCTCAAGGAAGGTGCTGGATTTATTGCGGACGTTCTCACTGATCCATTAATGGCAATTAATACTTTCACCACTATTGGGAATGTGGGTAAGGCAACCGGCAAGGCTTTGCAAGGATTTCATGGGCGCCAAATGGCGGGTTCTCTGGCAAAAACGTTCGGTGGTGATGATGCGGCAAGAATGTATAGCATTGTAGGCCAGGGCAAAACATTGTCCAAGGAATTCAATGATACCATTGCCAAGGCTACAGCTTCGGTCGGGGTTGCCGATGATGCCTCTGCTGGTATGATTCGAAGCCATTTGCACATGACCGAACTTTACCGGCTGCACAACGAGATTATCAAAGATCCTTACGCATTTGCCCATGAGATTAAAAGTCTTAGTGGACGAACGGAATTAATGGATTATGTGGCGCCGTATTTGAAAAACGCGGAAGACCCAAGAACTTTGTTGCCCCCAGGGTTGGGACAGCGCCTGAAAGAGGGGGCGGCCACTCTTGCCGCGGTCAGAATTCCATGGCTGATGCGCCGGCTTGGCATCCCTGATGGCCAATACTCTCTTATACCAAAACTTTTTGATGAATGGTCAGGTTCGGTTATTACCGGGTTTGAAAAGATGACCAGTCATCTTAGGTTCAATACGGCGGCCGGGCGCAGTCTCACCGGGTGGACCACGAAAATGTTGAAGTGGGGCACAGGGTCAGAGGCCGGTAACGCGGCCCTATCCATGGCCACTTCGGCACGAAGGCACTACCTATCAGATGAGCGGGTGCAGCAGATATCCGATGAAGCGGCTCAGATCTTCCGGAATTTAAGCCAAGGTGACGCGGATAAGGTCATGGACATGCTGAGGCACCCTCATGAGTTCGCGGCCAACCACGAGGGTTTTTTGAGGCCCAGGGAGGCTCCGGAGCATCTCAAGGAAACCATTGAGAAAATTAGAGGCTGGTTTGATGACCAGTTCGGGCGGTTCGAGCTTACGCCAGGGCAGAAAGTCAAATACTTCGGAAGGGATCAACTTTCTAATCGCAGGGCTTATGACTATTTTATGAACATGGCCAAGAGCCAGGGTGTGGACATGAACGATATGCCCTCTTGGCGCAAGATTAAAAATAGGGTTGACAAAAAATTCAACCGCCTAGCCGAAAAGAAAGGTTGGGATGTAACGGATGATGTAGGGGATCTCCACAAAAGAGAACTGACGAATATTGAAACAGACGTACTGCGGGCCGAATTTGCCATGCGCCAATATCGGCTTAACACTTTAATCCCTGATCCTGAGTTGGCTTATGTCCCGCGATTTATGACGGAAACCGCCAAGGGCGCATTGGGGCTCAAGTCTTTTCGTGAACTGCTGAAGGCTGGGAAATTGCAGTATCGCGGCAAGGATGTGCTGGATGTGTTTAATCAAGCCGGGTTAAACCGTGTGCTTCAGGAATATGACGTTCCTACGCTGAACCGCATGGCGCGGGAGGGCAAGCTACCTTATGATTTCCTTGAAAAAGTCTTTTATCATGCCCGCAATAACCTGAAGGGCAAAGATCGGGGATTATGGGATAACGTGCTTGGGGGCATGGATTCTAGCCAGTTATCCCTTTTCATGGAAAATCCAACGGCCACGATCCAAAAATATATGGTGGATTCAAATCATGCCATTAAGCTCCAAGACAAAATCAACATGGGAGTTAAGATCTTTGCCAGAGAAGTTTCTGAGGAAGAGTGGAATCCCCTTCTTGGCGAACGGCTTGTTCTTTTCAGCGAAGAGGGCATGCGGGCTCGTTATGGGGATAACTGGAAGACCATCATTGGTGAACCTGCTTACAACATGTGGAAATCGCAGGTTGATCGATCAAGGCTCAAGTCTCCTGGAGGGTTAAGCCGGCTGATTCATACCATTGACCAGGAGGAACTAAATGCGGCCAAAGCCGCGGCCGTGGGTTTGCCGGTACATGCCATGCCCACGGAGATAATGGAAGGGCTTGAGCGGTTTGTCGATTTCTCTCAAAACCCCACGTTCAAGAGTGGTGCCATGCGGTCGGTCATGACAATAACCAACTTCTGGAAAGCGACGACTTTGGCTTTTTTTCCTGCGTATTATTCGAGAAATTTTACCAATGGATTTTGGCAGGCGGGACTTGCCGATTCTCTGGTTCCTACTGATTATCACCACGCCATGAAGGCCCTCCTCGGCTCAGAGAAAAAAGGGCTATACAATTGGATGAATAAAGCCGCGAGAGTTCAAGGCGATTCGTTGACACAGGAAGTTGTTAAATCGGGATGGCATGGAAAGCCAATCAGTTTAGGTGATGCTTATCGCCATATGTTGGAAGAGAATATCCTGGGGAAAGGCATTCATACAGCAGACCAGATGCATATAACTGATGGTGAGCTTGTGACTTTGACCAAGAGCACATCAAAGAAGCTGAACAAAACTATTAACGCGGCAACAAATTGGCTATTTGAACGCGGCAATGAGGCGGAAAGTATCCATAGGACCGCCCATTTTATTAATCGTCTTAAAAAGGGGGATGACCCCTATCAGGCGGCACAGAGTGTCAAAAAGTTTTTTTATAATTTTAATGAGGTGAGTGCTTTTGACAAGAACATGATGCCGTTTATGCCGTTCTGGAATTGGACTCGCAAAAATACGCCCCGGACTTTCGAAATGTTGATAACGAAACCTGGAGCGTTTTCTTTGGCTAACCGCATTGTCCATGCTTTTCAAAGCGACGAAGCCCGGGACATAGACGTAAAACTCTTGCCTAGATGGGTTAATAAAAACTTAGGCGTGCCAACGCAAGTAAATAAAGAAACTGGCCAGATTGAAGTCAGGCTCTGGAATCAATGGATGGGCTGGACTGATCTGCGAGATTGGATAGGGATGGAACCGCATAAACTGGCGGCTGGACTTCTTAGCCCATTCATTAAATTGCCGATTGAGATGGCCACCAACCATAGCTTTTATACCGAGGAGGACATCCAGCGTTATCCCGGAGAACCGTACGGACCTTCTTATCTTGGCATGGACATAAGCAAAATGGCCGTTCATGGACTTAGAAACATTCGAGCGGCCAATGAGCTTAATAAGCTGATATCTGGAAAATCGCCCGATGGCGAAAAAGTTTTGTTTGAAAGGACCATCGAGGCGGCTGGATTGCGCCCCAAAACTTATCAGTTTAATGTTGAACGTTTAGAAAAAACCAGGAAGTTCGAAATCAGTAAGCGCAAGAGTGAGCTAAAACGCTCACATTCTTATATACAGAAAACCTTCCCGGGTCGGGCATTGAAGATTATCGAAGAACATAAAAAGACTATTGAAAAAGTAAAATAGTGCCAGCTAAATGGATAGACCAACTCGTTGACCGCCACAAGGATGAAACTGGCTTTGTCATTGGGAATGGATGGACTGTCAATTATTATAACATTCCTGCCTTAAAGAATGAAGGAGTATTGATCGGATGCAATCTGGGTTTTCAAAAACATCCATTGGATTACATTATTTGGCAAGATCGGAATGTGACAGACGAATGCCGTCGCGCTCCTTGTGTAAAACTCCAAATGATGCGGCGCAATAAGACGCCAATAGCGAACGGGACCGACACTTATTATTGGGGTTTTGGCAATCGAAATATCAATGGGGCTTTACTCCATAATTCATCAGGGGGATGTGCTTTACAGGTGCTTCATTGGATGGGTTGTAATCCTATAATTTTGGTTGGGTGTGACTGCATGCTCGTCCCTCAACCTGGACGCAATGAGTTTAGATCCAACGTGTTTTTAGACAAGCAGGCGTTATTGGCGCGAACGGATAGGGGCTGCAAAATAACGGTCGGAAAACAGACAATACGGACAACAAAACGATTGCTTGAGTTTGCCAAAGAGTTCGAGTATTGGCATGAAAAATTATCACAAATAGTTAAAATATATAAACTTGGGAACTTCGGGACTGTGGATATTCCATATATTGACTTTCCTGAATTTTGGACGGATGAACATCCTGGTCATAGAAAGACATAATCTTGAACGACGCGATAATCACCGGTGCTATCGTAACACTAGGATTTGGCATTGTTGCCAAAATTGTTTGGGATTGGCTTAAGGGGCGGAACGATCCGCAAATACATGAATTGTTTAATGCTATGAAATCAATCGATGCGAACATAGAATCTCTGGTCTGTTTCCATAATAAAACCAACGGTTCGGGGCGGCCTCTTGCATATTTCAATGATGAATGCATTGAAAAAACAGTAGAATTGCAAAAAGATTTGAAAGCACTACCTATAGTGCTTGATAATATCTTATCCGAATTAAAATCACTACATGGAACGCTCAATTCTGTCATTTCTGTAATACGCAATATAAAAAATTAATTGACAAGGTTGCGTCTTGCGGTATAATCTCATCATTGAGAGTTAAGAAAGTGAGAGTTTATGCCAAAAAAAGACAACAGCCCGTTTACAACTATTGACCCTTCCGGTTTATCGAAAAACATTTTAGCGGAAGAACAATATAAGCGCAAAGCGCGCGCGGCGAAAACGTCGAAAGCCCAGCGGCGCGCCAATAATAGCGGCAAAATGGTGATTGATCTTGATACGCATTTGCGTGATTTTGTGAGGAATTATACGGATGCCACCAAGTCAACAACTAGCGAAGCAATTCGGTATCTTCTCTCTCCAATAGCTAAAGCGTATAATAAAATAAACAAGAAAAGATTTGGATCTTTCGCTTTGACCGTGGAGTTTGTTTCAAGGAGGGATGATTATGGTGATTTTGACAAAGACTACAATCTTAGATTTCTTGGCTTGCGAGAAAAAATATCAGCTAGGCCAAGTTCTAGGTTATCAAGAAAAGAACAAGCCGAAAGTTATGATAATTGGTACGATGTTACATTTGGCAAAAGAGCTTTTCGGAAAAGGCGTAGAGCCAAACAAGATAAAGCTGAAAGTGCAGAATGAGATATTAGACCTTTTTCGTAACGGTATGTTTGACGAATCTACATGCAAAGAAATTGAAACTATTGCTTTTCATGGCGCCTATAACGCGCCTTGGCCAGTCCTGCCGGGTTCTGAATTTGAAGTGTTGATTAGAATGCCCATGTCGGATGTTATGGATGATATCTACGGTCGCGCGATCCCTTATAATTTTGAGTTTGGTGGTCGCATTGATGAGGTTGTGCCTGTCCGCGATTCTGTTCAATTAATTGATTATAAGACAAAAGACAGTATCAGTAACGTAGGATTGTCATGGTTTGAAAAGGTGCTTTCATTAGACTTACAGCAGATACTTTATCGTAAAGCCTATTCTAAATTATTTAATATAAATGTGAGTAGCTTTGAGTTTCGTTATATTAAAAGGCCGGGCATCCGTCAGAAAAAAAACGAATCCCATGACGATTATCTTTCAAGAATGGCAACGGAATATGCATCATCTGAAAATGTGACGAAGTATTATTCGTCTTGCATTGCCTTAGATTGTCATTCTAAAACTGTTACGTCGTCTCTTCTTAATATATTGTGGAGATTGGCGGATTGTTACCATACAAAAGTTTGGAGCATGAATCCTACTTCGTGTATTTCATATAATCATGCCTGTAAATATTTGCCAATATGTTTCGCGGAACCAGGATGGAGAGAATTGTATGATCAAGTAGGGTCTGATTATCACCCTGAACTGGAGGAGAAAAATGAGAAACGAGAAAGGACCACAGAAGATGGAAAACAAGGATTCTAAGCTTGCTCAGGATTTCGATCCCGTGGAGACCGATCCCTTGCGAGGGAAGATCTTGATTTACGGCCAGCCTGGTGTCGGCAAAACGACAATGGCGAGCCAGATGGATAACCCTTATTTTTTACGCTGTGACAAGCGCCAGAAATGGATTAAGACATGGGGGAAGGATGTAAATAGTTGGGCCGATTTTAGAGAGCAGGTTCAAGCCCTATTAGGCGAAGACCATGATTTCAAGACGGTGGTCGTCGATGGGATTGGAAACCTCTGGCAGTTTGGCGTGAACGAGGTGTGCCATGACAATGGTTGGGAACATATCAATGATTCAGGCCATGGCAAAGGCTATGATTATGCAAAAACTAAAATGGTCAATGCCTTTAATGCTTTGGCTTCATCAGGTCTTGGCATTGTTATGATCTGCCACGAGGCGGTGAAAGAAACCGAATATGCCGGAGTTGTGCGGGAAATGATTAAGCCCGATATGATACCAACTTGTTGGAAAATCGTCAATGGGATGACCGACATGATTGGCAGGATGTACATTAAAGGCGTCATGGTGGATGGGGTTTTTACTGAAAGGCGTTGTATTTCATTCACGCCTTCGACACAATATATCGCAAAAGACTGCACCAAATATCTCAAGGGCTCTGGTGAAATTATTGTGGAGCCAGAGGAACAATGTTGGGCCAAGATAGCGGCCTTCTTTAAGGAGAAAGCAAATGATTGATGATTTTAATGTCAGTGAAGAATTGGGCGGATCAGATGATCTGTATAAAAATATGGGTGATGGTGAATTGAAACCCGGACGTCAGGCTATTTACGTTGACAGATATACACTCAATAAAAACAACAAGTCGAGCAGCAAGTATTACGGCAGACCTCAGTTAATCATCAATCTGCTTGGATGTGATGACAATGTGAACAACAGGGGTTGTGAAGCTTCAATTTACTTTCCTGTCGTCACAAAGCAATGGGCGGAGGAAGTGCCTGAAATGATCAGGCAGGGGCGATTCTTGAAAGCTTTTTTTACGGGGCTCGGCATAAAGGATTTCAAGATCAGCGAATTGACGCGCTATCTTGATGACATGCGCAATATGCCTTTTATGGCTGACATCAAAAACGTGAAGGATGGTTTTGCCCAATTGGAGACTTTGGGTTTTACTGACGGGGCCGCGGCTTCAACTGGTCTTACTGATTTACCTTTTTAATCTACAAGGGGCGGTTGGTCAATTCTTTCCCTCTTACTTCTTTCCGACGACCTCACATAAGCCAACCGTCCCATTTAAAATATGAACGGTGCGCCCTACGTTCTTTGGAATTAAATAAGACATGCATAAGTTTAAGATGAAAAGCTTAGGTACAGGTAGTAACCGACTGTTTTAACGGGGCTCACCGTTCTTTTTATTTTTGAAAAAAAGAGACGAGGAGGCATGGCGTCTTTACATTCAAAATTGACATTTGGTTTTGAATGGCGGTTCTTCATTTCCGTTCTCCTCCTGGCGCCGTGCTTCCTCCTATTGAAAGGAGATCGAATTGTTTGACAGTCATGTTTATGCGTCACTTGCAATCGTTTTGTATGTAGGTATCGAGATGTATCGATACACAATTTGTAAGGGCGAACACAAAAGTACCAGAATAATAACAGGTGTCTGTTTGTTTATTACGGTTTTAATGGCATGGAATATCTTAGCCGAAAACCGGATCGATTTAGAAAATTGGCGGTCCTTTGGACCTCAGCGGGAATCTTCTGTTGCGGAGGAATTGCCCGTTATTTCACCCGAAGCGGAACGAATTAAATAAGGAGTTAAGAAATGCCTGAATCCGAAACTGTTTGTTATAACATGAACATTTGCGGGATTGTGAACAGGTTGAATCGGTACATCACCGAGCAATTGTATTCCCAATCGGCAAACACCAACAATTTCAATTCGCATGACGTTGAGAGATGCAAGCAGTATTTAACGAATCTCACAAGTTACGTTGATTGGGTTGTTGGCCAACCGATCCAGGATCTTCCCAAAACGACGCCACAGCCTTATGTATTGGCGCCCATGGTGGAGGTTTTCCAGGTATCAAATGAAATGATTACTGATGTTGTCAATTACATGTCAACTCTCAGGGATGAAGTTGTTTTGTCTCAAAGTTCAAGACAGAGTACGGGCATTCAAGCGCAAGACGAAAACAGAATCAGGTCCATGATTAAGGCCATGGAAGATTTTCTTTCGGGATACGTGGAGAGCGCAAATCCTGTTGACATGCCGGAGAGTTCGCCGGCTGAACCTATGGTTGAGCAATCAAAGAAAAAATAACAAGAAGCGGGCAGGAGATTTATCGGTTCTTTTTTTAGTTCTTTTACAAAGCACCTGCGAAAGCAGAGCCTGATAAGTTCGGGCAGATAAACCCTTTGTCAAATACGTAAAAGACGAATTGGACGTTGTTTCGATCTAGGTTTCTAATGGTTCTTCTGCCCGCTGTTTAAAAATTAGGCAGCGCGCCCATAGTTCTTTGGAATTATCGCACAGTTTAAGATGAAAAGCCAAGTTTCAATAGCAACCGAATCTTTCTTTTACCGGGCGCGCTGCTTTTTAAACTCCAAACTATGAAAGGAAAAAACATGAAAACGTTACTGGTTCTTATTGTTGGACTTGCCGTTTGTTTCGGAGCATATGCTATCGATCCTGAGCCACCGGGTGGTCGTATTTGTGCGCCATGGTGCAATGTAACCGGATCTTCTAATGGTGAGTCGTTCACTATTTCCCTGTCTTTTGGTGGTGTTAATCCACCGCATCAGAATTTTGCATCGTTCACGATAAATGAATACGACGATACAGATTCTAAAATCGGTGAAGCAAGTTGCGAATGGAGTTCGCCGTCAGGATCATCTCTTCAATTCGGATGGGAAGATACAACTCCGGGTACTGCGTATGTTATTGTCGATGGGTTGTATATGTGCCTGCATTGCAATACCATGGGAATTGATCACGAACGAATCGATATGTAGTTGACAACTTCCCCCGCTGCGTCGTGACGCGCACGACATATACGGCATATGGGCACGGCAGGTTCGAATCCTGCCAGCGGGAGTTTTAGAGGAGAGATCACATGCGAGAGATAGCGAGCCGAGTGCATCGATTGGTTAGTATGTTCGACCCTCACGTGTTGGTTGGCTTTCAGTTTGTCTGGTGGCCGATTTTTCGCTCGGCAACGTGGTGGCCGTTCATCCACTTTACGCGGTTCGAGAACAGCGGATACCAACTTATTTACCGGTGGGCGTTCATGATCGGTCCGTTCGAGGTGCGCCGATGGAAAGAGGAGGAATGATGATAAATGTTACCAATGAGGTCTCGACGAATGACTATCCAGAAAAAACAGCAATACGTGTTTATAGCCATCTTCACTATGACAATCTTATTATTATAGAGATTGGGGAAGAAGAAAGAATTGTAGACGCAAACGACTTAAAAGCCGCAATAGTCAATGCGACAAACACAAGCAAATATCATTAGCGTATGTAGAATGAAAAGTGTGAATGATGGGTCAAGATAAAAAAGAATTAGAGTATCATAAGCATATGTGGCATTGCGATCGTTGGGAAAATTGCAAGTGGCAAGGGTTCGCTTTATATCGGGGTTACTCCATTGGCTTTATTCCAATGGATGGGAATACTTGGTTGAAATACCATAAAAAGAACTGCGGAGGTAAACTTATCCAATGCAAGGTTACCCCGCTCAAAAAGCGTGGAAAGGAATGAGGGTGTGTGATGGATGATGATTACATTTCAAAAATTCTTAATGGTGCATGGCAGTTAGCCAAAAATTTAATCATTGGCTTGTTTGTGCTTGCGGTTCTTGCAATGTCCACTTGTCTTGTAATACATTATTGGTGATCCCAATGATTGACAAAGATAAAAACAAAAAGAATGAATATACAACATGGACACAAGAACCTCATGAACGGGAAATTTATTTAAGCTATACAGCGCCCCCAATGAGATGCATCGATTGTTCATGTAAAGTGATAACGGGATATTATCAAAGCTATTTTGTTTCCGTTCGGCACAATCAAGAGCGAGTAGTCGGCCCGTGTTGTGAAAAGTGCAACGAAAAGGAGACGAAGCGCAGGATTTTGATGGAATGCTAATATTCAAATTCACAGGCTGGATGTTTTATTGCTTGTCTATTTAGAGGAGGAGGAATGATGGATGACAAGACACTGCAAGCCTTGACCGCGCTGGCCAACAAGCTGGGCACCACTGCTGAATACCTGTGGGGCGTGCTGCTGCGACAGGCGCCGATTACGGGGGTTATCAATCTGGCGGTGATGGCCGCTTGGGTGGCAATGGCGGTTCTGCTGCTGCGCTGGGTGCGCAGCAAAACGCGGGTGCCGCCCAAGACTGAGGACGAACGCTACCCGCGCGCCGAGTGGGACAGCGACGGCGCATTCTTCGCGTGGGCGGGATCAATCGCATTTGCAGCGCTGGTGGCGGTGATCGTGGGCCTGGAGCTGTCGGGGGCCATTGCGGCCCTGGTGAACCCGGAGTATTGGGCTCTCCGCCAGATACTGAAGTGACCGGTGCTGCATAACAAACGTATATGCGGACCGCATAACGACAAGGAGGAATGATGGATGACATCAGGCAGGCTATTAAGAACGAAATTATACGATATCGGGAGAAATACAAAAAGCGTAAACATGGCAACCATATGGCGTATCCTCCTGGCGGGGTCGATGTGGTTAGGCTATGTAACTTCGTAGCTCAACTGTTGAATCTGCCAGAGGATCGAAAAACCCGCGCCGATCTTGAATCGATGCTGATAGAGCTTGCGATAAGAGACCATATAGGTGGGTGGACGGGATGGCGCTGGGACGCATCAGGATTGAGGATGACTGCTGGTTCAACCGCAACACCCACCGAAGCGGTTTGGATTGCTCTGGATGCGATGGAAAGGAAAGGAAGGTGAGGCCAATGAGTAAGGAAGAAAACAATCTTCGGTATGATGCGGAAGAATACTTTCGAGATTCTTTCGAAGTGCGAAGGGTTGCCGCTGATATAGGTCACGACGA
>JBDRRF010000116.1:0-96551 GCA_043825875.1 Pseudomonadota bacterium | reverse complement strand
TATGAAGTATCTCTTGATGCTGCCTACCAGTATAGGAGCATAGATTATATCAAAATAACGGATGCTACCGGAAGAGGGATCTTTTTTGAAGAAACAACTCCGGGTGTTTATCAGGCGGCTTTTAATGAACATTCAACTCTTTCATATGTATCAGGAGAATACATCTGGCGTCGTACTGACGGATCGCAATATACTTTCAATTCTTCAGGAAAACTTATCAGCATTACAGATGAAAAATCAAACAGTCTTGAAATAGCCTATAATGCAAATGATCAGGTTTCTACAGTTACAGATACTTCAAGCGCAAGAATACTGACATTAAATTACAATGCAAATAATCTTTTGGAAAATATCACAGGGCCGGTTACATCTGCTGTTACAGACGGTATATGGGTGCAATACGGCTATGACGCAAATGCAAATCTTATAAGCGTTACATATGCCGATGGTTCGGGATTCAGCTATGCTTATACCGATCCAAATGACATTCACAATGTAAGTGAAAAAAGAAACAAAGCAAATCATCTTTTAAACACCTGGGCATACGATATTTTTGACATGGCTGTAAATAATTTCAGTGTTAACGGAACAGGAGTATCTGTAAATTATGTTAGTGATACCCAGGTAGATGTCACCGATGCCTATAGTGTGCTAAGAAGTTATAGTATCGGCGAAGAAGGAGGCAGAAAAAGAGTAACTGCGGCAAGCGGCATTGCAGAAGCACCGTACAGCGCAAATAATGTTGTAAGATGGGATTATGACGCAAACATGAATCTTGTTGAGACCGAAGATACCGGAAGCGTTATAAACCTTTATCAGAACTATGACACAAAAGGAAATCCGGCAACCGTTATACTGGCTTCAGGCACAACCGAACAAAGAACAATCATTTATACCTATCATCCCGATATGAATGTGCCCTTAAACAGAACGGAAGTCAGTGTTTTGGGTTCAGGCAACAAGGTTACCATCTGGGATTATGATGATGATTACAACAGCACGCCAAACCAGAACCCAACGGGGAATTTGTGCCGGGTTATCGAGCAGGGTTTTACAGCAGATAATACCGGAGCAACAGTTGCTTATGAATATATAACAAAGATTACTTACAATGCCAAAGGTCAGATTTTATCCATAGACGGTCCTATTGCCGGAACCGCAGATACAAGTACTTTTGCCTATAACACAAGTACAGGTGATATTACATCCATTACAAGACCGCTTGTTGGAAGCAGTCTTTTTCAAAATTATGACAATGCCGGTCAGGTTGGTCAGACTACCGATGTAAACGGTCATGTAAACACATACACATATGATGGCAGGGGAAGGGCTACGGATGTGTATCATGCCGATGATTCCAGCACGGCAAGCACTACCTTTAATACTGCCGGATTTATAGAATCAAGAACCGATGAAGACAGCGTTAACACCGGTTATACTTATGACACAACTTACGGAAGGCTTTCACGGGTTACCGATCATGAGGGCAATTATATTGATAACCTGTATGACACTCAGGGTAATCTGACAGATAAGAGTTATTATGATCCGGCGGCAATACGCACAAACTGGAAGCGTTTTAGCTATCAGCATCCGGCTATACCCGGAAAGCTTTACAAAGAGATCAAGCATGACGATACATTCATGGAATATGCCTATGACCAAAGAGGCAATGTATCTGCTGTAACCGATTTTAACGGAAAAACCACAAGCTATACATACGATGCCTTAAACCGGCTAAAAACTGTAACTCAGCCCGGCAACCTGATAACGGGCTATGCTTATGACGGCCACGGAAGCCTTGCATCAGTTACCGATGCCAAATCTCATGTAACCACATACCAGTATGATGATATGGGAAGGCTTGTTCAAACCGTATCGCCTGATACCGGAACGGTAAAGTATTTTTATGATGAAGCTGGTAATCTTAAGCAAAAAGAAGATGCAAAAGCCATTGTGGTGCAATACGATTATGATGATCTTAACAGACTGACCGCTGTGCATTTTCCTGATTCATCACAGGATATAATCTATTCCTATGATCAGGGTACAAATGCGATAGGCTTTATGTCCGGCATGACTGATCAGTCGGGAATTACAAATTTTGGGTATGATAACAGGGGGCGGCTTGCCGGTAAAACCGCCACGGTAAGCGGGCAGGTTTATCCGGTATCAAGAACATATACTCCCGGAGGCAGGGTAAGCTCATTAATATATCCCACGGGAAGAACTGTGGATTATCACAGGACGGCGTGTGCATGCAGTGTGGATTCTGTTACAACTACTTTCGGGGCAAGTACTGTTACGATAATGGATAATCTTGCTTATCGTCCGTTTGGCGGAGCTACCGCTATGGATAACGGTGCCGGTGGTATTGTGGGAAGTGTGTATAATCTGTCCGGCAAATTAACCGCATCCAATCCCGGAGCCGAACATGAGATGACATACGGATATGATAACAATGGCAATCTCACATCGGTAGATGCGCCATCGACTCCCTGGTACAACCGGGTGAACGAAACGCCTACAACATATACATACTATCCTGGTACAAACAGGCTGTATCAAACCATTACAGATACAGAAACCAAGAATTATTTTTATGATGCCAATGGGAATATAACGGATATTGGGAACAGAGTATTAACTTACAATCAAAACAACCGATTAATAAAAGTTGAGGTAAATAGCACTGTTTTAGGCCAATATACATACAACGGGCTTGGGCAAAGGATTATCAAGGTAGCAAGTGGAGTAACGACTGTTTTTCATTATGATTTTGACGGCAATATTATCGGAGAAAGTGATGCAAGTAGTGTTTTCTCGAAAGAATATCTTTACAGGGGAAGTAACATGCTTGTGCTGGTTGATGTCGGAAGTGGTGCGTTATACTACTATGGCAACGATCAGTTGGGAACACCGCAGATATTGACGGATTCTACTAATACTGTTGTGTGGGAGGCTGTGTATAAGCCATATGGGGAAGCGGATGTAAATCCGAATTCTACTGTGGTGAATAATTTTAGGTTTCCGGGGCAATATTATGATGCAGAGACGGGGTTGCATTATAATTATTTTAGGTATTATGATCCGGGTACGGGGAGGTATTTGAGGGCCGATCCGATTGGGTTGGCAGGAGGGATTAATTTATTTTCTTATGTTGAAAACAATCCACTGAATTTGACTGATTCTAAGGGGTTACAAACTATTGCAAAACCTAATCCAACTGGAATTATCAGTCCAGATGCACATCCTGTATTTCGGCGAGGTACTCCTGAAAATAATTATATTGTCAGAGATGTTTCTGCGTATATACACTGGAATCAAATGCTTCCTTGGAGAATACTTATTTGGTTTGGAGATAAAGTATATAAAAGTGAAGTTTGCGAAATCCCTTACATGGAGGCAAGGAAAGGCGGAAAAACAGGAAAGGGCGAAAGAAAATATACAGGCCCAGGAGATCGCAGTCCAAAACCTGATAAAAAGAAAAGACAAAATCCTCAAACTGGGAAATGGGAAAAAAAGGATCCTCATGATGGTAAATGGAAGCCAACGCCACCTCCTCAATAGTTTTGTAATAAACTATAGCTACTAGAGGAAGCTATAGTTTACAAATAACCTCTAAAAAATCTTTATTAGGTAAGGAGATAGAAAATATGTTGATGAAACCCAGAAGATGGCTTGGCTATACAATTTATCTTAATGACTTATTTGCAGTGTCTGAAAAAATACTTGACCGTTTTGAAGTTTCGGAGATACCTTTAACCGATACTTTTGGGTCCAGTTCAGATCCACCTACTAAACCTTCGAAATTCATTTTGCTGATTGGTCCTGGCGTGGAAATAGAGCGTTTAAATGAACTTCTTGAGCTTCTTGAAGGAATAGGCCCTGATTATATTCAACCTGAGACTGATAATGCTTACAGGAAAAATATTTATATTGGGTGTAATGATTCAAAGGATGAATCAATTATCCATCTTTCGCCGCAGTTAAAAGAAACACTTAAAAAACAAAATTTTACATCAGATGGCCTAACAGTATATCTAATAAATTTTCACAAACTTAAGTCGCTAAAGCCGTAGGGGGATATCGGGGACGTTCCTGAGTTATGCAGTTTCTAATAGATTTTGCCCTTACTAAGCTACAATTGAGGAAATGAAAGAAGAAATAATGGTTAGCCTAGTTTCATATTTAAAAACCACAGCAAGCGGTCAGATAGAAAAAAAGAAAATCGGGGTCAAACCTTGTTTTTGTGACTAATAGGATAATTGTTGTCAGGCCTACTCTTGGCTCTTGTTGAAAACTATCAGGGTCAAACCTTGATTTCTGAACTAACTTGACAAATTGATATTTTATTAAGATTGCGTGGTGCTGAGAAAGAAAACCGAAAAAGATTGGGGTCAAACCTTGATTTTGGGGAAAAAATTGGGGTCAAACCTTGATTTATGACTAATAGGATAATTGTTGTCAGGTCTACTCTTAGCTCTTGTTGAAAGATTGATGGAACTTAATTGCCATAGCGGGGTGTGGGATATAAAGCCCATTTGAAAGAAAGAAGAATATTGAATAAGGAAACTACCCCCTTAATCCCCCTTTTTTAAGGGGGAAGTGAATGTAGAATGGTATCTTGGTGGGTGTGAAGAGTGGCAATTTTTAAAGGGGGAATTTTCGGTATATCGGGGGCATTCTTGAGTTATACAGTTTCTTTTGGTTGTTTCTTTTGCCCAGCTACCATTGAGGAAATGAAAGAAGAAAAAAATGTTAGGATCGTTAATATTTCATAAGAGGGAATTCGGTTAATCTGTTTTCGAAAAAGACTTAATACTCTACTTCATAATTTCGATGTCAGATTTCTCTCTTTGTTCGAAATGACAATACTTAATAGAATTTATGAAGCAAAACAGCAAGTGCAATCCCCGGTGAATGAATCGGGAAGGTTTAATTTAGGTATTTAGGGAAATACTCTATTAATTCTTCTTTATAGAGTTTTAAAATTTAAAACAATAAAATATGCAAAAAAACATATTCATTTTTAAGAACACCTTTTACAACAATATTTGATATTGAGAGGAACCATGTTTAAACGAAAATACTTTACACTATACTTTATCATTCTAGTGCTCACATTTTGCCTGAATCCGGGCTTGCCTGTAAATGCTGATAAAAGTTGTAATAATTCAATATCGCCTTCTATTGCAGGCAATGTTGAACGCACTGAGCCTTACTGTTCAGAAAAGACTACAATCAAATGGAATGATGCAAATTCAACAACAAACCTTGCAAGAAATTCAACCCGCGTTTTAACAATAATAGAAAAAGATGGTGTGGGTGGAAAATATACATGGTCTGTAATAGGAACTGGATTTTCGTTGGAAGATATTCCAGATACTCATCTTTCAAAAAGAATTAAAGCAAGTAGTTCGGCATGTGGCTCAGCGACAATAACTATAACCGGATGCAATGAGAAGTTAGCTACTGGATATGTGAGATGTGCTACAGGTAGATGGGTTGGTGTAGATACATGTGTTTCTGGTGTTTGGGGCAAGTATTGTAAGTGTATTTATATCAATGGAGATACTAAAGTAGAAACTGCCTTTATGCAAAATCGCTGTTTTGGAGGTGATGGCTCTTATACTTGTCCAAATGGTGTTAAAGGTGGGAATTGTTATTCAGTTGGCTCTAATCCAGATTATTGTAACTTATCAAATTTAAAAAGTTGTAATGCATATACATATAAATGGAAATGTAATTAATAAGGGGGAGATATCGGTGACGGTGGAGATATTAAGTACGTTCTTTAGTTATACAGTTTCTATTAGACTTTGCCATTACCAAGCTACCATGGAGGAAATGAAAGAAGAAAAAATGGTTAGGATCGTTAATATTTCATAGGAGGGAATCCGGTTAATCTGTTTTCGGAAAAGAGTTAGTACTCTGCTTCATAATTTCGATGTCACATTTCTCTCTTTGTTCGAAATGACAATACTTAACCGAATTTATGACCCAAAACAGCAACCGCATTCCCCGGTGAATGCATCGGGAAGGTTTAATTTAGGTATTTAGGGAAATACTCTATTAATTCTTCTTTATAGAGTTTTAAAATTTAAAACAATAAAATATGCAAAAAAACATATTCATTTTTAAGAACACCTTTTACAACAATATTTCATATTGAGAGGAACCATGTTTAAACAAAAAATCTTTACACTTTGCTTTATCATTCTGATGTTTACATTTTGCCTGAACCTGAGTTTACCTGCAAAGGCTGATAATAGCTGCAGTATTTCTACAGCCCCCTCGTCTGGAGGTAATAGTATACGAACACGGGGATTTGCTGAAGGTTTCGCAAATTGCAAATGGGTTTTAATTAGTGAGTGTGCCCCCGAAGCTTGGGATGGCTATTGGGTGGCTGATGCGGTTGTTGTCGGACAATATAAATATGAAGATGATTGGTGCGTAGAGCCATGCGAACAAAATTGCTTAGGCTCATGTGAAGATCATACCGCAAGTCCTGCTGATCCTGAAATAACATGTAGGGTTGAATCAACTAAAACTTATAAATTTCAATGCGAGTAAATATTTTACAACGGGGGTTAACACAATGCTATCGATGCAAAAGCGTGTAGTATTTATCTGTTTGGCAGTTATAGTGCTGTTTTTTACATTGCTGATATCTTCTTATGCGGGACCTATTAAATACGTTTACGATGATATTAACCGCTTGATAAGAGTTGTTTATGATGATGGCAAATTTTTAAAATATACATATGATGAAGTGGGGAACATTATAGATAAGACAAGTCTTGTTGATGTGAATGCTCCTGTTTCTATAGCTATGCCTGCCGGAATGACATTTGTTGAAACTCTTCAGGTTGAACTTTCCTGTAGTGACGGAGATGATTCAGGTTGTGACAAGATTTATTACACCATTGATGGAATACCCCCCACCACTGCATCTGCAGTTTATACAACTCCGCTAACAATAGCCGATACAACAACACTTATGTTCTTTGCCGTTGATCATGCAGGAAATACCGAGACCCCTCCAAAGTCCGAGACTTATACCCTTGATGCTATAATTCCAACTGGCTCAATAATAATAAACTCTGGGGCGGCAATAACTAACAATGCAAATGTTTCACTCACATTGACATGTAGCGATGCAAACGGTTGTTCACAAATGCAGTTTTCAAATGACGGCATTAATTATTCGACTGCCGAAGCATACGCCGATACAAAGATCTGGGATTTAGCAATAGGTGATGGCGATAAAACCGTATATGCCAAATTCAAAGATAATGCCGGCAACTGGTCGACGGCATATACCGATACAATTCTTTTGGATACAACAGCTCCTGTTACCACTGCAACACCTGCCGGAGGAACCTTTTCTTCAGCTATCGAAGTAGCTTTTGCATGTGATGATGGATCAGGTTCGAGTTGTGACAAGATATTTTATACAACTGATGGCGCAATACCAACAACTGCATCAGCAGTTTATACTGCTCCGATTGAAATAACCGAAACTACAACACTTAAATATTTTGCAACTGATTTAGCGACAAATAACGAAACTTTTCAAACTCAGGTTTATATAATAGATTTTGTTTTACCAGATGGAGTAATACGCAATTTAAGCAATCCGGCTGTATATTATTATTCTTTACAGGATGCATACAATGCAGCCACTGACGGCGATGTTATCCAGTTTCAGGATTATCTATTTATTCAAAACCTTAATGTAAACAGAGATATCTCTGTTTCTATGGAAGGTGGTTATGATCCGGGATTTACAGCCGCAACCGGGGCTACTTCTATAAAAGGAAAAATCCAGACATATCCAGGTGGCGGTACAGTTACTATAAAAAATATTATTATAGATAATATATCAGATACAACTGCTCCTGTGACAACCGCATCACCTGCCGGAGGCCCCTTTTCTTCGGCTGTGGCAGTAGCTCTTACATGTGATGATCTATCAGGTTCGGGCTGCGATAAGATATATTATACAACTGATGGCTCAACACCAACAACTGCATCAGCAGTTTATACTGCCCCGATTGAAATAACCGAAACTTCTACACTAAAATATTTTGCTATTGATTTAGCGGGGTATGCTGAATCCGTTCAAACCCAGGATTATACAATATCCATAACTTCCACAGGGCTTATACGTATTGCCGGAACACCCCCTTTATATTTTAACTTCTTGCAGGATGCCTACAATGCTGCTTCCATCGAAGACGTAATCCAGGTTCAGGATCAACAAATTACACAAAGCCTTGATGTAAACAGAGATATTTCGGTTTCTATGGAAGGTGGTTATAATTCTGATTTTACGGCTATAACAGGAAGCACATCATTAAAAGGAATGATACAAACGTATCCGAATGGAGGAACGCTTACGATAAAGAACTTTGTGCTGGAGAATAATTAGCGTCCATCCATAAACGGCATCTTGCGGCGCATATCTGCTGTTTTCAAAAACGCTGCGGCCTTGATCTGAACCGCAATTTACCATTTTGGGACGGGCACTAAGTAGAGATATTTGAATATCGAACAAGGAATAATGAATGTCGAAGGAAGATAAGAGATATGATATCGAGGATCGGTTAATAGATTTTGCTGTGAGAATCATCAAGTTGTCAGGATCGTTACCTAAAACAAAAGTAGGAAGTCACATATAATATAAATATTTGTTACAAGCATTAATACTGCAAAGAGTAAGAATAAAAAAAATTCATAATCCGAAATTCCTTGTTCGAAATTCGATATTCAATTTTTAGTAGCAAACTTGAGAAAATAAATTAACGCCGGTTAAATATAGATAGACCGAAATAATTTAAGATATTTGAGCCACTTCCAAAACGTTTCAGTTTGGTCAAGCTCAAGGCGGGCGAAAATTTCAACCACAGGAATACATTGAGTATTTCGAGGATTGAAATTTGAGCCCAACGCAGAGATCGGCCAAAATGGGGCGTTTTGAAACTGGCTCATTTAATATATTTTTGACAATACTACAATTAATAAGAGGAGGATGATAATGAAAAAAAGTATTTTGGGTTTTGTCTTAGGTTTGTTGTTGATCGGAAGTAACGGATTTGCAGCAGATGGAGATCTTATTGTAAATGGCAATGTTGGTGTGGGTACAACCACACCAACCGAGAAACTGGATGTTAATGGCACTGTGAAAGCAACAGGATTTGTGGGGCCTGGAATAATAAGGCAAATTCTGAGCGTAAGCCCTACTTCCGATATCTCCACTAGCTCTACTACTTTTGTTGATATGCCTGAGATGAGTATTACTTTAACCACAGGAAACAGTATTTTATTAATATTTTGGAATGCCACACTTTATAGTAATTTAGATTCTGTGTGGGTTACAGTCGAAACGCAACTAGACGGAATAGCTATTGGTTCGCATTTTGGCGGTAGCAACACCAGTAGGGATGGTGTCTTTTATAACACAGTAGACTCGTCAGGTGGCCACGCCGTTGCGACAGTTCAATCCGGCACCCATACAGTAAAACTTCTGTGGAAAGTAAACTCTGGTATAGGTTATAATAAAGCAGCTTATAAACCTGATTATTATGGCCGGACTATAACCGTTATTGAAGTAGGGCAATAAGTATTTTGAATATCTAATAACGAGCAAGGAAACAACCCCCTCAATCCCCCTTTTCTAAGGGGGAAGTGAATGTAGAAGGAAGGGAAATTCGGCGGGGATTTAAAGCCCCGTATGAAAGTAGTTTGGATATCGAAACAACTCTATGAAACAACCCCCTTAATCCCCCTTTTTTAAGGGGGAATTGGAAGATGAGCGCATTTTTTGAGGGGGAATGAATATCGAAGAGAAGAGAAAAAGAAAATATTATTAAAGCAATTTTGATGGACTCGTAAATAAACGAAAAACAACTTTTTATACCATACCCACGATGGCCGGTATCAAGCAAGTCCAATATATTTTGGATACCGGCCCACGGATTAAACAATTCCGGGGCAGGCCTCCGCCGGCATGACGGTTCGGGAACTTTTTGATAGAAATCTTTTATAATTCATCCGGCAATATTCTTACCCCGTGGATAACCGCAACAATATCGATTTGATCCGGCTTTATGCGGTAGATGATACGATATGGGTTTTCTATCAGTTCACGGATATCTTCAGCATCATATTCCGGCACTTTTCTTCCGGAAAGCGGGTGACCCGCGATTTGCTCTGAGCGCCGGGTAATCCTGTCAACCATCCGTTTACCATAAGTCGGAGAATTGATGGCAATGTATTCGTAAATGTTTACAAGATGTCCGATAGCGTTTTTCTGTCCAGTAAACTCTCATTTTGACAGGTCAAACCTTTTGCGTACTTCCTTAACATCAACTGTCCGCCCTTCATCACTGTCTTTTATACCTGCTTCTATTGTCTGGCGCACATAGATTTGATACATCAAATCATCCCATGTAGCTTTGTCGGGCAATTTATCTAATATCTTGTAAGCTTCATGCTTTATGTTCTCGGTTTCCATATGCTTATCCTCCTTAAAATATAAGTTTTCTTTATTTTATACACTTTATTTACCAATAACAAGCTACTTTCTGAGTCGTTTCTCAAGGATCATGTAAACGTTAGGAAATATAATATTATTTGTAAATTCTTATAAAATAAATAGTATCAAATTTTGAACTTAGGGTAACAAGTTTTGTCTCTATATTAAAAACTTATTTGATTTAAAATAGGTATTGTTATAAATAATAAGTTAGAATTTTGTAAAAATAGGGGGGAATAATGAGTTTAAATCTCCATGAAATGACTATAGAAGAAAAGCTAAGAACAATGGAATTGCTTTGGGATGACATTTGTCGAAATGTTCCGGATTATGCTTCACCCCAATGGCATGGAGAAATTTTAAAAGATAGGGAAGAAAAATATAAAATCGGAAAAGAGAAGTTTATCGACTGGGAACAAGCAAAAAAAGATTTCCATTTGCAATATATTACAGAATTGAAGAAAACGAGATAAGAATTTATGCTGTCATCGACTGTCGAAGAAACCCTGCCTGGATAAGAACAAAACTTCAATAAAAACCTGCCCAGTATTACTACGGCGTTACGCGCCAAAGTACCGTTAACCTTTCGAGAAGCATTTAAGGGAAAGAACAGGGTGAAACCATTATTTGTGATTAAGAGAGTAATTGGGCTCAGGTCTGCTTTTAGTTCTTATTGAAAGATTTATGGAACTTAATATCCTTGGCGAGGTGTGGGGTATAGAACGTATTTAAAAGAAAGAAGAATATCGGATAACGAACAAGGAAACAACCCCCTTAATCCCCCTTTATTTAAGGGGGATTGGAGGAGGAGCACTTTTTTGAGGGGAATAAATATAGATTTACTTTTCTGATTATTAGATAACAGGAACATGTAATGTGACAGATAGTATTTATTAAAGCGTTTTACCTTTAACCTGATTGCGGCCCTGGCTTTTGGCTTCATAAAGCATTTTATCTGTAGTATTTATGAATTCGGCCGGTTCCAAACCATCTTTAGGAGAAGTGGTTGCTACTCCTAAAGAGATTGTTACACAATCTGCCACATCGGAGAATGCATGTATAATTTGTAATGATTCGATATGATTTCTAAGTTTTTCGGCCAGGTTTAGCGCATCATTTTGGCTTACACCCGGCAAAATTACTGCAAATTCTTCGCCTCCATAACGGGCAACGATTTCACCGGATCTTCTTATGCATTGTTTTAGTGTTTGAGCTACTAGCTTTAAACACTCATCACCTGCCGGATGCCCGTAATTATCATTGAATTTTTTAAAATAATCTATATCAAGGATTATTAATGAAATAGGTGTGCCCAAGCGTTTAGTCCTGTTCCATTCGGAACCAAATACTTTGTCGAAGTGCCTGCGGTTAGGTATTTCGGTAAGAGAATCTATAGCAAGCATATGTTCCAGTATATCGCTTTTTCTTTTTAGCTCAAGGTGTGTATTTACCCTTGCTTTTACAATGGGCATATGAAAAGGCTTTGTAATATAATCCGCTGCTCCTGATTCCAACCCTTTGGTTTCATCTTCAACTTCCCCTTTTGCTGTAACAAATATAATAGGAATATTTTGAGTTTTTGGGTTTTTTTTCAAAGTACTGCATACTTCATACCCGTCCATTCCCGGCATCATGATATCAAGCAAAATTAAATCAGGAGGATTTTCAGATATGCAGATCTCAATAGCTTTTGTCCCATCAGTTGCAATCTTGATATGGTAATCCGACTTTAATCCTCTTGCCATAACCTGTATATTAATAGGCATGTCATCTACAATTAATATAGTTTGTTTAGTTACATTAAAATCCATTAATCATCCTTTGTTTATATGGGAGTTATTTATAACTTTCCAAGGGAATCCCCATATATTCACTCATATTGGATAAGACAGATAGTGCATTATGATAATCGAAATTATCCAGATGTTTTTCAAAAGTTTTAATTTTCTTTTCATATTGAGATCCTGAAACCTGTTTTTGCAGTGCCTCTAACAGCTCATCGTCAACAAGGTCATTTTTTTCCAGGAGCTGTTGGAGCCTGACAAAAATTGGCGAAAGGGTTTCGATATTAAGTTGTGTTTCAGCAGAGCTATTAATTTGTGCAGTATCATTGTTTTCAAGTTTTGCAATTGATGATAGTACTTGATGCAATGACTTGTCGAAATCGCTAAGAAGGCTGACAAAATTTCCCCTGTCGCTTTGCTTAAAGGCAGTTTCAAGTTTTATAATAGCTGATTGCAGTTCATATGCAGAAATATTGCTTGATACTCCCTTGATATTATGAGCCAGACATTCTCCATCTTCAATATCACCCTTGCGGATTATATCCCGCATCCTTTCTGAGGCATTTTTAAATTCTGATGCAAACTGGAGCAGTATTTTTTTAAAAAGCTTTTTATTGCCGCCAACTCTCTTTAATCCGGACTCAAGATCAATGCCTTGCATTTTTTCCGGTAAAAACTCTCCTTCTCTTTTTTCCGATGTTTGAGGTATTATATGCACCGCAGCTTTTTCTTTTCCAGGTTTAATCCATTTGCCGAGAGTTGATAGCAGCTGATCATGATCAATCGGTTTTGATAAATATTCATTCATGCCAGCTTTAAGGCATTTTTCCTTATCACCTTTTCGATCATATGCGGTCATAGAAATAACTGGCAGATCTTTAAAACGCTTATCTTTGCGTATTATACGGATAGCTTCATATCCATCCATTTCCGGCATTTGAATATCCATTAATACTGCATCAAACATTAATACTTTCAAAGCATTAATAGCCTCTTTCCCATTGTTTGCAACTGTTACGCGAAAGCCGTCATTTTCGAGTACTTCTTGAACTATCTGTTGATTTATTAAATTGTCTTCAACAATAAGAATATGTGTGCCGGCTATTTTTTGTAAAATCTCATTATTTAAATTATCGGGGGCAGGTTTTTTTATTTCTGGCAAACCTGCACAAGATTTATAGCAGAGCTCTTCTTTGTTTTTAATGATTTTAAAATATGCCGTAAAATAAAATGTGCTCCCTTTCCCTAAGCTACTTTCAACCCAGATCCGACCTCCCATCATATTTACAAGACGTTCACATATAGCAAGGCCCAATCCAGTTCCTCCATATTTGCGGGAAGTAGCTCCGTCTGCCTGGGTGAAAGCATCGAATAATGTCGGAACCAGAAAAGGATCCATGCCGATTCCTGTGTCCCTGACTGAAAATTTTATATTAACTCCATCTTCAATCTCATCAAGAAGATTGGCATGTAGTATAATTTCACCTTGTGGGGTAAATTTAACGGCATTATTGGCCAGATTGGCAAGAATCTGCTCTAAACGCAAATGGTCCCCGATAAGAGTCTGAGGAACATTTGGTTCAATCTCAACAGTAAAATTTATTTCCTTTTTTGCGCTTTCATTACTTATAAGGCTTGTAAGATTCTTTACTACATCATTCAATTGAAACTTAACGGATTCAATATCGAGTTTGCCTGCTTCAATTTTGGAAAAATCTAAGATGTCATTAATAATTACCAAAAGCGAGCCGGATGAAATACTGATTTTTTCCAAATAATCTTTAAGCTTGGGGGTAAGATCATTTTTTAACGCCAGATCTGTTAACCCTATAATAGCGTTTAAAGGAGTTTTCAATTCATGGCTGATGTTTGATATAAATTCGCTTTTGGCCTTGTTTGCCTGCTCCGTTTTTATTTTCGTTTTTTCAAGCTCTTCTATTGTTTCGCGAAGATGCTTATTGAGATGTGCCCTTTCTATATGAGCTGTGAGCCTGGCCAGTAATTCTTCCCTTACAAAGGGTTTGGTAATATAGTCAGTTACGCCTGATTTGAATATTTCCAAAAGCTTTGATTGATCACTTGACCCTGTTAACAGAATAAAAGGAAGATCATACAAAAAAAGCTCATTTCTTATTTTTTTGCATAACTCGTCTCCATTCAGTTGAGGCATACACAAATCGCTTATTACCATATCTATTTCTTCTTTTCTGGCATAAAGAATTTGATAAGCTTCAAAGCCGTCTCCGGCCTCAATAACACTTACACCTTCCCTTGCCAAAGTGGATGATACTATACTTCTTAATGTCGGGCTGTCATCCACTACCAGCGCCGTTAATTTCATTAAACGGTTTTCAGGTTTTAGAATTTTTTTTGCGGCTGAAAGTATATCGCCTTTTAGAAATGGTTTTGTGATAAAGTCCGCAGCTCCAAGTTGAAATCCTTTGTTCCTGTCTTTAAGGTTATCGTTTCCGGTTACAAATATAACAGGTACCGGGCATTTTTTGGAATGTTTAAAACCGTCGGAGTTTTGCTTATTTTGAAGCTTTTTGAAAGTTTCAAAACCATCAAGTGTCGGCATCTCAATATCAAGAGTGATCAAATCCGGCATATATTCACTAAATAATGCAAGCGCTGTTTTTCCGTCACAGGCTTCTTCTACAGCATATCCGCCATCTGATAGTTCTCTTTTTAATATTTTTCTTGTGATAGGACTATCATCCACGACAAGGATTTTTTTTTGATTTTCCGGCATATCGATTGTTGTCTTTAAATAGAATGTTTAATTTTAAGTTGTTATCGAAAAAAATAAATATATAGATATTTCTCCTCAATCAGAACCGGGAATATAAATATCTGTTATTTCAACTATCGGCACGGTAGAACAAAAACTTTAATTATCTCTAAGGTACAGTTATCGATATTTTCGTGCACAATCTGAAAATTATGAATTAATCTTTTTTAAATATATCGGGATAATAAGGGTTGTGGTCAGCAGGGAAATCTAAAGATTTTAGAAGGGGATTATTACTATGAAAGCAGCTAAATTCTTATTTGAGTTGATAAAAATTTTGATTATACATCAGGGTGTTGTTTCAATTGCGTAAAGAGCTGCTCCAATAGCTCCTGCAAGTTGAGGGTGCTCGGGGAGCAGAATCTTTCTTCCTATAATTTCTTCCGTCATTTTTACAAGGAAAGGATTATAGGCAACAACCCCTCCCGTCATTACGACATTATCGCCAAGTGAGTCCATTTCAAGCACTCTTTTTATAACGGATAAAAAAAGTCCTTTAATTATATCCGGGACTTTTTCCCCCTGCCGGATTTTTCCTAATACTTCCGTAGCTGAAAAAACAGTGCAGTAGCTTCCAAGTTCAACCATATCAATAGATTGTCTGGCAAGGCTGTCCATGTTTTCAAGAGGTATATCAAGGCGTGCAGACATTTCTTCAAGAAAAGCTCCTGTTCCGGCTGCGCATTTTCTGTTCATCACAAAATTTAGCTTCCGGCCATCTTTATCAAGTTTAATAATTTTGTTATCCTGGCCGCCGATATCAATAATTGAAATTTGCCTTGGAAAATAGTGGAAAGCTCCTTTCCCATGGCAACTTATTTCCGTTTTTGTTTCATCGGAAAAAGAAACATTTTTTCTGCCATATCCGGTTGAAATGGTTCGGCTTACATTGTTTTTAGATGATTTAGATGCGGCAAGGGATAGATCGAAGCATTTTTTTGCGGTTGCCAAAAAATCTGTTCCCGATTTTTCTACGGCATATCCGACCAGATTTTTACAGGAATCAATTACGGCAACTTTTGTTCTGGATGCTCCAACATCGATTCCAGCGTACAGAGGAGTTGTCTTCATAACGGTTCAGCAATAAATAAGCTCATTACTTTGGCTCAAGAGCTTTAATAAGAGCCCTTAAGGTTTTATTATAAGGTGTATCCATTCCGGTCTGCCTGCCGTATTCCACAAATTTTCCGTTCATGAATTCAATTTCAGTTCTGCGGTTGTTTTCAATATCTGTAAGCATGGAAGGTTTGTGATCTCCCGCTTTTCCCATATACTCCAATGCATAGGGATAAAAGTTCCAGCCAAGATCTATTCCGTTTGCCCTGGCAACGGCAACACATTCTTTTACAAGAGAGTCTATAATCTGAAAGACAAAAGGATCGTTCATGGCCTGGGACATCGTAAGTCCGGTTACTGCGCAAACCGGATTCATGCAGGAATTAAGAATTGCTTTTCGCCATATCATGGAATTTATTTCATCAGTATGTTTGGTATGAAGACCGCATTTAGTCAGAATTTTAGTGATCTCGATTGCCGCTGCAGATGATGTTTTATCAAGTTCCTGCAGGTAATGAGGAGGATGATGAAAAGACATACGGACATGACATGGTCCGATTAGCTCACATCCGTAATTTACAACCGCTCTCATAACGGGTTTTTTACCGAGAGTTATCGCTATTTCGGATTCAGTATCTATCCCGTTCTGCCAGCATATAATATATATACCTTCTTTGTAAAATGCTTCTATAGCAGAGGCAACGAGTGAAAGCGTGTTTGCTTTTATTGCAAGAATTATTACATCAGGTACTTTTTCGCAAAGATCCTCTACGCTTGTACATGTGTGGGATACGCTCTGCCGAATATTTTCTGCTCCTTCGATGATAATGCCCGGATTTATGGCTGGTTTAACCAGCTCAGGAACCACATCGCACAAGGTTACTTCATATCCGTTTTTTGATAGTAACGCCGAGACAATACATCCAACCGGGCCAGCTCCTATAACTGCAAAATGCCGGGGCTGAAAATTAGATTTATTTTCCATATTATGAGAATTTTTTGATTCTTAAGATTTTTTACGCGTATAGATTGTTTGATATTTTTGCGGCGAAGCTTTCATGCATTCAGCACAACCAGGCTCTGCATCAGCATCAAAGGGTTCCAAAAGCACTTCAAAACCAATTTCTTTATACATTTCTAACATTTCTGAAAGGCGTGGTTCATCATAAGTTGCTCGCTTTTCCCATCCCTCAAGAGTTAACTGTTCAGAACGTTTCATTTTGTTTGCCTCCAATTTATATGGCTATATTTTATTTTAGATTACAGTCGAGCCTTTCAGGTGCAACATCAATAACTTCAAGCTTGCCATTACCGACTATTTTCCCGTCAATCACTTCAGCCAGTTCCTCGCTTGTACCTTTATAGAGCAGACCGAGTTCAAGGATACCGCCGGCCTTACTCCATCCCTCTTTCTTGCTGCTGGCAACTTTTTCTGTTCTTTCTATTGCTCCGGTAACCAATTTTGATTTCTGAAAAGAGTCCACACCGGTGATATGCAGCTTAAGGGGAGTACCGTTATTTAAAAAATCCTGGAAAGAATTAGTAATTGCATTCACCAGGTATTCATCAACAGCTTTTTTGGCACTCATCTGGATTGCTGTTGTAGCACCAATAAGAGGACTTATATGGGCAGAAACCCCGGTTTTAACTACCGAGCCTAAAACAAGACCTGTCTGAGTTTGAATAACCTTTAATTGAAGGCTTGCCTGAATTGATTTAAGTCCTGAACCAGGATAAGCCTCTCCGGCATCCTGGGCAACAGCTTTTCCAACGACAACATACTGTGCTCCGAACTTAAGCCCTAATGCTTTAGCGGCGTTTGTGTTTCCGGCAAGTGCTTGCCTTCCCTGATTATTGTTCATTATTGCATCTACCTGAGATTTATCGACAAGTTCAAAACCTTTGGCACCGAGCAATGAAGCCATTTCTGTTGAGGCAATGCCCATTCCCAGATTGTCCATACTCTTATAATCTTCTTCGATAAGCACCATCAGTTTTGGGTGTTCCATGCTTGCAAGAAGTATCTTCATAGCAATAAGGTCATCTTTGATTTTATCAAGAGAAACCGTTGCTTTTATAATTATTTTAAATAAGTCTTCATCTTTACTTTCTTTTAGTATTGAAAATCTTTTGATATAGCCCTTGGTTCTTGAAAAAATCTTATCTTTTTTGAGTTCGAAATTTTCCACTTCGGTCTGAG
This sequence comes from Pseudomonadota bacterium, assembly GCA_043825875.1. Taxonomy (GTDB): domain Bacteria; phylum Desulfobacterota; class Desulfobacteria; order Desulfobacterales; family RPRI01; genus RPRI01. The sequence goes on along the minus strand of JBDRRF010000116.1, from coordinate 78,177 downwards.
ACTGAATAAAAATTCCAACCCCCTGCTCAACAGCTGAACGCTGAGCCTGGCGTATAGCATCTTCTCTTGATATGGTACTTAACCCTTCAGCCTCAATGGTTTTATCTTCTGCAAAAGAATTGCTGTTAAAAATCAGAAAAACCGCAAATGCAAACATGAATAATACTGTTTTTTTCATTTGGTTAAACCTTTCACATTATCAACCTGCACCTTATATGCAGGGTCAAGTTTTATACATTTTAAAAATAACCTGTTAGCTTCTTCTTTATCCCCCTTGTCAAGCGCATCAAGCCCTTTTGAAAAATAAATTGCCGCATCCAGATTGCCGGTACTCTTAACTTTAACCGGATTAAACGCAACTTTCATTGATTTTGAAATCTTTGCAGCAAGGTCAATAGCTATATTTATAAATCCGCCGCTGTCTCCTGTTATAAATTCAGCCATCAAGACTTCTCCGGTCTCGACATTTATTATTCTGGCATCTATGCGTACATTGTTGCCAAGCACCATAAAAGATCCAAAGACAATGGATTGCGCTCCAAGCAATTTCCCGGCCTTTACTGCGGTCGACTGATCCACGCTGCCAGTCTGGCCAAGAGCGATTTCTTTTAAAATTGCCTGAATTTTTTCACGCTCAATGATCTGAAGAGTTGTATTGCTGTTTTTTAGATCAGTAGTCAGCATGGCGGAAAGGCCCTTGCTTAAAGGAGCGTATTTTTCAGGTTCAGTAACAGAGTTATTTTCAAAAGGCAATACAGCCATTGTTTCAGGCACTTGATATACAGCTGCTTTATATGGTTTTTCATGCTCTTTGACAATTTCTTTTGAAACACCGGCGCATCCAATAAACAGCAAAAGAAGTATAAGTGTTGTAATGAAATGAATGTTAAGATTTTTCATTCTTGTATCCTTTGGATGACTTCCTCATCTCAGACCTGGACTTAAGTCTCATCGGCCAGTTGTCTTGCAATTAATTCGCATCGAATTCATATTTAAATGAAAATAACTGAATCGTTAAATTACCTCAAAGTCGATATTAGCATTGTGTTCATTTAATATAATTATCACCATTTATGGATAAGGCCCAGTAAAAGGTGTTGTCGGTGTTGTCGGTGTTGTTGGTGTTGTTGGTGTTGTTGGTGTTGTTGGTGTTGTCGGCGTTGTCGGCGTTGTCCAACTCTCTTCCTCCAACGTTTCTTCACCTACTCCGGTTATTCCAAGATCTCCGAGATCTATTCCCAAAATATCTGTTTCGGTGTACCCACTGTTATTCAGATAGTCAAATGCAATCGAAGAGCCTGTTATCAATTTGCTTTCCTCAGAACTCATTAAAGCTTCAATTGCGGTTGATATTTTGGAGCCTTTTAAATTTAGTATGTTATTTATACTCGGATAATTTGCCTCCGGGCAACTGTACGCTGCTTCTTTTGCAAGATCAAAATTCGGGTCTTCTTTAAGGGCCATATCGAAATAACCCTTTGCCTCTTTCCATTTACCGGTATCTAAAGCATCAAGTGCATTACCATAATAAACCAAAGCCTTATAAACCTTTGTATGAGCAACTCCGATGGTCTTTTTTTCTTTAGCTGTAAGCTTTATTCCCATGATTTTGGCAATATCATTTATAATTATCGCAGGGAGTTCAAAAAACTTATCCTTTTCAACAGATGCAGATTCACTGCCTTTGATGTTTTCAGTTTCGGTTGAAGCTAAGGTGGTTATGGCTTTAATACTGCCAAGTGAAAGATTGCCAAGAACAATATTACGGGCACCAAGAAGTTTACCAACCTTAGGTGCTGTATCCTTTTTAACAAGGCCTGTTTGCCCCAGCTTCATTTCTTCCAGAAGAGCCTGCAATCTGATTCTTTCTACAACTTGTATTGACTTTATTTTTGAAAGATCTGAAATAATCATTGCCGCAAGGCCTTTGCGGAACGCATGAAGGCTTTTATCAGGTGAAAGATCCTCATAATAGCAAATGGCAACTGTGTTGGCAGCGGGTTTTGTTGCCATGAGTTTTTTCTCCTGAGCAAGAGCTTTTGTTGCAAGTTTACGGCATTGAGCAATTCTTAACAATGTGATTTGTCGAGATATCGCTTCCTCCAAAATGGGGTTATCCTTATTTTTGTAACTTTGCCAAACCTGTATGGCCTTATTGAAATTTTCCTTACCAAGATAAGCAAGCCCAAGATAATAGGTAGCGAATGGTTCTCCGGGTTCTTTTGCCAGGGTAGCCTCAAATCCGGAAATTGCTTTATCGAAACGGCCTGTTTTTAAATACCAAACTCCCAGCTTATTTCCTGATTTAACTGAATCAGGATTTTCTCCAACATATCCCTCATAAACAGGTAAAGCACCGTCATCTGCTGCAAATCCACTCAGTTGTTTATTGTTTAAAGGTCTGTCAACTCCCCCACAACCATGAGTTATTGCTATAGCAATGATAAAAAATAAAATTTTAAAAATATTTTGCTTGATACGCATAGTTTAACACTACCCTGTTTTTGATTGATTTATTCCTTTTTCTACACTCTTATGCAGCTATTATCAAGTGAAAAACAACAGTTATATTTATTTGCAAAAACCTCTATCATAAAGATACTTCCTGGATTTGCATAATCCAAGGGTACAGGCTTTACGGGAGTTTTCACATAAGCGCTCAATTTCATTTAAATCAATATTTGCACTTACATTTCCGATAGATTTTTTTGCATAGTTTGGATCCAGCAACAGAGCTTGCTTGAGATCATCGAGGCAAAGCTGGTATTGCCAGATATTCTTGTATGCTGCAGCACGGTTTAAAAAAGAATCAACCCGCTGTGGATTATTCATGATAGCCTGATTGAAGTCTTTGATTGCTTTATTATATTGCCTTAGTTCAAAGAAAATAACACCTCGGTTGTTATAGGCATCTGCATAATTTTTATAAAGCAAAATTGCCTGGCTAAAATCTTCTAAAGCAAGTTGTCTGTTGCCTATATTGTAAAATGCGACACCTCTGTTGTTGTATGAGATAGAATTCTTTGGATCAAGCCGGATAGATTCATTTAAATATTTAATTGCTTTATCAGGATCATTATATTTGTGCCCTTCCCACAAAGCTATAGCTTTTTGATTCAGCTCAATAGCAGGCAGAGCATCGATAACTTCCTCAAATTGTTTGCCTAAGACTTCTCTTTTCTGCGATTCTTTATGAGATGGCAGACGTGATAGCTCTATATTTTGCTTTTCCAGCATTTTAATTCTTTTTAACAGTTCATTCTCTCTATCCTTTAACTCACTGTATTTTCCCATAAGAGTCATATCTTCTTTGATTTGCTTGACTCTTTTATTCAAAATACTGGAATCAACATCTATTTTAAGCTCAAGTATAATTCCAAAGCTCTGGTTGGTGGCATAATTTTTCTGTGACAATATATCAACCGATAAAATTCCGGATGCAATTGCAATACTTTGATCCTTTGTAAGCGCGAAATTTTCAACAACTGTAAGTGATTCGAGGAAAGTGCCCGCCTTTTCAAGCACCTCGGTTTTCCCTTTGGCAATAGCCGCTACCTTTGCATCATCCGGAGACTGGCTGCCCGCAAATGGCTGGTTTACGGTATAGGAAAACGTTTGAATTTCTTTTGCTTTCGGTAAATCATCAAGACAAAAGGCCACACAAGAATTCATTAGAAATGCCAAAATGATAAAGTTTTGCAACCATTTTTTCATACAATTAAATCTCCGTTTAATGTCAACTATTTAAATCTCATGCGAAACAACGGTTTTCTCACAGTAAATAATTTGGAAAACAATACTTAAAATAATCGTAAAAACCCCGATAATTGCAAGAGTTTTTGAATACCCGAATATTGAAGATAAAAATCCCAAAAGAACAGGAGCAACAACATTGCCTAACCGTTCCATCTGTCTGTATATTCCCAAGCCCGGACCTATGCCTATTTCTTTTACTACATCTAACTGGGAAGCCATTTTTGCCTGATTCGAAACTGAAATAGTATGTGACAGTCCGAGAAGTAATATCCCGATTGCCACCACCCACACGTTGCTAAAAAAGAAAAAAGGTATAAGCGAAAGGCCGGATAAAATTCCACCCCAGAATATAAAAGGCTTTGCCGACAGATATTTGTCTGACCATTTTGAAGCCGCCTGGCTGAAAAGAATCATCATCAGGCTGTACCCCATTATATATCTACCGGTGTCGGACTGGCTCGAATTTAAGCTTTTTAAAAGCAATGGAGCAGCATAATATACAAAACCTATAAGGCATATTTTATTCGGAATGCTTTGCAAAAAAGTAAGAGCGGAAAAGTTTTTGTCTGAAAGAAGTTTTATAAAATTCTGCGGCAATGGCAGAAGTGATTTAAACTGCATAAATAATTTTCCGGCTTCGCGTTTTTTCCCTATTGCAGTCTGTTCGGAAATGAAAAAGTAAATGAAAAAAACAGCTACGAGAGCCATTACTGCGCCTGAATGGAACAATATCCTGTATCCTATACGTTCAGCTACCATACCTCCTATCGCTGAACCGCAAAGAGTTCCTCCATAAAACGCCGAAAGGAATATAGCCATCCCTTCAGCCCGGTTGGACATTGAAGTTGTTGATACTATATAACTTTGTGCAGTAATAAATACTATGCCGAATCCTGCTCCGACTATACAGCGATAAAAAATCAAATAAAGAATATTGTTTGCTGTGCCGGTTAAAAAAAGCCCTGTTGCTGTAATTAGTGCTCCGATTACAAAAGCTCTTCTATAACCGATTGTATCTGCAAGTGCTCCTCCTACAGGAAAGCTTAAAGCAGTAAATAGCATAAAAGCTGAAATTGGAAGGCCGATTATAACTTCTTGGCTAAATCCCAAAAGCGGACGATAGATTTCTTCTGCATAAAGAGGGAGAAATGAAATGCTAAGAGCTTCTGCAAAAACGAATAAGAATAAAGCCGGGCGGATTAATACCGGCAAACCGATAACAGCCGGACCGGGTTGGTTTTTGCGCTCAGAACTGATACGGCTGATCAGGGATTCAATTTCTTTAACCGGTTTATACACAGCATGGTTTTTTATATTTTGGTATTTCAGAGTTCTTTCAAATGAGAGAAAAAGCTCTTTAAATCTTAGCCATTTTACTATATAATTATTTCTGTAATGGTCAAAGCGTTCAAGCTCCTGGTCAAAAAAATCTATGCCGGTTCGCCCGATCATAAGTCCGGTTGCTTCAAGGTTTTTAGCAAGTCTGATGTCTTCTGCCGCCCTTTTGAGAGGAATTTCAATTGTTAAGGCCACGACAAAAAAAAGAAAATCAATTGTAGCAAGAATTGAGATTAATATTATTGTGCCGGTATCTAAAATTACCGATCTTATCTGCTTTGATATTAGTTTTTGATCAATACCTGCGACAAGCTTTCCTTTAACTTCACCTCCGGTTGATAGAAGCAAAAAACTTAAAACAGAATCACTGCCGGTGTCTGTTTTGATAATTGCCTTGTCTGCCTTTTGGGCGGCAGAACCTTCAATAAATTTATCTCTGTCGGAATAATATATGCATCTTCCGGAATTATCATAAACAGCAAGGAAGGATAAATTCGGAGCATCGGAGAGCGTTTCATTAAAAAAAGGTTCCAACCCTATAAGCTTGTTTATCGGAATACCCTTTTCCAAAATACTGTCAAGGTTGTTCTTAATGCTGGTTCCAACAACATACAGATTAGACCTTATTACCTCAATATAGCTTTTTTCAAATGACTTGATGTCAATGTATAAATAGACAAGCTGAGAGATAACCATAAAGCTTAAAACAATAAGCAGTATTTTTTTGTTCAGACTGATACGGCGGTTATTTCCCATCGATGATCTCCCTCATAACCCGGATTTCATTAACGGCATATTCATTATCCGGCATAAGGTTTTCCAGTTTGGTCAAATTTGATGCAACATCTTGACTCGATTGTTGCATCTGCACAAGTGCTTCGGAAATCTGTTTGTGAATTTGTTCTACTTCCAAAGAGACTTCGGACGAAGCGGTTTTAAAGGAGTTCGGATTATCAAATATGTCATCTGCGGTCTTTTCTATTAGTTTACTTTCAGGTTTGATAAAAAAATATTCTATCATTAAACCGATAAGCAAAAATGTAAGAAGTATAGATAAAATAAGTTTATTACGGAAGGATTTTGCAAGTACAGCCTCTTTTTCTGTAATTACCGATTTACTGAAAGAAAGTCCCAAAATACCTTTGTTGCCACCATACGGAGGGATAACAGGAATCAATATATAGTATTTGCCCTTATATTCCCTTATAATGGTATCTTTTGCTTTCCAGTCAAATAACTTGTCTACCGGCAATTTTTCAGTTGCATTTATTGTACGGTTTATAATCGATACAGTGTCTTTGCCACCAACCGCTGAGCTGCTTGCTATAACAAATTTGGCCTTGCCGGAAGAAAATAGTATATTGCCTTTTTCATCAGTTAAAAATATTTCAGAAATCTCCTTGGATTGATCATAAAGCGGCTTAACAAGCTTTTCCATACCTACAAAGCCATCAATGCGCTTGCCGAATTTAAGAGCTATTTCAATTTTTCGTTTTAACTCCTTGCCCAAAATTTCATATTTTGATGTCAATGCTTTCACATAAACCTTTTCAAAAGATAAAACGCTAAGATATGAACCCAGGGAATAGGAAAGAGATAGAATTCCCACGACTATCAAAATAATTTTAACCCTAAATCCGGTAGCATTGCTATAGAATCTTTGCGATTGCATATTTATGAATAATCCGAGCCAGTTTCAAAACGCCCCATTTTGGCCGATCTTAAGCGGTGGGCTCAAATTTCAATCCTCGAAATACTAAATGTATTTCTGTGGTTGAAATTTTCTCCCGCCTTGAGCTTGACCAAACTGAAACTTTTTGAAAGTGGCTCATCCGAAATTAATTATTTTTATTTACAGTAACCAAGAAGCATTTTTTCATAAGAAGATGGATTCCCGCTTTTTTTGCTTATGCTTAAACTGGTGCCGTACCAGCCTTTGCTATGCAGTTTGTGTTGTCTGGTAAAATCTGTCAGAGAAACATATTCTGTGTAGCCAGGTTCACAGCATAGCGGATTTTTCAAGTCAAGGTGAACTATATAACGAAGTTTATCACCATATTTTGTCGTAAGTTTTTTTATAACAAAACCGCTTTCCAATAGAATTTTTAAATTCCAGTAGTTATATGGAGATACTGTAGCGCAAATATGATCATACGTGCCTGAAATTTTAATCATTTTTATGGCATGCCTGTTCATTATCATGGCAAGTGAATTGCCCCGGTAAAAAGGATGAACACAAACCATTTGCAGGTTGGCAACTTTATGAAGAATGTTTTTGGCAAATCCAAGATCTATTCCAAGATTCCATTCTTTTTCGTCAGCATCCGGAAAATAGATGTTCCGGAAAGCAATAAGCTTATTTTCGAAAATAACACCTATGATAACCCCTTTACTGCCGAGATGTTCCTTCATAAAATCGAGAGTAAAGGGTTGGAGAGTATCCTTTCTGATTAATCTGTCGATTATAAGCTGGTGCAATTCCATTATCTGAGGAAGATAATTTATATCAAGAATCTTTATTTGGTAAGCGTTTCTTTCTAATATTTTTTTGTTTTTTTGAGAGATAATAACAGATTCAAAAAGCATTTCGGTTATTTTTCTGTTACTATCAAGCTGCGGCATTTCTTATCTTCCCATATTGACCGGTTATAAAACCTGTTTTTGAAACTGGCTCACACAAATTATTTTGTAACGGCAATATCTTCAAAGACTTCATCTGAAGATCCGAGAATATCCACTCCTGGGTCATAGCCGATAATTTGAGCTGTCTTCAGATTTATGGCAATTCTGGGTGGGTCTTCAAATAACTGCTCAAGATTACGCGGCTTTGCCCCGTTAAATATTTTGGCAATAGTTTCTGCGTGGAAACGCGCAACGTATTTGAATCCTGCCCGTGCAATACTTAGCAGTGCGCCATGTTTTACTTCTTCTGTTCCGCGCTGTGAGAAAGTAGGTATTTTATATTGCATGAAAGGAGCCAGTAATTTATCCATATTATTAAGTGTTACTCCACGATGAACTGTAATATAATAAGCATCGATTTTAGGAGCAAGTTCGCTATTACATTTCAATACCGCATTATATGCATCTTTGCTGGAAACATCTGAAAACGGTGCATTACAAGTTATAACATCAAAGCCGCTTTCTTTCGCAACCCGATTAATATCATCTATTGCAGCATAGCTTCTTCCTTCAATCGTATTTTGTTCTAAAACCACCCCAAGTTTTTTAAATTTAAATATATCATGAAAGATCCTGATCTGGCGTTCATATCTTGTTGGATCAACTCTTACGTTCAAATGATCATAGCCTGAATCATCGGCACTTTTTATAATTTTTGTAGCAAGAGGGTTGCTGGTGGACATTACAATGGTAGCAACGGAATGTTCGTTGTTTGCCAGATCCTGTCCTGCCCACGTTCCCATAGCCAATAATAGATCAATATCTTTTGTTTTGTTAAACCGCTCAATAATTATTTTCTTGTTTTTTTCTCTCAGGCTATCGTCCCAATTACTTGACCAGTAAGCATCAGAAACAAATTCAAGGTAATTGCTTTTCAGATTTTTTGATATCCACTGCCAAAGTTTTTTACTGTCATTGTTTTTTTCTGATTTTGGAAAAACAGGTTTTTGCACCCAACCCAAGTCAGAAAGGGCTATAACAAGAGCCCGCAGATTGTCAGTATAATTTTCATAGCTGCCTGCTTCAAGATAAGCGATCCGCCATTTCTTACCATTATTTGTTTTTGGAGTTACTGGAAAATCTTTTTTTTCTATTGCATATGCATTCGAAAAAGATAAACTCAGCAGTAGCGCAAGTATAAGCATGAAATTAAAACTTCGGTTCATTTTTTTCTCCAAATATTGTGTCTTTTTAAAAATATTTTTTTAAATTATAAACCATGCATAAAACTTTTTCTAAAGAGACAATTTCAAAGCATTTCATTTTGATTGTTTTTTACATGGGGCTTTTTCATTTTACGTCTTATAGCATCTTTTTTTAAAATTTCATAATAATGCATAATCTGATTCACATAATTAACGGCTTCCGAGCCTCTGCAATATCCGAACTTTGCCTTGGAATAATACTTTTGTTCACTCAATAAAGGTAGTACTTTTGAAATAGATGCCCAGCTATATGGATTTATTTTCATTAGTATTGCAAGATCCATGGCATCTGAAATATGACCTTGGCCTATATTATATGCTGCCAGAGAAATAAACAGTCTGTCCGGTTTTGATTTTAATCGATAGTATTTGTATAATTTATTTAGATATCGAACGCCTGCATGGATATTTTGTTCAGGGTCGAATATGCTGCCCAATCCCAGGCTAAATGCTGTTTCGGGAGTTATCTGCATAAATCCATAAGCACCTGCATGGCTTTGTGCAAAAGGATCAAACCTTGATTCCTGGTATGCCATGGCTGTTATCAACCTCCAGTCAAAACCGTATGTGGCTGAGGCTTCTTTGATAAATTGGCTGTAAATGGGAAACCTTGTTCTCAACATTACATAAAAAACTATTATATCCGTGCTATCAAAAGAATCAATTCCTGAATAATATCTGTTGCGAATTTCAGCATATTTCCCATTATTTTTTATCATTTTAAAGAAATCATTGATACGTAATAATAGAGTTTTGTCATTACGTTTAACCGCCCAGCTCACTGGTTCAAATTCACTTATTGCGCCAGCAATCACAACCTGCGGATTATATCTTCTGTTAAGATTGGCTATATTGGAGTATGCAATAGTAATCTTAATTTTTTTCATTGCAACTTTTTCTATCAATTCTTCGTCATAGGTGTTTTCTTTGGATACTATTTTAAGATTAATTCCCTGCTCTTTTAATTTCTTAAGCTGATCTTCATAAGGAGAGCCTTTTCTTACATGAACATACCGGTCTGCAAGATCATTTTTGGTTTTTATAAGCCATGCTTTATTTTTTCTAATAATAATATGCTGCCGAACATTCATATAGCTATCTGAAAAGGCTACCTCTTTTATTCTTTCCGGAGTTATTGTAATGTTTGCAGCGATAAAAGAATTTTTGGTTTTTTTCAAAGCAGGTATCAAGTCTTCCGGTTTTTCTACTACCTGTACATTAAGTTTTACACCAAGATATTCTGCAAAAGCCTTCGCCAGTTCATATTCAAAACCTAAAGGCTGATCTTTATAAAAATAATAGCAATGAGCATTGTTTAATGTAATTACATTTATTTGCCCGTGTTTTAGAATAGCATGAAGGCTTGCGTTTTCAGAATTCTTTACCCAGACAGTAAATACACAGAAAGCAAGATACAAAAATACGATAAATAAATTGTAACGGGGTATCTTTCTCATAGAATTATCATTGCTGCTTATAATAGAGTCGTTAAAAGGCACCAAGCTGGCACTCTTTGATTTTTATCCCAAGAGATTCACATGCGCAGCTTACGGAAAATCTTTGTATGTTTAAAGTGTTAGCTATTTCCCATGCTTTGATGCACAACAGTTTGCCGTCATCAAGACAATTTCGAATGGCATTTTCCAGCTCTTTTGATACCAAATCTTTGGCGGTTACAATTTTTTTATCGGGTTTATATCCAAAAAGTCCGAGCTGGCATTTTGCAAGTTTAAGCTTAAGCCGATCGGCAGTAGCTCCTATATCGCAAGCCGGTATTTGTAATCTCCATGCAATCTCGAATGCATCGGTGCATGAAAGTTCGTTATCTGCCACATGGCCCATAATTTCTTTTTCAAGATCGCTTTCGTTTATAGCCATTATAATACCCCTTTTTGTTTTACGACACAGAAGAGCCAGTTTCAAAACGCCCCATTTTGGCCGATCTTAAGCGTTGGGCTCAAATTTCAATCCTCGAAATACTCAATGTATTACTGCGGTTGAAATTTTCTCCCGCCTTGAGCTTGACCAAACTTAAACGTTTTGAGAGTGGCTCAGAATTATTGATTTATTTCAATAATTACTAATAATACGCTCATGTTTTGACTTTTTGAGTTTTCATTATTATTATAAAACAATTGTAAAAATTACGTCTACAGCTAAATTGCAGACAAATCCATAGTTTATAATAACCGCTAAACTATATACGAAACATCATATCAAATCAAATCGAATGTGAAGTAACTATTTGATAAATAAATATAGTGTTTTGCCATTAACGGCAAAGGGGTCTCTTAATATAATGAAACATATGAAATTATCGATGAAGATCGTTTTGATATATAGCATAATATTTATTTTCGGAACTTCTTTTGGTTTTCAAAAAGCTTATTGCCTGACAGTGAAAGAGGAAGAAAAACTTGCCGTTGAATTTCTTAAAGCTGTTGCAGAGCATTATGAAATTGTTGATGACCCGGTTTTGGTAAAGTATATTAACGATATAGGGCGCAAGATATTAGCCGCTGCTCCACCCCAGCCTTTTACCTACCGGTTTAATATAATAAAAGATGAAAATTTTAATGCATTTGCAGGACCTGCAGGAAATATATTTGTTCACAGCGGATTAATTGAGGCAATGGACAATGAAGAAGAACTTGCAGGCATAATAGCTCATGAAATTACACATGTAGTTTGCCGCCATCTTTCCGACCGGTTTGAAAAATCAAAAAAAATTGAAATCGCAACTCTTGCAGGAATGGCTGCCGGCATACTCCTTGGAGTGGGGGGTGCGGGAGATGCCGGGAATGCTCTGCTTATGGGCACTGCTGCTATGGGGCAGTCTCTTTCTCTTGCGTACAGCCGCGAAGATGAAATACAGGCCGATCAGATAGGTTTGAATTACCTTAGAAAAGCAGGATACACAGGTGACGGAACATTAAGTATGTTAAAGAAAATACGTGACAAACGCTGGTATGACCCTAATGATATCCCAGTTTATCTATCAACTCACCCTGCAGTTGAAGACCGTATAAACTATCTTAGCAACCGAATAGGAGAAAATGATGGAGCATCAAACAAGAAATCGGCTTTAAACAATGATAATTTTGAAAAAGCACATACAAGGCTTCTTGTTATGTACGGCAATAAGGAAAATGTTTTAAAAATGTTTAAAGAGGATGTAAACAAGCATCCAAAAGATATTATGGCACAATATAAATATGCCCTGATTTTATCTCAGAACGGGGATAGATCGGATGCGGTGGAATATTTTAAAAAAGCTCTTGAGAAGAACCCTTTTGACCCCGAAATTTTAAGAGATCTCGGGAAAACATATTTTCAGGATGGACGATATCCTGAAGCGCAAAAAACCCTTGAAGGAGCGATAAGCCTTGCTCCGGATGACCCTGAGACTCTATTTTTTTTGGGACGTATTAAAGCGGAAACCGGAAAATTGAAAGAAGCCAGAGATTTGTTTTTAAACATTACCAGTAACTATCCATTTTACAATATGGCATTATATTATCTTGGTGAAACAAGCGGGAAAATGGATAATATGGCCGATGCCCATTACTATTTGGGTTTGTTTTATATAAACAAAAAAGATGATAAAATTGCCCGCTTTCATTTTGAAAAGGCATTGGAAAAAACAGAGGATAAAAACAGAAAATCTGAAATTGAAGATTTTCTTGAAAAATTTAAGAAAAAGGGCAAAAAAGCCCCGAAAGAAAAATCTTAATTAACCGGTTTCACGCGAGTTATATATTTTTCCACCTTGTAAGGAATAATTGAGAAGAACTTTTGCTGCTTTTTCCCGTTTGACATCTGATATGACTACAATCCCTCTCTTCTCAAGTTCGGTTTTCCACTCCTTAATTTTCGGCCCTTCATCAAATCCGATTTTTCTTGCATCATAATCGGTAGCGCCTGTTATGACTCTTCGTACTCCGGACCAGACAATCGCACCCAGACACATAGCACATGGTTCAGTACTGGCTACAAGCTCATGAGCAGGTAAACCCTGGCCTCCAAGGTCGTAGGTGCCGACTTTTTTCTGCGCAAGCGCAAAAGCCACAATTTCCGCATGCAGAACAGACAAGGCTTCTAAAGTAACCATGTTTACGCCAAGAGAAATCAATTTCCCTGATTCAGACTCAAATATTGCAGCAGCAAAAGGGCCGCCGGTACCATTGGAAACATTAAGTTTCGAGGCTTCGATAACAAAAGACATGCGGTCTTCAATGGATGGCATATAAGCAGGCTGGTTGCTTATGAAAGTATCAATCCAATCAGGAAGCTGTATTTCTATAACTCTTTCTTGAAAAGACATAGTGATTCACCTGTATGATCTGAATATGATGTCCGGCATAAGGCACAGCAGCTTTTTTGCCGCCGCTCTTAATGCCATTTTTAATAAGTATAGCCTGCTTTTGATTTTTTACGAAGTTACCATAATCGATCAAAAAAATAAAGAGTGCGTTGGCAAGAGGATTAAAGCAAACCCGGAAACGTTGCAATCACTGATTTAACAGTTTATTTTTAGATTGGTTGAGCTTTTATTATTGACAGACATATAGATGCAGGCGCCATAAGGCGGGTTCTTGTAACTGATGGAAATGATGAAAACAGGATTGGAAGACGAACTATACGGATTGTGTAGCTGAAACATTATTTTGCCCGAGTATTGATTTTTAAGTTTGATATTGCTTCGGCTCTTAGTACAAAATTTTTATAAATCTCTATACTTAGGAATCCGCCGGACTGTCTTCCTGGCTATGGTAGCGAATAGGTTCGTTTATGCGGCGGCAGAGTTCATTGACTTCGCGCTTAAGTTCCTGTACACGGCCCTCGCGTCCCATCATAACAGCCTGCCATCTGTGCAGTTCCTTCAGTTGGTTCTTTATTTTTTCATCGGACTGTTTGTGTTCGGTGATGTCGCTTACAATGTGGACAGCACCGGCATACTTGCCGGCTGTGTCTATTATGGGATCGGTGGTTACTTGAAACCAACCATTGCCGATCTGTAGTTCCATGTCCTCACGTTGCAGGCTCTCACGTGCCCGGAGGATAGGACATTCAGGAATCGGATGCGATGTTTTATGTGCAATCTCCCAACAGTGTTTGCCGATCAAATCCTGGCTGTCATGATTAAAGAACTTTTCTGCGGCCTTGTTTGTCCGCAATATCCGCTGATTCTGGTCCAGAATCCAGAAGACATCGTTAGAAGCGTTAAAGGTAGACTCCCACTCCCGCGCTATACGTTTTGCATCTTCTTCCGCTTGTTTGAGTTTGGTAATATCATTTATCGTGATACGGCACACAGGGGTACAGTCGGTATCATGTGAAACGGTAATGGTAAGATGTGCCCAAAATATCGTTTCATCCTTTTTTCCCATCCGCAGTTCGTAAGCCTGCGGTTCGGCATCTTGTGCTGTATTTGCGGAATAGGCTTCAAAAAGCTTTTTGCGATGCAAATAGTAGATGTCCTGATTTTCTTTTAGGATAAACCGGGAAAAAGGTTGTTTGATAAGCTCACCCCGGCCAACGCCCAGCAAAGTTGCGGCGGTAAGGTTCGCCTCTAAAATCAGTCCCTTTTCGCTAACTGTAACATAACCCACCGGGGCAAGATCATACAAGTCGAAATAGCGGGCCCCGGCGGCACCAAGTTCTACCTGTATCCGGCGCAGCTCATCATTTTGCATTTCAAGTTCGATCTGGTGCACACGCAGTTCGTGGAGTACCTGCTGAGTTTCCTCGGACGACAGGGTCTTGATATTCTCAGGCGACCGGGCTGCTCTTTCCCGCAGGATTTTTTCCGCCTCCCTGCGTAAAAACTGCACCTGGCTTCTTGCAGGCCCGGATTGTCCTGAACGGTTGTCATTGTTGCTCATTATGGGGCTCCTTTATTTTTTTGTTCGTCCGGTTTCCCTTTCCGTTGTTGCAACCGCATACATACGCCCTGATTCATTCACCAAAGCAGTAGAAGTTATCCGGACCTCAATTATAGTACCGTTTTTTGCGATCCGTTGCATACGATACGGTTCAAGAATATCAGAATGGCTTAGCTGCTGTAACTTGGCCAATGCTTCTTTTTGCAACCTGGCAGGAATAAGGTCGCGGATGTTCATCCCCAGTGCTTCTGACTCACTCCAACCGTATATTTTAACGGCTCCGGGGTTCCAGGCCAGAATTTTTCCATCAAGATCCTGCATTATAATTGCATCGTATGCATCGCGCACTACTACCGCCAGACGGAGCAGTTTCTTGGATTTTCGAAGTGATTCTTTCGCCTGCTTCATCTCAGTTATTTCAACAAAGGTGATCACTGCACCCTCAATTATGTTGTCCAGCGTACGGTATGGAAGGATGCGCATCATGTACCATTTGCCGTCCGTTGCCTGAACTTCTACTTCCCTGGGAACCAGTGTATCCAGCACGGTCTGCACGTCTGTCACAAGGCTGTCATAGTCTATAAGGTTAGATACTATGTGGCCGACGGGTCTTCCTAAGTTGCCTGGTATAAGGTTGATGATCTTGGAGGCATTTGGAGTAAAACGAAGGATGTGCAGTTGATGGTTCACAAAGATAGTGCCGATACCTGTGCCGGCCAGCAGATTGTTCATGTCGTTATTAGCCTGGGTAAGGTCGGCCATTTTTGTTTGCAGCTCGATGTTGACAGTCGCCAGTTCCTCATTTACCGATTGCAACTCCTCTTTGGATGTCTCAAGTTCCTCATTGGTTGATTGTAATTCTTCATTCACAGACTGCATTTCCTCATTGGAGGATTTCAGCTCTTCGTTGGAAGTTTCCAGCTCCTCATTGGCGCTCCGTAGATATTCTTCCTTGGCGGACAATTCCTGCTTAAGCGCCTCTATACTTGTATCTGCGATAAGCCCGTCTGATCCATAACCGGTCGGCAGCTGATCACTGATTAATGCAGGATGATTACTGCTATCCGGTTCCGGCTGCGGCACTTCCTCTATTATTACTATATACAGGGGCGTCTCAGATAACGCTAAGGAGTCTTTTGGCACCGGACGTACGGTCAGGTTAACCGCAGTCATGTTGCCGTTGGTTTTGACATACACGCCGTAGCAGCGTATGATCTCTTTTGTTGCCACGGCTTTGTGGATGGCAATAGTCAGATCGTTTTGCAACCCTTCGCGGGCCATTTTAAGGATATTATTAACACCAACCGCGCCGGGGGTTGGTTCAAGATACATTCCGGTACGGCCGTGCAGATAAAGTATATCCCCTTTCCCGTTTACAAGTGCTGCGGCCGGGGCGATCTGCTGCAAAATAGATTGCTCAGCCAATTCACGAAGCGGAAGTTTTTTTGTATCTCCTGCTGTACGTGAAACAGTCATCTCTCTTGCTGTTATGGGAGGAAGAAATCGGCCTATACCATGGTGTTGTAAGCTGTGAAAATATTCTTTGCGCTGATACAGCTTTGATTTACGATCTATTACGGCAAACAGATCGTCAAACCCGCCAATGGTTTCGGATGTACCCAGAAAGAGCATGCCGTCTTGTTTCAGCGCGTAGTGGAACAGGGGAATCAGCTTTTTCTGTAGGTCTCCGTTTAAATAGATCATGAGATTACGGCAACTGATAAGGTCAAGTTTGGAAAAGGGCGGATCTTTAATTAAATCCTGCTCCGAAAAAACCAGTATGTCGCGGATGCCTTTTTTGATGCGATAAGTGGTGCCACCAGGCTCGGGTAAAAAAAAGCGCGCCAGCCTTTCCGGTGCGATGTCGGCCGCAATGCTTGACGGATAGAGGCCGGCACGGGCTGTGCTAATAGCATTACTGTCAATGTCGGTGGCGAATATCTGCAACTTGTAATTTTGCTTCAGGGTTTCCATGTGCTCCTGAAGGAGGATGGCGATGGAAAAGGCCTCTTCGCCTGTTGAGCATCCAGGAGTCCAGATGCGAACCATGCTATCTGCAGGCTTGCCGGCAAAGAGCTTGGGGATGGCCATTTTTTCGAGAACATCGAAGGCTTCAGGATCACGGAAGAAATTTGTTACACCGATAAGAAGGTCGCGAAACAGAGCCTCAACCTCGTCCGGATTCTTTTGCAGATATTTGACATATCTGTCAAGCGTTTCTATCTGATGAAGTGCCATGCGCCGTTCTATGCGACGGTTGATGCTGTTCGGCTTATACCGGGAAAAGTCGTGGCCGGTCTGAGCGCGCAACAGTATGAAGATCTTATTAAGAATATTCTCGGATTGGGGCGGTGTTGCAAAAGCAGGTCCGGGAGACTTCCCGAACGCGTGGGCTACATAGGTGATGAGTTGAGCAGCCATCTCACCCGGCGGAAGCTCATAGTCCACCATGTCGGTGGCGATGGCGCTGCGTGGCATACCGTCGTATTCGGTTGAGGTGGGGCTTTGGGCCATGGCCATACCCCCCTCGCCCTTTATAGCCCGAACTCCCAGAGCGCCATCGCTGCCGGTGCCCGAAAGCACAATGCAAATGGCCCGTTCCCGCTGATCGTTGGCAAGCGAACGGAAGAAGAAGTCAATAGGCAGACGCTGGCCTCTCGGGGAAGAGGGCTCCAGCAATTGGAGGGTACCGTTTATAAAGGCCATGTCACGGTTGGGCGGAATTATATAGGCGCAGTTTGGCTCTACAACCATCCCGTCTTCGACCTCAAAAACCTGCATACGGGTATAGCGTCGGATGAGCTCGGTTAAGATGCTCTTATGATCCGGGGCCAGATGCTGAACCAGAATAAAAGCCATATCCGGGTTGGTGTCTGTTGGCATACCTGAAAAGAATGCCTCAAAGGCTGCCAGGCCTCCGGCTGAAGCGCCGATGCCAACTACCGGAAAGGGTATTTCAGCAACTACATTTTCAACTGGTTGCTCAGGTGATGATTCTTCCGGTATAGTTTTGGCCTGTTTTTTCTTTTGACGTTCAGGCCTGGGTTTGTTTTTCATGCTTGTAATTTCTCCTGATTATCCGTTCAGGCGCCCACTGGTCTTTCAGAGACAGCTATAAGGTATAATAGTATGCCTTGGGGTCACGGGAAGTTGAGTAATAGGCGTATTGCCATTTTTATGAAACCGTTTAAATAATATATATTCCGGAAATAGATCTATCTGTTTAATATCCGGGTCTGATGAAATATTAAGTGGATCTATGAATCAAATGATTTTATTTTAAAATAATTATTTTAAATTCTATTATTAAATTCAATAAAGTCAATATAATTGTCAGAATGTACCTGCTTGTTATTAAGTGATTTGTTGAGAAAAAAAACAGTAGAAATTAGCGTTTATGTTCTGTCGGCACGGATAGTTTTGCAGATACATAAGATTTCAGATTCTGTTAATATTCTGAGACTTTATATTGACATATAAGCCATAACATGCTTTATTCAAACCGAATTTAATCTGATTTTTTCCCATTTTCAAAGTATTTTTCGGCCATTATTTACTAGCTTTAGAGCTAATTTCAAAACGTTTAAACGAGCAAGTTAACAGAATAAAATGAAAAGGAGAATTAATGGATCCTGAAAAAATAATAGATGGTTTGTCAAAAGAATTAGTTTCTGCATTAAAATCAATGTCGAAAGCCAAGGATGTTAATGAGAAAGAAGTTCATAGTCGAATTGTGAAAAATTTATGCGAATCTTTGGGTGTCTTTTTTGATTTGGCAAATGAAATGATGCCATTTGATTTTGATGATGATTCAGATAAAGAAGACATTCCTTTTTGAGGATACATGCGTTTATCTGAAATTGCGCAAACAAAACTCCAGCTGTGAACCAGTCGCTCAAGCAGTACCGTGAATTGCGCTGGCATTTTGAATGATACTCCTTTTTCTACAGCCTCGTTAGCTTGATACAAAGGTTAGTGGCTTTTAGGTCTGAGCTAAAGTTGCAATCAGATTAAGCTAACCAGGTACTGCCTTCAACGAAATTGCCCCTACTGTGCTACGGCCAGTTTGCGGATAGAGCTTTGCATTATGTTTCTTATATTCATAGCTGTGCTGGGAGGCAAGGGGAAGGTCTTTTTCAGAGTTTTTTGATATAAAAGGAGGTGACTACATGACAGGTACGGCTGAGCTGATACTATTCGGAATCAAGGCAGGTATCAGGCTTGCGCAACAGGGCAAGAGAATTTATATCGAAACAACAATAGAGCGCGACCTTACGTTGCCTCTGCCAAACTTCAATTTTGAACCTTCAATAGGTACGGCTGACGGGTATTTCCATGGTGCGGGGCAGGTCTATGTAGACGAAAACCCGGATCTGAAAGAGCTTTACGATATCTCAATGAAGCATACAAGAGAGATGACGAAGGATGAAAAACGCAGGTACATGGCATTTTTTGTTGATTACCAGCGTGATGGCAATATCAGAGCCGGTGAAGTAGATGGAGTTGATATCGGTCTTAGCAAAGAAGCACTTTTGTCCATTGTAAATGTACGTCAATGGGCTAACCGGAAGAGTCCATTTCCGTCTCCGTTTCAGCGGATTGTTGGCACTCTGATAGAGATCGGCATCGACTACTTTGCCAATATGCCCGGAGCATTAGATGAGAAATCTTCCACAGGCAGAGTGTTGAAAGGATTTTTAAAATCGATCGATAATATCGATTTTGCCCAGGAGAAGGTTGATGTACTTATAAGAGATTTATTTATTGCAGTAATTGAAACCATAGGGGATAATCCGGCTCTTTTAAATGCGGACAAGAAAACTGAAAAGCTGGTTGAGGCTATAGCAACGGGTCTTATTAAGGATGCCAAAGAGCGGATAGAAAAGCTTGGGGGCCAAGATCTTGAACAGCGGGAAAACATACAGGAATGGGCTCAACTTGTGCTTCGCAGCGTGCTTGCCAATGCCGGTGAAGTAATATACGCCAGTCCCGGTTTTTATTTAGGGATTGACGACCCGGCAAATCAGGCGCTTGTTGGTTCCGTGGGCAAATCAGTACTTGATGTAATCATTGATTCAGATACCGTTGATCTATCAAAACTCATCAGCCGGGAAGGTCTTGATACAATAGTTAAAGCTGCTTTAAAAACGGTTTCTGAAAATCCGGAATTGATAGGAATCGATCACAAAGGCTTAACAAATATCTTAAGCCAGATAGCCATTGAACTTGCAGACTCATCCAGGATTCTCGGTCCTGATATTATTCCGGAAGTTATGAGATTAGTTCTTGAAAAAACTGCCGGCAATGCCGAGTTTCTCTGGCCGGAGGAATTCAGAAATGATCCGGCAAAACATTTACTGATCACAGCATCAAGTCAATTGCTCAATCAGCTTTCAAAAACACCTGAAGAAGGAGAATGGGCGCTTCGGCTTTCAAAAAGCCAGGTTGTTGAATTACTCAATGCAGTGTTAGATGAAGTGGTTGAAAATCCGGGCTGGCTTATCAAGGTTGCAGGAAAAGAGAGTTCCATACTTGCAACTGCCATAGAAGCCGCACTTGCCGCATTACGCAACATTCCGGCCGGGCGTATCAGTTCTCAAGCGGTACAGAATGTGATTGAAGCCACAATTATGGCTGTAGCACTAAGGAGAGATTTGATATATGAGATACCCCTTTTCGGCAAGCAGCAAATGGCGATACTGGCTGTATTGGAAGTGATCATTGACACGATCATGCCTGCTAATGTCGAATCTGATGTGCTGTGGATTTTGGGCCGCACTGAAATTTTTGTTGAGATAGTATCAACTGTACTGTCAGGAATATCAGAAACCGGTGTTTCCGAGGAGATTCTTTTAAAAATAAGAAAAGCCCTTAATGAAACCGTGCAGGTTATTGCCGCAGGCAAACAGTTTTCATTAGAGTCATTGCTGATAACCATAGAAAATATAAGCATGGTATAGATAGGAGGTGCCCATGTTACCAGCTATTTACAGGCTAAGTATAAATAAATTTATCCGCGTTTTTCTTGTACTTGCACTACTGTCTGTTGTATCGGGTTGTGTATCCCATATCAAAGAACTAAGAGAAGCTCAAAATCATTTCAATTCCGCAGCAATGCTTGAAAACCAGTTGAAAATCGACCCTTTATCGGGTGATGCACTTGTGATCAGCACCCAGGCAAATGCTTCATACCATCTTTCATCAAAATTACTTGCAAATCTTATAGATGAAAAGGAGCAGGCGCTTAGAAATGATAATCTTCTTGGCACGGCATATACGCTCAAGGCTCTTGCCCAGTGGAGGATAGGACAATACGATGATGCAATAAACACTGTTGCCATGGCCAAAAGTGATAAAGAGATTAAACTCTTTCCCAGAGATCGCGCACTGATGAACGCACTGAGCGGTCTTATAAAAAACGATCAGGCATACGGACACATGGCGGCAAAAGATTACGATTATGACGGCATAAAGAGACTTTTGCTTTCTTCGATAGAAGATATCAACAGCCAGATTCGCGGTACTGACAGCCTCGGGTTATATCTTGTAATAGCAAGACTGTCAGTGCTGAAGAACTGGGCTGATTTAAGAGGAACGCCAAAAGCTTTCACGAAAGATAAAATCATTCCTTCAGATTTTGACAAAGGGGTGGAAATCAATCAATGGTGCGTTTATGCTATTCCAGCCTGGAAAGAATTCCGGGATGCTCTAAATAATGTCCAAACGGACAGAGCAGATTCAATATCAGGCTTTTGGGGTAAAAGGCTGGGAATGCCTCAAACATGTCCGAATAACTAGTAGCGTTTTAGCTAACCATGATTTCCAATTCATACGATGATGAAATGTGCAAGGAGATGAAAAATGAATGAAACCATATCGGCACTAATTGCTTTTGTAGGCATTCTGATTCTCTTCTCGATAATAGTTCAGTCAGCCCAGGAGGCGGTAAAAAACATTCTTAAACTGCGAGTTGGTGTTTGGGAGCGGTTTTTCATTAATTTGTATTCAAAAGAAACCGAATTTCAAATAGGTGAGATATCATTTAAGACACGTTTTAAAATGTATATCAAAAGAATCTGGAGCGGTAATTTTAACGGTGAGTTTGAGAAGGGTTTTGCCCGTTTGAAAGAAAAACTTATAACCGCAGATAATACCTTTAAAGCACTCAAGAAAAGCCTTCGGATTATTGTTGATCTTGATCCAAACGCTGCTGATACTCCACGTCTGATTTTATACCAGCTCCAGCCGGTTTTTGAAGCAATAGGCCGGGCAAAGGGACTTGCATTACCTAAGTTTATGTATATTTATGTGGAGGTGTTCAAAAAACAAGACATAAATAGACTTTATGATGAAATTAAAGAATTTGAGATTCAACACGCAAAAGCCGAGCACCTCTTGCAGTTTTCAAAAGCGGTTGTTTTAGACTTTCAGACAGCGTGCAAGAATCTTTTAAGAACTATAGAATCCGTTGAAGATCAGAGTATGAAAACATTTGAAGACAGTATTTCTGAATACCGGATTCAGGCGGAACAGAATATGGACTCATGGATAGGCCAGATAAATGAAGAGTACCGCCGAAATATGCTTAAATGGACAGTCGCCATCGGTTTTATTTTTGTCATTAGTGTTAATGCCGATTCGTTAGCGATTTATAAGTACTTGCGTTCGGATACCAAGGTACAGGATAAAATTGCTGAAAAAGTAAAAGATATAAAAGTGGTAAAGCAAACTGCCGATCCAAAAGATTTAAACAGGATTCATGGGTTATTAAAAGAAAATAAATTGCAGGATGTTAAAAACCTTTCGGAAAGCTTTCTTGCTAAACTCGAAAGTGATTATCGCATGGTTGGCGCTATTGATGAAGCTGATAAGATAAATCAACTGAAAGACTCGGTTGAAAAAATCGTTATCAGCAATGATGATGAAAAAAGGAATAAAATCAGGAAAGAACTGGATGAGAAGTACGCTAAAATCGCTAATTTTAATATCCGGCTGCCGGGGGTGGCAATAGAAAAACATATGGCCGGACTAACCGAACTTGAACTTCCACTGGGCTGGGCATCAGATATGCAGAGACTCAAAGCATTAAGCGAAAAGGAAAAAGCGATCAATGCTACCAAGGATGCTAAAAAGGACGAGGCCAAAGATGCTGCTAAAGAAATTTCTAAGGAGTACTGGAGATTAATACTGAAAAAAATCGGCGGCCTTTTATTGACGGCAGTACTCGTCACTTTTGGAGCTCCTTTTTGGAATGATATCTTGAAGGCTCTTACGGGCATAAAGGAAATTGCACAGAGGAAGTAAATTGCCAAAAACGAAACAAATTTGTGGCAGTTGCTTTAATAGACTGAGCAAGGAGAAAGCATATGAAAAAAATTATAATTGTTTTTGTAATCATATTTGTTGCTATTACTATCCTGCTTATAGTTTTTGGCCATATTTCCAGGTCAGGAAAACCTGCCGGACTGCTTGAAGGAGAACTTTTGAAGTGCCCTGCCAAGCCCAATTGCGTGTGCAGCGAGCAAAAAAATGATACCGGCCATTATATTGATCCTATTATAATCAGTCAAAAAAGTTCTGATGAAACTATGAAAATCATAAAAGATACCATTCAGGAATTGGGAGGTATAATTCAAACCGAAACCGGCACATATCTTGCCGCCACATTTTCTTCAGCTATATTTGGGTTTGTAGATGATTTAGAAATCAGGATTGATTCTACGCAAAAATCTATTCACATTCGCTCAGCATCAAGAGTCGGGTATGGTGATTTAGGTGCTAATAAAAAACGAACAGAATTAATTAAAGATTTGTATAATAAGAAGATTAAAAGTATGAAACAAGGAGATTAAACCTGCAAAACGGCAATATGTGATACTTGATTTTTGGTATATAAAACGTATCGGGAGGAACATTATGCGCAAATTTTTGATAGCATTCTCAATATTCTTTTTGTTTGGTTGCATTCCTTATTCGGACAATCCTATCACTGACCCAAATAAAGAAGATATTGATTTATCAATTGTCGGAACATGGTTCTGGAATGAAGGAAATGAGTCCGGCTACATACATATTGGGCTTGACGAGAAATCAAAGTTGCTCCGGCTTTTAATGGTGGAGTTCAACAAAGACGGAAACATAAAAGTTTCAGAGTTCACCGGTCACACATCATTATTGGAAGAAAACAAGTATTTGAATCTTAAATGGGTGCGCCCGGAACAAGACGATGGTGGCGGATATATGTTTGTTAAATATACCGTAAGCCAGAGATCGTTTGGTATCGCATTTATGGATAATGATGTTGTCGGGCAGGCTATAAATGACGGATTGCTTAATGGTGTGGTAAAAAAAGAGAAATGGTCTTCATCGGTTCGTATAACAGAAGAACAGCAAAAACTTCAAAAGTTTATCCTTAAAAAAGATAAAGAATTATTTAGGGAGATGAAGTATTTCCCGAAATTAATACTGCCTGATATAAAATAAACAAATAGCTGATAGCCAGGTTTGATTTAATCATCTAAACATGTAAAAAAGATTGTTCGAAATATTATAAATTTTTACTTAAAAGGAATTGAAATATGTGGGATTTACTGAATCAGCTATATAAGCGTTTTGGTTTATGGTCACTTCTGTTTGCAGCCCTTGCATTTGGATTTGTATGGGGGATTGCACATATAAATGCGCAACCGTGCGAGCAAGTTTCTGTATTCTTTGGCTTGATTGAGTACAAAAAAGTCTGTGACAATGGTCCGCGCAATAATACAATATGCCAGGAACTTCAGCAGCACTTCGATGAAAATGTCAGCCACCAAGATGCGCTGAAGAGCGAGATCCAGCGCCTGGAATCGGCAGAAAGTAAAGGAGATGCCCACGCAAGAGTTGCGCTTGAAGAGGCCTTCGAACAGCTAAAGACATTGGAACAGGGAAGGCATGAGATTGAACAACAGATAGAAAGAGAGTGCTCAAATAAATAATCTACAGGAATTTACAGTAATCTTTGATGAATTTAAATGACAGATAATATTTCCATGAAAATTTGTTGTATGAGCAGATCAGGAGCGAAAATATAATATGACTGAATTTCTATCACAGTTTAGCAGCTTTGTATGGGGTGTTCCGTTAATCATACTTCTTGTGGGAACCGGATTATTTTTAACAATCCGCTTGAAAGGAATTCAGTTTTCAGGATTCAGGGAAGGCCTTAAAGTACTAAGAGGGGTATATGATAATCCGGATGATCCCGGAGAAATATCTCATTTTCGTGCATTGTTTACAGCTTTATCGGCAACAATCGGGACCGGAAATATTATTGGCGTTTCAGTGGCCGTTCTTACCGGAGGGCCGGGTGCCGTGTTCTGGATGTGGATTACCGCATGTGTTGGTATGGCAACCAAATTTGCAAGTTGTACGCTTGCTGTGCATTTTCGTAAAATAGACAAGGATGGTGAGGCTCATGGCGGGCCCATGCATTTTATCGAAATCGGCATGGGAAGTTCATATAAATGGCTTGCTGTGTGTTTTGCCGTATTTACCGCTCTTGCAAGTTTTGGTATCGGAAACATGTTTCAGATAAACAGCATGGTTTCAGCCGTCAATTCATTATTATTCAAAGAAGTCGCAGCACCTGGTTTTGCATTGCGCCTTGTAGTCGGTGCCCTGACAGCTGCAATAGTTGCCGGTGTGATTTTGGGAGGCATCAAGCGTATTGCTCATGTGGCAGGTGTTTTGGTTCCCTTTATGTGTGCAGTTTACATAGGTACTGGAATAGTAATTCTGATAAAAAATATACATCTGGTACTTCCCGGATTCCAGCTGATTTTTTACCAGGCTTTTCATGCGCCGGAAGCGGTTTCGGGTGGATTGCTCGGCGGAGTTATACGTTCCGGAGTGGCGCGGGGCTTGTTTTCAAATGAAGCCGGTTTGGGAAGTGCTCCGATTGCACACGGTGCAGCCAAGACAAAAGAGCCGGTACGTGAAGGTCTTGTTGCTATGCTGGGGCCATTTATTGATACACTGATGGTATGCAGTATTACCGGTCTTGTGGTAGTTTGCATGGGAACCTATGAAACAGTGCATATTAAGGGAATATTGACAAGCGTTGCCTTTGATCAGGGTATCCCGGGAGCTGGTTATATAGTATCTTTTAGTGTTATACTTTTTGCTTTTACGACTTTAATCGGATGGTCATATTATGGAGACAGGGCTGTCGATTACTTATTCGGGAAAACTTATGTTCCCATTTATAAGTGGATTTATGTTGGTATTATAATTATCGGAGCTTTAAACCCTCTTGATGATGTGATAAATTTATGTGACGCCTTAAACGGCCTGATGGCTATCCCTAATCTTATTGCTTTGATAGTTCTTGCGCCTGTGGTAGCAGATCTCACACGAAAATATATGTCTAAATTCAAAAGGCTGTGAATTTCTCAAGTAGTTTTACAAAGTCCTTCCCTGAAATGGCTTTCAAACTGCTATCTCCATAACCCTATCTTTTCCCTTTAATTCGATAGCTTCGATATCCACAGACAAGCAAGCTTCCACGGCCTCATAAATATTTTTCAGGAGTTCGTCAAACGTTTCTCCCTAGGTGGCACATCCGGGAATAGAAGGAACTTCGGCCCAAAAGCCGCCCTCTTCCGCTTCATGGATAATTGTTTTAATTTTCATTATAACACCTCATATTTTATATATATAAGTTAATAGAAGCAAATCAAATTTGTCAAGGAGTATAAAGAAGGTAGCTATAGGGTAGCATCAAAAATCAGATGGAAATAAAATTGTTTTAACATTCTGATATCACAAGCGCGCCCGGCAGGATTCGAACCTGCGGCCTACGGATTCGAAGTCCGGCGCTCTATCCAGCTGAGCTACGGGCGCAAAAAAATGGGGTGAGTGAAGGGGATTGAACCCTCGACAACCGGGGCCACAACCCGGTGCTCTGCCAACTGAGCTACACCCACCATGTCAATTAAACCTATTTAACAAACTATGTAATCCGTTTCAAGATATAATTTAGTATTTTTTAAAAATCTTGACACATATATTTTTGAAATGGTAAAAGAACATCTTTAATTGCATAATAAAATGCAATATAATCCTTGCTCCGGTAACCGGGGCTTTACATCCACAAGGAGGTTTTATGAGAAGGTACGAGACAACTGTTATTATCGATCCTGATATTCCACCCGAAAACAGGGCCCCCCTTTTAGAAAAAATTAATGATACTATCTCTCAAAAGGACGGATTTCTTGTTAAGCTCAACGAATGGGGCGCCCAGAAACTTGCCTACGAAATAAAGAAGAAAAATCGCGGCTATTATGTCCATATTGATTTTTGCGGGACAGGTTTGCTTGTTAGTGAGATGGAACGTTTCTTCCGTATAGACGATCGAGTTCTTAAATTCATGACCATATTGCTTGAAAAAGATGCAGATATCGAAAAGATAAAAGCAAAAATGGCTGAAATTGAAGCAGAAGCTGCTTTATCCGCCCAAGAGAACAAGTCGGAAAATGCCGAAACGCCTGCTGATGAGAACAAAGCGGAACCGGCTGATGAGAGCAAAGCGGAACCGGAAGAGGCAAAAACAGAAAACGATAGCAGCGAAAAGGAGTAGAAGATGGCTTACGATAATCAGGGCAGAGGACAACAGGTCGATGGGGATAAAAAGAAAAAAAGAGTATTTCACAGACGCAAAGTTTGTCGTTTTTGCGCGGATTCAACTATTGTAATTGACTACAAAGATTTTAAATCACTCAGATATTTTACCACTGAAAGAGGAAAGATTATCCCAAGGCGCATTTCAGGTACATGCGCAAAACACCAGAGAGTCTTAACGCATGCTATAAAACGTGCAAGGACAATAGCTCTTTTGCCTTACGTGGGGACTTTGGATTTTTAGCTATATATCTATAGAAGATATGGCTTTTTAAGCGGAGGCTGGGATAGTGGCATATGCCGAAGGCGAGATATTTACAGACACGTTGAAAGGAATTTCCATAGCGAGTCTTTTGTGTTTGGCATGTCTGTTTATTCCGCTAATAGGTATTTTATGCGCCCTGCTTGTTCCCTTGCCGATACTGTTTTATAGTTCCAAATTAGGCAGAAGGTCAGGGCTTAAGGTATTTGGCGCAACTATTTTTGTAATTATATGTGTTTTGCGCTCCGTATCAATAGACCTTGTGTTTTTTGCCGAACTTCTATTCTTGGGATTTATATTCAGCGAATTTTTTCGGGTTGACCTATCTATAGAAAAAACTATTGGATATGCATGTTTTAGTATTCTGGTGACAGGAACAATTGCTCTGGTCATATTTGGCAATATTCACGGTTCGGGAATTTATGATATAATTTCAGAGTATGTTGCAATAAATTTGAAGCAATCCATTGAGTTATATAAACAAATGGGCATACCTGAAGAAAATATACGAATGCTTTCAGACAATATAGAGCTTGTTCAGTATATTTTTATAAGGATAATTCCTTCGTTGGTAATTGCTGCAACTCTGTTTTTAAGCTGGGTAACTTTGTTGATAGCAAAACCTTTGTTTGCCAAAAAGAAACTTTATTATCCGGATTTTGGTACACTGAATTTGTGGAAAGCGCCTGAGCAGCTTGTATGGGTTGTGATAGGCTCTTTTCTGATGCTTTTGGTCCCTGACAAAGCCATTATGATGTTCGGGGCAAATATTTTGCTTGTTATGATGCCGATATACTTTTTCCAGGGTATAGCCATTGTATCTTATTATTTTGTAAAAAAGCAGCTGCCCAAGGGGCTTAGAGTTTTATTATACAGCGTAATTGCATTCCAATATATTGCGGCTGTGTTTATAACAGGTCTTGGTTTTTTTGATATCTGGCTTAATGTCAGAAAAATAGAAGACCCTCAAAAAAGTTGATGTACTTGCTATAGAACAAGACGATTAATTTTGAATATATATAATTTTGAAATTTGCCGGCTTAATCAAGCTGTTTCAATGTCAGCATAAAAAGCCAGCGTTTATTTGGAGGTTAACAATGGAAGTAATATTGAAAGAAACTATTGAATCACTTGGCATTATCGGCTCTATCGTAAATGTTAAGGATGGGTATGCAAGAAACTATCTTTTACCCCAGAAAAAGGCTGTGCCAAACACCTTGCATAATCTTAAGCTGCTTGAGCGTGAAAAAGTCAAAGTAGAAGTTATTTTAGCAAAAGAAAAAGGTCTTGCAGAAGAAATGGCTAAAAAAATCGATGGAGTAGTCTGTAAGGTAACAGCAAAGGTCAGCGAGGAAGACCGCCTTTATGGATCGGTTTCTGCAAGAGAGATAGTTGAGTCACTGGAAGCGCAGGGCATTGTTGTTGAGAAAAATATGGTGCTGCTTGCTGAACCCATAAAAACATTAGGCACTTTTTCCGTACCTGTTCGCGTATATAAGGGAATTAAACCGACAATAACTGTCGAAGTTGTGCCTGAAGCTATGTAAATTATTATTTCATCAAATTCAATGACAAGGACTAAACAACAAGGCGCAAAAGATACATCTTTGCTAAGGGTTCCTCCCCAGAGTATCGAGGCCGAGGAATCTTTGCTAAGCGCTATTTTGATCGATAATAACACATTACTTGACATTGTAGAGATTCTCTCTCCTGATGATTTTTATAAGTCTGTTCATCAGATAATTTATTCGGCTGTGTTGGACCTTTTTAACAAAAGTGAACCGGTTGATCTTGTTACATTATCCAATGCCCTAAAAGAACAGGGCAAGATTGAACAAATTGGCGGAGCAACATATTTAGCCAGGCTTTTAGATATCCCTCTTGCAACAAATGCATCTCATTACGCCAGAATAGTATATGAAAAAGCGTGTTTAAGAAGACTTATCGAACAGGCGAATAACATTGTAAGAAAATGTTTTGAAGATGGCGGGAATCTTGATGAGATACTCGATTATTCCCAAAGCTCAATCTTTGAAATATCTGAAAAGAAAATAAAGCAGGCTTTTTATCCTTTAAAGGACATAATAAACGTTAATATTGATGCCCTTGAGGAAAGACAGGGGAAAAGAGCCCTTGTTACCGGTGTAGAGACAGGCTTTACCGATCTTGATAAAATGACATCGGGTTTTCAGAAATCAGATCTTATAATTATTGCTGCGCGTCCCGGTATGGGCAAGACCGCGTTTGCCTTAAATATTGCCAGAAATGCAGCCGTTAAATCAAATACCCCAGTTGCCGTTTTTTCGCTTGAAATGTCCAAGGAGCAGTTATCACTAAGAATGCTATGTTCAGAAGCAAAAGTGGATTCTTCGCGTGTAAGAAGCGGTTTTCTTAGTAATGAAGACTGGAAAAGCCTTACGGATGCAGCAGGAATGTTATCCGAACTACCAATATTTATAGATGATTCTCCGGCTATATCCGTTATGGAAATTCGGGCTAAAGCCCGCAGGCTTACAATGAATAAAGGCCTTGGGCTTGTTATTGTAGATTATCTTCAACTCATGCGCAGTTCACTTCCTACTGAACGCAGGGATCTTGAAATTGCCGATATATCAAGGTCTTTAAAAGCTCTTGCAAAAGAGTTAAGTGTTCCTGTTATTGCGCTGTCCCAGCTAAACAGGAAACTTGAAGACCGGGCGGATAAAAGACCGCAGCTTGCCGATTTAAGAGAGTCGGGAGCCCTTGAGCAGGATGCAGATGTGGTAGCCTTTATTTACAGGGATGAAGTATATAATAAGAGTGAAGATAATCCCCATAGAAACACCGCAGAAATTTTGCTTGAGAAACAAAGAAACGGGCCGACAGGCAAAATTTCTTTGACTTTTATAAGCGCATTTACATTATTTAAGGATATGGCAATAGACAGATACAACACAGGAGACCAACCATGATATAAGGGGGTCTGAATGCTTAGAACAATTAGAAAGTATATCTTAATTGGTATTGCGATTTGTGCCGTTTATTTCTTTCTGGATAATCATATAATCCTTGATGGAAAGAATATTCATCTTCTTAAGAAAAGTGAGTTGACCTTTGTTTACACATTTTATGAGCTCGAAGATAAGAGGCCAGATACAATCATGAAAATTGATGATCTCAGATATGACGGTATCGGAGATCTTCTGGTAGAACTTGGGAAAATCTCTGAAAGAGAAAAAATTAAGCTTGAAAATAAATACGATGCCCAAGATTAAAATATCAGATACAATATTTTTATAAAAGAAAGCTTATATAAATGACTGAAGCTAAGATTACCATAAATACTGACGGCACGTTAAATGTTCCCGATTTCCCGATTATCCCATTTATTAAAGGAGATGGTACAGGGCCTGATATCTGGAAGGCGGCGAGCCTGGTGTTTGATAAAGCTGTGGCCAGGGCATACAAAGGCAAAAGAGAAATAAAGTGGCTTGAAATACTAGCCGGCGAGAAGGCGTTTAAAAATACAGGGAAATGGCTTCCGGAAGAAACCATTAATGCTATCAGAAACCATGTTGTTGCCATAAAAGGCCCCATGACTACGCCTGTAGGAAAAGGCATAAGAAGCGTTAATGTTTCTTTAAGACAAAAACTTGATCTTTATTCATGCATACGGCCGGTGAAATATATCGATTCCGTTCCGAGTCCTATGAAAAATCCTGAAAAAGTCGATATGGTTATTTTCAGAGAAAATACCGAGGATTTATATGCAGGAATAGAATGGGAAGAAGGAAGTGAAGGTGCTGCTGAGATCAGAAACTTTCTGGCAAAGAATATGGGAGTTTTTCTTCCCGAAGATGCAGGTATCGGAATTAAGCCGATCAGCAAAAAAAACAGCAAGCGTCTTGTTGCAAAAGCTATATCCTATGCGGTTTCTGAAGGACTTTCCAGTGTAACCCTGATGCACAAGGGCAATATCATGAAATTTACGGAAGGCGCTTTTGTAAAATGGGGTTATGAGGTTGCAAAGGAAAAATTCGGGGAACAAACAATAACCGAACAGGAGCTTTTTGATAAATATAACGAAAAAAGACCCGAAGGAAAAGTAATAATAAAAGACCGTATTGCAGATATGCTTTTTCAGCAGGTTCTGTTAAGGCCTGAAGAATATGATGTTATTGCTACTCCGAACCTAAACGGTGATTATATTTCAGATGCTCTTGCCGCCCAGGTTGGTGGCCTCGGCATGGCTCCTGGTGCAAATATCGGGGATTTTTGCGCTGTTTTTGAGGCGACTCACGGCACAGCGCCGAAGTATGCCGATAAAGATATGGTAAATCCTAGTTCTCTCATTCTTTCCGGTGCCATGATGTTTGATTATATGCAATGGGACGAAGTCTCCGAATTGATAAGATCCAGCCTGCAGGCAACCATTAATAATAAAATTGTCACATATGATCTTGCGCGTCAGATGCAAGGTGCTACAAAGGTGAAATGTTCACAGTTTGCCACTGCAATCATCGAAAAGATGGACACACTTTAAATGCTTATGTTCCGAATGGCGGAAATACTAAAAGAAGCTGTTTTTCCTTCCAGATGTATTGTGTGCGGTTCTTTTTTCCACGGTTTTTCTAAAAATAATTCTGTAGATATTGTTAATTTAGCTGACAAGCTATCCGAAATGGAAAATATCACGTTTGAAAGAGTAATGTATCCATTCCTGTGCGCCGCCTGCTGTGACGATTATTTGCCTGTAGAATCTCCAATATGTTCCTCATGCGGGGCTGTTTTTAAAAGCCGTGAGGGCGAAGACCATCTTTGCCAGAAATGCATTGAACAACCGAAACGTTTTGGAAAAGCTCGTGCTATATTTCTCTACAGCCTGGCAGTGATGGAAGTGATTCATTCTTTCAAATACAAAGGAAAGCTTCAGGTTGCAGCTTCTCTTGAATTACTTCTTTTTTCCGTGCTTATGCGGCACTGGAAACTAAGTGATTTTGATATTGTTATTCCTGTTCCCCTGCATATAAAACGTTTCAGGGCAAGGGGATTTAATCAGGCCTATTTTCTTATAAGAAATTTAAAAGAATTAGCTGAAAGGTTCATGGTTGAATCAGGCCGGATTGAAATAGGCAAAGATGTCATTGAAAGAACCGTATGGACTCAGCCGCAAACGGGTCTGGGGCGCGAAGAAAGAATAAAAAATATCAAAGGAGCTTTTACAGTTAAGGAATTTTCTAAAGTAAAGTCAAAGAGAATTCTTTTAGTAGATGATGTATATACTACCGGAGCCACAGTTGACGAATGCGCAAAAGTTCTTATTAAAGGCGGTGCAAAAAGCGTTGATGTTCTTACTCTTGCAAGAGCGATTTGACAGATACGGCAAATAAGAGTGCTAATCACAATCTCCTTACTTTAAAACCATCAACCCACCACCCCCTTTTCCGGAAAGAAATCATTATGTGTATCGCGATTTTCTAATGATCAAAATATGATGCCGCATAGCTATAACATAAATTATTTGATTTTAGATAAATGTTACTGTAAAGGAAAGAGGATTCCAAATATAGATCTTTTCAAAACCAAATTTTAAATACTATGTATATTAATTGCTATAAATTTATTATTTAAAATATGTACGTTTGGATATTCATAATATTTCTTTTCTTAGGCCTCGTTGTGGTTGGGATAGCATATGATTCAATAATCCCTGTAGCCTTAACGCTTATTAAAAGAAAAAAATTAAACCTTTGGTATCTATCGGCAGGATTGTTTTTTCTTTTCGTTAGCCTCCTTTCACTTAGTCAAGAACCCGGATTCCATAATTTTTCTCCTGGAGCACAATCTTCAGAACGGTGGGGTTTTCCTGTCCATAATCGCCTTTTGTTTGCAGTTATCTTTATCTTTGGAGTTTTATCTATTATTACAGCTTTCCTTAAAAGTTCTGGCACAGGGATTGATAAAGCTAAAAACACTTATAATAAAATATGCATCTCCTGTGGAGCTATCCAAAAATCACAAGATGCAAAAGAATTATCTTGCTATAAATGTGGTGGCAAAGTTGAAAATATTAGCGGTGTAATAAAGCGTCATCCTGAATTAATAAAATCTATAAAGAAGAACTTATGAGCAACTATATTACAGCATGATTAGAGCTCAGGGTAATTATTCCAAGAGAATGGAAGCAGCTATTGTTTATCTTATGAACCGGTAATGGAGGATTAAGCACGAATGAGCGAAGAGAAAGTTAAAGGTAAGCTGACCATAGGTGCAATCGATGATAATATCGGCAAAAAAAAAGTGTACGGATTCTTAATAAAAACATTTCCAAAAGCACCGCCCGAAACGTTGGCTGTACTGCTAAAAAATCCAAAGGCTTCCCTGGTACTTACACTGAAAGAAAATCAGGCGGAAAAAATGGTATTGAAGTTAAATGCATTAGGTGCAAAGGCAAGTTTTGCCCCTGTAGATACCCAGCCAACGGCACAGACGCTAAAAACACCTGTCGATATAAATAAAATTAAAAGCATGATCATACGTGGATTTCAGGGAAAAATTGAGAAAATTCCGATTCCTTTTTTATATCGGATAGGCTTGGGGGTTACAGCTTTTATTATGTTACTATTGCCGCTGATTTATCTTGCCTTCATCACTGGGATAGGTTATCTGCTGCTTTTCCACATCCGGGAAAACATCACCCTGTTTCATGAATTGCGTAGTGCCCGTGGTGCTATCATTGCTTATGTAGCCCCTATCATCATCGGCTTCCTGCTGATGCTTTTTATGGTGAAACCAATTTTTGCGCGTCGCTGGGTTAATGACAACCGTTGCCCGATCGATCCGAAAAAAGAACCCTTTCTATATGCCTATGTAGAAAAAATTGCAGATATGCTTGGCGCACCCTTGCCGGCGGAAATTTACACAATTATGCAGGTAAATGCTTCAGCAGGATTAAAACGGGGCATAAAAGGTTTTTTTTCAAATGAACTTGAGCTGACTATCGGCCTTCCTCTTGTTGCCGGCATGAACTTGTACCAATTAACAGAAGTCATTGGCCATGAGTTTGGTCATTTTTCCCAGACTGTCGCCATGCGTTTTAGCTATATCATACGGCTTATAAATCATTGGTTCGCCAGAGTCGTTTATGAAAAAGATGAGTGGGATGTAAGGATAAAACAATGGAGTAAGAAATGGGATTTTCGAATTTCTATAATACTCTATTTCGCAATGTTTTTCATCTGGTTGACCCGAAAAGTATTGTGGATGCTTATGTGGATCGGTGAGGTGGTGAGTTGTTTCATGATGCGCCAAATGGAATATAATGCTGACCGCCATGGATTGGCACTTATTGGCGCAGATGTCTTTCAATCAGGCTCGGAACGCTTGGAGATTCTCTCGGGAGCACATCAATGGGCTTACAATGATCTAGGCAGTGCCTGGCGGGAAGGCCGGCTTGTGGATAATCTGCCTGCACTTATCCAATCTCGCGCCAATCGGATTCCTCAATCGGATAAGAAAAAAATTATCCAATCATTAAAAAACAGCAACCGCAGGGGGCTTTTTGACACTCACCCCAGCACGGCTGAACGCATTGCCCATGCCCGCAAATACGATAAACCTCCAAAATTCTATTTGGATACAAACGATTCTGAAATACAGCGCTATCTTGCTGAAATACAACCGGATGATCCTGATGGTATCTATCGTTGTTCACCACCATCGACAATTCTTTTTTCCAATTTTCCCACCACTTGTAAGGAAGACACCAATGACTACTACACCATGGTTCTTGAGCAATCCATTCCGGAAGATCGCCTGATACCGTTCGAGCAGTTAATTAAAAATCAGGACAAGGAAGCTGAGGCATTCGATGCCTTAGAACAAGTCTTCGGTGGTCAGTTTAATATGTTCATTAAACCGGAAGAATTCTCTCTTCCGATTAAACAGCCAAAAGACGCGAAAATTTGTATCGAACGCATCAAGACACTGAAAGCCAAATTAAATCAACAAAAAAAAGAATATAGCACTACCGTCAGCATTTATAAAAAAATTCATAAACGGATGCTTCAACTTGATCGGGCAATAGTACTGCTTGAAGCAGGATTTACCTTTAACCCGAAAGACTTCAACCTGACCCATGCCAACCGTGAGACTGTCGAACAGGCCCGATCGAGAGCCTCCGCAGAAGGGCAAGGGCTTTTTAATCAGATGAAACAGTTTGAAGCCACATCTTTCGAGCGCATAGAACAAAGTTTATCTATGCTCGCTTATGACCCCATAATTAAGCGTATTCCGGACAGCAAAGAATTAAAAACCAGAGCACAGAATTATATGGAAACCTGGAACATACTTGCTGATAGCCATGATGATTTTATGGCTATAGAATCATCATACCAACAGTTGATAGTACTGGCGCATCAGTTAGAAGATAATCAGGATAACGAGTTATTCATTAAAAAGATTCACAAATTAATGCATACCGGACATCACCTGTTACAAGATGTTAAAGTGCGTTTTGCCGATAGCGATTATCCTTTTGATCATGCGGAAAAAAATATTTTACTGGGCCATTTTCTTGTGGGCAACATTCCGCGAGAAGATAATTTGGGCGAATTGATTAACGCCCTGGAAAATGGTATGAGTGCGCCTTTTATACTGCTTGGTCGCCTTATAGCCAATCTGGCCGCTATTGTAGTGCAAATCGAAAAAGCCCTTAATATAAGTTAGCACTTTTCAAGAGGAGTACTACTAAGCACGCTATCTGAATCAAAAAACAATAGAGTGATAAAGGTTTGAAGTCGACTTCAAGATCATCAAGAAATATTGATGATATTTATTGCGTATCTTCTAATAATAAGGACATGATACCACAAGCATTTACCACAAATTATTTAATTTAAATGAATATTGAAGTAAGGAAAAGAGAATTCGAAGAACAGATGTTAAAAAAACGGGAATGGTCATTTAAAGGTTAACGGTGTAGTTTATGCTTTTGATACGTTTAAGGAGCATTTATTAATAGATCGCGATGGGAAGATTATAGCAGAGCAAGGTGAAGCGCATAGTGGCATACGGCCACTTATTATTAATAGGAAGAATGACAGATAATGATACCTATGGTTGGGCCTCGAATTTTTGAGTAAGAAGCAAGATTTCTTTCAAATAGTGTTAATTATTCAATAAGTCAAAGGTATCCTATATATTATATTCAGGAGATAATTAAGTGAATAGTATTATAAAAACCGGAACTATTTTTTTGACGATTCTTTTCTGTGTATCATGCACGAACATGAAAAAGCTTGATAACCAAGCAAAAATATATGTTGATGATGTTGTCCCGAAAATCATTCAAAATTGGGAATTATCAGAACTTACAAAGCACAGCCATAAAGAGTTACTAAATAATAGTACTTATTCCCAATTTGAGAGTCAATTTTTTTTATTAAAAAAACTTGGCACACTTGAGGATTATCAAAAATCGGAAGGTCAGATTATCATTTCAAGAACTTCGGATGGTATAAAAATAATTACAGGCAACTATGCGGCAAATGGTAAATTTGAAAATGGTCTTGCAAAAGTATCAGTAAAGATAATCAAAGAGAAAAATAGTTGGAGCATTCTTTTTTTTCATGTAGATTCCGATTCTTTCCAAAATACTGCTTCTGCAATAAATAACCAGCCTACAGAAGAAAAATGTACTGATAAATTTATTAGTAAAAATGAGTTGGAATTGTTGGTAAATAATTTGATTGAAAAAGATAATACCGTAGAAATCAGGAAAAACATTGAGAATATATTTCGATTAGCCCAAATTTATCAGGATGAAGGTCTTAATGAAAGAGCAATTAAAATATACCAAACCGGTTTAAAGTCTGATCCAACTAACTTTGAATATCAAATTAAGTTTTGTGAATTGTTAATAAAACTAAATCGTAGTAAAGAGACGATTAAACGTCTGATAAATATTTATAATCTGGTCGAAGATGATCGATTGTTTGAAAAGACAAAAAAAATATTATCTGATTTAAAAGTTGATTTGCCACATCTTCTAGTACCTGAGCCTGCTAATGAAAAAATCGAAATACTTTTAGTACCTTTAGGCGATGTTAACCACCAAATTTTATCTGAGTTACGAGTAGTATTGCAGAATATAATGGGGATAAAAGTCTTATTATCAGGGCAAACAATTCCCCTTGGAGAACCAAATAGAATTTATTCGGAAAAATATATATCGGAAGTGTTTAAAAAAATATCGGAAAATATAACTTCCTTACAAAAAAACATGCTGCTTTCCGGCTTACATTTAAAAAGCGAAGACCTTTCTTCCTATTCAAATCAAAGTCGATTTATTGTGTCATACTTTAATAAATTAGGTGTGGTAGGAGAAATTGAGCTACAAAATTATAATAATATCTTAGATAAC
Organism: Pseudomonadota bacterium; assembly: GCA_043825875.1. Taxonomy (GTDB): domain Bacteria; phylum Desulfobacterota; class Desulfobacteria; order Desulfobacterales; family RPRI01; genus RPRI01. The sequence goes on along the minus strand of JBDRRF010000116.1, from coordinate 39,990 downwards.
CTTGGTCAAAAAGGACAATATAATCCGGAACTGATTACTGAAGAAATGAGAAACATATTCCCTTTTAATAAAAGTAAGACCATTATGGCTTATATTGGTGTTACGTCACAGGATCTTTACTGTGAAACTTGTAACTTTCTTTTTGGTCATACTGACGGAAGCTATGGTGTGATTTCCTATGCCGGATTTGCCTCTGTTAACACTAATGAAAAACAAAACAGACCTCGTCTAATTAATCGATTGCTTAAACAAGCCCTTTCTTCTACCAATTTTGCACTTGGAATCCCAAGATGTGATACACCTTTATGTGCTCGTTCATATCCTAATAGTTTGGAAGAGCATGATGCAAAATCCGAAGATCTTTGTTCCGTATGCCGGAACCGCCTGGAGAATTTAAAAAAAAATCTTCATAGCAATACTACCGCCTATGAGTATGTTTGCATTGGTAATGATTATATTGATAAAGGAAACTGGGAAAAAGCTTTTGATGCCTATCAATCAGCTACAAAATATGATTCTAAATACTCTCCGGCCTATCTGGGATTATGTAATATCTATAGAAAGAAAGGAATGAATGAAAAAGTGTTATGGGCTTCCAGTGAAGCTCTTAAAGCAGATCCAAAATCATATCAGGCTTATCATTATCTGGGTGAGGCATATAAACTTCAAGGCATGAATGAAAAAGCCGAATTAACTTATAAAAAGGCACTGGAAGTGGCATCGGCGAACGAGGCAAAACAAGATATTATATCTATCCAAAACTCTTTGGGAGTCTTTTATCTGGCAATGGATAAAAAAAAGAAAGGAATAGAAAGTTTTTCTGAAGTTTTGAAAACTGATCCTGAAAACGCACTTGCCAATTATTTTTTGGGTATTGAAAAATATAAAATAAAACAATTTGAGGAAGCGATTTCACATCTCGAAATCGCAGCAAACAAAGATCCTAATTTAGAATCAGTGTACACATTTCTTGGACTCTGTTATACAGGAATTAAAAAACATGAAAAAGCAATCGACTATTATGAAATGTCACTTAAAAACAAACCGGATTCACACGAAACACATTACAACCTCGCCTTGGCATTAGAATCCTTGGGTCAAATGCAGAATGCTATTTTACATTTTAAAAAATCAGTTGAAATTAAGCCTTCCTTTTTTCAAGGGCATTATTCTCTTGGAGTGATATATGGAAAAAGCAATTTGCTTGATAGTTCGGTTAGGAGCTTTGAAACTGCAATTGCTTTACAACCTGATAATGCAGATGCCGTGAATAATTTGGGCTATACATATTTTTTAAAAAAAATGCCTGCTGAAGCTATAATCCAATATAAAAAAGCATTAACAATATCACCAAACCATGTGTTGGCTAATTACAATATTGCAATGGCATATTACGTTTTAAGGCAGTTTCCAAATGCAATTAAATATTATGATAATGCTGTTAGGCTAAATTATCCCGGATCACCAAAGTTCCGGGCAGCACTTGAACCTTATAGACAATAAATAAAGAAAAGAATGAGTCGAATCGGCTTTTGACTCCTGCTAAACAAATATAACTCCCCATTTTTCATGTTTTCCATTCAAGGAGATAAGAATTGGTGAAAATATCATCTCAGGATAATTTTCCTGCAAAATGTCTGGAGTGCGCCAAATCATCCAAGGCTTTTATTCATAGTAAATGCAGCTATTGTCAGAAATTGAGTTTTCAGGAAGAAGTACTTTGTGATCTGAACCGGTAAACACAGAATCCGAGTTACATCAGCAAAAGTGAAAACAGAGCTGTGGGATAAAGCCTATTTGTACAGACAATAGGTTAAGATAGAATTCTTTGATTAGTGCCTACTGTTTCAAGTTTCAATCTTATGCCGAAATTGTTCTTGATTACACTATAAAAAGTACGTTATATTGTACCAAACTTAAGCTTGAATGAGGTAAAGTATGCAAAAAATAAAAATTGATCAAGATATAAAACCATTGTCTGAGGTGAGAACGGGCATTGCAAGTTTTATAAAACAAGTCCGCGAGACAAAAAGGCCGCTAATCATAACGCAACATGGAAAAGGTGTTGCTGTTCTTTTGGATGTACATGAATATGAAGCACTGCAAGAGAAAATTGAACTTCTTGCCGATGTTCAAATATCCTTGCACCAGATAGAAAATGGGCAGGGAGTAGATCATGAAGCAGCAAAAGATAAAATTGTAAAACGTATCAAAAAATGAAAATTATTTGGTCGCCGCTGGCTATAGTTAGGGTTTCTGAAATTGTGGATTATATTGCCCAAGACAAACCTTCAGCAGCAGAAAAATGGATTAACACAATATTTTCAAATGTTGAGCAGCTAAAATCTTCCCCTGAAATGGGAAGGATTGTTCCCGAAATTAAAAACAACCAATTCAGAGAAATAGTATACGGCAACTATCGAATTATTTATCATATATCAAAGAAGCAAATATCTATTCTTACGATTCGGCATGGCAAGCAAATATTACCGATAAAAGAAATTATGGCATAATAAAAAATCCTTAATACAGTTTCACCACAAAACTCTCTTTAATATTTAAAAAGGAATAACAGCCTTGAGTGAACTAAAACACTGGAAATGGTTAAAAGGACAATTGCCGGAATGGATTGATAGGGGTATTATTACTTCCGAGCAGTCGGAGAGAATAATCAATGAGCAGCCGATTGAACAGGGGCATAGCCTGCTAACGCGTATTTTAATAAGTATCAGTGCTCTTTTTATTGGTCTTGGGGTAATCAGTTTTTTTGCCTATAACTGGCAGGACATGACAAAATGGATGAAGCTTGCTACCATATTTTTGTCATTTATTATTGCTCATGGAGTTGGACTATGGCTGGGCCAAAAACCTGAAAAAAATGCACATGCTGAATTCTGTCATCTGCTTGGCTCTTTTCTCTTTGGCGCTGCGATTATACTTATTGCCCAGATCTATCATATTGACGAGCACGCTCCAAATGGTATTCTTCTCTGGTCTATCGGACCTCTGTTGATGATGTTTATCCTTAAATCCACTCCCCAAATGCTTTTATTTGCCGTTCTGGTTATTATATGGCAAATAATGGAAATCAGGTTTGATGCTCTCATGTTGTGGCCTGTTTTATATGTATCGGCACCGGTTATACTCTTTTCCTTTTATAACAAAAACTGGTTTCCTGCTGCAATTGCAACCGTTTCTTTTATAGTTGTTTGTGCGATTCAATGCCGGTTCAGCCTGGTTGATCCACTTGTTGTACTTCTTAGCCTTGGCGCTTTGAGTGTTGGCGCTGGACTATTAATCAGAAGATCATCTTATGAAAGTTGCGCAGTACCTCCCGAAGCAATAGGCCTTGTTCTATATTTTGTTATGCTTATTACGTTCACATTTCCTGAAATTATGAAACACACTCTGTTGTCAGGAAAACCACATATCGGTTATGTGGGAATTGTTTACCCAGTGGTAATGACATTTTCTGTATTAGCCATATGGGTAACATTATTATTTCCTTTAAATACTTTCTCGGAACGTATCAAATCCCTACCACAAAAAAGCAATCTGCTTGTTTTTGCCGGGTTTATCCTTACAATGATAATTCTGTTTGCTGGCATATCAGCTAAGTCTTACGAGTCTAAATTCCTTCTTAAAAATGTAGCTGTCATAGGTTTTAATATAATTGCTTTGTTTCATGGAATTGTACTTATTTTTTCCGGAACCGGATCGGGAAGAACCGGTATATCTTTTGCCGGGTGTCTTATCGTTGTTATCGTTATAATAGCACGCTTTATGTCTTTTACGGATAATCTTCTGATTCGATCTTTCTGTTTTTTGCTGGCCGGGGTCTTTATCCTGGCAGTTTCCATTAAAACATCAAAAGTAAAAAAGAATGCAGGTGGAAATGATTAAACGAAAAAACATATTAATCATAGTTGCGGTGTTGCTGCAATGTTTTGCACTTGCGGCAATTTGCTTTCAACGGGAAACAATACTTGACTCAGGGGATATAGTCTATATGCGCACCGCTCCTGTAGATCCAAGGGATTTGTTTCGCGGAGATTATGTGTGGCTTAACTATGAGTTTTCAAGCCTTCCGATAAGTTTTTTCCCTGAAGAAATGCATGATAAAATGACTACCGAGATGCGCGTGTATCTCATATATGAAATAGATGATAACAATGTGCTTGTCCCCAAAAAAGTGTCTATAAAAAAACCTTTAACCGGAATAAAATATTTACGTGCGTATACTACCGGACCATTTGTATGGAATGCTTCTCTTAAATTTGGTATTGAAAAATATTTTATGGAGCAGGGTACAGGACGCATACTTGAAAGAGGCAAGTCGCTAAAAGGTATTAGGATACCCCTTGAAATGGAAGTTGCGATAGGAAAAGGTGACGGAATAGCGGTTATTAAAGGATATCGATATTCAAAGCTGGCAATGAATATTAAAATGCCTGAAAGAAGCAACAGGAAAGAAAATGATGCCTCTGCTATTACCCTGCAATTTATAAATGCATCAGATAAACCGCTTGCAATCGTTTGCCCTGAAGACAGAAGTGCTTTCGAGATAGAAATACTGCCCCGCTGGAATGGAAGAGATCCTGCAAAGGTAAAGGTTATTAAAAATAAGAAAATTATTTATTCACAATCCGATATCAAACTTTTAAAGCCTGAAGAAGCATATCAAGTTAAAATTGATTTAAATAGTCCTAACTATCAATTGCAAAAGAAAGGAAAGCAAATTACATGGAAAGAATTTTTTTCGGATTATCAAATAGCCCGCATTAAATATGTTGCACCTGCACCGGAAATGTTGAAAGGATTGGAGGGCGCCGAGAATTTATGGAATGGGGTTCTTTACAGTCGGATTTTTTCCGGAAATGATCTTTCAAACTAAAAGCGGGTATTTGTATTGTATAAGTAACATACTCTTTAAGGAGGCTTTAATGGAAGCGATTGCCAAAATAAAAGCATATTTGAAATCCGGGTTGGATGATTTGAAGCGTGCGAATGAAAAGGGTGCTAAAATAGTGGGTTATTTACCCGGCGGGTATTTTCCTGAAGAGCTTGCAATAGCTGCCGGTGCAATACCTGTATGTATGATACAGGGTGGAAATCATACAAATGTCGAAGAGTCTATAGCCTATATCGACCGATGGATTGATACATTTTATCGCTCACAGATAGGAGCTGCTGTTTCAGGAGAAAATCCATACTATAATATTATTGATGTTCTCATTGCCCCGATAACTGACAGTAATAACCGGGCTCTTTCAGATACTCTCGAATACCATACGGATATAGACATATTCCGCTATGGAGTTCCTCATATTAAAGAAGAATCCGGTTACCGCTATTATCTGCATGGTCTAAATAAAGTTAAAGCAAAACTGGAACAGATAACCGGTATTGAGATAAACGAAGAAAGGCTTACGCATGCTATTCAATTATGTAATAAAGAAAAGGAATTATTAAAGAAGATAAGCCTGATGCGAAAAACGGATGCCGTGCCCATAAGTTCCAAAGACTTTGTTATGATCAACCATGCTTCCATGGTCATTGATAAAAAACTACTGATAGAGTGTCTGGAATCACTGATTGAGGAGTTACAGAAAGCAAATTTTGCCGATACAAAAAAGCCAAGGCTGCTATTGACCGGCTCAACGCTTGCAATGGGTGACTGCAAAATATTGGATCTGATAGAAGAAGCCGGTGGGCAGGTTGTTATCGAAGAATTTGCCGAAGGAATAAAGTTCTATTGGAAAAATGTAAATACTACCGGCGATCCAATGGAGGCTCTTGCTCGTGCATATTTCACAGATCGTATTGTCCCTGCCTGGTTCAGGCCGGCTGGTGAACGTTTGAATCATTTGGTTCAACTGGCAAAGGAATTTTCCGTAGATGGGGTCATCTGGTACCAATTGATGTATAGAGAGGCCTACAAAATTGAGTCTTATTATTTTCCTGAAATTCTAAACAAGGAAACAGGCCTTTCCATGCTTACATTAGATTCAGATTATGACCCTTCCGAAATCGGACAGATGCAAACTCGCATAGAAACCTTTTTTGAAAGCATAAGGAGATAAATGCCATGACCTATTATCATGAACTTCTTAAGCTTTGTGCATTTGACGAAGCTGAGATAGCAAGTCAAAAGGATCGGCTTGAAAGAGTTTTTCAAATACTTGAATTGGGTCCGGCTGACATGAAAACAGCTGTAGAAAGGATTAACAAATATTTTGATATCGGACTTATGGGTATCAGGAAATTGCTTGGCATATGGCTTAAAGAATTGTTTGATGTCGTGCTTGCAAGGGAAGAAGGTAAAAAGATCATATACTTTGGCTACCCTCCTTTTCAATATACCGGTTCTGCAATCAAAGTAGCAGCAAAATCAAAAAATGATTTTTATGTAGGTTGTCCTGAAGTGGTATTATGTCAGACGCTTGGTCAGATATTTGATAAACTTACGCCAATACTGGAAGAAGGGGAATCGGCAGGATTGCCGCCCGGGCATGCGATGTGTGGATTACTTCAAATTAAGCTTGGTGCTCTTGAAAAAGGCATTATTCCTCTTCCAGACCTTTCTATAGCTACCAGTTATTTTTGTGACATGGGGCCTAAGGCGGATGAACTGATGCAGTATAAATACGGTTATCCTGTCGAATATGTCGATAGTTGTTTGGATTCACCATGGGGTGCATGGCCCGACCATGATCGCGAAACTGTTCATTATCTAGGAGCGCAGTTAAATAAATTATTTGATAGTCTTAAAGAAAAATTCGGGCTTGAAATAAATGAAGAAGTTTGGGACAAGGCTAGGGAAGTGTCCGGGCGGCTTTATACGTCAATAAATGAACTGGTCAGGTATATAACAGCAGATCCTGTTCCGCTTAGTGTGGCCGATACGCAATTGATATTTGCAATTCCGACCGGTTGCACAGGTGTTGCTATTGAAGAAGGTCCTGAAGCCATTGAGATACTTGCAAAAGAAGTAGGTAAAAGGTTTGAAGAAGGGTTCGGGGTTGTTCCGAAGGGAAGCCCCAGGGTTGTTATACTACTGCAAAGCATTTCTGATACTGCTTTCAACCGCCTGATTGAAGAAGTCGGTCTGGCAGTGCCTTTATCAATGATATTGTTACCGCCTTTGCGTCCTCCGGAACCATATCCTTATGAAACCCTTGGAGAAAAGAGAGCCGAACAGGCTATGTTCACCGGAGCTTACCACAGTACTTATGGCTGGATTAAAAGAAATATGGACGGCTTGAAACTTGTTGATGTGGATGGTGTTATCTATACCTATCCGTTCAGCTGCCGCCCGATAGTATCTACAAGCAAGCTTATCAAAGAAGAAATAGAAAAAGAACTCGGGCTTCCTACTCTTTTGCTGGAATTAGATCTCTATGACAAGCGTAATTATTCCATAGCTTCATTGAGAACGCGCCTTGAAGCATTTGCCGAAATGTTGAAGGTAAATAAATCATCAGGATAGAAAGGCAATGGTTGCATTGAGGGTTTAAGATGAGATCCGGGAAAACATACTTGCCGGAATTCATGACACAATGGTGCATAGAATAGTTATTATGAATGAAATTCTACTGGACAATATAAATTTAAAATTAGATCTTACTTCTCTTCTGAAAAAGGTAAGGTTAACAGAAAATCATAACCGCTTTAATTCCTTTAAGGCTTTTTTAGATGAGGCTTATTCCGTATGCAGGCCCAAGGTCTTATACAAACCGCTTTATATTGATAAAAAAGAACAGGAGCAGGTGGTTATGGAAGAGATAGTATTTAAAAGCCGCATTCTTGCAGTAAATCTGGCAGATGTTCACCGGGTATTTGCCTTTATTGCCACCTGTGGAACCGAGCTGGATCAATGGGCAAAAAAGAGAGAAAAAATGCTTGAAGAGTTTTGGGCTGATATAATAATGCAAAGCGTTCTTTTTGAGGCAATTGATGTTATGAATGAAAATATCGCCCAAAATTTCAATCCGGGAAAAACAGCTTTTATGACCCCGGGCTCTCTTGAGCAGTGGCCTTTAGAAGAACAGCAAACTTTGTTTTCCGCTTTTAGCAATGTCGAAAAATATATTGGAGTTCAAATCAATGACGAGTTTATCATGACCCCACGCCATTCTGTATCAGGAATCATCTTTCCTACCGAAGTTGATTATGAAAATTGCCAGTTATGCCCAAGAGAAGAATGCCCTGGAAGACGGGCAGCGTATGATAAGAATCTATATGATCAGCGCTATTCAATTAAGGCTTCATCGCAATAGTTATATATACTTGCTTAGTACTCTGCCATTTCATAATTTCGATATCATATCGAGCGAAGCGAGATATCTTTTACAGGTTCCCATATCCATTAAGATTTCTCACTTCGCTCGAAATGACAGTATGTAATCGGATTTATGAGTTTATATTACTACGATGTCACCATAATCTTTCTGGGCATAGCTTTTTCTGCTTTGGGCAGAACCAGTCTGAGGACACCGTCTTCTATTCTTGCTTCAATTTTATTCTGATCAATAACTTCCGAAAGAGTAAACTGCCTATAGTACTTTCCTATTTGAAATTCTATCATTAAAACCGACTCATCAGGTTCTTCCCATGGTTTAACATCTCCTGAGATTGTTAAAACTCCTTCATGCAAATCTATAGTTATATTTTCGCCAGTCACTCCCGGCATATCTGCAAGCAAAGTGATTTCGCGCTCTGTTTCAAAAATATCCACAGCTGGTGTAAATACTAACCCTTCCTGTGTATACTCGGCAGGATTAATAACCTCATGTTTTTCTTTTACTTTTAAATCCTTGGTTTCAGCCATTTTTATAATCCTCCTTAAACGAAATCTTTATTTTACACTTATCTGCCTTGGTTTTGATGCTTCTGATTTTGGGATTACTACCTTAAGCAGTCCATTTTTCATCTGTGCCTCAACCTTTTCGCTATTGATCTCACCCGGAAGACTAATGATTCTTGAAAATTTGCCTGCTTCGCGCTCACTGCGATGGTATTTAATGTCTTTTCCTTCAGAAGGAATTTTTCGTTCACCTGATATCGTAAGGTTTTTCCCCATGACCTGAATATCCAGATCCTGAGCTTTCAAGCCCGGCAATTCTGCACGCACATAATAGTTATTCTGATTTTCTGTAAGATTGATCAAAGGAAAAACTCCGGCAGTCGTATAACCCCATGATGGTGAACCTCTAAACATCAAGCCGGAAAGTGCATCCATCTGACTTTTCATTTGATCCATTTCGGTAAACAGATTCCTTCTCCCAAATTCAGGGAAATCAAATATTCTCCTTATAGCCATTTGTTATCCCTCCTTCATTGATTAAGTTGTTTTTTTATTCGATCACATTGTTACTGGTTTGCAAAACACGCTTTTTGCTTTGTTACGTTTTTTTATCCACGGCAGCATACAAATGCGGATATATAGAATCAAAGATAAATATCTAAGTTATTGTTAAATAAATAATTGTATTATTTTATTTGACTTAATGGAAGGGAATCAGATAATTTATTGTCATAGTTTCGCCCTCCATTTTTTAGCCTTGATTAGCACCAAATCAAATAAAAGGAAAAATATGCAAAAATGAAATGACATCATTTTTTCATAAAATTAATATCTATTTTTTCTGTGTCAAGAAGTTCTGAAAAAAATTTCTATGCTTAATGATAAGCATACCTTTAATCAGGGGAGAAAGATAAATGTTGATCGTTAATGAAGAAACTTGTGTTGGGTGTGGATGGTGTCAAACTTTTTGCCCTCATGATGCTTTGACTGCCTGGGGTAGCCTGAAAATAGATTATAAAAATGCGATGAATGCCGGGTCTGTATTATTTATTTTGCATAAGAATGCTGTGAAGGTAACAAAAGCGAAGAAATCGCGGCTGTTTCATAATGGAATTTCATTCGGGCTTTGCAGGAAAAGCGGGAAGTTAGATGTTGCTGATAACAGGTGAGTGTGGTAACAAAATAAAAAATTATATATTTGCAAAACGAGAGGCCGATGGAGAAAATATTAACGCAAGAAGAACTTGCCCGCGAGATAAACCGCCTGAAAAAGGCCGGAAAGAAAATAGTTTTCACAAACGGCTGTTTCGATATTCTTCATGCCGGCCATGTAAGATATCTTGTTGCGGCAAAAAAAGAAGGGGATATTCTTGTTCTTGGTCTTAATTCGGATAAGTCCGTAAAGTCTATAAAAGGTGATAAAAGGCCCATAGTTTCTCAGATGCTAAGAGCAGAAGTGCTTTCGGGTCTTAGCTGTGTTGATTATGTCACTTTTTTTGATGAGCCTGATCCTTTGAATCTTATAAAAGATGTTTTGCCTGATATCCTGGTGAAAGGAAACGATTGGGCGGAAGAAAATATTATAGGAGCTGATTTTGTAAAGGCTAATGGTGGCAAAGTTGTAAGGGTTTCCATGGTGCCAGGGATATCGACTTCTTCGATAATAAAAAAAATTCTGGAAGTATATAAAGAAAAGACGGTTAACGGTTCACAGTTCACGGTTGACGGTTGATGGTGTGAAGTCATTTAAGTATTAAAAAGGTATTAGGCTGATTAAATTGATTTTAACAAAGGCAAATGGAATATCATTTTACCGGTTTCCTAATCTTGTACCTTTTCCCAATTTAAGGCATGGGATTTTTACAAGAAACGGCGGGTTCAGCAAAGGATCTTTTGACAGCCTTAATGTTAGCTTCTCAGTTGGGGATGATCCTGAAAATGTGAAACAAAATCGAAAAATTATTTCTATTTGCATGGATAATGGCAAGCTTGTTTTTACAAAGCAGGTTCACGACAAAAACGTTGTTGTTATTTCGGAAAAATCAGCAAATGATACAGCACCATTAGTCGGAGACGCACTGATAACAGATCTTTGTAATAAACTGCTTGTTATAAATATTGCAGACTGTCAGGCGGTTCTTTTGTTCGATTCTGTCAAACAGGTGGTTGCAAATATTCATTCAGGATGGCGTGGAAGCATTAATAACATAATAGGTGCTACAATAGATGCCATGGAAGAAAATTATAATTGCAGGCCGTCTGATATATCGGCTGGCATAAGCCCTTCGCTTGGGCCCTGCTGTGCCGAATTTATTAACTATAAAAAAGATATTCCTGAAAAATTTTGGAAATACAAGGATTTTGCCTTTAACTTCGATTTTTGGGCCATTAGTGCCGATCAGCTTTCTGATGCAGGTGTGATGCCTGAAAATATATATTCTTGCAGAATATGCACAAAATGTAATAAAGATCTTTATTATTCATACAGAGGAGAAAAAACCACCGGAAGAATGGCAACGGTTATAGGACTTAAATAACAAGAATAAAGCAGGCTTATGTTTTTAGGAAAAGTTCAGGTACGATGGAACAAAAAAATAGGTCCTTCGTATTATAAAATCGGGCTGGATTGCGGCACAGATTTGTCTGTAGCTTTGCCGGGGCAGTTTGTTATGCTTCGCTTAACAAGCGTTATTACGCCCTTTCTCCGCCGGCCTTTTTCAGTTCACAATATCACTGAAAACAATGATAGTGGGAAATGTCTTGAAATTTTATACGAATCGGTTGGAGAATTTACCGGAAGGCTTTCGGAAATTAAAGCCGATGAATTAATTGATGTTATGGGACCGCTCGGTAAAGGGTTTGATTTAGCACAAAATTACAGCAAAATATTTATTGTGGCAGGAGGCATAGGTGTTGCCCCGATGCGTTATTTAAGTTCATATCTTATAGAGAAAAAACATGTTAATCCCTTTGATATAAAAATATTTCATGGTGCAAGAACAAAAGAGTGCATTTTGTGCAGGGATGATTTTGATAATCTCGGACTTGAAGTTATGGTTACAACAGATGACGGAAGTTGTGGAGAAGCCTGTTTTATTACGAAATCTGTTGAATCTGCATTGGCAGAAAGCTGTCCCGAAGTTATTTTTGCGTGTGGCCCACCTGAAATGCTTAAATCTCTTGCAGTTATAGCAAATGAGCATGAGGTGCCGTGTCAGGTTTCTATGGAAAGTCTGATGGCATGCGGAATAGGGGCATGTCTTGGGTGTGCATTGGAAGGAAAGGATAATACCAGGTATCTTCATGTATGCAAAGACGGGCCTGTTTTTGATGCAATAGATTTAAAGTTTAAGTAGGGCAATCTTTTTGCATTGACTTGGTTAAAATCATATGTTAGTGGGCAACAGCTCTACATAAGTTAGAGGACTTAATATTCCGGCTTTTTAGAGTTGGAAAGATCTTATAAATAGAGAGCGTTTCGGTTTATAATGAAAAGAGAAACAAGACGTTACATGGGGGAGCTTGCATATTACAGTAGTCTTGGTTTTCAGGTGGCGTTTTCTATAGTTATAGGACTTGGAATTGGTGTATATCTTGACAAGCGATTTGAGCTTTACCCTTGGCTTACGCTTATATTTCTTGGGCTTGGTGTTGTAGCCGGATTTAGAAATATCTGGCTTGCAATAAAAAAAAGTGAAAAGATTTCACAGGAAAGAGATGTAAAGTGAAATTACAACAGAACCTTCTGAAATTTGTTGTTAGAACAAACTGGATACTTTTTTGTCTTGTAAGTATCTTAGGATATCTGTTTGCTTCTCCTAAGTTTGCAATCGGAATAATATCGGGGGGGCTTATTGTTACAATAAATTTTCATCTGCTGTATAAGACACTCAAAAAATCACTTACACCTCCGCACCTTGCTTCGCACAATGTTGTTTTAGCCAAGTACTATGTACGTTTTGCGGTAAGCGGGGTTATTATATTTATATTGATATCCGGGCATTATGTTAATCCCCTGGGTCTTTTTATCGGTTTGTCCGTTGTGGTGGCAAGCATTATGATTGCAGCCATTCTGGAATTTAAGAAACTTATTTTCAAGGAGGCAATTTAAGGTGGCACATCCCTATATGTTTTTTGTTAAATTATTTGAGGCTATCGGCTTTGAACAGGCTTTCGCGTACAAGCATATTATTTATTCATGGGTGGTTATGATTCTGCTTCTTGCTCTTGGAGCTTTAGGAGCAAAGGGTGTCAAAATGATCCCTGGAAAAGCTCAGAATGTTTTTGAAATTCTTATTTCAGGCATTGAGGAATTTATGGTTGATGTTACGGGCGAAGAAGGCCGCTGGCTTTTTCCGCTTGCGGCAACAGTGTTTATTTATATTTTTGCCTGTAACCTTATAGGCTTGGTTCCCGGATTTTTCCCCCCAACGGCAGACTTAAATACTACAGGCTCGTGCGCTCTTACAGTAGTAATATTTACCCACATTATAGGTGTTAAGTATCATGGTGCGAAATATATTAAGCACTTTCTCGGGCCTGTATGGTGGATGGTTCCTATAGTGTTTCCTATTGAACTTATAGGACATGCTGCCAGAATTCTGTCTCTTTCATTCCGTCTTTTTGGTAACATGATGGGACACGAACTGGTGCTTGGAATTCTTTTCGGACTTGCAGGGCTTTTCTTTGGGCCGCTTCCGATTATGGGCCTTGGGATTTTTGTCGCCCTAGTTCAGGCATTTGTTTTCTTTTTGCTTTCAATAATGTATTTTTCCAGCGCAATGGAACACGCCCATTAATTTGCTGGAATAAAATAAAATTGTTTTATGGGACAATGGAAGAAGCTAAGTAAAAATCTAAAAAGGAGGTAGTTTATTATGGAAGTTCAAGCATTAAATTTCTTTATCGCATGTGTTACAGCAGCCGGTTTCGGTCTTGCTATTGCAGCTTCATTTTGTGGTATTGCTCAGGGCCTTGGCCTTAAAGCCGCTGTTGAAGGTATTGCAAGAAACCCTGAATCATCAGGAAAAGTTACAGTTACATTGCTGATCGGTCTTGCTATGATCGAATCTCTTTGTATCTATGCGCTTGTAGTTGCGCTTATTCTTATTTATGCGCATCCACAGGCAGAAGCTATTGCAAAACTTTTTGCCGCTGTTGCACATTAATAAAAGAATTACGGTTTAAAATAAAACAGGGCTGTGTCATAAGACACAGCCCTGTTTTATTTCTTGCTAAATATAGTTTGTTTTTTTATTGAGAATCTTTTTTAAATATTGCCCGGTATAGGATTTTCTGTTTTTGGATACTTCTTCAGGTGTGCCGGTACCGACAATATAACCACCTTCATCTCCTCCCTCCGGCCCGAGATCTATAATATGATCGGCAGTCTTTATAACATCTAAGTTATGCTCTATCACTATAACGGTGTTTCCGGAATCAACAAGCCTGTTTAATACATTAAGAAGTTTTTGTATATCATCTACATGAAGACCTGTAGTGGGTTCGTCAAGGATATAAACGGTTCTGCCGGTTCCTTTTTTGCTAAGCTCCCGTGAAAGTTTTACCCTCTGAGCCTCACCTCCGGAAAGAGTTGTTGCAGGCTGGCCTATTTTTATGTATCCAAGTCCGACATCTGCTAATGTTGTAAGTTTTGTTTTTATATTTTTTATTCTATCGAAAAAAACAATGCCCTGATTTACAGTCATGTCAAGGACAGCCGCTATATTTTTTCCTTTATACTCCACCTCAAGGGTTTCACGGTTATATCTTTTTCCATGACAGACATCGCAAGTTACGTAAACATCCGGCAGAAAATGCATTTCAATTTTTATTATGCCGTCTCCGCTGCATGATTCGCATCTTCCTCCTTTAACATTAAAGCTGAATCTGCCCGGTTTATAGCCTCTCATACGGGCATCAGGAGTTCTTGATAAAAGCTCCCTTATATATGTGAAAAGACCTGTATAGGTTCCCGGATTTGATCTTGGAGTTCTTCCTATAGGAGATTGGTCTATATTTATAACCTTGTCTATATGTTCAAGCCCAAGTGCTTGTGAGTGTTCGCCAACTTTTATCCTTGCGTTAAAAACCTTACGGGATAAAATGTTATTTAGCGTTTCAAGCACAAGAGTGGATTTGCCTGATCCTGATACTCCGGTAACGCATATGAATTTGCCGAGCGGAAATTCGGCATCGATATTTTTAAGATTATTTTCCGAAGCACCTTTTATGATTATTTTTCCGCCGTTTCCTTTTCGTCGCTTATCCGGCACTTCAATTTGCCTGCGCCCTGAAAGATATTGGCCGGTTAAAGAATTATCATCTTTTACAAGCATATCGGGAGTACCGGAAAACACTACTTTACCGCCGTTAACACCTGCTCCTGGCCCCATGTCTATAACAAAATCTGATGAGAGAATTGTCTCTTCATCGTGCTCGACAACAAGAACCGTATTGCCAAGATCACGCATATTTAAAAGAGAAGAAAGAAGTCTTAAGTTATCTCTCTGGTGTAATCCGATACTTGGTTCATCCAGTACATAAAGGACACCTGTAAGTTTCGATCCTATCTGTGTGGCAAGCCTGATTCTCTGGCTTTCTCCGCCTGAAAGGGTATATGCAGATCTGTCGAGCGTAAGATAGGAAAGCCCGACGTTTTCAAGAAAAGCAAGCCGCTCTCTTATCTCTTTTATAATTCTTTTTGCAATTGTTTCTTTTTTTTCTTCAAGCTTAAGATTATTAAAAAAAGTTGCTGCTTTTGAAACTGAAAGTGCGGTTATTTCAGATATAGAAGCTTTCCCGATTCTTACGGATCTGCTTGCCTTGTTTAATCTTGCCCCGTGGCATTCAGGGCATGGATGAAAAATCATATACTCCCGGATATCTTCTCTTGTCTGGTTTGAATCACTTTCTATATATTGCCTTTGAAGTTTAGGGATAATTCCTTCAAAAGTTTTTTTATAACTGAAGCGGCGGTTATCCTGTTCGAAAAAGAATTCTATCTGTACGTTCCCTGAACCGTACAGCAATATATTTTTAAATTCATCCGGAAGATCTTTATATGGGGTATATATATTTACGTTATAATGTTTTGTAAGACCATCTAAAAATTCATTGAATTGTAAGGAATTTCGATTAGCCCAGATAGCAACAGTGCCTTGTCGCAAAGAAAGTTCCTTATTTGGAATAATCAGATCAGGATCAAATTCCGGGGTTGTCCCCAGCCCATCGCATTTACTGCATGCACCCTGCGGAGAATTAAAGGAAAAACTCGCAGGGGTAAATTCGGGATAGCTTATTCCGCATGTGATACAAGCGGATTTTTCACTAAAAAGTATCGGTTCTCCTCCCTGGATATCAATGGTAACAAGTCCTTCGGATTGCGACATCGCAAGTTCCAGAGAATCTGCAAGCCTGTTTCTGATCCCTTTTTTAATTACCAGCCTGTCAATAATAACGTCTATTGTGTGTTTAATGTTTTTATCCAGCTTTTGTACTTCTTCAATTTCATATATCTTCCCGTCTATCTTAACCCTTGAGAAACCATTTTTTCTAAGCTGTTTTAAAAGCTTTTCATAAGATCCCTTTTGACCTGAAACCAGAGGAGATAAAATGGTAATTTTGGTTCCGTCCGGCAGTGACATTATCTTGTCTGCTATTTGATCAAGGGATTGAGATGTAATCGGTTTCTGACAGATATAACAATGGGCTGTACCTATTGTGGAATAAAGAAGCCTGAGGTAGTCATATATTTCAGTAACAGTTCCAACAGTTGATCTGGGATTATGACTTGCGGTTTTCTGTTCTATCGCGATTGCAGGAGAAAGTCCTTCTATTGTATCAACATCAGGTTTATCCATACGCTCTAAAAACTGACGGGCATAAGTCGAAAGAGATTCGACATATCTGCGTTGTCCTTCTGCATACAAAGTATCAAAGGCGAGAGTTGATTTGCCTGAACCTGAAAGCCCTGTTATTACAACAAGCTTGTTTCTTGGCAGCTCAACATCGATATTTTTAAGATTATGCTGTCTTGCTCCTCTTACTATTATTTTATCAAAACCCATTTAAGAATCCTTATACACCTTTTTGCATGCAGTTTGCCTGATATGCAGCCATTTTTATTGCTGCGATCAGGCTGCCTGGATCGGCTTTACCTTTTCCGGCTATATCATAGGCGGTTCCATGATCAACTGAAGTTCTTACAATCGGAATCCCAAGAGTCGTGTTGACCCCATCTTTAAAATGCACCATTTTGAAAGGAATAAGTCCCTGGTCATGATACATAGATATAACAGCATCATAATTTGTGCTTAATGCATTATAAAATATGGTATCAGGCGGAAAAGGACCTGATACGTTAAATCCTTCTTTAACTGATTTTTCTATTGCGGGTATTATAATATCATTTTCTTCATTACCGAATATACCACTTTCTCCTGCGTGAGGGTTAAGCCCTGCAACGGCAATTTTTGGTGATTTGATACCGAAGCGTTTTATAAGAGCTTCTCCCGTTATCTTTATAGTTGTAAAAACACTTTCTATTGAAATGGCATCCGAAACGTTTTTTAAGGGCATATGGATTGTCACAAGGGATACTTTAAGTTTATCCCCAGCCATCATCATGACAAAATCTTTGGTTCCTGTGCGCTCGGCTATAAGTTCCGTGTGGCCGTTATAATCAAACCCGGCAAGCTGCATGATCTTTTTGTTTATCGGGCATGTCACGATTCCTGATATCTCTTTGTTTAACGCCATATCGGTTGCTTTTATGATATACTCTACCATGGCTTTACCTGTCTGTATTGTGGGCTTTGCCCATGAATTTTCATTAAAATCCAGTTCGGAAATACAAAGCAGGTCAATTACTCCGGTCTGGTATTTGCCCAGGCAAGGATTTGAAATACGGTTTAATTCTATAGAGCTGTTTATGACTTTTTTTGCGGTTTCAATTACTGCCATATCCCCTATTACAAAAGGCCGGTACAATTTGTAAAGAGACGGATGACTTAGTGCAGCTAATATAATTTCAGGTCCTATGCCTGCCGGATCTCCCGCGGTTATTCCTATCAAAGGCCTATGATTTTTCACAAAGACTCCTTAGTTTATTGTTGGATATTATCTACTCCAGACCAGTGTTTATATGCTTTCAGCCCATTTATGGGCTAAATTGGAGTTTATTAATTAATTATAATACTACATAGGAAAAATTCTTTTTCAACAATTTCCAAGGGTAAATACTATATTAATTCTTCAAAGCCGATTATGATAAATAATAAAAGGTAATCGGAGCATTTGCGAGATATTAATAATAGTCCGTTGGTGTTTTGTTATTCAAAAAATATGTCGATATACTTAAAATGTAAGAGAAAAAGCAGCGAATGTAAAAAGGTTTGAAGTTAAAGGAATTTGCTTGCCCCTATAATATATATTTATTTATATCAAATAGATATAAATTGTTAACAACTTGTAAAAAAACATTCTGAATTCAGTTTTTATCCGGTTTGACATTGCTGATTTGATGCACTAATAAAGATCTCGAAACTAAGTTTACTATTCGTTTCGTCTTATTAGTTACTGCCAATTTATTGTAAAAAAGGTCTCTTCGGTAAGCAGGTTAATCAGGTTTTCAACTAAAATTTGGAAAATTATTTTTATGGAAGCTATCTGGAATTCAATCAAGACTGCGATTAAGACAACTATTCCCGGGCACTCGTACAGAATGTGGATAGAACCTCTTGAGTTTAGCGGAGTTCAAAATGGTGTGATGGTTCTTTCGGCCCCAAACCATTTTTCCCAAAAAAGAGCCCAGGATAATTATGGCTCTTTGATTCTATCGGAATTAAAGAAGATTTCAGGAGAAGACAACACATTCATGATAGAAGTTTCTAAAAGGTGGCAAAAAACCAGGTTGGAAAAAGTGCCAAAAAACATTCAACTACAGCTTCCAACTGAAAGTATCAGGCCTCATTCCGGCAGGTTTTTAAGAAAGGACTTTACTTTTGATCATTTTGTTGTGGGTGGAAACAACGAATTTGCTTTTACAGCCTCCCTTTCTCTTGCCTCGAAGAAAAAATCTCAGCAGAATTGTCTTTTTCTATTATCAAAGACCGGAATGGGCAAGAGCCATCTTTCACAGGCTGTGGGTCACCACATTATCTCACAATACCCTGCAGAACGTGTTTGTTATCTTACTGCCGAAGATTTCAGCAATGAAATGGTCCAGTCATTTAAAACAGATTCGTTTAATAAGTTCAAAGGAAAATATAGAAAGGAATGTGATATCCTGCTTTTAGAGGATGTGCATTTTTTAAGCGGAAAAGAGCGTACACAGACAGAGCTTGCCTTAACTCTTGACAGTCTTCTTGATGCCGATAAAAAAATTATATTTTCAAGTTGTTATCTTCCAGGTGATATCCCTAAGCTGAATGATAAATTAAAATCTCGTTTTTCTTACGGAATCATTTCGGCTATTGAACCCCCTAATTTCAGAACAAGGGTACGAATCCTTCAAAAGAAAATGCTTTCTAACGGTTATCAGATAAAAGAGGATATAATTAATTATCTTGCAAGCGAACTAACAGATGATGTGCGCCAGCTTGAAAGCGGACTGATTGGTATAACCGCAAGATCATCTCTTATGGGAGTACCTATAGATCATGAACTTGCCGAAGTCGTAGTTAAAAATATTGTTCAAAGAAAGAAAAACATCACAATTGAAGTAATAAAGAAACTTGTTTGCAAGTATTTTAATATTGCATTAAGAGATTTAATCTCAAATTCCCGCAAGCAGGCAGTTATGCGTCCCAGGCAGATTGCAATTTATCTTGCCCGCCGCTATACTGACTCACCTTTACAGACAATCGGAAAAAGTTTCAACAAATATCATGCAACGGCCCTACACTCAATAGGCGTTATTGAAAGGGGTGTCAAAGAGAATGGTGCTTTAAAAAAACAAGTTGAACTTTTTTGTCAAAAACTGGAGTCCGGTAATTTTTAACATTCATATCTTCTTATGGTCTTAAAAAATTCCTCTTATAAAAAGATCCAGGATATAGCTGGTCCAAAATATTGCAGCAGATCAAAAGAAGATCTCATCTGTTATTCCTACGATGGCACAGCAAACAGATATCTTCCTGATGCTGTAGTATTTCCTGGAAATACAAGTGAAGTTTCAAGCATATTAAAGCTTGCAAGCCTTGATGGTTTTTTTGTAATACCACGAGGTTCAGGTTCAGGGATGACCGGTGGATCTGTTCCTGTTATGGGCGGAGTGGTTATTGTCATGAACCGCTTTAAACATGTTATCGAAATTGACAGGGACAATTTTACCGCAACAGTTGAACCTGGGGTTATTACTGCCCAATTTCACAGAGAAGTCGAAAAGTTTAATCTTTTTTATCCTCCCGATCCCTCCAGCTCGGAATTTTCGACTTTAGGCGGAAATCTTGCAGAATGTGCAGGAGGTCCCAGAGCTGTAAAATATGGCGTGACCCGCGATTATGTGCTAGGTCTTGAAGCGGTTCTTCCAACCGGAGAGGTTATTAAGACCGGAGTGAAAACAGCCAAGGGTGTGGTTGGGTATGACTTGACACGTCTTTTAATAGGTTCTGAGGGGACTTTGGGGATAATCACACAAATAACTGTAAAGCTTTTATCTCTTCCGGAATCAGTAAAAACTATGACCGCATCATTTCTTGAACTTGATAAAGCAGCCAAAGCCGTTTCTGAAATCATAAGGCAAGGCATTGTTCCAAGAACTATCGAATTTATGGATAAGGAATCCATAAAATGTGTTGAAAAATATCTTGGGACAGCAATAGCGGCTGATTCTAAAGCACTTCTTATTATAGAAGTTGACGGAAGATCAGATGAGGCTGAATCCTCGATAAAACAACTACAAGAGCTTTGTATATCGCTTGGAGCAAAAGATGTCAGAATCGCCGGATCAAAAGAAGAGGCCGCTTTAATCTGGAAGGCCCGCAAGTCAATATCACCCGCATTGTTTACATATGCTCCTGATAAAATTAATGAAGATATCGTGGTTCCAAGGAGTAAAATCCCGGATATGGTGCAAAAGATAAATTCAATGAGAAATAAAACCGGTCTGACCATTGCAAGTTTTGGACATGCCGGTGACGGGAATATACATTTTAATATAATGCTTGATAAGAAAAACAGTAAGGATTTAAAGAAGGCCGAAACAGCTATTGAAGAATTGTTTGATTATACTATTGAACTGGGAGGCACAATTTCCGGAGAGCATGGCGTAGGCATTACAAAGGCAGCATATATGGCCAAGGAGATAGGCCCTGTTGAAATAGAACTTATGAAAAAGATAAAAAATCTTTTTGATCCTAAAGGGATATTAAATCCCGGTAAAATGTTTACATAGGAGCCACTTTTAAAATGTTTCAGTTTGGTCAAGGTCAAGGCGGGTAAAAATTTTAACCGCAGGAATACATGGAGTATTTCGAGGATAGCGCTAAAGCTTCACTAAAGTGCAAAATTTTTACCCAACGCAGAGATCGGCCAAAATGGGACGTTTTGAAACTGGCTCAGAGCATTGATTATTTTATTGAAACTACTCTTCCCAATAATTATTTCTGTTATAATAATCTTTGACCACAGGTTGGCATAAATATTAATATTTAATCAAAATAAGCTTTTGCCGATATAATTATTTGGGATATTGTATAAAGTAACAGGTTGACATTTTTTGCACAAACCTATAATAAGAAATATTGAACTGATGTTGAATTATTAGGCTTATTGGATTTGATCAGCAGCAAACAACCGGTTCTCATTATACAAATATAATGCTTAAAACTTACAGGTGAACCCATGAGAATAAAACTTCTTGTTACGGTTTCTCTTATCTTAGTCCTTGCTTTTGGCATAAGTGCTTTTGGGGGAAGCAATACACGTAAGAATACTTTTACTTTTTCTGCTCCTGTTTATGAAGTGGAAGATCTTGTTGCTGAATTGCAAGATAACGGTAGTAATGTGCTTGTCTACGGAAAGATAAAAAACTTAAGTCATCATCCTGTAAAAGGATATGTAATAATATATTTAAAAGATAGTAAAGATCAAGTAGTAGGGTATGTAGAAGCCACTGTTAATGATCAAAGATCTTTTCAGCATGGCAAAGCCGGAAGATTCGAAACCGCCTTTAATATAGACAATATCCCTAATCTCCAAAATGTTATAGTGGAATTTGTGGATAAGTAAGGATTTGAAAAAATAGTGATGCCCGGATAAATTCAGGTATAAAATTCAACCATCATAGCGAAAAAGTATATCTACCGCATTTCTTGTGTATTGTTCATCCGATAAACCGTCTGTTGCTTCCTGGGGAAATTTAGCTATAGTTTTGAAATGGTACCCAATTTGTGTAAAGAGTTCAACTCTTGCAACTGGATCCATTGCTTCGCGTCTTAAAAGAGCCTGAAGACCTATATCTGCTTCAACCTGGCTTGTGTTCTGGCGAAGCCTTGCTCCGATATGCGGGTAATTTCTGAAAGAATTATATTTATCCGAAAAGATTTGTGCAAAGTCGGGTTTTTGGGGTTCATATGAGCGAATAACAATAGTATTGGCCGCTATATCTCCCAGTCTTTGAGCATGTTTTGATATAAGAACCGAAAGCCCTCCGACCATGTAAAGAGCGGGTAGTGCATCTACAAAGCGGAGTAGATTCCTGATGATAATCTGGCCTGGTTTAAGACGCAGGCCGTTAACATCCATAACTCTTAATTTAAAAAGCCTTTTTCCAAGTGTTTGTCCGTTTAAGTACCATTCAAGAAGTATCGAATACCCGATTGAAATAACAAAGTAAGAAAGCATAATGGCTGCTGTTTTCAAATCAGCACTGAATATAAAAAAAGCGCTTAATACAGTTGTTGCAACTTTGGCAATTAACATAATACAAAACAAATCAATCAGCCAGGCAAGAAAACGTGTGACAGGCCCGGCCAGAAGCAGTGAAAACACCACGCCTTCCGGAGTTACAATTCTTAATGTGTTTGTTTTTTTTTCGTTCATAAAGTTGATTTTTTAAAATTTTGCCTTCCTGAAAATGAAAGAAATAATATCAAGAGAATCAGCTCAACTATGCCAAATGCGATTTTTAATTCGTAAGAAATAACCGGTTTGTGATATTGGGAAAGAAAAGCCTCAATAATGCCGGCCCAGATAAGCATTACCGATACTCCTCCGATTAAGGTTACAATATCAGAAGAAATTTCTCTTAAACGTTGCCGCAATGAAATAGGTTTTTCCCATCCGATTAAAGCTCCTGCAATAACAAGCCCAGCTTGTGCGGCGATAAGAATGGCAGGAATCTCAACAGAACCGTGCGGTAAAAGCCAGCCTAGTAAAAATTTGGTTTTTCCAGCCAGAACATAGTCTGCAATTACAGCTCCCAGCATAGTTCCATTTACAAAAAGAACAAGAATTGTTCCAACTCCCCATGTTATGCCAAGTCCCATCGCGAAAATTGAAACCCTGATATTATTGGTCATCAGTTGTGCTGAAAAATATGATTTATGTCCCGCCATCCGGTCTTCTTTGGCGCTTTCTTCTTTTGCCACACGTTCGGACGGATCAATCATAAGATTGGAAAACGGCATAAGAATTTCTTTTGAGTCTGTATCAAATGCAATTGCCGCAATACCGAAGATGCTTCCGGCAGACATTATTGCAAGAGATATCCAAAATGCTGCTATCTGTTTGCGGAATGTTTGCGGGAAAGTTTTAAACAACCATTTTAAGAAATTAAATTTTTCAGTATTTTTCCTGCTTTCATTAATCTCGGAGTACGCTCTTGCGACAAGTGATTCAAGATAGACTTTAATATCCTGCTCTGCTGAAAAATTCATTATTTTGGCAAGATCGGAAGATGCGCGCTGATATAAATAATGAAATCTCTTAACCCCTGACAGATCAAAAGAAAACCCTGCATCTTTATCGAGCTTTTCCAGTTTTTCTTCCAGTTCGGACCAGAAAGGCTGTTCTTCTTTGATAAAATTGTTTAAATCTATGATCATAATATTTGTCTTTGCTTGATATCGATATAATTTGAGATCAATTGCGAGCACAATCTGCGACTTTCCAGAAGAAAAAAATCGGCCCCATGTCTTGTAAGGGAAACATTCAGCTCCCTTAACCGGTTCCACACGATATGGCCTCCCAGATCCTGATAAATAGAGTTTATAGACATAATATCGGAAGATGAAAAAATTGAATTAGCAGCGGCCGGTTTTATCATATTTGCCATAATTAAATGATACCTGCTTAATATATGGATGTGTTTTATAAAGTCTTCAGCCATAACAGGGTCATCAAGGCTTGTTAAAATGATCATTAAAGCTCTTTTTCTTATCCGTGTACCGGCAAACGTAAATAATTCACGAAAATCCGGAGTTACACGATTCGGATCGGCATTATAAAGAGAATCTCTGCATACATTATAATGAGCCTTTCCGCTTTTTGCTTTTATAAAAAGGCTGACCCGATCTGAAAAAAGTACTATCCCATAATTGTCGCCGTGTTTTTCGGCAGTTTTGCCGATCATCAAACCAGCAGTAATGTATCTGTCTAAAATCGTTTCTTGCGGAAATATGCTACTATTATTATCAGCAGATCTTCTTTCTTTTCCAAGCAGACCATTGTTAAAAATATGGGCATTTCGTGCGCTCATCCTTGATGCATCAATCATGACATAGATATCCTGGGTTCGTTCCACCTGAAAGACTTTTGTGACCGGCAAGCTACGTTTTGCTGTTGCTTTCCAGTGGATATCTTCATAACTGTCTCCTGGATTATAGTCTCTTAGTTTTTCAAATTCACGGCCTTTTCCGATTTGCCTTCTTGCGTGTGCTCCCATGCTTCTATCTGCGGATAATGCTGCAAGAAGTTTGTTTTCTGAAAAAAGATCAGGATAAACTCTTATCTCGCAGTAAATAGGAAAGGTCGTGCGTTTTGCCCACAGGCCTGCAAGAGATTTTTTCTCAAGGTAGCATTTATTTAACAGATATTGCCCTTTTTTTAAACCCTTAACAGGCCATGTTAGGGCGCTGTTAATCTCTTTGGAAGAAAGATTAAAAAAGATATCCTGATTTTCTGAAAATAATTGATCCGGAAACAAAAGCCCTAATCTTATTGGCCCATTTTGTGCTGCATCATTTTTAATTATAATTTTAATTGCAGAAGACCTGCCCACAGACATTCTAACCAATTCATTGCATTCTATCCGGATACCATCAAATAAACGAACAGAGAAAATGGCGTCAACTACAGCAGCCAAAACAAAAACAATGATAATTGCATAGGAGAGTATTGTTGCTGAGGAAATCACAGATGCAAGTATTGTAAACGGAATACATATGACTGCAAATAAAAATAGAAGTCTGCTGGTTGGAATCAGGTTCATCTCGGCACAGCAATATCCTGTAATATTGTATTAATTACTTCCTGTATGGTTAATCCTTCTATTTCATATTCAGGCCTTAAAATTATCCGGTGTTCAAGAGCCGGTACAGCCAGATATTTTATATCATCAGGAGTTACAAAATCCCTTCCATTTATTGCAGCAAAAGCCCTGCTTGCCTGAATCAGTGCCTGGGTGGCTCTGGGCCCGGCACCTATCATTATTGACTGGTTTGTTCGAGTGCTTCTTACTATCTCAACAATGTAATCTATTAATTCTTCACGAATAATTATACCGGTTAAAAGTTGCCGAAGCTTATCAAGCAATTTGGGAGTAAGTACCTGTTTAACAGCCCCTGCCGCAAGTATCTCTTCAGGAGAATCATTTCCAAGCATTTTTTTTGCTAAAATCAATTCTTCGTCACGATCTGGGTAATCCATTGTTATTTTGAAGAGAAACCGATCTTTTTGAGCTTCAGGTAATGGATATGTGCCTTCATATTCAATCGGGTTTTGCGTAGCAAATACTGTAAAATATGGAGAAAGGTTGTAAGTATCATTATCAATGGTTACAGATTTTTCCTGCATGGCCTGAAGCAGCGCTGACTGGGTTTTGGCCGGTGCGCGGTTGATTTCGTCCGCAAGCAAAAATGTGGTAAACACAGGGCCTTTAATCAGAGAAAAAGTGCTGTCTTTGATATTGAATACATTAGTTCCTGTAATATCACTTGGCATTAAATCGGGCGTAAATTGAATTCTTGAAAAATCGCAACCAAGGACAAAGGCTAATGTTCTGACAAGAAGAGTTTTTGCAATACCCGGAACTCCTTCTATAAGCACATGGTTGCCTGTAAAAATTGCTATCAGCGACTTATCAATCACATGGTTCTGACCTATAATGACTTTGGAAACTTCTTGTCTTATAAGCTCAAGCACTTTTGCAAGTTTATCAGTGTCGGCATTCATCTGTTTTTCCCTTCCGATAGTAGTTTGAAGATTTTGCGATATCCTTCAACCGGCTCGATAGCCGGTTTTGTAAAATCTTCTTTTGTTTGAACCGTTTGTCTTATTTTTTTTAATAATTCCATATTATGTTTTGAATACTTATGGCCTGAAGCAAAAGATTTTTCCCATTCGTTAATGCAAACATTTAATAATTTATCTTTATTAATATTGCGCTTAAGCAGGCTGATTAAACCTGAAGATTGATCCCTTGCAGAAACCTGGGGTGCTTTTACAGTGTCAAAAGGCGGCAAAAAATGGGAAGAATTTTTCCGGATAAATAATATAGCAAAAACAAATAAAGCTATCACCGGGCCGTAAAGATTATATTTTAGTATCAAAGATGTGATCCCGGGATTTTTTCGAATTCCCAAATGGGCTTCATCAAAGATGATATTGCTGTTTTTACCGATCATAAATGTTAATAGCGCCGGTGTACTTTCATTTCTTAGCCCTTCATTGCTGATAAAATAAGTGTCAGTACATATTATTATTGATCCGTTTCCGTATTTTCTTTCGATAATTACAGGGTCATCATCTACTGTTGCAATAACTTCCCATTCTTTCAAAAGGTCTGTTAATATCAATTTTGAGTGCCATGAAACATTGCCAAAAGGGCAGTGAGACATGGGAAATTTTTGTTTAGAGCTTTTCTTGTTGGATTTAGAATTTAAATTTTTAGTATCAAATGCAAATTGCCATTTTTTAAAAAGTGAAATCGACTTATCAATTGTTAGTTTATCCTCTTTTTCATTTTCTTTGGGTTTTTCAGTATCTTTATTTTTACTCTTTGTGTTTGCGCGGGGAATAAAATTTCTATTTATAGGCACTAAGGTTATAACAAGACGACCTCCTGATAATACAAACCTGTTAAGAGCTTCAAAGTGTGATTTTGGCATACCGTATAGGGAAGAAGGTTGCATCCCTAAATAAAATAGAACAAAATTATTATTGGATTTTGTTTTTATTATTGGAGTATAATTTCTTTTAACTGTTAAAGATTTCAAATTTAATAAAGAGTCGTGAAAGGCCATGCAGCCTAATGGATCGGATCTTAATGTGGAGTAAACAGGATAAATATCGCCGGACTCAAATCTTACAGCAAACAACCTGAATATTCCAAAAATAAGAACAGAGATGATAATAACAAAGAATATAAAAGACAGTTTGTTATTTCGCAAAACCAATTATCCTATTTTGTATTTCACAAAATTTATCAATATCTTCTATCTTAACAGGAACCATGCCATACCAGATTTTATCGATATAATTTACTGTTTCTTTAAATTCCAGAACCATTTCTTTATTTTCATGAGCGCGTCTTGCAAGCTCGTATTCATATTCTTTGTTTGATTTATATTTGGCGATTGAAATAAAGCTATGTTCGGAAAGAGATGAAAGCGTGCTTAAGTAAAAGGCCCGGATTGCCAGGCGCAATTCTCCTTTTTCCAAAAATTCTTTTGCCATTTCAAGCCACTGGTTTGTAGAAAGAGCATCTGCACGAATGGTTTCATCGGATACATCTAAAGTAATAACAGAAGTTGTTTCAGGCTCAGGGCTGTTTTTGCGGCACTTTAATTTTATTTTTATGAGATAAATAATTGAAAGAATCAGCGCAATGGCAAGCAATGCATACAAAATGATGAGGGTCGTACTGCTTTGGGATTTTTTTTCGGAGTCAAATTTTATTTTTGAATCCGGCATAATGTTTTTAAGCCATTTTACTATAGCATCAAACCATTTTTTAAGAGTATCTTTGAAATCATCCCAGTAAGGCTTTAGCCATTTGAAAAATGAGTCGAAGATACCGGGTCTGGTATCTTTGATTTTTTTATCTCTTGGCAGCTTCCATACAAATTCTTTCCGGCTTAAAACTTCCTGTATAGAAGAATTTAATTCTTCAGGCGCAATATTTGAAAAAGCGCTTATATTAAATTGTTTAGCCGGAATTTGAGTTGCATGGGAAATGCTGGTATAAACTACGATTTGAAGTATTATAAAACATGTCAAAAGAGTTGCTTTTTTAAAGCCTGATTTTATTATGTTAAGGTCTGCGATCAGATCTTTTCCGGTTTTTATCGATTCACCGTAAAATCCGCGAAGGACATAGATTGTCTTTTTTAATGGATCTACACACAAATATGTAAGACAAACAACAGTTACAAGAAAAGTACTGTTTACATAGCTGTAGCCACCCATTGTTGCGGCTGTTTCAATTCCTGATAGCATTTTTATAAGATATGGCAAAATATATATGATGATAGCTATATTTAACAGTACAAACAACTGAAAAAGCAACAGTACAAAAATTACAAAAATATTTTGTCTGGGGTTATATTTTGTAAGTTCTCCGGTATCTTTGATAATTTCTTTTATGGTTTTTGTTTGTCCATAATCCTGAACCAGAACATTTTGGTAAAAAGCATATACCCATGGATACGGAAGTGTAATAAGAAGCGCAACCGGAAACATTAAAATGCCCGATGGCTGTATTATTGTTTGCACAGCAACAATGCGGATGATTTTTAGAAATGACCAGCGTATTGGTTCAAACCTGCCAAGGCTTTCATATATCTTTATGGCGAAAACGGAATGCCAGCACTTCATCCAGATAAAAAGGCAAGCAAGGCCCAATGAAGCTGCCGAACAGTAGTCTTTTGCAAAAGGATTTTTGCTCATGTCACTCCAGAAATAAAGGAGGCCGAGTATAAATGGTATGCCGCCGATATAATACGGAAGCAATAATTTAAAGGGATCAAGGCGCAGCAGATGAACAGCTTCTTCTATAATCCCTGGTGCTGTAGTGTTATCGCCATAAAAAGGCTTCTTCATAAGATGTTTACCAAAGATTTTTCCATATTGCTCCTTCATGAAATGATGAAGGAATCTTAATCAGTGATACTCCCAGATAATAAAAAACAAGCCAGAGAAAAAACAAGCTGCCAAACAAAAGAAGCAGCATGCCAAAGAACCTGAACCGTTGCTTCACTTTTTCAGCGCTTATAGTCAGGTTCGTGATACAACCTGAGCATATAACTCTACCATCATGTTCGGTAACGCACTCTCTACAGAAATATCTGCCGCATTCCAGGCAATGGGCTGCTGCTTCACGTGATCTATGATTAAAACATCGCCTGCGGGAGAGATCCTGCATGGTTATACCTGTTTTCTTGATAGAATTAATCCGGAAAGACCGATTGTAAGAAAGCTTGCGATATTGAAAACTGCCATACCAAGCATCAGGGGGTACTCAAAAGGATTTATTTTTGCGTATACTTCAAACAATTGCCAATTATCATATATTAGATTAGGTTTATTGGTATTTTTAAATATCAGCCAGAAATATTCAATGTATCCACAGCCAAATAAGATTATCACAAGGCCAAGAGCAGACCAGTTTATAATTTTTAATGGTTTATTAATAGTACTTCCTGATTGTTTGACTACAGCAATAATAGATAATATGCATATTCCAAAAAGCATGAGTGTTTCTGTAACTATAGTAAATACGTAACGATTGTAAAGAGTGATAATGCAAAACAGTCCTGTGATGGTAATAAGGACATATAACATGATAAACAAATATTTGCTTTTAGTGCTTAGTGGCTCAGCTCTTTTATTTTGATTGTCGCAGAATAATTTATCCTTATCAGAATGTTGAAAACGATTAAAATTTTGAAGCGTTTCTATAGGCAAAACGCCCTGTTCTTTTTCAATTAACGGTTTTAAGGTTGTTATAAATTTCTTTGCAGCCCTTAATCTATTCACTGAAACAAGCTTTTCGCGTTGTACATCCGTTTCAATCCAACACTCACAAGATGATCCGTGTATCATGTTTTTAATAAAATAAATTAAAAGTATGCTGTCTATAATCCACAGCACAATTGCAAAAGGTGCTTTCATGGCATCAGCAGTGGGAGCTGACGAAGAAAATGAACCCGAAAGTTGAATGGCAAATGCAGTCAAAATAATTATTACAAGGCCTATGACAATAGATTCAATGGTAGCTTTTAAGGTTTTGGCAATAACTATAGACTTAATATCATTATAGTAAAAACGTCTGTAGCTTTCTGAAACGCCGCTTGATTCAATAGATAGCATGTGGTCAGGACCTGCCCACAGGGTATCTACTCCTATGATCCGTTTTCTTTTACCGGGAAGACGGCGATATGTTTTTTCGCTTTTTTGCATGTTTCTCCGATGGCAATAAATTAAAAGCAGATTATTTATTTGCGATGTTGAAGAAAAAAAATGACCAGCCTCCGATTTGAATGGTTGCGATAATAAAAGCCGCTATAAGCCGGATTTTACTCCTTTCAATAATACTTGAAGGTTTTTTCCAGTATCTGATTACAATGTAAATTGTAATTGGCGCCGTGATAATTGTTATCCAGAATAAAAAAAGCAAAGGAAGTATTGCCATCTTAATTGCAATACTGTCGTAAAGTGTTCTGTGAGTTTCTAAATCTTTTAACTCACCTTTGGTTTTTTTATTTGTGATACAAGAAAAGCATATATGTTCACCATTCATTTCAACATCGCAAAGCGAGCATAAAAATCTTCCGCATGAAGAACAGGGTATTACAGCTTTTTTCGATGGATGATAGAAACACGATGCATCATCATCAATTATAAGAGTTTGTCCGGCTTCGGCTTCCGGTGCTTTTCTGGTATAGGCCGGAAAAACATCGGCGCGTAATTTGGTGTTGCAGTGCGGACAGGGCAGATAATTATTTGTGTTGATGCGGTTCGCATCTATCGGGTTTTGGCATTTACTGCAAGTTATCATTATATTCTCTGCAATTTATTTTCTTATGACAAGAGTATTGCATATTCTATCATGAAGACTTCTTTTCTGTGAGTCAAAAGCTGCCATAAGATATCCGATACATAGTATCAATCCGCTCAATATCTCAGCAAAATATCTGGCGAATGCTCTTAAATAGCTTACTTTGTTATTATCTGAAGTGATTATTTTTAAGCCGCAGGCCATTTTACCTGGTGTTGCGGCATATTTTCCAACAAACCAGGTATTATATATAACAGGTAGTGAAAATTGGAGTAACAGTCCTAATCCACCCAATGCTGAAAAAACAAAAGGTTCATTTGGATTTCCTGTAGGAGTTAAGAATTGCCCCAAAGAAAAAGTTATTATCAAATTTGGTATAAGTAAAATGATCCAGTCAATAAATTTTGCACCATATCTGATCCAAAATCCGCCATAACGTAAATCCCCTGTAGCTACGCCTTCTTTGATTTTTTTAACAAACAAAGGTTTGCAGGTTGCACAGACATTAGATCCTTCATATTGAATCAGGTCATCTTTTGAAAAGGATTTGCCGCACTCAGAGCATTTTTGCGTGCTTGCAGTGTCGGAAGGAGAAGGAGTGGAAGGAAGATCGGAAGAAGTTTTGACTTTTTTATACTTTTGCCAATCAACCATGCTTTGGTTCCAAACTAATGTATTACTATTTATTGTTCCCGAACTTACTAGAGACTGAAAATCCGCTTCACTTACTGGTCCGACCGGCTCTTTGCCTTTACTGTAGTACCATTCCATGTGTTTCACCTCCGCTATGTATTCGGTTATCTGTAGTAGTTCCTCCCTTAAAGTTAATTACTCAGGGGACGAGGAGTTTAACCCAACACCTTGTCCTTGATTTTCCAGGTTGGTCATTTTTTTTATATGCTATTAACTGATACGTTTGGAGCAGTAAGCCCATAGCAGCAAAAAGCCACAGGTTGCTTTTATCTCCTCGCATCCAACAGCGATCAAGCTCGTAGATATCTCTAAAGTAATGAATATCAGATCCAGCCTTTGAAACAACTAATACCCTACATTAAGGGTAATTCTTACCAACTTTTGATTTATATTCATTGAAACACTTTTCTTATAGTTTTATTCATGCCAATTCACTATTTATACCATTTGAAATAGGCTGAAAAGAACTTTGATCCAAACCATCAGCATAGTACCCTGACTTTTCCTTATCCTTCTTTTGGCCTGTCTTTCAAATAACGGACCGAAAACCCCGCCTTCTTGTCAGCATCGAATCGGCTTATAAATGCATTTTTATAGTTAAGTGCTCGAAACCACGCCTTTTCCGAATTGGATTCCGAAGAACTCCAATAGTTACCACTTTGACGTAGGAAATTAAAAGAGCCATCTTTATGATTCCGAAATCCAGATAACTTGAGGTTAAGCCCTGATGGGGAAGATTTGAGTGTACCGCCCGCTATTTCTTCTCCTCCCAAGTAAATGATCAAATCATTCCAATCCTTATCAGTTGGTAGGTGCCAACCTTCAGGGCAAGCTTTAATGGCGGCATCCCAAGTATACAATCTGCCATATTCTTCACAATTCTTTGAATCGTTGTCGTAACACCAGCTGTGTTCTGTTTCGGTGCTGAGATTCTCTGCCAGCCACTCTTGGTTACCGAGCTTGACAGTTTCAAAGTTGGAGACCTCTTTACTATTTGGCATTGGTGTTGCTTGATGATATTCAGAATATGGGAAACCTGTTTCCTGTGGATTTCCGAGATTTTTTCCTTTCTCAACTGATTTTTTTACATAATCCAACTCAACATGATATTTGCCACTTAGTTTAACAAGAATAGCCTGAATACTTGCATCGTCACCATTGGTTTTGTATATCATTTCATTATAGTCTGAATAGATACTTTGTTGTTTAGGGTATAGCTCTGTGTCTGGGTCCACATTGCCTATTTTTGCCGTATGTATGTATCCTTTCCGTATCAGCTTAGACCGTATCCATTCATTACCCATAGAGCCAACAGCAAAGGCCAATACCAAAGGACAAGAGACTGAAACGAAACGTGCTATTTTGGGATCAATAGAAGCTATAAAAACTTCGAAAGCTCTAAAACCTACAATTGCAGCGAGAAGAGCAAAGCCGATTCCGGGAAGTCCTTTTACGAATGCCCAAATAAAACCGAAGAAGAACCCAGGATATGAAAAGCCTCTCTTTACAACTACTTTGTCCCCTTTCACCGAATGAGTGTAAACGTCTTCCATGCTCATATCAAACTCTCCTTTTCTTGATGCCCAACAAATTACCTTTCAGTTATAAATAAATCAGGGGTCGGGGAGTTTACCCCAACACCTCGTCCTTGATTTTCCAAGGTGTTCGTTTTTCCTTATATGCGATTAACTAATGCATTTGGATTGTAAGACCCATAGCAGCAAAGAGGCACTGTTTGGCATCAAAATGAAGCAGCCTAAAAATATTGTTTTATGAGATGCAAAAGAAAGGCTGCCATACCAATCCGGCCGAATGGGATTTACTATAGAGGGCTTCTTTATCAATGTTGTGAAGGCCTTTGGGAATAATGCCTTTTTCTTTTTGCTTCTTATGCCACTGAGGCCCTTTGGCGCTGATTCATCATTTTATCAGCGCTAACCACCCTGTCGTTGTTAGAGTTCAGGAAACATTTGACAGATGAAAACTGCCGGTTTTCTAAGGCGATGGCAGATAATTTTTTAATCAATCTCGAAGTTGCCCCTCGCTTACAGGTTTTAAGTTTAGATCTTTAGCAATTAGCTCCCAGTACTCGACGGTCATTTTATGGATCTGAACATAAGTTTTAATTTTCATTTTAACGGATAGAACAGGGATGAACATGATTAGCCATTCCGGATAGAAGAACTTCGGACTTCTTGACCGATACGATCCAAATTAGGAAAATCAGTTTTGTTCAGAAATTCTATGAAGTAATCTCGAGTCTGTTCAATCCACTTTTTAGAACTCTTTCGTGCTTTGTTAACCATGAATATCCTCCATTTGTTTTTGGAGTATATTCATGCACTTAAAACAATCAAATGCATAGGAATTTACATATTATTCAATAGTTTAGGTGTCTTAAAACGCCTAAACTCCTAAGATAATCAAAAGCATTTTATATATTTTGTTTAACTATAACGCAAGAATAAAATGATTTTGAATTTGTTTTTAATTAGAATACCGAGTCTGGTATAAATTGATTATTTATAAATCTTATATTTTACAGTTTAAGGATTAAGCTTTACAAGTGCTTCTTCAATGGATTCCAATCTATATTACACGTGAAAAAACATCCTGGTTCAAATCGTATACTTCGCCTTTTATAAGGCTATGGTAGCCTGTTGCAGCTATCATAGCGGCATTATCTCCGCAAAGATCAACTGAGGGTATGTGTACTTTTATTCCTAAAGAGATAGCATCATGCTCTACTTTTTCGCGTAATCTTTTGTTTGCCGCAACACCGCCTACAATTGAAACATGTTCACATTTTTTTAAAATAGCGGCATTTAGAAGTTTATAAGATAAAACTTCAACAACAGCTTCCTGGAATCCGGCAGCTATATCGGGTATCATTTGTGTATATCGGCATAAATTAATTTTTATAAAGCGGTTGACAGAAGTTTTCACGCCGCTGAAGCTGAAATCAAAAGCGGATTTGTCCAGATAAGCTCTCGGAAAGTTTATTTTTGAAGCATCGCCTTTTTGGGCAAGCTCTCCTATAATGCTTCCGCCAGGATATCCCAGGCCAAGCATTTTTGCTACCTTATCAAATGCTTCTCCTGCGGCATCATCACGGGTTTGTCCCAAAAGCTCGATATCGGTGTGAGAGTTTACAATATAAATTCCTGTATGGCCGCCTGATGCAAGAAGCGATATGAACGGAAAGGGGGGGGGATCGGGTTCAAGAAAAACGGAGTTAATATGTCCTTTGAGATGGTTTACACCTGTCCATGGGATGTTTAGTGCAAAGGCATAGGATTTTGCAAATGAAAAGCCAACGAGTAGTGAACCTATAAGCCCCGGACCTTGCGTAACGGCTATTGCGTTAATTTGTCCGGGTTTGCCGGCAGTGTTTATTGCTTCTCTAACAACCGGAATTATAGCCTCCATATGCTTTCTGGATGCCAGTTCGGGAACAACACCTCCATAAGGAGAATGAATTTTGGCTTGTGATGATACAATAGTAGATAGTATTTTGTTCCCATCTGAAACAACGGAAGCGGCAGTGTCGTCACAGGAAGATTCGATGCCGAGAATAATCATGAAAAAAGATACCTGCTCAAACCCACTTTATTTTTTCCTGAGAGTCTTTTCTTTCCGCAATTTCACCTATCAGAAATATCTTTTCATTAAAACCGGCCAAACGATCCATAATTTCATCCACAGATTTTTCAGGTACTATTGCAACCATGCCTATACCGTTATTGAAAGTTCTCATCATTTCTGCTTCGGAGACTTTCCCGGCTTCTTTAAGAAAATTAAAAATTGGAGGTATATCCCAGCTGTCTTTTATGATTTTGATCATGCATGTTTCGGGTATTATGCGTACAATGTTTTCAGATATTCCCCCGCCGGTTATGTGAGCAAGGCCGTGAATCGGAAGGTCCCTAATCAAGCTTAGAATCATTGCGGAATATATTCTTGTTGGGGTAAGAAGCTCTTCTCCAATAGTTTTACCAAGCTCTGAAACATAGGAATCAATTTTAAGATTTAGAACATCAAAGCAAATTTTTCGGGCAAGCGAATATCCGTTGCTGTGAAGCCCGCTTGAAGTGATGCCTATGAGTTTATGACCCATACGGATATCTGAGCAATCTATAATTTTGCCGTAATCAACAAGCCCAACGGCAAATCCTGCAAGGTCATATTCGTTTTTATTGTAAAATCCAGGCATTTCAGCTGTTTCACCACCTAAAAGTGCACACTTAGACTGCTTGCAACCTTCGGCAACACCTTTGATAACGTCAATAGCTATTTGGGAATCGATTTCTCCGGTTGCAAAATAATCAAGAAAGAATAATGGTTCAGCTCCTTGAACTATGATATCATTGACACTCATTGCGACAAGATCGATACCGATGGTATCATGTTTACCCGCCATAAAAGCCACTTTAAGTTTTGTCCCGACACCGTCGGTAGAACTCACCAGAACAGGTTTTTGAAAATTATTAGTATTTAAAGAAAACATGCCGCCAAATCCGCCAATTTCACCGATAACTCCCGGTCTGTTTGTTTTTTTTGCTATTTCTTTTATAGATTCAATCAGTCTGTTCGCTTTGTCAATATCAACACCCGAATCAGCATAAGTTAGAGATTTTGTCATGTCATATTCCAATTCATTTAAATAGAATCCGTTATATTTAAAAAATTAATCTAAAAAAGCAGCCATTTACTATAAGGAAAATAAGATGCCGTTTATAAGCAGATTAGGGAAAGTCTTTATGATTGTTAGTTGAAATCAATATGAAATTAAACGTATTCCATTTAAAAGTCAAAACAATTTTTTTGACATAAAATGCTATATATTGTAATTATGCATACAAATTGAAGGATTAATATATGTGGCGGATTGCAGAATTTAATTTTATCAGGATGAGGCTATATTATGAATAAGTTTGCCAGGCTGGATCGTTTGCCTCCGTATGTGTTTGCAACTGTAAATAAAATAAAAATGGATGCCAGGCATGCTGGAGAAGATATAATAGATCTTGGTATGGGAAACCCCGATCTTGGGGCTCCCCAACATATTATTGACAAACTTGTGGAAGCCGCCCAAAAGCCGCATAATCACCGGTATTCCGCTTCAATGGGTATAACCAAGCTGAGAATGGCTATAGCAAGCTGGTATAAGCGCCGGTTTGATGTTGATATCGATCCGGATAATGAGGCGATTGTCACAATAGGGGTAAAAGAAGGCTTATCCCATCTTATTCTTGTTACTATAAGTCCCGGAGATGTGGTCTTAACTCCAACCCCGACTTATCCTATTCATCCGTATTCCGCAATTATA
The DNA here is from genome assembly GCA_043825875.1 of Pseudomonadota bacterium. Lineage (GTDB taxonomy): Bacteria > Desulfobacterota > Desulfobacteria > Desulfobacterales > RPRI01 > RPRI01. The sequence goes on along the minus strand of JBDRRF010000116.1, from coordinate 2,940 downwards.
GCAGGAGGAGAAGTCCGCGGAATACCGGTGGGGCCGGATTGTGATTTTTTTGAAAATCTTATTGATGCCACCCGGCAGACATGGCCCAAGCCTAAAGTTTTGATAATGAGCTATCCTCATAATCCGACAACCGAGGTTGTAAATATAGATTTTTTTGAAAAAATTGTCGATTATGCAAAAGAACATAATATAATGGTTATTCATGACTTTGCTTATGCAGATATTATTTTTGACGATTATGTTGCCCCAAGTTTTCTGCAGGTTAAAGGGGCAAAGGATGTTGGGGTTGAATTTTTTTCTCTTTCAAAAAGCTATAACATGCCAGGATGGAGAGTCGGTTTTTGTGCAGGAAATCCTGAAATTATTGCCGCATTAAGGAGAATTAAAAGCTATCTTGACTATGGTGTTTTTCAGCCGATTCAGATAGCATCCATTATTGCTTTAAATGGTCCGCAGGATTGTGTAAAAGATATATGCAATACCTACAAAGAGCGCAGAGATGCCCTTATAACCGGCCTTAACCGTATAGGCTGGAATGTTAAAAGCCCGAAGGGAACAATGTTTGTATGGGCTAAAATTCCGGACAAATATATAAAGATGGGTTCAGTGGAATTTTCAAAGTTTATAATAAAGGAAGCACAGGTTGCCGTTTCACCCGGTCTCGGATTCGGGGAATATGGGGATGACTATGTCCGCTTTGCACTTATTGAAAATGCAATGCGTATCAACCAGGCTGTCAGGGGTTTGAGAAAGGTTTTGTAAATTTATGAGAAAAATCAATATAGGTTTGCTTGGTTGCGGAACAGTTGGAACAGGCGTTGCCAAAATACTGCTTGAGAAAAAAGATCTGATCAGTTCCAGAATAGGAGCTGAACTGGAATTGAAGAATATTGCAGATGTGGATACAACCAGAGACAGGGGTATAAAGTTTGCCGAAGGCGTATTTGTAAACGATGCACTAAAAGTTGTGGATGATCCTGAAATAGATATAATTATAGAATTGATCGGTGGCGAGAAAATAGCAAAAGATATGATTTTTAGAGCAATAGATAACAAAAAACATATTGTTACAGCAAACAAAGCTCTTCTTGCATCTTCAGGGAATGAAATATTTAAAGCTGCTGCTGCAAAAGGTGTTGATATCGCATATGAAGCAAGTGTTGGTGGCTGTATGCCTGTCATAAAATCCATAAGAGAATCACTTATTGGTAATCAGGTAAGCTCCATGACAGGAATATTAAACGGAACTTGCAATTATATTCTTTCGAAAATAACTGATGATGGAAGTACTTTCGAAGCATCCCTGTCTAAAGCCCAGGAAAAAGGGTTTGCCGAAGCTGATCCAACATTGGATGTCGAAGGTTTTGATACGGCACATAAACTGGCTATAATGAATTCAATCGCCTATGGTATGGAGATTAATTTAAAAGATGTTTATGTTGAAGGTATTTCAAAAATTACTCCTCTTGATATTGAGTTTGCCGGGCAGTTTGGATACAGGATAAAGCTTCTTGCAATAAGTAAGTATATGGGAAATTCTGTTGAGGCAAGGGTACATCCGACAATGATACCTTTTAATAATATGCTTTCCAATGTAAACGGTTCGCTTAATGCTATTACTATTACAGGGGATGCTGTCGAAGATATTCTGCTTTATGGAAGAGGAGCCGGTATGTTGCCTACCGCCAGCGCTGTCATTAGCGATACGGCCGATCTTGCCAGAAATATTTTATGCGGTTCGGTTGGAAGAGTTCCTTTGCTTTCCTGCCAGATTGCAAATATCCGAAGTATTCCAATTTTGCCTGTTGATGAAATCTCTACTCAATACTATTTCAGATTTTCTTCTGTAGACAGGCCCGGAGTTCTTTCAAAAATATCCGGAATTTTAGGTAAATACGGAATCAGTTTAAAATCGGTTCATCAGAAAGGGCGTAAAACAAACGGTTCGGTACCAATTGTTATGTTTACGCATCTTTGTAAAGAAGAAGATGTCAAAAAGGCTCTTGGCGAAATATCAAAACTTGATGTTGTAAGTGCAAAACCTGTGCTTATCAGGATAGAGGATGACAGCGACGAGGATTAATTGGTTTTTTGTTTTGCTGTAAAACAATGTATCCGCCATGTTAATAACAGAGTATAGCAGGCTGACCGAAAATAAGAGAATTAGGTGATTTATGCAAATTGTATGCTGTGACCTTGAAGGAGTGTTTGTACCTGAAATATGGATTAATGTAGCACAAAAAACAGGAATTGAAGAACTAAAGCTTACTACTCGGGATATATCCGATTATGATGTTCTGATGAAAAGACGGCTGGAAATATTAGAAAGAGAACACCTTACTATAACGGATATACAAAAAGTTATTGAACTGATAAACCCTCTTGAGGGAGCTTGTGAATTTCTTTACTGGCTTAGATCCGTTACGCAGGTAATTATTGTTTCGGATACCTTTGTTCAGTTTGCAGGGCCATTGATGAAAAAGCTCGGTTGGCCAACGCTTTTTTGTAATTCTCTTACTATAGGGCCGGACGCATCGATTGAAGGCTATCATTTGCGCCAGAAAGACGGCAAGAAAAAAGCGGTAATTGCGTTGAAAAGCCTTAACTACAATATCATAGCTGTTGGAGACTCCTATAACGATATTGCCATGCTTAAAGAAGCAGATAAAGGTATACTTTTCAGGCCTCCGGAAAATTTTAAAAGCGAATTTCCCGAACTTCCAATAACATATAATTATGAAGAGCTTAAAAAAATATTAGAAGACGGGTATCTGAGGGGTGAATAATTTTTTTTACTTTAGAGCCACTTTCAAAACGTTTCAGTTTGGTCAAGCTCAAGGCGGGAGAAAATTTCAACCACAGGAATACATTTAGTATTTCGAGGATTGAAATTTGAGCCCAACGCTTAAGATCGGCCAAAATGGGGCGTTTTGAAACTGG
>JBDRRF010000115.1:0-5354 GCA_043825875.1 Pseudomonadota bacterium | reverse complement strand
CCGCTGGCGTGTAGAGGGCTTCAAGTCCTTCAAGATGCTTTGATAGCCTGGGTTATACGATACAACCATCATGAACTCAGGCGGCGCTGACAACTGTTCACCAAGGCGATCAATGAACATTTCACGCCGATGATCGGTAAGCGCGTGGATGGCAACCGTAGTGTCTGCTCTGGCTTCAACGATCTCATCAAGATAGCATATTCCCCCCATACGTACAGCACGGGTTAACGTTCCGTCCATCCACTGGGTATCGCCACCCTTTAACAAGTAGCGGCCAAGAAGGTCTGCGGCGGTCAGATCTTCATTACAGGATACTGTAATCAGAGGGCGCCCAAGCTCCGCCGCCATTGCTTCGACAAAACGCGTCTTGCCACAGCCGGTAGGGCCCTTGAGCATTACCGCACGACGGCTTTGCCATGCGGCTCTGAAAACATCCTTCTCGTTTGCGACTTCTCTGTAATATGGAATACTAGTCATGTGGTCGATTTCCTGTGTACTGTCAATTTTTTCGTGTGAAATATTCATAGCATGTCCTGCACTTTGAAGCATGATAGAAGCTCTCCTATTTATTGATGGTAGTGATTGTAACCTGATAGAACGAGTCGAATTAATATTGCCATTCCGGACCTGAGGAACACGCCATAATTATTTGGTAGTTTGCGCGCGCAGATGGACACACGCGCAAACTACAGTGGTGGCAAGCACCTGGACAAGCGGACTGATGACCTGAAACAGCCATGGCGTCGGCGATCATCGGGATGCCAGGCTATTTGCTTACGAAGGTCATGAAGCAGCTATTAAATTACCACCAGTTTCAGTAGTGTATATTCAGTTTTATTCCTTCAATGAACAATAATGTATCGCACCTGTATTTACTTACGAGGCCCATGAAGCGGCTATTAAACGGGCGGAACGTCATATTTTTCTACCATAATATTGCATTTCTCTATGTTAAAGCTTAGATAACTCTATAGGTTATCTTATTACGAATACATCCTATTTAGACAACTGCAAGAAGTTTGTTGTGGTAAAAAACTCGGGGTCCAATTTTGAAGCAGGCAAATATAATCCGGCTTCAGAATAAGGCATCGTGCCGGAAACTGATGCATGATGAATTACTTCGTCTATGTTGAACGAAACATCATATTGTGAACCAATATTGTTTTTCCCGCTTGGAGATTCACTGTAGTGACGAAAAATAGGTTTCCATGTCCGGAATTTGCCGGATCTATCATATACTTCCTTATACCAAATTCCATAGGTTTCCTGATCAACATAACCTATATGCAATCCCCAGCTGTAATACGGATCTTTAGCCATTTGTTCTACAACCCAGACCTTTCTGGGAACATAAGTAATAGTGCCCGGCGCCGGTGCCCATGCATCACCCTTCCATCCCGGGATTGTATAGTTGAGTTTAAAGTGGCCGCTATATGGATATTTAATCGTAATGCTTCCATCCGGCATATCTTCTACCGGAATCATATCCGGACTGGTAAAACCAACAAGAATTGTTTTCTCTCCAATACACTTCCATTTCATCGAAGAGTTTTTCCCGGCCCACCCATTGTTCAGATCCATCCATCCATCAGATCCCATATATGGATCAGAGCGTGATGTGGAACCTGTCTTCCGCATTCTTCGAATAGCAGGCACATATGCATAATTAGCGTCCGGTCTATCGTCCATATAAATAGTGGCCAGGGTATTTGTGCCTTTGAGACTCATAGGTGCTGTAATATTCGTAAGTTCATAAAAAAGGACATTATTAGGATTTCTTATTTCCTGCCCTGGTGGCCGGCCATACATAAATACATTGTACCAAACAGAAAACGCATTTCGTTCTTGACCACTCTTATTTACCCATTCATAACTATATCTTTGTATGGTACCCATCATACGGTTTTGTGCAAAAATGAAGTTCCACATAATCTTGTCCCCCGCCATAGGATCTTTAAGATCAATTTTATGAAAAGGGAGACCATAGAAATTACGTGTTACAATTTTGTTGGAGTTTTTTTCTATTAGATTACCATTCGGATTTATGCCGAATTTCCCTTCATTCTTAGGGCTTGCCTCAAGAAAGCTCTTGGAAAGTTTGTAGTCAAAGTTTATTTTCCCCGGTGTAATAACCCAGCCGCCTCTTTCAACCGCACGATACATAGCGGGGATAAGTAAGTCTTTGTATTGAGCGCAGTTGGACTTGTCTATCAACTTGGGCAAATCTGCAGCCTGTAAAGTACCGCCGATACCCAAAAGAAGAACAAGCAGGGAAAGTAACGGTAATCCTGTCCGTTTTAAAAATCGCATAAATCTTATTTTCACTTTTTCCTCCTTTGCTTTTTCGCAAATTCAAAAAACTTCTGTTATTTCAAGTATTGCCTGGCAATGTTTATAATGTCTGTTTAAACGACTTTCCGGCAATTAAATAACGGTTTACCATTCATATCCCAGCTTTAAAGTTACCTCACTTGTTTCTATACCATCAGCAAAGCCATAGCATGCGTCCTTGTCTCCTAAAAAGGCCTGCATTTTGAGATCGGTATAAAGCTGGGGGGTAACATACCACTTGATTGAAGGTTTAATCATATAAGTAGTGCCTTCACCATGTTTTCCGGGATTAACTGCTAGTATAAGCATTGGATTGAGTTTGGAAGCCCACCAATAGGTCATGATCTGAAGCAAGATCGCATCCTGCTCTCTCATATTTCTGCGGTCGTATCTGAGTGTTTTGTGGTTGGCTGTTTCCAGTGTAGTGCCGTTATAATGTGGAACGTAATGCGGATCACTCAAATAGCTATTCCATTCATTAATAGTTTTATGTATCCATTCTATTGAAACTTTTGTCAGATCTTTAGATAGCCACCTCAAGCGCAGATCCTTGTCAATCGCAAGCATTGTTTTTGTAACAGGATGATATTCAAATGTATGTTGGGTTGGGCCTGTTGCTGTCATCACAGTTTTATAACTTGATCTTGGGAGACCTATAGGATACGCTGTATATCGTGAAATTTCACCTCTGACTATAGCTTCCATACCAAAGGCTAATAATTGATAGCTGAAAAACCCTCCGTAAACATGTTGCTTGTTATAATTCAACTCGGCTGTTGTTGGGAAAGGAAGATTAAAAAATGTTGGGTTGGGTACATAATCCTTCATTATCACGCTTGGTTCATTAACTACATCTCTGAAATATACAAAAGAGAGGTTGAGTCTGTCTCCGATTTGTGCAGATACCTTGGCTCCGTATTCATTATTGTTGGTGGGAACGTTATACCGGAATTTTGCAATCCCCCTATTATCGGCAAACGGCAATATTTTTGCATATGGAGCTTCCAATTGACCCTCAGATGTATAATTTGTTACTGTGTCAAGAGGCCCGAACTGAGTAGGTCTGATGTCCGGAATCCACAAAAAATCAAAATTAAGGCCAAGATTAGCCGTGCTGGGCAAACTGTAATTTAGCCGGCCCATCCAAAGGGGAGTTTTTACATCATCAGGATTCTGAAAAAATAAATTAAATGAATTATCCGGTGGGTTTATAACATCATTAAGTGTTTCCAGCAGGCCCTCGCCCCAGGAAACAATTTGTCTTCCAGGTCTGAAGAAACCTCTACCAACAGGGCTTTTAAATGTAAAATCTATAAAGGCTTCCCTTAAATCAGCTTCGAATCTGATGTCTTCCAAGCCATAATCGAATCTGGAAGCACCCATTCTGTCCTCAATGTCATATTCATTTGCACGAAGATCAAAAATCGAATCATATGCGCCACGAAAGGTCAGATGGAATTTTTGTATCGCAATAGGACCCCAATTTATTTTTGGGTCAACATCAATATCAAACTTTAGTGTATTTCTCTGTTGAACTCCTTCTGCTTGATCGAAAAAACCGTTTTGAATACCAGTTGTATCACGCAAAACAAAACCGGATTCAAAAAAACCATGAAAACTTGCGTCCATTCCTGCTGACGCACTTGAAGAGAAAATTCCTAACAGCACAACAGTTGCAAACACAAACAAACCTGCTTCCCCCCATCTTCTCTTACTCATCTCTTTCCTCCTAAAAGTTAAGTTTTAAAAAAGATATGACCTCGCCTTATGCCTCAAGGCATTAACACGCAAAGGCCGGCAGCGGTATTGCGCACCAGCCATGCTCAATGTATGTACGCATGTCCTTGAGTGAAATCTTGCGGCCATCGGCCAAAGTCATTTCGCCCAAGCTATGGCTGTGCAGTCCGTAATGCATGGTGGCACCGGATTCGCTCAGGTAGCCGTAAAAGGTCCGTGATTCTGCCGAAGCATCAAGATTGATCTCCCCTTTTGGCGACTTCAAGGTGAAGTGCCACTTGACAGGAATCCGCATTCTCGTCTTGGGATCGATCCAATACTCAAGTTCTTCCATCTTGATATTACTAGTGCCGTTTTCGGAAAAGTCCACTTCCTGCTCATCAACCATCACATGGCTATATGCTTTCCCCACGGAGGGATAGTAATAAATGAAGATACGCACGGATTCGTTCGCCCACCAGATCCAGTAGTAGGTCTCTCCCCTGAGCACTTTGGCCAGATCCCACGCCGGTTGGGTGAATTTTTCCTGGCAGCCAAAGGATTTATCTTTTTTCAATTTGTAAGTCTTGCCTTCAACTTTGAAGGTACCCTCGCAGCGCAGCGGAGCCTCATAGCCGGCGACGTTATTCTTGGCAAAATCGGCATAGGTTCCTTTGTGAAATGAGGCATCTCCGATACCGCTTAAGAGCAGATCGAATTCAATGCCCATGTGCTCGCCCTTGATTTCCCAGTATGGGGGGCGGCAGATGTATTGCAAGTTACCCAGTTTCCAGATCACCGCATCATTGGTCTTGATAACTTCACCGCTGTTCCAGTCGTCAGTCGCCCAAGAGCGGTTGCTGATGAAATCGAGATCGTTGATCGTACCCTTGAAATCCTTGGGCTTGATCTGGAAAGTGGTTTGTCCGACAAACTTGTCCTCGACCTGCCAGGGGCCCTTCTTGCCACCGCCCACGCGGAAAATGCAGCTTACACAGGAAATCTCGTCTCCATCCTCGGTCTCGGCCATGACCAGAAAGCCGTTGTTTTCCATGTACGAGACTCCCTTGGGCAGGGTTTCCTTATAGCTGAGTTGGTCGGTCAGTGTGGCATTCGTCCTGGCTTCATTTTCTACTGTCATATTTATATCTCCTATTGATGAAGCGGCTATTAAATCACCACCAGTTCCAGTCGGGTATATTCGGTTTTATTCCTTCAATGCAAAATAACGTGTCGCACCTGTCTTCACTGTAGCCAAGAAACTTGCTATTAAACGGGCGACACTTACCATCACTGAACTCCGGATT
>JBDRRF010000114.1:0-35868 GCA_043825875.1 Pseudomonadota bacterium | reverse complement strand
CTGATGCTCAACTACACACACATTAAGCCCTGCTTTCGCAAGATAAGACCCGGCCATTAATCCGTTATGGCCCCCTCCTGCTACGATTACATCATATTTTGACATAATTTCCTCTCCTTTCAGGTTGTTTTTTTGATTAACAAAGCTGTTTACTTATTAATAAGGTATATTTTACATATTTAAGCAATCAGTCTAATAAACACTGTTTTTATAGTAGGCTGTATAGAATTTTTTTGTTCTCGGTTATTTGTCCGGCAAAGTCAAGAAAAATTATATTACTGGATAGATTCTGTATATTTCCAAATATCTGTCCAGTTAAATATTTTACCGCCGTATACTTTTTTATATTTTTCTGCTGTGCTTTCAGATGAAAAAATCAACATAAACGGAACCATTGATCCTTTTGGGCGTGAATTGCTTTCCACAAGATAAAAAGCCTTTTTGGCATCAATCATTTTGCCGCTGTCATATTTTCCCGTAACAGTGTCATAATCACGGGCAAGAATTGAACCGATTTTACCTTCAGGTATTCTTGCCTTTAAAATAACTAAGCAGTGTAAACAGCATAAAGAATATTTACCGGAAGAAATCTCTTTGTTGCCTTCGGTTATCTCGATTATAAATTTCGTTTCACTTTTTAAAGCATCCATACCACACATGATACAACGTTCGGATGCCTGAACAATAAAAACCGGAAAAAGAATAATTACAATAATCAAAGCCATGATAGTTTTAATTTTCATATATTATTCCCTACTATTTGATCATTTTCTTTAATTTTCTCATCTTCCGTACCATTTTTGTATCTTGATACATATCTTCATATACAGCTTTTATTGCTTCATCGAATGTGGCTGGCTTTCCACCGTTTTCTTTAATAAAATTTTTTGCGTCTTTTTCATATATGAATGCCCATTTTGCTCTTTTAGTCATAACACCGGTTTTGCTTCCGCCGATTACCCAGAAAGCTTTTTGTGCATCTATAAGATTTTTTGAATTATAATCTCCAACCCAAATTGTTTCAGGCAACTTATCTATGTTTATTGCAAAGTCAATAGCGGCACAATGTAGGCTGCATGTTCCTTCCGTTGTACTATCGTCGTACTCAATAAAAATTCTGCTATGGGCGAACTTTTCCCTGTCCATACTACAGTATTTGCATGATTTGTATTTTTGAACATCATCTTGCGCTAATAAAAGCCCTGACATGGTAATACAAAATATTATACATATTGTTAAATAAAATATAAATTTCTTCATCATAATACCTCCATGAACATCATATTGTTTATCCGTTGTTCTAAATAGCCAAAACCAAATGAATTGAGAGAATGGCCAGACCTCCGGCTATCAAATAACCGGACCATTTTAATAATTTAACCATTTTTTTACTTAAGGTGGAGTTAACATTTCTGTAGTTTTTTGAACAAACAACCCAGAAATATATTATAAAAAGTGCAAGCCCAACAAATATCATAATGAAAGAAAGCAGAGCATCCCATACTTTTTGGCCAAGACAAAATATACAATGATGAAAAGGAAGTTTGAGAAACAGAGAGCTTATTTTAGTGTGCAATGCAAGAATAAATACAACAAAGGCGGATGTTGCCAAAAATGTTTCACAAAGCATAACCGTTTTATTTCCAAACCACCAATTGCGACCGGAATTTTTACTTTTATTATGAGCAATAAAAAAATATATTATTCCCAAAATAATAAACAGCATAAGTATATAAAACAGGATAAGCCACGTCCATGTAGATTGTGATACTATTGAAGGAATGTTTTGCCTTGGAATGTCAAAAAGAGATGTGCAACAAGACACCTGACGTGGTGGGTTGGAAAAGAAAAATGAAATATCGAAAATAGTTTCCAGAAGTATTAAGATTCCCAGAGGCGCGATAAAAAACAGTTTTTGTTTCATAAAAGGCTGGGATTCTGCCTGACGGTCTAAAAAGTTTAAGATTAACCAATACCCGTATAAGGCCGGAAGAACCAGTTTTAGAGTGCTTGCAATATAGGACAAGGAAGCATTAACATTATGCACTCCCACAAGACACATAGCTCCTGGAATCGAAATTATCATGCTGTGCAGACTATAAAACCATAAGGGTACCATCAAAAGCCTTATGAAAAATCCTATAGATAATATGGTAATAAGAAGATAAACTCTTTTTTCCAAAAGATATTGTTCATCCGCATGGCTGTTGATGTCCCATTTTTTCCAGACATAAAATCCGTTAAATGCAGCAACAAGTCCAATGAAGACGGAGGTAAATGAACATACGAGATAAGTAATTATAAAATTGTTTATAATCATAAGCCATTTGCGCTATTATTTTTGTGAAGATATTTTGCCGGAATCAAAATATACTATTCGGTCAATTAATTTTGCAATCTGCGGTTGCGAATCATGAAAAGATATAATTATTGTTATCCCTTTTTTTTTCAGTTTTTCCAAAACATCTATTACTATTCCGGCATTTTCAATATCTATATTGGAAAGAGGCTCATCTGCTAAAATAATTTCAGGATTATTAATCAGTGCCCGGGCAATTGCTGCCCGCTGCTGCTCACCGCCGCTTAACTCATTTGCGAAAAAATCCGCTCTGGTCTCAAGATTTAAGTCTTCAAGCAATTTTATGGCTTTTGCTTTTCTGTCTTTTTCAGAAAATCCCATTGGTAAAAGGGGAATGGAAACATTTTCCCAGGTAGTGTATCCGGAAATTAAGTTGAATTGCTGAAAAATAAAACCGAATTTTTCTCTTCTTATAGCTGATAAAAAATGATCGGGAAAATGCGATATCTCACGGTCTGCCAGAAAGAGCCGCCCGCTTGAAATTCTTGTTAAACAGCCGGTTATGTTTAAAAATGTTGTCTTTCCTGAGCCTGAAGGGCCGTTTAGCACGACAAATTCTCCCTGTTTTATTTCAAGAGAAACATTATCAAGGGCTTTGATTTTAACCTTTCCTGACCGGTAGTTTTTATTTACATTTTCAAGCCTGATCATAAACAATCTATTACCTTTTCCCTTAACAACTCACAAACAATCTAATAAAATCCCAAATCACAAAATGCAAATCACAAATAATAACCAAAACATTAAATCCCAAAAAAAGTAAACTTCAAATATCAAACAATTATAGACAATCAAAATGCAAAATAAAACTTTCTAATTTATATATCGTTTTGAATTTAATATTTGTTTATTGAGATTTATTTGTGATTTGGTGCTTGTAATTTGAAGTTTGCTTCACCCCGATATCTTCTTTTTGCCTTGTACCTTTCTCCTTGCACCTTAAATCTATTTCCTTATAGTATCATCCGGATCGACAACCCCGGCCAGCCATGCAGGGATTGCGCTTATTGCCGTTAGGGGCAGTACTCCCAGAATAAAAAGAAGTATAACGGACATAAAATCACAGTTTACAGGAACAGGAAATTTTGGATAAATACTGGCGCAACCTAAACAGTAGCCTGATATTCCCGGTGTACCCATCAGAGCATAGACAAACCCGGCAAGAATTCCGGCAGATGTTCCTCCTATACCAAGAATAAGGGATTCCATCATTTTCATCTCAATGATTTCTCCTGTCTGCCACCCTACAGCTTTTAGTATTCCAATTTCTTTACTCATATCTACACTTATGTGCGCTGATTGCGCCCAGACCAAAAGTAGTATGGCTACAAGCAGTATCAGCCACATAGCCTGAAAAGTTCCTCCCCGGCGTCCAAAAGCCTCCTTTACCAGATTGGTAAGCGCCTTACCCGTTAATACTCTTGTATTTCTAAAACGGCCAACAATTTCCCCTGCGATCAAATCGGCGTTTTGCTGATTATCCGCATATACAAGAAGATCGGATGCCTCATCTTTGTCATAGTTAAAAAATTCTTTAGCATCATCTATAGATACAATGATCAGGTCTGTACTGTAAATTTGTACTGTGTTGTTAAAAATTCCAACCACCTCAAATTCGCCCTTATTACCCAGAGTATCTTCGATTTGAAGTTTGTCTCCAACATCGGCGTTAAAACTTAATGCTACTCCGGAACCCAGTACAGCTTTACTGCGATCACCGGCTACAAGAAAAGCGCCTTTTTCAATTGCCCAGGGCAATTTAGAGCTGTACGACAGGTTGTCAAGATCCAGACCCATAAGGGTATAGGCTGTGTCAACTGATCCTATCTTTAAGGGAAGATACCCCCATATCCTGGCAATAACCTTCTTCACATGGGGTATTTTTTCAATCTTAGTTTTTATTTCCAAGGATATTTTCCCCACCCGTCCGGCTTCTATTGCCTGAACGGTTATATCAGGAAGAAAATTTTTTGCTGTTTGCGCATCTTTTACAAAGCCGCCTCTTGTAAACATCATAAAAGAAGCAGTAGCCATAACCAGAATTAAAGGAATTAATATAGCAAGAGATTTTCCTCTGTAGCGGATAATATTTTGATATGCCATCAACAAAAGGTTTATGTGTTTGACCATATTATTCATTTCTTTATAACCTTCAGGGTAAACACCTTTTCATAGCTTAACCCAGGTGTTGCAACAACATCACAATCGGAATGGAAACAGAATCCTCCGGGCAAATCGCTGCGGCGGGCATATATGCCTTCTGTAAGATTTCTTGAGGTACAGCATTGAGCGATTATCGGGATAGCCGGCCCGCCTATAGTTTCTACTACAGCCATACGCATCTGAGTATCTTTCGAGTTGCGATAATCTGTAGAAATATAATCGTTGTAAATATAAAGAGCTATGAAGATAATGAAGATAAATAATATTCTTAAAAGATATTTACTTCTAAACAATTGTATCATAAAGACCTACTGTTTCCATTGCCGCCAGGTCAAAAAACATCCGATAGACAAATATCCTGCTCCCATCCCAATTAGTATTAAAGCCTGAGGCCAAAGAACATCGAAACCATTGCCCTTCTGAAAGATGCTGTTTGCGGCTATCATAAAGTGCGTGAATGGCAGACTAAGGCTTACCTTCTGCAGAAACGGCGACAGATTTTCCAAAGGTGTTATGACACCACTTAAAAACAGGCTTGGGAAGGTTGATGCAAGCGATAAAAGTATAGCTTGCAGCATATTATTACAGATACTGCCTATCATTATGCCGATGCCAGCGGAGCTGATCAGAAAAAAGGCCATAAAAATAAAGAAAGTCAGAGGATTTCCTCTCATGGGAACTTTAAACCAAAAGACAACAAGAAAAGAAAAAACACTGGAAATCAGGCCTATTGTGAGAGGAGCCACTGTTTTTGCTATCAATAATTCCCAGGAACGGGTGGGAGTAACTAAAATCTGATCGATAGTGCCCCGTTCTTTCTCCCTTACAACAGCTGTGGAGCAAAGAACTATTCCTGAGACCAGACCTGCTATGGCAACATGAAAGATTACTACGTAGTAGAGGCTCTTTAGATCCTGATTAAAAAGAGCCCTTATCTTAACATCAATCCCGGGTATATGGGAAACAGTTATCCCCCGATTATTTAAGCGGCTAATTATGATATCCCGGTTTAATTCACCGATGATTCGTTTGGCAAAACCGGCCCCCTGCCCGGCCTGGTTGGCGTCGCTGCCGTCGCCGATGAATTGCAGGTAAGCAGGTCTTCCTTTCGCTAAATCGCGGGTAAACTCGGGAGGAATAACCAACGCCACATTTGCCTTACCGCTATCGAGTCTGCTTTTGACGTCTTCCATGGAAGCGGCATAGCTATCCAGGTCAAAATATTCTGTTGATAAGAATTTTTCAATGACTTCACGGCTGGCAGCAGTACGATTCATATCATAGACAACGGTAGGCATGTGCTTGGCATCAAAGAAGAAGCAGTATCCGCAGAGGATTATACAGGCTGTATAAAAATAAAGAATCAAACTCATCGCCACCGGATCCCGATAGAAATGTATATATTCCTTTTTAATCAATCCCCAAATCCTGTCCAAGATTAATCTCTCCTTTAAATCTGCTTGTTTTTTACCCGCCAGGCGCTAAGCCCGAAGATGACAATGCAATAGATCACAAGCGCCAGGGCATCTTCCCAGTAGCTTAGAATGCCGGAACCTTTCAGAATCTGCGCCCGGCATATGCCGGTGTAAAACCTTGCAGGAAAAAGGCAGGAATAAAACTGCCATCCTTTAGGACTGTTTGCGACAGGCGCGATGGCATCGGCAAAAATAAAAGCCGGCATCAGGGTAAAAATAATGCCTATTAAAAGTGCTGTAAGCTGGCTCCTGGTCAATGTGGAAATAAAGAAACCGATTGCTACCGTAGCAAAGGTCATAAGAAAAGTCGCCAATGCAAGGATAAAAGTGCTTCCCCTCAAGGGAAGCTCAAACCACCATAGTCCAAAAACAACCAAAAAATAGAAATCTAAGGTCAGAAGGATTACATAAGGAGCCATCTTGCCTATGATGTATTCATAAGAGTGGATGGGTGAAACGAATATCTGCTGGATAGAACCCGATTCTTTTTCCCTGACAATAGCCAGAGCGGATAACATGGGAACTATGCCCATGATGGACAGGCTGAAAGCACCGGTAATGATGAAAGTAAGCCCACGAAGCGATTGGTTATACCAAAATCGTGTGGTAAGAACGATGGGCTCAAGGTCTGTGGCAATTCCCCGCTTTTTAAGAAAAGAGGCTACAATTTCCTCTGAATGTAAAGCGTTGATAGCGCTTAAGTAATTAATGATGTACTGAGCGCTGGTAAATTCCGAGCCATCGACCAATATCTGGATGTTGGCAGGAATATCCTTTTTGATCCTGCGCGAAAAATCGGCAGGGATGATGACGGCGCATTTGGTTTCGCCCCTGGACAATGAATCTTTTGCCTGCTCATAACTGGTCAGGTAATGTTTGATATGAAAAAATGGGGTGTTATCGATCACTTTAATATAATTTCGACTCTCCCGGCTATGATCCATGTCGAAAACCGCGACGGGCATATTTTTTAATTCAAAGCAGATGGAATAACCGGACAAAAAGAGCAAAAACATGGGCATAAAAAGGGCAAGGATAAGGCTTATGGGGTCACGTATAATATGGCGAAATTCCGCCTTCATTACTGTCGTTATTCTTTTCATGGACGCCATTGTTATTGCTCCCTGTCATCCAGCACATGATAGATAAAAACATCTTCCATAGAAGGTTGTATCCTGTTTATCTTTTCTACCATTATCCCTGCCGCCAGCAGATGCTCCAGACTAAGCTCATTATCTTGCTTATCCGTCAGAATATGAATCTTGTCTCCAAACAAGGTGGTCTGGCGTACGAATGCAAGCTCAGCCAGCCGCCGGCTTGATTCCAGAACCGGGGGCGGGGCCTCTATTTCATAAAAATCGACGGCCAGGCCTTGCTTTAATTGATGTGGAGTACCCAGCGCCACGAGATTTCCTCCGTTCATCAAGCCTATAATATTACAACGTTCTGCCTCATCCATGAAATGGGTAGTCACGATTGTGGTTATTCCTTCTTCCGAAAGTCTATAAATTATATCCCAGAATTCCAGGCGGGCTATCGGATCCACCCCTGAAGTCGGTTCATCCAAAAATAGCACCGCCGGTTGGTGCATAATTGCACAGCCCAGGGCAAGCTTTTGTTTCCAGCCACCTGCCAACTCTCTTGTCAGGTATTTCTCCTTTCCCTGCAGGCCTGCAAAATCAACAACCCAATCTTTCTTTTTTCTTTTTTCCTTTCCGCCCAATCCATAAACACTTCCATAAAAATCCAGATTCTGACCTACCGTAAGATCAGGATAGAGAGAAAAGAGCTGTGACATGTATCCTATGCTCTTTTTCACCTGGCGCGGGTTAGTAGCAATATCAAAACCCCCTACTTCTGCCCTGCCGGAAGTAGGAGGTGTCAATCCGCATAGAATCTTGATCACGGTTGTTTTCCCGGCACCGTTAGGACCCAGAAGACCAAAAACTGTGCCCCTTGCCACCTCGAAACTTACATCGTTTACTGCGGTAAAATTACCAAATTTTTTTATAAGAGAAAAAACCGCAATGGAACTGCCACTACCCACAGGACAAGCAAATGGCACCCAGTCTTTTTTAGACCTTTGCCTATCTTGCTCCTGCAGCAATGAGACAAAAACATCGTCCATGGTGGGTGTTGTTTCGGAATAATCCTCGACCATGATCCCGCGCGCAATAAGGCCAGCCTCGATAATCGCCAAGTCCTTTTCCGGCGTATCAAGAAACAAACGGATACAATCACCATATATCTGAACCGGTGTTGACAATTCGTCTCTTAATACACGGCAAGCCCGGTTTATCATGTCCGTCTTAATGGTGCAGACCTTCCGTTTAATCTGTTTCTTCAGATTTGCAGGAGTATCGCAGGCAATCACCTTACCTTCCTGCATCAGGGCAACCCGGTGGCAACGCTCAGCTTCATCCATATAAGGCGTAGAAATAATTACAGTAATGCCCTGGTCGATGAATTCATAAAGTATCTTCCAGAGTTCGGTACGGGACAGAGGGTCAACAGCCGTGGTCGGTTCATCAAGGATCAACACCGAAGGAAGGTGGATCAGGGCACAGCTTAACGCCAGCTTCTTTTTCATTCCTCCTGATAATTCGGCCGCCCGGCGATGCCTAAACGGCTCCATACGGGAAAAGAGAAGCAGCCGCTCCTTCTGGCGCTGCCGGTCGGCTTCGGGTACACCGCGCAGATCCGCCATGAAATCGATATTTTCCTCAACCGTCATATCAAGATAGAGGGTAAAATCCTGGGACATATACCCAATAACGGAACGAACCCCATCAGGTTCCACTTCTACGTTGAAATTATCCACGAACATAAGGCCTGCGCTCGGTGCCAGGATTCCGCAAAGCATCTGCAAAGTTGTGGTTTTGCCTGCACCGTCTGAACCTAAAAGACCGAATATCTCCCCACGCTTAACTTTCAGATTAAGATCATCAACCGCTGTGACCCGGCCGAATTTCTTTGTTAAAGACTCAACCAGCACGGCATAGTCTTTTAACCCTGTTAATTCCATGGACGGTTCTTATCCCACCTTAAGTCTACATCAGCCGGCATGCCCGGTTTGAGAATACCCTGGGGATTGGAAATATCGACTTTTATCTTGTAAACCATAGTGGAACGGTTTTCATTCATTTGAACGTCTCTTGGTGTAAATTCCGCTTTGGGAGCTACAAGGATAACCTTACCGGGAAAGTGTTTGTCCGGAAAGGAATCAACGGATATGCGCGCTTCATCACCCAGCTTGATTTTGCCAATATCGCTTTGTTGGACATATGTTTTGACATAGAGATTTTTAAGATCAACCACAACCACCAAGGGTGTTCCTGGCACCACATTTTCGCCTAGTTCAATCGCCTTGTCGATCACCGTGCCTTTTACCGGACTATAGACATACGTATCATCAAGCAGGGTTTCTATCTCTTTTTTTTTGGCCAAGACACCGTTTAAAGTTGATCCAGACATATTCTCGGCCCTTTTTGCGGTGTCAAGTTCTCTTCCCAGAGTAAACACATTATTTTCTTTAAGCATGATATCTGTTAGAGAAGACTTTGCCAGAGACAGACCTGCCTTTGATACAAAATATTTTTTTTTAATATCATCCATCCTGTTTTGAGCTATCGACTTTTTTTCGGCCAGCGATAAGAAACGATTATAGTCCTTTTCAGCTTTTTCGAATTCCGCTTCAGCCAGTTCAATCATGGCGGCAGATTGCTTTTTAACAAGTTCTAAAGCAATTTTTGCCCCGCTGATCCTGCTTTCCAAAACCATAATATCATCACCGGCCCTCCGCAACGCTTCCTGTGCCTTCGCTACTTCAGCGTCCGCATTGGCAATCTGTGCCTTTATCTGTTCCGCATCGATCTTTGCAATAAGCTGACCGGAATGCACTTCCGACCCTTCCTCGGCCTGTAGCTGGATTACCTGCCCCCTGACCTTGGAACTTAACCTAACCTCCGTGCCTTCAACCCAACCGTGCAAACGCAGAAAGCCTTTGGGAACCTTTCCTTCACTGATAACAGACATATATATCGCAACAATTCCTATAATAAAGAAGAAAATGACCGCAGGCAATATAAGCTTCCGTCCCGATATTTTCACTTTACCTTCTCCCATTGCCGGCCTCCTCATTTAGCACGATAATTTAAAGCTCTCCCATTGCTCTTTTAACTCTTGCAATAGCTACCTGGTAATCAAATTTAGCACGATAATTATCCGTTCTTACCTGGGTCAGAAGTGTTTGAGCATCAATCACCTCAGTAGCCGTACCCACAAGCTCCTGGTAACGGTTTTTTGTGATACGAAGATTTTCTTCTCCTTGTTCAATAGCTTTTTCCGTAGCCTTGATTCGTTCTTTGGCTATCATTGCGTCGTTTGCGGCGGTACGGTATTCTAATTTGATTTGTTCTGTTAACAGGCGAAGTTTCTTTTGGTTTTGAACTTTTTGCTCAACAGCCCGCCGGTAGCCGGAAGTTGTTGCCCAACCGTCGAAGATATTCATCTTCAAGCCGATCATAGCCATTGCAATCGACTGTTCCCTGGCTTTGTCATTTTCCGTATAGTCAAATCCTAGCCTCATAAATACTTGAGGGGCATAATTACTTCTGCTGTCTTGCACCTCATATTTACTCGCAGCTACAATCTCTTTCATCGCTTTTATTTCCTGTCTTGTATCAACTGCTTTTTCAATACCTTGAGCAGGCAGATCTTCTATGTGTTCCAATCTGTCTTCCAATTCAGGTCTGTATGATGGGACCTGATTTATAAGATAATTTAAATAAAGCCATCTGTTTTCTAATCTGTTTGCTGCGGCAAGCTGCTGTTGTATGCTTGCCGCAAGCTTGACTTCAGCCTGAAGAAAATCGTTTAAAGTTGAAATGCCCTGTTCATAAAAATCTTTGGATATTTGAAGATGCTGTGTTATCTGTAGTACTTCTTCATCTGCTGATTTCAATATTTTTTTTGCTTCCAGTATTCCATAATATGCTTTTACCACCTGAAGAAATACATCCTGCTCCTTTCCTTTGTAATCGAATCCGGCGGCTTTTTCCATTGCTTTTGATTTATTATATATAGAAGATGTTTTGCCGAAATCATAGATGGTCTGGTTCAGCACCAGATTTAATGAGCTGTAATCTTTTTCCTGAATTTCAAAAGAACCGCCAAGAGCTTTAAACGCCTGGGGGTCATCCTGAAATGTGTACCCCCCCTGCATATCAAGTCGGGGAAGATAACCGCTTCTGGCGATGCTTACATCTTCTTTGGCTAAATTTTTATTGTGGGCTGCCACCATAAGAGCAGGATTCATTTGTGCAGCCCTTTTAAAACATTCCTTCAGGGTAAGATCTGCAGCGGATGCGAAACAGCTCCATAAAAGCAGCAAAATGACAGTCAAATAGCTAATCCTGAGCATGTTCCCTCCCTCTATAGACTTTTATATCTTTCTGATAGTTTAACATAATATCCATCTAAAGCCGAGCCGTGGCAGATGGGACATTTGCAGCGGCAAAGCTGTCATTTTAAGGTCAGATATTTTTTAAAGACCACAAATAATCAGACGGCAATAGGTTAAAGAGAATATTAACAGTAACAATGCTTAAATCATGCCAATATTTCAATACTAATCATATCAGCAAGATAGATATATTCATATGAAAGCTTCTACGCATAAAAAAATATTCTCATGATATATCGGTAATTGCTGTATTGCATACGGCACAATATGCTAAATATCATAAATATGCCTGATTGGCTTTCCTGACGGAGGGCAGAAAAAACAGTGGGAGATTTAGAATATTTGGCCAGAAGCTTTATAAAAGTTCACTTTGATATCCTATAAGGCCTTTCAAATAAGATTTCTCACTATGTTCGAAATAACAAATACGTAACCAAATTCATGAAACTCTTGAGCCACTTTCAAAACGTTTCAGTTTGGTCAAGCTCAAGGCGGGGGAAAATTTTAACCGCAGGAATATATAGAGTATTTCGAGGATTAAAATTTTCACCCAACGCTTAAGATCGGCCAAAATGGGACGTTTTGAAACTGGCTCTCTTTACTTAATCATCATTCAGCCAGTACCTCTTTAATTTTTTCAGATAGCATTGCAAAGGAAAAAGGCTTCTGTAAAAATCCGTTAGCACCATCATCAAGAATTCTTTGAACCGGACCATCAATCGAATAACCACTGCATACTACAACTTTCTGCTCCGGGTTTATTTTTTTTATTATTGAAAAGACAGTGCTGCCCGTCATATCCTGCAATCTTATATCAAGCAGTACCAAACTGATATTTTCTTTCTTTTGGCTAATAATATCAATAGCTTCACCACCAGTTTCGGCTTCTATTGTTTTGTAGCCAAGTTTTTGCAACATTTGCTTATATAATAATATAACCGGTTTTTCATCTTCAACTATGAGTATAGTACCGGTGCCGGACTGTACTGTTGCCTCAGGTAGTTCGGTTTGCTTTATATGATTTTGAGCAACCGGCAGATAAATACGAACCGTTGTTCCTTTTCCTGACTTTGAATCAACCGCCAACCATCCGTTATGATTTCTTATAATTCCATATACTGCCGCCATTCCAAGCCCGCGGCCCTGAAACTTTGTCGAAAAAAAAGGATCAAATATTCTATTTAGAACTTCCTCATCCATTCCTTTCCCATCATCTTCTATTGTCAGGCAAACACGATTGCCGGCTTTAGCATGCGGGTATTTTTTTATATATTTTTTATCTATTTTTACTTCTTTAACACTGATCCTGATACAGCCTTCATCTTCAATGGCTTCAGATGAATTTGTCATAATGGCCGATATCACCAGTTGCATTTGGGTAATATCAGCCATTATTTCAGGTATATCTTTAGGTAAGTTTGTTTCAATTTTGATAGACTTATTGATCGAAGATTTTATAAAGGTGAGTGTTTCTTCTATATAGTTGCATAAAGATATAAGTTTTGCCTGATATTTTCCGCCTTGTGCATAGGCTAACAGTTTCTCGGTTAAGCTTGCCATACGTCGAACAGAATTTGCTATTGTTTCAGTATATTTGCTATAATTTTCTTTATCAGGCAAAATCATCTGCAAAAGTTCTAAACTACCTGAAACTGTAAATAATGCATTATTAAACTCATGTGCAATGCCTCCTGCAAGGGTTGCAATGGTTTCAGTTTTTCTTGACTCTCTGAGCTTTCTTTGAAGGATTGCTTTTTCTTCACGGGCTTTTTCTATTTCTGTAATATCTCGGACAAATGACATCACAGCCGGATTTCCATTGAAATTTACTATAGAAGAAGATGTCTCACAGATTATTATTGACCCATCTTTAGTCGTATAATTAAAAACAGGCTTTTGTGACTTTTTCGTTTTACCGGAGATTAAATCAGACAACTGTTTTTTTGCTTCGGCTTTGTCTTCCTCACAAATATTATCAAATATATTTATCCCTTGATCTATATCCAGCTGCGTAAACCCGAAAAGCTTTGTAAATGCCGGATTTATTAATTGGTGCTGTTCATTTTGTATAATAGCAATTGGATCAGGGCTCAATTCTATAAGAGATTTGTATTTTTCTTCGCTTTCCTGTAATATCTGTTTAGATTCTTTATAGGCTTCAATAAGTTTTGAGAGCTCATCTATTTCTCTTAGGTGGTTTTTGCCGGTTTCTTCAGATAGTTTCTTGTAGTATAAAGATTCCTTCTTAATTTCTTCCAATTGTCTTTCAAGATCGGAGCATTTTTGTTGTAAGTTTAAGTTTTCCTCAGTCATTTTTTAATTCCCTGCTAAAACCAATAAATCCCCGGTCCGGTCCCCTGCTTTTTTGAAACTGGCTCCATAGTTCAGCTTTTGCGCGCTCTCCAAACCAATTATAAAAACTACAAATATTTTTCTTATATTAGCATTTTGTACATTGACAATGATTTTAACAGCGGTATGTTATAAACATCGTTCAATATAATTATATCCAAATATTATGGGAAATAATATATAAATAATTTATCAAAGAATAACCTATATAAAATAATAAGAAAGATTGTCAATAAACTATTTTTTTGCAGAAAATGCCGTTTTTGAAATATTATGAGTCCATTAATAAAAACCACGGTGAAAAAAAATAATGAACAACGGAAATAGCAAAGCCTGGCATGAAAAACTTTTAGATATTTGCGATTATACGAAAGAAGGTTACAGGCCTGTTGTAGATTATGGCGCATGGCGTGTTGCCATATTAAATTTCAGCGACGATCTCCTGCCGCAAAACCTCGCTGCTATGCAGCGTCATGATGAAACAGACGAGGTTTTTGTACTTTTGCGCGGACGCTGTATTCTTTTTATTGGTGATGGAAGTAAAACAGTTACGCATATTCATGCTGAAAATATGCAGCCATTTAAAATTTACAATGTAAAAAAATCAGCTTGGCATACGCATACATTAAGCAGGGATGCAATGGTTCTGATAGTTGAAAACAGGGAAACAACCTTTGATAATTCACCATTTTGCCCCCTCACAGAAACGCAGAAAAATACTGTAATTGATATGGTTCACAAGCTGTGGGACGAATAAAAAACATATATGACTATTTATTACGTTTCCGTCTAAGACATGAAACAAATCCGGGTTCGTTGCAGCATGAAGGAAGAATAAGCCGGACAGCCCTTTCGAATAAAAAATAATCAATCGACCAGTTAATAAGTACTATTATTTTATTTCTGAATCCGATAAGATTCATCAAATGAATAATCAGCCATATAAGCCAGGCAAAAAAACCTTTAAACTTCATGCCGGCAAAACTTGCAACAGCAGAGTTTCTGCCGATTGTGACCATGGTGCCCTTATCGACAAATATAAAAGGTAGAGTTTGAGCTTCTCCTATTTGCTTCAAGATATTTTTAGCAGCAGTTATTCCCTGCTGAATTGCCACAGGTGCTGTCTGAGGTAAAGGTTTTCCTTTAAACTCAAACCATACGGCATCTCCGGCTGCATAAACATTTTCATAATCTTTAATTCTTAGATCTTTACAAACCGTTATCCTTCCATCTTTTGCAAGCGGAACAAGCCAGCCGGTTGCTTCAGCAGGTCCCTTCACACCTGCGCACCATATTATAGTTTCGGATTCTATAGTTACTCCTTGCTTGATTTCAACACCTGCCGGTGAGATTTTTTCAACGGATGTTTCCAGCATGACTTCAACACCAAGCTTTTGCAGCTTTTTAAGTGTATATGATCCCAGGGAATCAGGCAGCATACCTAAGATCCTGTTTGAAGATTCTATTAATACTATGCGTGCTTTATCAATATCGTATTTCGGGTAGTCTTTTCGCATAGGCCCGTATAGCAATTCTGCAAGCGCTCCGGCAAATTCTACGCCGGTTGGGCCTCCTCCAACTATTGTAAATGTCAGCAAGCTGTTTTGACGAGCAGCTTCCGTGCAAAACGCAGCTCTTTCAAAGCAGGTGAGTATATGATTTCTGATTACAATACCATCATCTAATGTTTTTAACTTGAAGCAAATTGATTCTGCTCCCGGTATCTCAAAATAATTCGTTGTACTGCCTGTAGCAATGATGCAGTAGTCAAAGCTTATTTTTTTGCCATTTGCTATCAGGGTTTTTGAATCAAGGTTAAGATCTCTTACTTCCGACCTTAGATATTTGACATTTGAATATTTTCTAAGAAGTGATCGCACAGGATATGCTATATCTTCCGGTGAGATTTCTGCAGCGCCCACCTGATAAAGAAGCGGCAGAAATGTATGATAGTTGTTTTTATCAATCAAAGTGACTTCTACATTTTTTCCGGATAAAGTCCGCACAGCCCATAATCCTGCAAAGCCTGCCCCCAATATAACTACATGAGGATTATGTTTCATGATAACTCTTTTAAGATATTCTCATAAACATTTTTAAGAGGTATCTTTTTCTCAAGAGCTATTTTTTTACAAACTTCATATTCGGGTGTAAAACGCTTTGTCCCGTCCGGATTGGTGATGCATTTTACCGAAACCATTCCATAGCTTGTTTTAATTTCAGCCTGTCTTCTTGGTAGCTTTTTCCTTTGGAGTTCGTGATATCTGACACCTGTTGTAGTAGTTTCGGATAAAATCCGGTCAATAATGGCATCCTTAATATATTGGCTGCAAATAACATATAGCTTTGTTCCGGGTCTGTTTTTTTTCATGTAAACAGGTGACCAGTAAACATCAAGGACTCCGTCTTCAAACAGGCGATCCATTAGAAATCCGAAGATTTCAGGATTCATGTCATCAATGCAGGTTTCTATCTGCACTACAATATCCTGTTGACAGATTTCATTAACATTGTCCCTGCCTGTTATTATTCTTAAAAGATTTGGAATATGTTCAAGATCATATTTGCCAGCTCCATAGCCTGTTTTATCTACAATCATGTCGGGAAATGTTCCGAATGATTGGCAAAGGGCTTTAACGATAGCGGCACCGGTTGGTGTGACAATCTCCTTTTTTATATCAACACCATATACAGGGACATCTTTTAATATTGATAACACGGCAGGAGGCGGAACCGGAATTGTGCCATGCTGGCAGTTTACAAAGCCTGAGCTTATAGGAATTTT
The DNA here is from genome assembly GCA_043825875.1 of Pseudomonadota bacterium. Lineage (GTDB taxonomy): Bacteria > Desulfobacterota > Desulfobacteria > Desulfobacterales > RPRI01 > RPRI01. The sequence goes on along the minus strand of JBDRRF010000114.1, from coordinate 19,270 downwards.
TGATGAATATAACTTTGTTATTCCAAGGTAGTTAATGCAAAGGGCCGTTCCTACAATATCAACGATTGAATCAACACCGCCCAATTCATGAAAATGCACTTTTCCTTTCGGACATGCATGTATCATAGCTTCAGCTTCGGCAATTACTTCAAAAACAGATATACTCATTTCTTTAACATCGGCTGAAAGCGAGCTTTCTGAAAGAAGAGACAAAATCTGGGAATAATTTCTTGATGTGCCAGATTTGGCAATTTTAACTTCAATTTGCTTTGCACTGATTCCGTTTTTAGAAATACTTGATACAGACAAATCAAAATCATTTAGGGGTATATTTTTAATATGTTCTATAAGCCAATCAACCGGTACGCCAAGATCAATAAAAGCTGCCAGAGTCATATCTCCGCTTATCCCCGAAAAACAGTCAAAATATGCAATCATATATATTTCCCTTCAGCCTGGGATAGAAATTGAATGAAGCTTTATAATCTCAAGTAAAAGTTCGCCGGTTTTTACCATATCATCTACTTTAACCGATTCCCGCACAGTATGCATATCTATCATGCCGGTGCCTATAACTCCTGTCATAATACCTTTTGCAAAAAATATATTGGCATCCGCTCCGCCCCCTGTAATTTTTGTTATCATTTTTCTGCCAAGATTGGCAGCAGCCTGTTTGGCTAAATTTACAACCGTATGGTTTTCGGGGATGTTTGTGCTTGAAAAATCATCATCCACAATAATGTCTACTCTTGGAAGGGCATCGGATGAATTGTCCTGGTAGTTTTTAATAACATTTTCAAAAGAAGATATTATTTTATTTGTGACTTCTTTAAGCTTTTCATTGTTGTGGCTTCTGACCTCACCCTTAATACTGACATAACTTGGGATAATATTTGTTGCTACACCGCCTTTTATTATACCAAGATTGCATGTTGTTTCGCGGTCGATACGTCCAATCTCAAGCCCGGCAATTGCTTTTCCGGCAAGAACAATAGCATTTATGCCCTTTTCGGGAGCAGCTCCTGCATGGGCATCCCGCCCGTGAATTATAAACTCAAGCCTGTTAGCGCCCGGAGCGCGTGTAACTATACCTTCCGTATCAGTAGCATCAAGTGCATATCCGTATTTTGCATTTATAAGACTCATATCAAGATGTTTTGCTCCCAGCAGTCCGATTTCTTCACATATGGTAAAAACGATCTCGATTGGTCCAAATTCTATATTATTTTCCTTAAGAACCGTCATTACTTCTATCAGTATTGCTATCGCGCTTTTATCGTCTGCTCCGAGTATTGTACTGCCGTCACTTGTAAAAACGCCGTCTTTAAATACAGGTACAATACCTTTTCCCGGCTCTACCGTATCCATATGTGCATTCAAAAGAAGGGGATGGGACTTCTTATTGCCGTTAAACTTTACAATCAGATTTCCGGTATCGCTTCCGATAATTTCTCCCGCATTGTCAAAAGCGGTTTTGGCCCCCATAGATTCAAAAATCTTTTTTAATTCTGCCGCAATTTTGCCTTCCTGTTTTGAAACACTGTCTATCCCGACAAGAAAACGGAATGTATCCGCAAGTCTTTTGCTGTTAATCATATGAACTCCATTAGATTTACCTTATTGAGCCAGTTTCAAACGCCCCATTTTAGCCGATCTCTGCGTTGGGCTCAAATTTCAATCCTCGAAATACTTAATGTATTCCTGCGGTTGATATTTTCTCCCGCCTTGAGCTTGACCAAACTGAAACGTTTTGAAAGCGGCTCTATTGTATAACCTTTTTCTATTGAATGTTTTATAACTTATGCATCCGGTTTACAATAGTCTGTTATATTTATTTATAGCATAATGCCTTTATAAAAAATCGCCATGATATAAAATGATTGACAAATATACGGGGACTACTATTATATGCCAACAATTAATTGGAAGTGCGCAGTTCACTGGTGGGGCTCCCGGACTTCAAATCCGGTGTGGGGCGCTAATACCGTCCCGGGTGGGTTCGATTCCCATGCACTTCCGCCATTTTAATTAATGATTACAATGCATCATGGGTTTAAATACCTACCTTTTTCCCTGCCCAAGATATGTTCAAGAGTGTATCATAACAAGAAAATTATTGCCATTATTTTGATTGTCATATCTGGTAATTGACTCGCAAAAAGGCTTCCAATAATTAGATAGCAGGTAAGCCCACGACCTGCCGCATAGGATTACTATCACTTCAGGCGATATTCTGAATATCATTGCAAAAAGGTTGTAAATAGAATATATAATTTCAAATTAATTTAAATGATTGATGATTGTTCAGGAGAATCAAAATATTTTTATTCAAATTTGTTTATCATCCTGAATTGGAAGATATCAATATTGTATAATTACTTGTTAGCACCGAATAAAGAGTGAAGATGAAAACAAGAAGACCATTTATAATTGTTCTGATTATTTTATTAAGTCATAGTTATATTGCGTTGGGCTCAAATACCCAGACGCGTATTGATAATGATATTGCTATTGAAAAACCCATAGTGATTCAGGTTTCTGTCGCGCTCGCTGACAATAAAAATCAATGGATTGTGCCTGTACCAGAGGCAATAGGTAATGGACAAGACGCTCGAACTAACCTTTATTGGGGAGCAAGATATGGCGTCAAAACCTATATGATAAAGGACGGCGGATGGGAAAAAGTCGTCACTTTAAAACCCCATGATAAACGAATTTTAGAAAGGCTGGTGCTTAAAAAAATCTTTTCACGTAATGGCTACAATATTCCCGTTTATATAGTAGCTGATGCTTGGGATGGGAAATTTATTAAAGACACCATTGAGCATTTCTTGAACTATAATGCAGGAAAAGATGTTTTTGATGTTCAATTGAAAGACAAAAAGCTTCACGCTGGAGGCAATGCTCATCTGATAGTCTATGTCGGTCACAATGCGTTAATGGATTATGTTGGTGTCAAAAACTTAACTATTTCCAATCCGAAAGCGGAATCGAATAAGATAGAAAATGATGCCATTGTATTAGCGTGTAAGAGTGAACAATATTTCTTGCCTCGACTTAAAAAGTTAGGGTCTTCTCCGCTGCTTTTAACGACAGGCCTTATGGCACCGGAAGCTTATTCGCTTCATGCTGCAATCAAACAATGGATAGCAGGAGGAAATGAGATCCAAGTAAAAAAAGCAGCTGCCGAAAGCTATAATAAATATCAAAAAACTGGACGAAGGGCTGCTGAACGATTGTTTGGCGCTAAATAACAGTATAAGTAGCCTGCGGGATTGGCTAACAACCGCATGGCTTGCGCCCTGCTTCCAGGTGATCAGGACCGTTAAATCTTTATATCCGATCATAAATTTTTGAGATAAATTAACAACGAGATTTACTATCCTGTAGTAAGGGTGGCGCAAAAAACCGCGCTGCCCCTGGCGCGTTGAAAAAATCCTGTTATCAAAAAAAGGAGATGCTCTTGAAAATATTATACGGGTTGCCGAGCGAGGGAATGGGGCATGCCACTCGTAGTAATGTTATCATATCGCACCTGGTAAAGCATCACGATGTGAGGATAGTAACCAGCGACAGGGCATACCTGTTTCTGAAAGAACGCTTTCCCGAAAAGGTTTTTGAAATAAAGGGTTTTCACCTTGCCTATAAGAATGGAAAAGTTTCAAAATATAATTCTGCATCAATGCTGCTGAAAAACGGACCGAAGGACCTGATTACCAATTTCAATAAATATTGGGAAGTCCATAAAGAATTCAAGCCGGACCTGGTTATATCCGATTTTGACTCCTTTGCCTTTTTCTTTGCCAAGTTCAATAAAACGCCGTTAATTTGCATTGATAATATACAAGTACTGAACCGCTGCGAACTCGACTTTGCTATCCCTAAATCGGAAAAGAGCAACTATCGCATTGCCAAAAATATTGTTAAGGCAAAGGTGCCCAATGCAAACTATTATTTAATTACTTCTTTTTTCAATGCCCAGACCATCAAAAAAAATACTTCTCTTGTTCCTCCTATTTTAAGAAATAAAATACTAAACACACATAGTAAACCAGGAGAACACATCCTTGTTTATCAAACTTCGGCAAGCCAAAACAATATTATCCCGGTTTTAAAGCAGCTTTCCAAAACAAATTTTGTCGTTTATGGATTTAACAAAAGTGAACTTTGCAACAATGTCATTTTAAAAGAATTCAGTGAGGATGATTTTATTGAAGATCTTTCTTCAGCAAAAGCGGTAATTGCAAATGGCGGGTTTTCTCTTCTAAGCGAAGCGGTTTATTTAAAAAAACCGGTATGCAGTGTTCCGATAAAAGGACAATTTGAACAATACGTGAATGCGGCATATATTGAAACATGCGGATATGGAAGACATTTTAATGAATTTTCTTCTGATTCGATAAAAGCATTTCTTTTTGATCTGGATGTTTTTCAGCACAATATCAATCAGTATAAACAAAACGGCAACAGTGAAACATTTAAAAAACTTGATGAAATTATTGATATGGTTACAAAGTAGGAAGCAATGGGAATAAAACAAAAATCATGGAAGGTGGAGCTGGCGCTTCTACTCTTCTGGGTAATTCTTACGGCATTATTTTTCTCGCAAGTAGAGATTCAAATTGAAGGCCCCGAAGGCTGGGCTGCAAGCCTTCCTACATGGAGGGTTGAAAATCACTGGCTGCTTGATATATTCTGGGGCGGAAGACCGATGACCGGTTATCATGCATGGGTATTTAGCTTTATGTTTCTGGTATTTCATCTCGGAGTGTTTATTAATTTCAATTGGTCATTAAAAATTGAAGCCAGAATCATCGCATCTCTTATGCTTTTCTGGATCATAGAGGATTTTCTCTGGTTTATACTAAACCCTGCCTTTGGAATTGCTAATTTTTCACCGGATAAAATTCCGTGGCACAAGCAATGGTTCTTAAATATACCTGTTGATTACTGGACGTTTACTATTGTGGCAGCGGTGTTATTTTGGTTATCTTACGCGAAATTACCCTGGAGCAAAGGCTCGCGTGATCAGAATCAAAATTGATAGTAGACAAAGAATTGTATCGCATCAAGCCTGCTTAAGGCTCTTATTTAAATTAGAGAAAATATAGAAGCAAGAAATTATAAGGACTTGATCATCATTTATATAATTTGAGTAAGGCTTGTTGAGTGGGCCGGACGGTATCCGGCCCACAATCGCTTCAGAGTATAAAAGAGCGGTTATTGGTTCTCAATGATAATTCCGGTTAAACTTCATCCACTTCTTCCAGTTATTCCAGGACGGTTCGGGCTTTCTGCAAATCCAGTTTGATGCATCATTTACGTCACCGCCAAGAAACTCCGACTTTTGAGGATAGGGGCAGAGCAAGTAGGTCCGGGGTTCTGCCGGCAGAGCGGATTTCGGCTTAAGCTCTTTCGGAGGTTTTCCGTTCTCCACCCATCGCACGACGCCCTCCAAAGCTTGCTCGTAAATGTCATTTGCCGCAGCTCCCGGCCCGCCATAACCATGAAACACACCTGGTGCAAGGAACAACCTGGCAAAAGTTTGCGTGCGGCCATACCCGTGGTTCAAATCCGCCAGTTCATCGTAAAAGCGGATGGTGTCGCCGACCGCAATAGCATTGTCGCTCACGCCGTGGAAGATCACCATTTTGCCGCCACTTCTCCTTAACCCATCCAGTTCAGAGGGTTCCTGGGTCCCGGATCCTGGGAAGACCTCTCCATAAGTTTCCGCCCAGTCGAAATAATCTTCCGGGTTATTAAAGTCGAACTCTGTTAAAAAGTCATAACCCGGTCCATATAGCCCTATTGATGAAGTATTGAAACACTGTAAAACACCCGGCAAACCTTCCCATGGTGGAGGTTCCATGCCGATGAGAAGCATAGACCATCCGCTTGGGTTAGTAAGGGGGAATCCCGGATAATAACTTTTTCCATCAAAGTTGATCCCGCCCGTAATAATCTCAAGTGCCTCTAGCTGAAGCGGACTGAAGATACCGAGCGATTCCAGGTCATAATTTATTTTGGTATAATCCCATATAAGCCCGTCTAATGCACCGTCGGAACCGTCAAACTGTGCTATTACATCGGCTTCCAACTGTTGGAACTCAGGAAGTGAAATCCATGCTCCGGGATTATTCATAATGAAGCTGGCAATTTTGCCGAAGAATACTTGGTTGTAAGGGTTGAGCCCCGGCCAACCGACAATGTACCCATCAAAATCTTCCGGATAATGAATAGCTGAAACCATCCCGCTACGTCCACCACCTGAACCACCCATGATATAACGATATAATTTCTTCGATGCACATTTTCTCTTTTTATGCTTGGTATCGAGACCGTAATAAGCTTTCGTGATAGCTTGAGTTATAACCGCACTCAGATGGACACCACGCTGGTCATGGTCGAAGGCCTTGGTCCGGTTCCATGCGAATCCGTATTCGCATCCCGGTGTCTGGCTTCCTGTATCGGAGGTTGCGACCGCATAGCCATCAATTAAGCGCTGAGACGTGTTATGGTAAAAGGCATATGTAGGATCTGTAATAGGATCGTGGAGATACCCCGCCGAACCGCCGAGAGCACTGAAAAGATAACGGTTGATGAATTTATCGGGAAGAGAGACCCTGAAGTTTACAATGCCGTCTTCGTCACCAGGCCCATGTGTAATTACACTGCCGTCGACAAGGCAGAACGGCATCGGAAAGTTATCTCTATACTCCTTTGTCACACTGTTAATGGTTATCTCGGTTTCCGGCGGAAAGAGTGCCTGGATGGCGTTTTGGTCGCACTCAATACAGGGCCCAGGTGAAGACGACTTTGCCGATGTAATGAGTGGTGTGCCGAAAATAAACAACATAGCCACAATGATTGCGATGAAAGCATGAGAAATTTTGGTTTGTCTGCTGATTTTAGGTAATAATTCAATCCCCATAATATCTCCTTTTCTTAAGTTAAACAAATAGTTGTGATGAACCCAATAAGCACTTTAATTAGAATAAGTTTTAAGATTGAAATGAATAATTTGATTCGGATTGCTTCTGTTATTCGGGCAATGTAAATTAAAAAAAACTTGCATTACCTAATGACCGTATATCTGAAAGTTGGGGTAAGATTAAAAATTTCGGAATAATATGCTCCTGACAGGATACCCCTGTCCTATCAGGAGCAAGGCTTGCATAATTTGAGATATTCAGGCATGGTGTAACCTCGCATTTAGGTTAACAGGTTTAAATATTAATTCAAAGCATGCAGTTAACAGCATTTGCGCCATTACCTGCGGGGTTCAAAACTGGGTCGCCATCGAACAATACGGTAAATCAAAATACGACTGGCTCCAGGGCAAAGAGCATTGGGCCGGAGAATCTATTACCATGGTCCAGCGTGAACTATACGCCGATAACAAAATCAGAACCGAAAAAAAGAAATGCGGTTACCCTGACAGTAATAATTGTTGTACTTGACAAACATCCCCGATCTCAATTAAATTTAAAACTATGATATTTTAATTAATTATTACAGTTTATTTGCGAAAGTATAAGTCGCCTATGGTTTTAAAACCACGACCAAAAATGTCGCCAATCGACTCCGCCAGGATGGCAACAGGCGATCTTAGAATTTATAAATCGCTCGGCTCTTTACTCAGAGTTTATCGGCAGTGGCGAGAGATGAGCCAGGAGACTTTGGCAGAATCTGTCGGCGTCAGTGTGCGTGAAATACAAAGATGGGAGGCAAACAGTCGTCGTGCCCACATCGATAGCCTTCATGATTTTTCTGAAGCAACCGGTATCCCAATGCAAGTGCTTGCCGCTCTGAATATTGACCAGCCAATTTGGTATTCTCTGCGAAAAAGACGGTTTGCCTATTCAACACTTGATGATGTTCAGTTTATCAATTTTTTCAGCCATAATTCCTATAAGAGCTCACAATCGTCAGAAGAAATTATCATTCACAATGACCGCATTACAAATGACAAGCAGATTAAAAAGATCCTTTCTTCTCATCGTGATATATATGGGACAGAGATGTTGGTGGGAGCAGACGTTATAAAGGCAGCGGCAAAAATCATTCCTGAGTTCAATCGGATAGTCTTCGACCATTGGGGCCATTATGTGGGTCATACGGTATGTTTACCCATCAAAATGGACATATACCAAAAACTCAAAAAACATAAGGTCTTTGAGTTTAATCTGACGGCCGGAGCTATGAGCGACATTATTACCTTGCACGAAGGGGTATTTTACTTTTATTCAATATTTATATCCAATATAAGTGTAGCTCAATCAATCGTTGCCAATGTATATCAGTCCCTTTGCACCCAAAAAATAAAGCGACCGGAAAAATACCTGATGGCGCGCGCTGCCACCACGGTTGAGGTTAAAGAGATCTATGACAATATCGGTGCCAAAGCGGTATTTAGCCGGAAATTGAAAAAAGAACATATGATGACTGAAATTGTACCAACAATGTATGAAGTGAAGCTAGATGCTGAAATAAGACGTATTTTAAATCATGCCCCCTTTATTGACTAACCCGAATGTAGGGAAAAGGGGGGCTTGATGCATAGATATATGCCAAGCTTGAGTTTTTCAATCAGCTTGGCAGTGTAAAAGACCGTATAGCTGCGTCAATGATTAATGCTACAGAATCGGAAGGATTGATAGATCAATAATTGATGAGATTGTTACTGTTTCAAATTACAATGCTTTTGAAACTGCAAGAAAGCTTGCAAAAATGGAAGGGATTCTTTGCAAAATATCTTCGGGAGCCTCTGTATGTGCTGCACTTCAATATGCAAAAAAGAATAACGGTAAGCGCATTGTTGCAATACTTCCCGGCATAAGTGAGCGCTATATAACAACAGATCTTTTTATATAAATTTCAGAAACCAATACAGCTGATATTTTAGCAATCTAGTTAAAAGATTTGGCATAACTGAATTTATGTAACTGAACTATTGCATCTTACCTGTATAGTTATTATCTCCAAAAACAAGTTCTTCAATAATCTCTATACGCACATTCTGGTTACGTTCAACATAGCATTTTAAGCTAAGAGCGCAAAACTTTTTGCATACAGTGTCATCGATTGAAAAATTACCAAAGCATCCTATATGGGTGTCCAATATTTTTTTTTCTTTACAAACTTCTTTCATATTTTATCCTTTTAATTCAAGCAACTTTAATATTTCATCGTGTATTTTGCCATTTGTTGCCAGAATTTCCGGTTGATATATATCAAACGAATTTCCTGAAAAATCGGTAACCGACCCTCCTGCTTCTTTTGCAATAATTAAGCCAGCTGCCGTATCCCAAGGTTTTAGTTCTTGCTCAAAGAATCCCTCAAACCGTCCTGCTGCAGTATAACATAAGTCCAGAGCTGCCGATCCAAGTCTTCTGACCCCCTGGGTTGCCATGAGACAATTAAAAAAACGGGTTTTTATATCACCGATCATCTCCTTGAAATTATAAGGGAATCCTGTCACAAGCAAACTGTCTGAAAGCTTTTCAGTAGTTGAGACATGGATTGGGATACCGTTTAAAAATGCTCCTTCGCCTTTTGCTGCTGTATAAAGCTCGCCTGTTACAGGGTTAAAAACTATTCCTGCAACAATATCACCTTTTAAGGCAAAGGCTATTGAAACGGCAAAAATTGGAAGATGATGAGCAAAATTTGTAGTTCCATCAAGAGGATCAATAATCCACAAGCCTTCTTCATCCCCTTTTTCAAGTCCGCTTTCTTCCGCCAAAACAGCATGTGATGGAAATTTATTTTTGATGGTTTCTATGATTACTTTCTCGGATTCTATATCCGATTCCGTAACAAGATCTATAGCACCTTTCTTTGTAATTTTAGGGGTTTTACCAAAATTTGCTTTCAGTATCGCGCCACCTTTATATGCAGCTGCAATACCGGTTCTTTTTATCTGGCTAATATTCATATGTATGATCTTTTACATTTGTTTGTTAACTTATGTCAACCCATTTTGATATATCCACAGCAATTATATATAGATTTAAACATCTTATAACATACTTAAATATTGAATAATATTATCAGGTGCCACAACATATTTCTTTTTATATGTAAACGGATTGTACCGACTGTTCCATTTTTTTTATAAGTTCAAAAAGGGTTGATTCCCTGTTTGCTGAAACAGCAATTGCGTCAAATACATGACAAAGTCTTTCTTTTATATCTTTGTCGACAAGATCCTGTTTATTAAATATTCTAATTGAAGGAATATTGTTTAAGTTCAGATCAGACAGTATTTTTTCAACAGACTCTATCTGGTCCTCGAAACGAGGGTTGCTTATATCTATTACATGAAGTAGAAGATCCGCGCTGTTTAATTCTTCAAGAGTAGCCCGGAAAGCAACAAGCAAGTCTTTCGGAATATTTTTTATAAAACCTACGGTATCGGTTATTATCACTTCCGTATCTTGGGGAAATTTCAGACGCCTGCTTGAAGGATCAAGAGTTGCAAAAAGTCTTTTTTCAGCAAGAACACTGCTTTTTGTAAGGGTATTTAACAGTGTAGACTTACCGGCATTCGTATATCCTATAATTGAAATAACAGGAAGATTTCTCTTGCTTCGTCTTGCTCTTTGCTGCTGGCGATGCCTTATCACCAGCTCAAGATCTTTTTCAACCTGGCCTATACGCTTGCGAACCAGCCTGCGATTTAACTCAAGTTTAGTTTCTCCGGGGCCTCTTCCCCCAATACCGCCGGTCAAGCGGGACATAGCAGTATTTTTAGTAACAAGGCGCGGTAGCATATATTTTAGCTGGGCAAGCTCAACCTGAAGTTTGCCTTCTTTTGTTATGGCTCTTTGTGCAAATATATCAAGGATCAATTGGGTTCTGTCTATTATTTTATAATCCGTATGATTAGTTATAGATCTTATTTGAGAAGGATTAAGTTCCTGATCAAAGATTAAAATGGAAGCATCTTTTTGAAGAGCAAGGAGAGATAGTTCTTCAAGCTTTCCATGTCCCATTAAAAATCTCGGGTCAGCTTTACTTCTCTGCTGAATAATAGTATCAAGAACTTTAATACCACCGGATAAAGCAAGTTCTTTTAATTCATCCATTGATTCTTCTGCTTTATCTTTAGACTCTGTTGAAACACTCACAAGAATTGCTCTTTCGGAAGTTATCCCTGCAATGTGTGCCAAACGTTTCGATTGGCCAAGGTCGGTTTCTATCTCATGGATTAATTCGATACAGCCTATATCGAGTTGATTTGGCTTTAAAGGCTTAAGTATATTATAATTAAAACCATTTTTTTCCGGCTGAACATGCCCGATATATATTTCATAAGGCTCGCCCTCTTTTGTCAATGTAAGGGCAGCAATCATATCAAGCCTTAAAAGAGTAAGGTCGGTAAGATCATCGCTTGATAATGCCTCGCTTTTCATATGAACGTGTACGCATCTTAACCCGATTAATCTTTGTGAAGCAGTTCTGTAATCGCTTAAATCAGGTATTATAATACGCCTGTTATCCCCAACAATGACAAAGTCTATTCTGCCCCGGCGGTCAATTAAAAGTCCTGTCTGACGGCTGATTTCTGCTGAAACAAGGCAAAGCTCACGCGCAACTTCCGGGGTAATAAGAAATTCGGGGGGTATGCGACGGCGATAAAGTTTTTCAATCCTTCTTATTTGATCAGCCTTAAGGCCTGAGGTGTTACCAAAAAGTTTTTTCATTATATATGTTTAAATCATTTAAGTGATTGTTGCCAAAAAGCCCACATTGTTAATGAATAATAAGTCTTAGTTTTGTAAAATCAACTTTTGTAGTTTAATACCTGATAGACTCTAAATTTATAACACACAGAATTATATGTACTTACATATTTCATACCCTAATATATTCTTGCAATAAAAACTTATCTATAATAAACATTCCTCCAATTAGAATCTCATCACAAATGCTGGTTTATTTATCTCATATAATATCATGGCCGATAAAAAAATATCTCTTAGAAATTTTATATCCCGCGAATTTTTCAAAGCGGCTCTTTTGCCGCTTCTGATTATTGAAATTACTCTGCTCGCTTTATATTTTTTCATGAACTCTTATCTGATAGATAAATCGGTAAATACTCTTAGCAACGATAGACTTTCACATCTTATGGAAATTACGGAAAGTCAAACCCGGCTTACCAGTGAACAGCTTCATGCTGTTTCCGATTTATCACTGATATTACAATCGGAAATAATACGGTTTTATAATCATCCCGACCAATTTCCCTTGCCAAAAAAAAATCCTGAATTCAGATTTGCTTCAAACGGTGTATATTATAAACGGGAAGACAATGGGGGCTGCAGCCTCTACTATTCTGCACTACGTCCCATCGAATCCAAAGAAAGAAAAAAGGCATTACAAAGTGAATCACTTGATCCATTGCTAAAAGGGATTTATCAGGCAAACAGAAATATTGTGGCTGTATATCTTAATACTTTCGATTCCATGAGCAGGTATTACCCGTTTTTCAAAGATGTGTTTAACCAGCTTCCTCCGAAAATGAACATCCCTGATTTTAATTTTTACTATCTGGCCGATGAAGAACACAATCCTGGACGCAGCAATGTCTGGACGGAAGCATATCTTGATCCTATGGGCAAGGGATGGATGATGTCCTGTATTGTTCCGATATATCGTGCTGATTTCTTGGAAGGAGTTGCAGGTATAGATATTACAATAACAAATTTTATCGAAAACCTGATAAAACTAAAACTGCCATGGGGGACACATGCATTTCTGGTAGATTCCAAGGGGACAATTATGGCTATGCCGCCGGATTTGGAAAAAATATTCGGACTGGCCGAACTTCAACAACATAATTACAAAGGTAAAGTCCAACAAGACACACATAAGCCTCAAGCATTTAATTTGTTAAACTCAGTACTCCCGCATGCGGCTGGCCTAATTTCAAAATTAATACAGCAAAAAAAAGGTTCTACAGAGATTACCTTAAATGGTAATAGTTATTTACTCTGTCAACACACTGTTTCCGAAACCGGTTGGAAACTAATAGTAATTGCAGATAAAAAAACAATATTAAGCCCGGTTTCAACATTGGAACGTCAATCAAAATATGTTGGTTATGCCGCAGCCGGTTTCATGGTGCTTTTTTACGTTGCGTTCTTTTTATATCTGTTTAAAAATACACAGCGCATGTCCGAAAGAATAGCAAAAACTACAGGTGGCTTATCAAATGCAATTCAACGCCTTGGCACAGGTATTTACGATACTACTATCAAAACAAGCAATGTGAGTGAGATTGATGAATTATCGTACAAATTTGAATCTATGTCCAATGATCTGAAAACACTTCATCAAAACCTGGAAAAAGAAGTTAAAAATGCAAACCAGGCTAAAACAGCTGCAACACAAGCCAAAGATCAACTCAGACAGCACCGGAATCATCTGGAAAATATAGTTAAAGACCGGACCAATGAACTTACCGAAGCAAATAAAAAGCTTAGAGAAGATATTATTAAACGAGAACAGGTTGAAATAAAGCTGGATTCCGAACGCAGGCAGTTAGTGTCCGTATTCGACAGTATTGATGAACCAATATATGTAAGCGACCCCAATACATATGAATTACTATATGCTAATGAAGCTTTCAAAAAATATTGGCCGGATCCTGTCGGTAAAAAATGCTATAAGGTTTTACAAAATTTGGATTCTCCTTGTTCGTTTTGCACCAATGAAATTATTTTCGGCGAAAATGTTGGACAGCCTTATATCTGGAAATTCAAAAATAAAGTAGCGGATAGATGGTTCAGATGCATAGATAAAGCCATCCAATGGCCTGATGGTCGCATGGTTCGCTACGAAATGGCGATCGATATTACCGAACAGGAAAAGGCGTCTGAAGAAAAGCAGGACCTAATGGAACGCTTAAAACGCTCTGAGAAAATGGAGGCTCTTGGTACGCTTGCAGGAGGTGTTGCCCATGATATAAATAATATTTTGGGTGGAATTGTAGGATATCCTGAACTGATATTGATGGATATGCCTTATGATAATCCTTTGAGGTCATCGATTCTGGCAATTCAGGAATCAGGTCTTAGGGCTGCTGCTATTGTACAGGATTTACTTACGTTAGCACGACGCGGGGTTGCTGTAATGGAACTAACAAATATAAACGATATCCTTAACGCTTATCTCGCATCCCCGGAAAATGAGCTTTTGTATCAAAACAATATGACCACCCTTAAAACGAAATTACCTGAAGATCTTATGAACTGTATGGGTTCCCCGATACATTTATCCAAAATGATTATGAACCTGGTTTATAATGCAGCCGAAGCCATGCCAAACGGAGGTGAGATTATAATATCAACACACAACCAGTATGTTGACAAACCATTAAAAGGTTATGACGAGGTAATGGAAGGTGATTATGTTGTGTTAAAAGTAATGGATTCAGGTATAGGTATTTCATCTGAAGATCTTGAAAGAATTTTTGAGCCTTTTTATACTAAGAAAAAAATGGGCAGAAGCGGGTCAGGCCTTGGTATGGCGGTTGTCTGGGGAACTATAAAAGATCACAAAGGATATATTGAAGTAAAAAGTACAATCGGAAAAGGTACTATTTTTGAAATATATTTGCCGGCTACCCGTGAAGTAATTGAAAACAGAAAAATGGATTATGATATTTGCGAGTATAGAGGTAATAATGAATCAATTCTGGTCATAGATGATGTTAAAATACAAAGAGAAATAGCAGTTGATATACTGACAAAACTTGGATATGACGCCAGTTCCGTTTCAAGCGGCGAGGGTGCCGTAGCTTACCTTGAATATAATAAAGTTGATCTGGTAATATTGGATATGATTATGGAACCAAATATAGACGGGCTGGAAACATATAAACGGATCCTTAAAATCCATCCCAGGCAAAAAGCTATTATTGTAAGCGGCTATACAGATACTGTTGTTATAAGAGAAGTGCAAAAATTAGGAGCCGGTAAATATGTGAAAAAGCCTTATACGGCAAATGAAATCGGCCGTGCAGTTAAGGAAGAACTGGATAAATAAAAGGTAATAACTATGACAGATTTCAAATTTTCAATTCCTCTTAAAGTCCGCATCGACGATCTTAATTATGGGAATCATGTTGGTTATCAGATGCATTTTATTTATTTTCAACAAGCAAGAATCGCTTATCTAAATCAGTTTGGTTTTTCAGAATCTGATATAAATGGTTATGGAATGATCATATCTGAGTCAAATTGCAAGTACAAACAGGAATTGTTTTTCGGAGATGATATTATTATAGAATGTAAAGTCAGTGAACTTAAATCAAAAATGTTTATAATGGATTACCGGATTACAAAGAAAGATAAAGTTTGTGCTTTGGGTTTTACTTATAACATGTGTTTTGAATTCAATAACAAGAAAGTTGTCACCTTGCCGCAGGAATTTATAGATAAAATAAAAAAATTCGAAGGAATTTAGCAGAATTTATACCTTTATTGAATCAAAATAAAACTTTATCCCATTGCAAAAATCACTCTGATTGATTTGTGTTTTATCCTATCAATTTACATGTGAAATATTGCATCTCACTGTCAAAATATTGAATTTTATATACATTAATTATTCTTATGTGAACAAGAATAACAGTTATCGAATTTATCACCATTATTTGACTTTTTGTCTTATTGTCGTTATTTTATATTAAAGAAAAATTAAATATAAACGATATCTATTATAAGATATCTTGGATTGTAAAAAGCCCATTATTTTGATTCATATATAGGAAATTAACGTTGAACTTAGCAATTATTACAATCAATTTAATATATTAAAGCTATGGGAACCAATATAAGTCCGGAAATCGAAGAAAACATTATATCTGAAACAAGGGAGGAGATTAAAGAGCCTTCCATGTACAAAATATTGCTTCACAATGACGATTATACTACCATGGATTTTGTCGTTGAAATACTCATAAACATATTTCATAAATCTATGGAAGAAGCGATACAGATTATGTTGAATGTTCACAACAAAGGTATTGGAATATGTGGTTTATATGCCTATGAGGTGGCGGAAACGAAAATGAATTTAGTGCATTCTCATGCACGCGAAAGAGGGTTTCCACTTAAATGTTCTATAGAGAAGGGATAATATAATGATTAGCAGGGAACTAAGCGCAACACTTGGACTTGCTGTAAAAGAAGCAAAAAAAAGACGCCATGAATTTGCAGGTACAGAGCATCTTTTGTTTGCAATTTTGCACGATACTACAGGGATTGAAATAATTGAAAATTGTGGCGGCAATGTAAAAAATCTTTATAATTCCCTAGAAAATTACTTTAAGATGCGGGTTGAAACCGCCCCTGAGGGAGTAAAATATGTGCTGCAACAAACAACCGGTTTCCAAAGGGTAATACAAAGAGCCTTCAACCATGCCCGTTCCGCAGAAAAACAGGAAGTTGAAATAGGCGATATCATGGTATCTATTTTTGACGAAAAAGATTCCTATGCAGAATATTTTTTAACCCTTGAAGGGATTACACGACTTGATGTCCTAAACTATATTTCGCATAATATTTTAAAATCTTCCCCAAAGCAAGGTGAAGGCGGATTTGTTAAAACCGATAAAGCAGATAAGAAAAAAAAAAGCGGATTTCTTAGAATCGTTTACTATTGATCTTATCAAAATGGCAACTGAAGGAAAACTCGATCCTTTAATCGGCCGCAATCTTGAATTAGAACGCACCTTACAGGTTCTTTGCAGAAGAAGAAAAAACAATCCGATTTTCGTTGGAGATCCCGGAGTTGGTAAAACAGCTCTGGCAGAAGGGCTTGCTCAGAAAATAATAGCAGGAGATGTCCCGGACTTGCTTAAAAATATTCATATTTATTCTCTTGATATGGGTTCTGTTCTTGCCGGAACAAAATTTAGGGGAGATTTTGAGCAACGGATGAAAGGAATCATTTCGGAACTTCGGGAAAGAAAGGATTCCGTATTGTTTATAGATGAAATTCATACGATTGTCGGGGCAGGTGCTACAAGCAGCGGTTCAATGGATGCATCCAATATATTAAAACCGGCTCTTGTGTCGGGTGACTTGCGATGTATCGGCTCTACTACTTACGAGGAGTATAAAAACTATTTCATAAAAGACAGAGCTTTATCCCGTCGTTTTGAAACAATTGAACTTCCCGAACCTACGGTTCCTGAAACTGTACGGATATTAAAAGGCTTGAAATGCCACTATGAAGCGCATCATGGCATCGAATATACTGATGCCTCACTGAAAGCTGCCGCCGAACTTTCTGCAAAGTATGTAAACGACAGATATCTGCCTGATAAGGCAATCGATGTAATAGACGAAGCCGGAGCTTTTGTAAGATTTTCAGACTCTGTTCGCAGAAAAAAAATACAGCCATCCGATATTGAAAAAATTGTAGCAAAAATGGCAAGAATTCCGGAAAAAAGCGTATCTTCTTCTGACCGCGTAAAGCTTGAAAATCTTGAAAACAATTTAAAAAGCGTTGTGTTCGGACAGGATGACGCTATAAAATCTCTCGTAACTTCAATAAAACGATCAAGAGCAGGGCTTGGAATTCTTCATCATCCTATTGGGTCATTTCTTTTTACAGGCCCCACAGGTGTAGGCAAAACAGAAGTCGCAAGGCAGATTTCACGCATCATGGGAATAGAATTCATGCGTTTTGACATGAGCGAATACATGGAAAAACATGCTGTAGCCCGTCTTATAGGAGCTCCGCCCGGTTATATCGGCTTTGATCAAGCTGGGCTTTTAACTGATGGAATACGCAAACATCCCCATTGTGTGTTGCTGTTCGATGAGATAGAAAAAGCACACCAAGATATTTATAATATTCTCCTGCAGGTTCTTGATCATGCCACACTTACCGACAACAACGGGAAAAAAGCGGATTTCAGAAATGTCATAATTATTATGACATCAAATGCCGGAGCCCGTGAAATGAGCGCCCAGACAATCGGCTTTGCAGAAGTAAAATATGATCCGGAAAGTAAAGGTAAAAAAGCAATTGAAAACCTTTTCAACCCGGAATTTAGAAACCGGCTTGATGATATAATTAATTTCAAACCATTATCTCTTGATATCATGGAGATGGTTGTTGATAAATTCATGGATGAGCTTAAAGAACAACTTACTGTAAAAAAAGTTTCTCTATCATATTCAAACAGTATAAAAACCTGGCTGGCACAAAAAGGCTATGACCCAAGATATGGAGCAAGACCTCTTGGAAGAGTTCTTCAGCTTGAAATTAAAGATGTTCTTTCGGATGAAATTTTGTTTGGAAAACTCAAAAAAGGTGGAAGCGTGGTTCTTGATATTGAAAATGAAAAACCTGCTTTTTCTTTTGCATCTTAATAAATTGCAGAAAAATTCAAGTTTTGCTTTTTAAGAATATCAATGCCAGTTTATCGTCTTAACAAAGAAATAATTTTCCCTCCGCCGCAACTTGCCGGCGAAGAAGGTCTTCTTGCTATAGGAGGCGATCTTAGTAAAGAACGCCTCCTGCTTGCTTACAATCTTGGCATATTTCCCTGGTATTCCAAAGGCGAGCCCATACTCTGGTGGTCGCCCGATCCTCGTCTTGTTTTATATCCGGATGAAATCAGGGTTTCAAAAAGTCTTTATAAAGTCATTAAGAAAGAAATTTTTCATATAACTTTTGATTCGGCGTTTGAACAGGTTATCAATTCGTGTGCCTTCACAAATAACCGGAAAACCGAGGGTACTTGGATTGTGCCTGAAATGATAGATGCATATTGCATGCTTCATAAATCAGGCTATGCCCATTCGGTAGAAGCATGGAAAGACAATAAACTCGCGGGTGGACTCTACGGGGTTTCGCTGGGAAAATGTTTTTTCGGTGAATCCATGTTTTCTGTTGAAAGCAATGCTTCCAAGGTAGCATTTGTTGCTCTTTCCCAATACCTTAAAGATAATGCTTTTGATTTTATCGACTGCCAGATTGCAACCGAACATCTTAAACGTTTCGGGGCAAAAGAAATACCAAGAAGCCTTTTTTTAAAACAATTAAAAAAAGCTCTCGCTTTACCAACTCTTAAAGGCAAATGGGAGTATGAAAGTTAATCTATTGAGCCACTTTCAAAACGTTTCAGTTTGGTCAAGCTCAAGGCGGGAGAAAATTTCAACCACAGGAATACATTTAGTATTTCGAGGATTGAAATTTGAGCCCAACGCAGAGATCGGCCAAAATGGGGCGTTTTGAAACT
>JBDRRF010000113.1:0-12507 GCA_043825875.1 Pseudomonadota bacterium | reverse complement strand
GCCAGTTTCAAAACGCCCCATTTTGGCCGATCTCTGCGTTGGGCTCAAATTTCAATCCTCGAAATACTAAATGTATTCCTGTGGTTGAAATTTTCGCCCGCCTTGAGCTTGACCAAACTGAAACGTTTTGAAAGTGGCTCTATTGTATAAGCTTAAATCATGCCAACATTTCAATTCTAATTATATTCAGGGGTCGGGGAGTTACCATATTCAAGCCGCTGAATGGATAATCGCTTGTAAAACTTTATGAACAAGCGCTTATGGATTCGTGTTGCAAGCGCAGAAAAACAATTGGCTATCAGATAGTTAAGATCCAGTGGCTTACAATCTCATGTTATGCAGGGATAGGTGCTTGCCAAACGACTCCTGTATTTCTCAAATATCATAAATATTTTTAACGAATCCTTCGTTACCCTCATATCAACGGTTCTCGCGTAAAGCTCCAGTATTTCAAAATGATATCAAATTGATATATAATTTTATATAGTATTTAAAAATAACGCAAATAAGCATTTTTATGATATTTAATAATTAATTTCGTTAACCGCCATATATTTAACTAAATATAGTAAGGTTGCTTTTTGGGCTTTACTAAATATCGAGAGATTTTTTCAAACCTTTCCGTATAATTTACCATGTCATTTATAAGAATGTCTATGTGCTTATTATTATTGATGGGTGTCATGACATGCAGTCGCTACTACAACGGCGATTATGAGAAAGGGGCCAGAAAGGCAGTTGTCAAAACTTGACCGATGGAAACAATGAAAGATTGGTATGGGGGAGAAATTTGGCAGCGGAAAACCTGTTCATAAAATCCTGATTTACATTTAATTCAACATAGGTAATACTGCTTCTTATTATATCTATTTCATCCATTAATGAACAATCTGTAAGAATCATAGATGCTCCTTCAAGAGAGCTGTTGCCTATAGACTTATAAGTACTTTCGGCAAGATCCGGCAGCATACCAATAGTTATTGCAGATCGCGCATCGATAAGAGAACCGAAAGTACCTGCCACATAAAAAGTATTTAGCTCGGAAAGAGAAATTCCAACATATGAAGCGATGGTTTCAAGTATAGTGTACATGGCAGCCTTGGATCTTACCAAGCTGTCAAGATCGGCCTGACTTATGGTAAGGTCATAACCTTTGGCGGAATCTTTTGCGAAAATAACCACAAAGCGTTTAAACCCGTCTTCATCTATCAACCTTGTCTTACATACACTGGGAACAAATTTACCCCTTATATCAATCATTCCCGAAATAAAAAGAGCCGCTGCAAGATCAATCAGACCTGAACCACAAATACCTACAGGAGTAAGATCTCCTATCGTATGGATATTAAAAAGCTGTGCAGCATGATCGTAAGAAATCTTGTCGATCACACCTGGGCCTGCCAGCATCCCCATTTTTGTGACCCCTCCTTCAAGTGCCGGACCGGCAGCTCCCGCACAAGCGACAAGCCAGTGTTTATTTCCAAGTACTACTTCTGCATTTGTTCCTACATCAACTAAAATAGAAGTATTTTCATTTCGGTTAATGCCTGAATACAAAATTCCGGCTATAAGATCTCCTCCAAAATAACTACCCGCATTTGGAAATACAAATACTTTTGCCGACTCATTTACTTTTATACCAATTTCGGTGGCACTTAAACAGCCGGGGCTGTTTATAACAGGAATATAAGGTTCTCTGATAAGATAATAAGGGTTAAGCCCAAGTAAAAGATGCGTCATGGAAGTATTGCCTGCCACTGAAACCAGATAAATATCGGAATTGCTGATATTACATGACTTGCAAAGATTATCTACAGCATTATTAATTCCGTTTACAATTAAAGCCGTAAGAGTTTTTAGTCCGTTTTCTTTTTCCGCAAAATGTATCCTTGCAAGAATATCCGGCCCAACTGATATTTGAGGATTAGCAAATGAACTCTCGGCCAGAATTTTACCGGTTGAAAGGTTTAACAACCTTAAAACGACTGTAGTTGTACCAAGGTCAACCGCAAGTCCTGCTACAGTATCTGTTTCATTATCAGTTATTCCGGCAAGGTGCCATTTCTTATGGTCTTTAAAAAAAACACAACGAAGATTAAAATTATTATTATGAATAAGTTTTGGCAGTTTTACCAGAAGACAAATATCTATATCAAGAAATTGAGTGCCTAAAACATTTTTTATGCTGTTTTCAAATCGTTCCGCATCTGCTGTGTTATCGCTAAGAGATGGAGGAGTTATCTTTATTTGTTTTATCCAGCTGTTTATAGGTTCAGTCATTTCTTTATACTACAATAGAGCTTCAACTTCAGATATTATTTCTTTCATTACTTCTCCGGCATTGCCCCTGATAATATAATCACTGATACTTGCGGTAAGAGGAGTGTTTTCGGGATTTATTTCTATTATCTTTGCCCCCGATTCTTTTGCATCTACTGGTATGTTTGATGCCGGATAAACAACCGCAGACGTTCCAACAACCAGCATGATATCGCATTCGCGGGAGATATTTCCCGAACGGAATAAATGGTTCTGCGGTATCATTTCCCCGAAGAATACACAATCCGGTCTTAAGATACCTCCACATTCACATTTAGGTGGGATTTCGTTAAGAGAAACTTTGGAAGTCTCAATCTTTTTTTCACATTCAAGACATCTTTGCAATGCAAAGGTGCCATGAAACTCAATAACATCGGTATTTCCGGCAAGCTGATGAAGCCCGTCAACATTCTGGGTTATAATTGTACTTAGAATTTTTAACTCTTCAAGTTTTGCAAGACCTATATGAGCGTTATTCGGCTTAGCATTTTCAATTACATCTTTCATCTCCCTTATGAGAATATTCCATACTTTAGCAGGGTCTCGCATAAAAGAGTCAATATGTGCAAATTCCATTGGATCAATTTTTTCCCATATGCCGCCTTTTCCCCTGAATGGAGGGATACCGCTTTCCACCGAAATACCGGCTCCTGTTAGAGCTACAACATTATTGGAGTTTGCAAGATCTCTCGCTGCTTTTTTGATGAGGTTTTCCATTTTAAATTTTTGTTTCTTTCAATTTCCAAACAATAAACAAAGTTTATTTATCGATTAAAGATTTAATCTTCTTTTTTTGATCCGGTGTAAGCTTATCAAACTCAAGCTTTACTCCAACAGGTCTTCTTTCTATAATCTTTGCATTAACCATCACAGAATTTTCTTCTGTTTCATCCGAAATTGTAAGAATAATATTTTGACCCATTGAAAAAATTTCACCTGTTTCAAGAAAGAACCCCTTCATAGTAATATCTTCTACTAAAACCCTGTTTGAAATATCATCCGTATCGTATTCTACTACAAACTGCCTTACAATCTCATCATTCTTATTGGTATGTGTTGTTGTAAAACCGGGTTTTGTTTGAGCTTGCAAATCATCTGTAATGTTTAAGGCAATTAAAGTTATATTATCATCACCTCCCCGCTCATTGGCAAGATCAACCAACATTCGGCTTGCTTTTAAAGCGGAGTTGTTTTTCATGATATCCATTATTTCTTCAGGTTTTACTTTATCACTAAGGCCATCTGAGCACACAAGAACTTGGTCACCGGTAAATATTTTAATTTCACAAAAATCAGGTACTACCTCCTTCTTAATACCAATAGCCCGTGTAATCGTATGCCTGAATTTTTCCGAAAGAGGTGGCGCACCAGCAGGAGCAAAGGCTGCATATTCGGCCATCGCCGTATGCGGAACTGATAGCAGATCAATTTCATTATTGCGAAAAAGATATATAGGACTGTCTCCCACGTTTAATGCAATCAGTTTATCGGATACTACAAAAACAGCGGAAACAGTAGAACCCATTCCTTTACATGCTGATTCTTTTTTTGAAAGTCTGTAAACTCGTTTGTTGGCTTCTGCAACACTTGTTATAAGCCACGAGGCATGGATTGAAACATCTTGAATGGATTTAATTTTATCGGTATCACCACAAACATATTGGTCCATCATTTCTTGTAGTGTATCTACAACTAGTTTGCTGGCTACTTCTCCGGCATTATGTCCGCCCATTCCATCGGCAACTACATAAAGACAATTGCTTTCATCAACAAAATAAGAGTCTTCATTGCCTGATCTTTTTCTGCCAGTATCCGTAATCCCCGCCGATTCAACTTTAATCATTTTACTTTAAAGTGTCCTCATATGTAGAGTAAATTTGCAAGCTATAATTGTTATGATTCTCCGGCCAACCGGTCAACAAGAGTTAAAGCAAAATTTTTCAAAAAAAGCAGCTGAATCGATTCTGAAGCATTATCAAGAAGCGGAGCGCTTATTACAAGAAGAATGCAATCAGTTTCTGCAACAACTGTAGCTGTTCTGGCCCGACCGCTTATATATGCCATTTCCCCAAAACAATTTCCCTGGCCAACTACGGCAAGTTTTTTATTATCTTTTGTTATTGCTACCTTTCCACTCATAATTATGTAAAAAGTATCATCTATTTCACCCTCACTTACTATTTTTTTCCCTTTGGGTATTTTTGATATTTTACTAACCGAAAGCAGTTCTTTTATATGTTTTTTTGTAAAGTTTTTAAAAAAAGGAAGATGGTTTATAAATCCTATAATATCATTTACTCTTTCATTACCTTGTGACCCGGCCAAACCCCTTTGAACCACCCTTAAATCATAAGAAAGCTCAATACAACTCTGGTAACGATCATCCGGGTTTTTAGCAAGGGTTTTTTGTATTATTTCGTCAAGTATTTTTGGTATTCCACTTCTAAGGCTCGAAACAGGCGCAGGATCTTCATTGCTGATTTTATACATAATGGAAAAATGATTATCTCCCGGAAAGGCCTTAACTCCGGCAAGCATTTCATACAGGACACAGCCTAAAGAAAATATGTCAGAAATGGCAGAAACCTTTGAGTCTTTCAATTGCTCGGGCGACATATATCTGGGTGTACCCAATAGGCCCATATCTAATGTAGCCTCTGAAATATGGGCAATGCTGAAATCGGTAATTTTGGGAAATAGTGAAGAATCCATCATTATATTTGTAGGCTTAATATCTCTGTGTATGACTTTCTGTTGATGAGCATAATCAAGAGCGTTACAAACATTTATTATAATTTTGATGATTGTATTTACAGGAAGTTGATTTTCTTTATTGCAGTATTTTAAAAGAGTATCACCTTTAACATATTCAATTGCCATATAACAATAGTCTCTATAAACACCGGCATCATATATTGAAACAATGTTGGGGTGACTGAGCCTTCCGGCAGATTGAGCTTCAACAAAAAAATGACTTTTTTCTTTATCCGTATTGAATTTTGAAAGTTTGATTGCTACAACCCTTTTTATATAAGGATCAAGCCCCATATATACAATACCCGACCCTCCCTGTCCCAGCTTGCGAATTATTTTATATCTTCCGACTGTATCAATATTATCAAGATCTTTACCTGGTACAGGTTTATCATCTATAGTATCATCTTGCATTAACATACCTTTTTATAGAATAAATGCAGTATCACATGTTACGCCTAAACATTCTGTATCATAGCCTTTTCCGACAGCGGCTTGATTGCATATTTTAACAATTTTATTCATTTCCACATCAGTTCTTTCCTGATTCAGATGAAAAAGGCCAAGTTTCTTGACTCCTGCTTCAAAAGACATGGAAAGGACATCCGTATATACAGAGTGTCCCCATTCTATTCTTCGGTCATATTCTTCCGGCTTATATTCTGCGTCATGAATAAGAAGATCAGCATACTTTGAAAATTCGATATATGATTTCATCGGGAGCCCGCCATTATGAACAAAACCAAGTTCATTATCAGTTAAAAAAACAAAAGTTTTATCATCTTCTATGAACTTATATCCACTTCCATTGTTAGGATGGCTTAATGGAATAGGAATTATCTTGACAGAGCCTATCTCAAACTCTGTAGGACATGCATCAATATATACAATTTTTGCTTTTAAATCCGAATATTTTACAGGGAAATTCGGAGGCGCCATTACTTTTGAAAGTATTGTTTCAACAAATTTGCTGTGAAACGGACATCTGTGCATATAAAATTCAGCCCGCTTTGAATAAAGAGGCTTAAAGAAAGGAAAACCCATAAGGTGATCCCAGTGTGCGTGAGTAAATATAAAATTATATTTATACAGGTTATTTTCTATAAGATGATTGCCGAGCCGCCTGATACCTGTACCTGCATCAATTATAATAATATCATTACTCTTAGTACATATTTCTACACACGTAGTATCTCCGCCGTAAATCAGATATTCCTTACCTGAGACAGGTATCGAACCTCTTGACCCCCAGCATTTAATACGCATAAATTAACCTTCCCTTTAAAAGAAGTTTCATTACAATGGTTTTCCTAAAAAAGTGCTCCAGATACCGGCATGTTCCCATCTACTTATTATTTTAACAGGAAGTTTTGATAAATAAAACTCTATTTTTTCCGCTTCGTTTTTAAGTAGCCCTGATAAAATGAAAAATTTTTTATGTAAAAAACCATCTGCTTTAACAAGTTGCTTCATAATATCATAATGAATGTTTGCAATAAGAAGGTCAGAAGGTAATTCTATAAAATCCTGGGCTAAACCCTGTAGTGAAATTATTCTATCTTCCAAACCATTCATTACGATATTTTTTCTTGCTGTGCCAGCAGAAAGATAATTGATATCAACAGCTATAACCTTGTTACCTCCAAGGCATGCTGCAATAATTGACAGCAATCCTGTTCCGGTTCCAAGATCAAGTACAGTTTCAATTTGTTCTTTTGCAAAAGCTACCTCAAGCGCTTCAATACAGTCATGTGTTGTCGGATGAGTTCCTGAGCCAAAAACCACTCCAGGATCTATCATAATGTTAATTTTATTTTCTGTATTACTATTTGTACCCCAGGGAGAAGTTATATTGAATCGGCCTATATTAAGAGGAAAAGATGTTTTACCCTGCCATTCATCATATGTCATTTCATATTTATCAATTAATATCAGATCGGGCTGGGCGTCTAAAAGCATTTCAATGTTTCCATAAGATGAGCTTTTAAAGAAAAGAAATGAAAAATTATCCTCCTCCCAATTACCTATAAAGTCGGAACCAAATACTTCAAAATCGGGTTTAACACGCCCTTCAATAGAATAGACATAAAGTTGTTTATAAGGATTGTCTGCTGTCATATAAATTGGTTGCACTTGCTATTTATTTTTTACATATAGTATTGCAATACGATGATATTATACATATCAAGTAATAGTAGACTTTAAACCCATAATTACTTTATTATTCTGTCAAATATTTCAAAAGCCGCCTTAACCATACTATTATCTAAGGGCATATCTATTGTCGGCAGACCGTTTAAATCGAATTCATAAAGGGTTTTATCTTCCGGTATTGTTCCGGCAAACTTTATTCCGGTCTCTTTAATCATATTCAATATATCATCAGAAGGTTCTTCTTTACAGCGATTTATTATCATATAACTTTGGCCTACACCAATGTTAAGTTTTTTTGCAAGTTCGCCAATCCTTAACCCGGCTTGGAGGCCACGCCTTGAAGTATCTGAAACTATAAGAAGAATATCAACATTTTTTGTCGTAAGCCGGCTGATATGTTCCATGCCGGCCTCGTTATCTATAATAATATATGGATAATTATCAATGAGCCGTTCCAGAAAACCTGTCAGAAGAGTGTTGGCGGCACAGTAGCAACCGGAGCCTTCGGGCTGGCCCATAACAACAAGATCATATCCTGATGCTTCGACAACAGCCTGCTCGAGTTTCATCGACATAAACACATCCTTTGTCATACCACCAGGAACTACTCCTTTCTTCATTTCTTCTCTGGCATTACCCAGAGTATCTACTACATCAAGACCAAGAACTTCGTTCAAATTTGCATTGGAGTCAGCATCAACAGCAAGAATAGGCGTTTTGCCCTTTTCTGTTAAATATTTTACTATCAATCCGCTTATTGTTGTTTTACCAGTCCCACCCTTTCCGGCAAGTGCTATAGAAAAAGACATGTATCAGCATTTCCTTATCAATTAATTTAAATTTTAAAAACCTATTATTATATTTTTCCGTTAATTTCAATAAGTAGGATAGATAAAACAAACAGTCAAGCAACTTTTAATAACTTGGTAATAAGTCACAAATTTTTAAGTTTAATAATACACTTTAAATAGCTGAAACTCCTTGCAAAGGTATAATTCTTATGCTAAAGTGCAGCAATCGTTATGGATTATAACCACATGATTATATGAAATGGGAATTGTAAGATACAAGAATCAGAGTCTTAAGCATAGTACCATATCAAGCAAATCTTTTTAAATAAGGAGACAATTTTATGTTTAATCTGGTTAAAAAAACAATGCTTACCGGAATCGGATTTGCCCTAAAAACATGGGATGAAGTTGAGAGTAAGGCAAATGAGATTGCTATAAAAAGCAAAATGTCTGAACAGGAAGGCAAAAAGTTTGTAAGTGATATTCGCAAGAGATATGTGGAAGTCCAGGATAAGATGGAAATAAAAGTCGAAGATATGGTTAAAGCAGCTTTAAAGAAAGAAAATATAGCTACCGTTAGTGACATAGAGTCTTTAAAGAATGAAATAAATGAACTTAAGAAAATTATTAAATAAACGGGTAGTTAATATAACACGATGCTAAGCATCAGACAAATAAGCACAATCGGACGTACATATCGTCATATTGGTCGCTATCGCCAGATTCTTTCTGTCCTTTTCAAATATGGATTTGATGATGTTATAGAAGTCCTTAGGATAAAAAGATATCTTAAATTCGGCCTTAAATTTATACCTTGGAAAAAAGATAAAAAAGAAGAAAAACTCCCAAAATATGAAAGAATCAGATTAGCTTTTGAAGAGCTTGGCCCGACTTATATCAAGTTAGGACAAATCCTTTCCACCCGCGCTGACCTTATCCATCCGGATCTTGTACATGAACTTTCTAAACTCCAGGATGAAGTTCCCGCTTTTCCTTTCATCGATGCAAAAAAAATTCTGGAATCAGAGTTAGGCGTTTTAGCAGAAGATATTTTCGAGTTTATAAATGAAAAACCAATAGCCTCGGCATCAATAGGGCAAGTTCATAAAGCAAGGCTTAAAAATGGTGCAGATGTTGCCATAAAAATTCAACGGCCGGGCATAAAAAAAATAATAGAAATCGATCTTGAGATAATGCTTCATCTTTCAATGCTTTTGGAGCGCTATCTGGAAGAAATGTCATTTCACCGCCCTGTTAAAATTGCGGAAGAGTTTAGCCGGACGATTGAAAAAGAACTCGATTACACCATCGAAGCTTCAAATATGGATCGTATTTCGTTTCAGTTTTTAGATGATCCGTCTCTTTATATTCCGCAAGTTTTTCGTGACTATACAACATCGCGAATTCTAACTATGGAGTATATTGATGGAATAAAAATATCCGATGTAAAAAAGATTGAGGAAGCAGGCCTGGATAAAAAAGCAATTACTGAAAAGGGCGCTGATATTTATTTGCAACAGATTTTTGATCATGGCTTTTTTCATGCCGACCCTCATCCCGGAAATATCTTTGTTCTTCCCGAAAATGTAATATGTCTTATTGATTTTGGAATGACCGGTTTTGTTGACACTAAAACAAGGCAGAATTTTATCGAACTTGTAGAAAGCGTTGTTAGCCGGAACGAAGCTAAGGCAACCAGGCTTATGCTAAAAATAACGGCATGGGATTATCAGCCTGACATGCGCACTCTTGAAAGAGATGTATCGGAGTTCATGGGAGAGCATCTTTATAAGCCTTTAAAAGACATTAAAATCGGAAAGCTTTTACAAAGTCTTCTTGAAGCGATTTCCAGACATAGACTAAGGATTTTACCTAATATCTTTCTTATGATGAAAGCCTTAAGCACAATTGAAAGTATAGGAGTTTCGCTAAATCCGGACTTTGATATGATAGAACATGTTGCTCCATTTGTAAAACGAAGCCGCTTAAAAATGTTTTCGCCAAAGAAAATAACTTCAGAGGCAATTGATATTGCCTCTGAGTCGGTTGAATTTATACGTCAATTTCCAAAAGATTTGCTTGAAATCACAAAGCTTTTGAAGAGCCAAAAGCTTGTAGTAAAGTTTGAACACGAAGGTTTAAAACCTATGCTTTCAACCCATAACAGGATCAGCAACAGAATATCTTTTGCTATAATAATTGCGGCTCTTATTATCGGATCAGCACTTATTCTTTCTTCTTCGATCCCTCCGCTTTACTACGGTGTATCCCTTTTGGGAATAATCGGATTTATTACCGCTGCCGTTATGGGTTTCTGGCTTCTCATATCTATGCTCAGAAGAGGCAAATTATAATTATACTATTGTATAACCCGGGCCTTCTCCTCCTTCAGGACATGTCCATTTGATATTTCTGTACGGATCTTTTACATCACAGGTTTTGCAATGCAGACAATTTGAGAAATTAAGCTTAAGTTTAGGCTTTCCTGTGCTTTCATCCACTTCCATTTCATAAACACTACCGGGACAAAACCTTGTGCAGGGAGATTTATATTTTTGATAACATTCATTTACGCATATATCCATGTCATGGACAATAATATGGCAGGGCTGGTCTTCCCTGTGTGCAGCCTTTGATAGAAAAACACCTGTTAGTTTATCTACAAATAGAGTGCCGTCATAATTTATCTTTTTTGTGTTGGCCTTAGCTTTTGCGCCTACCGGTTTTAAAGTGGTACAGTCTTCTTCGGTACTCAGATTATCAACAATGCCGCGACCTTTAGTAATATACTGAGACCCCAGATGAATAAGTTTGGGTAAGCCTTTTTTGGCAAGAGCCGCAGCAAAATTTCTTCCCTCATACATTTCTTCTTTAAGCCAGCTTTTATCAAAAAGAGTTTGATAGGCACTCAATGCCTCGGCATTGAAATTGTTTTCCTGATAGGCTTTCATAATTGCTTCAGCGGCCAGCATACCTGATTTCATTGAAACATGAATTCCTTTTAATGCCGGAGGGCTCTGAATGGCCGCACATCCGCCGACAAAAAGGGCACCGTTGACAAAAAGCTTGGGCATTGTATTATAACCACCATTTGAAACAGTTCGGGCGCCCTGCTCTATCACTTTCCCATCTTTTATAACATTTGCAACGAACGGATGAGTTTTAAATTTCATAAATTCATCATATAAATCCAGCATCGGGTCTTCATAGCAAAGCCCGACAAGAAAACCTAATGTAACCTTATTGTCGGCCATTTGATATATAAAGCCTCCGCCGGGGGTATCAAAGCCAAGCGGATAGCCCATAGTATGTATATCGTTACTCGTGCTGTTGGTAAAATAATTGTTTTCAGGAAGCTGAATTACTTCTTTTATACCGGTTTCATAAACCTGGGGCATTTTACCTGAAAATATGTCGAGCTTTTTAGAGATATCCTGCATAAGACTTCCTCTTGCACCTTCTCCAAAAACAGTCACCTTTGCCATAAGGTCAATTCCCTCTTCGAAATTACCTTTCGGTTTGCCGTCTTTGTCAAGTCCTTTATCTCCTGTTCGCACGCCTATAATAGTTTTCCCATTACTGTCATATAATACTTCTTTTCCAGCAAAACCCGGAAATATATTAACGCCAAGTTCCATAGCAATATCGCCAAGCCATCTTGTAAATCTTGAAAGGCTTACAACATAAAAACCCTTATTATGCATTTGTTTTGGCGCCATGGGAAGACGCTTAGAAGAATTTTCAGTGAGAAAAACAAATTCATCTCCTCTTACTACTGTTTCAAGCGGACATTCCTTCTCCTTAAAATCAGGAATAAGCTCATTTAAAGCAATCGGGTTTAAAACTGCTCCGCTTAATGCGTGAGATCCGATTTCAGCTCCCTTTTCCAAAAGGGCCACTTCAAGTTCGATATTGTTCTTTTGAGCAAGCTGCATAAGCCTTATTGCTCCTGCCAAAGATGCCGGCCCACCTCCTACAAACAGCACGTCAAATTCGATTTTTTCTCTTGAATCATCCATCTTTTCCACCTTTTTATATTTGTGAGTATTTAATTATATAAAGAAATCTATGCTCTATTACAATATAGACTAAAAATATGCAACCTATAATATGTTTTATCCCTTAGTAGAAATTTAGGATCAAACCATTTGTTCATATGTTAAATAAAGGATAGGTTTACAAAATATTAAAACTGTATAATAAAATGTTTCCCAAATATCATAAAAACACTTATATTACAATAGTTTTTTGGTAGAAGTTCTTTAAAAGTATATCTTTAGAGCCACTTTCAAAACGTTTCAGTTTGGTCAAGCTCAAGGCGGGAGAAAATTTCAACCACAGTAATACATTTAGTATTTCGAGGATTGAAATTTGAGCCCAACGCTTAAGATCGGCCAAAATGGGGCGTTTTGAAACTGGCTCTTTAACCTATAATTGAATTTTATTATAAAGCATTGTAAAATAGAAACAAAATATAATATATTATTAA
>JBDRRF010000112.1:0-22891 GCA_043825875.1 Pseudomonadota bacterium | reverse complement strand
GCCAGTTTCAAAACGCCCCATTTTGGCCGATCTCTGCGTTGGGCTCAAATTTCAATCCTCGAAATACTAAATGTATTCCTGTGGTTGAAATTTTCGCCCGCCTTGAGCTTGACCAAACTGAAACGTTTTGAAAGTGGCTCTTTTATTATATATTTTATTAAAAAATCATCATGCTGCTTTTGACAACTTTACTGCACAGACTTTGTATTCCGGAATTTTTGAAACAGGATCAAGGGCAGCATTTGTCAATTTATTTGCGGCAGACTTTGCAAAATGAAATGGGATAAAAACCGTTCCATTAACTGCAGTTGCGGATATTTTTATTTTTGCGGTAATGTCTCCTCTTCTAGACATAATTTTTGCCATTGAACCATCTTCAAAACCGAATTTTTCTGCATCAGAAGAAGAAATCTCAACAAAATTCTCCGGGGCCCTTTCATTTATTCCATCCGATTTCATTGTCATGGTGCCGGTATGGTATTGATGAATAACTCGGCCTGTTGTCAGATAAAATGGATATTCATTATCAGTTTGTTCAGCCGGAGGTATATATTCAATTGCATGAAATACACCTTTTCCTATGGGAAAGGCCTGCGTATGTAAAATAGGCGTGCCAGGATGATCTAAACTCGGACATGGCCAGTGAATGCCTTCCTGATCTATCCGGTCATAATTTATCCCGGCATAAGCAGGAGTTACTTTGGAAACTTCCTCCAGTATGGCTTCACTGCTTTCATATGCCATTGGATATCCCATGCGGTTTGCGATTTCACAGGTAATTTTCCAGTCTTCTTTTGCTTCTCCCGGCGGTTCAACTGCTTTTCTCACCCGCTGAACTCTGCGCTCGGTATTTGAAAACGTTCCTTCCTTTTCTGCAAAACAGGCTGAAGGCAAAATAACATCCGCAAGCTTTGCCGTTTCTGTCATAAAAATATCCTGCACAACAAGAAAATCGAGATTTTTTATGCATTTTTCGGCATGATTAATATCAGGATCGGAAATCAGCGGATTTTCACCTACAATATAAAGCGCTCTTAAACTTTTATCATGGGCTTTCGGTATCATTTCAGTAGCCTTTAAACCGGGCTTATCCGAAAGTCCCGAAACTCCCCAGGCAGCTTCCATCTTTTCTCTTGCGGCAGGATCAATAACTTTCTGATAACCGGAAAATACATCGGGAAGCCCTCCCATATCACATGCACCCTGAACATTATTCTGGCCACGCAGTGGATTTACTCCTCCACCTCTGATTCCAAGATTGCCGCAAAGCATGGAAAGATTCGCCAAAGACTTTACATTGTCTGTTCCTGTTGTGTGCTGGGTGATGCCCATGCAGTAAACAATGGCCCCCGCTTTTGCTCCGGCATACATCCTTGCTGCTTCAATAAGGCTTTGCGAAGGAATACCTGTTATTGTTTCAACATATTCAGGTGTATATTTTTCCGCCGCCTTTTTTAAATCTTCAAAACCGGTTGTACGGTTTTGAACAAAATCTTTATCAAAAAGTTCTTCCTTAATAATTACGTGAATCATGCCATTAATCCAGGCAACATCAGTTCCAAGATTTGGCCTGAGCCAGTTTCTTGAAAACAAGGTCATATTAATTCTTCTTGGATCTACAACAATCAGTTTTGTTCCTTTAAATTTTATTGCTCTCTTGATATAAGAAGATATTACAGGATGATTTTCGGTAGTATTTGAGCCTGTAAGTAAAATTACATCCGCTTCATCAAGATCTCCAATAGTATTTGTCATTGCTCCGCTTCCGAATGCTGCGGCCAGACCGGCCACTGTGGAAGAATGTCAGAGACGCGCACAATGATCTACATTATTGGTTTTAAATACTGCCCTGGCAAGTTTTTGCACCACATAATTCTCTTCATTTGTTATCCTTGCAGAAGTAAGAGCGGCCAATGTATCAGGCCCGTATTCATCTCTTATTGCTGCAAACCGGCGTACAACAAGATCTAATGCCTCTTCCCAACTTACTTCCTTGAAGCTGCCATCATCTTGTTTTATCATAGGTTTGCGCAACCGTTCCGGGTCATTAATAAAATCAAAGGCAAATCTACCTTTCACGCAAAGATGACCGTAATTAGGCGCAACTCCCGGAACACCTTCAACATTTACTATCTGGTTGCCTGATGTTGCTAGATATATCTGACATCCGACACCGCAATATGTGCATGTTGTTCGAATTTTATTAAGCTCAAAAGGACCGGGCTTGCCTTTTGTCTTTTCCTGGAGTGCGCCGGTAGGACAATTTCCTACGCATAAACCGCAGTCAACACACTTATCATTAATGCTTGGAGCATATTGTGGCGGACCGATTCGGTCTTCACCGGAAACCTCTTCTACTTTTATGGCATACTGAATCTGGTAATTATCACATCCTACGGCACATCTGCGGCATACGATACACTTGTTTGGATCAACAGTTATAAAAGGATGAGAATTTTCTATTTTATATTTGGGGCTCTTCCAGAAAGTCAGCTTGCTTGCATCAACATCATAAATTGTTGCATATTTTCTTAGAAGACAATTAAAACTGTCCAGGCATCCGCAGGAAAGACATCTTTCGGCTTCTTCTTTGGCCTGAGCCTCGGATAACACCAGTTCAGCTTCCTCAAAGCTCTTAACTCTTTGAGAAACCGGTAAAATCGGGGTTTCGTTACGCGGACGGCTTTTAATATTTTCAAAATTAACCGGGTCTACCTCACTCAATTTCCCTTTTACTATATTAAAAGGTTTGGCATCGGGAATAACTGCTCCTTGTGTCAGATAGCTGTGTATAGACAAGGCAGCCTCTCGTCCGTCTGCACTTGCCTGAATAACGGTTCTCGGGCCCCTTAACAGATCTCCGCCTAAAAACAGATAAGGAATACATGATTGAAGGGTGTTTGTATCCGTTTCGGGAATCCCTTTTTTCGTAAAAGCGGCTTCTTTAAGTTCCGTATCCTCTTTCAAAAATTGTACATCGGAAAATTGTCCGATGGATATAATAGCCTGATCAGCTTCAAGTATTGTTTCGGAACCTTCAATAGCAACAGGACTCGGGCGACCGCTGCTGTCTGCGGCTTTGAGTTCATTTTTAAGATATTCCACACCGGAAAAAACTCCGTCTTTGGAAATAATTCTTGTCGGAGTGGCCAGAATATGAATCTTTACGCCTTCTTCTTCAGCATCATGAATTTCCTGCGGGTTAGCAGGCATTTCAGCTTTTGTACGGCGATAAAGCATTATTACTTCTTCTGCACCCATGCGAAGGCAGCTTCGGGCTGCATCCATACCTGTATTCCCATTACCGATTACTACCACCTTTTTACCAACTGGCGGCGGATCTCCGGAGGCGGTTCGAATGAGAAATTCGATAGCAGACATGACCCCGCGCATTTCTTCTCCTGGAATTCCAAGTTTATAAGAATTCCATGCTCCTATGGCTAGAAATATTGCATCATAACCCTCGCTTTTTAGTGATGCCAGAGTAAAATCTTTTCCGAATTTCTTGTTTACGTTAACCGTTACTCCGAGATCCAAAATCTCCTGTATCTCCTGATCAAGCACAGCCTTTGGAAGACGGTATTCGGGAATACCATATCTTAACATACCGCCAAGCTTGGGCATGGCGTCATATACGGTTGCCCCATGTCCTTTAAGACGCAGATAATAAGCTGCGGCAAGACCGGAAGGTCCACCTCCTATTATTGCTACCTTTTTACCGGTATCTGGCGGCGGTGTGGCTGTTACCCTGATTCCGCGCTCGGCAGCATAGTCAGCTGCATATCTTTTCAGATCTTTGATGTTTATAGCTTTTTCAACACGTGTGCGACGGCATTCATTTTCGCATGGATGCGGACAAACTCTACCAAGTGTTGCAGCAAAAGGAGTTTTTTCTTTTATCAGACGAAGGGCTTCAATAGGATTGCCTCTTTCTACATGAGCAACATAACCTTGGATATCAAGATGTCCAGGACAAGTCATATGACATGGCGCTAAACAATCTCCGTAATGCTGCTCAAGAAGCAGAGAAAGTATGTTTTTACGAAATTCCCTTACATTGTTTGTATCAGTTTCAACTTCCATCCCCTCAGCAATCTTAAAAGAGCATGATGTCACCGGGCGTGGTTCACCTTTTACTTCTACTACACATATCCGGCAAGACTCTTCCGGTTTAAGAAGGGGATGATGACAAAGGGTAGGAATGAAAACACCTTCCCGTCTTGCTACTTCCAGAATACTCTGGCCTGCTTCTCCTTTTACATTTTTCCCATTAATCGTAAAATTAACTTCTGGCATGAAAATTCTCCTATAAAATCCTTATGTCCTGGTTAAAGGAACAATCCGCATCAATAATATTAATATATAATAATATTTGTTTTTTTTTCAATCGAAGATGGTGTGAAAATAAAATATTCGGATATGATATTCGTACAAGTTGTCCGGAAGGTAAGCCTATATGGTGAGATTTCAATGCAGGCCTTTTAAATTTATACCTCAGTAATAGTAATAGCCACAAAATCACAAACCTGAACACAACTTTCGCAACCAAGACAATCATCCGACCTTACAGGAACAGATTTACCATTTTGCAGTTGAAATACATCTACCGGACAGACCTCTATACATTCTTCGTCCCCTACACATTTATCCGGATCCACTTCGATTTTAAACATATTTATTCTCTTTTCCGTCTCTATCATTTATAACCAGCCAAAACAATAATGCCGGTACACCTATTAATTAAAAACTGCAAACTCCAAACTGGCAGCGTTTCTCTTTTATATGCTTTTCAAATTCTTCCTTAAAATTTGACACAATGGCCATAATTATTTTCGATACTTTTCCGGCAAAATCACAATATGCCGCCTGATCTGTGAGTTGAATCATAGTCTCCATCTGAACAACTGCATTATCAGGTGCCTTGCCATTTGCAACGCCTGAAATAAGTTCTATAAGCCGCTGAATTCCCAGACGGCATGGAACACATTTCCCGCATGACTCGTTAGCATGAAATTTTATAAGATACTCAGCAATTTCAACCATGCAAACAGATGGATCCATGGTCATAATACAACTGCTTGTTTTATCCCAAATCAGATCCTCGCGTATACTTTGAAGAGGATTGACATATAAAATGGGAAATAATATTTTTTTGTTACCTATTGTTTCTTTTAAAATTATTGGGATATGGGCTTCTTTGACTTTGTGATAGAAAAGGCCAAGATGTGGCAAACTGATATATGTACCATTATTACATTTACCACTACAACCGCATTTTGCAGGCTCTACAACAACTGGAATATTTAGACGTTTGGATTCTGCTATTAACCCCTTATATATAGCATCCCCACCACAGGTAGATGCCGAATTCCCCACCCCGCAAACCGTAATTCTTGGCTGATTACCCGAAATACCCGTCATATCCTGGGACTGAGGTTTTTCTATGCAATTTGTAGCTTCTGCCGACATTTATTTACTCCGTTTACAATTTTATCGTTTCACAGGCTGTTCGCGCCAATTCAATGAATCTTGACGGCATAGTACCCAAAATTAATATAGCAATTATTAAACTGTAATTTAATAATCTATTGGAAAAACTTACTTGCACTGCCGGTAATCCATCAGGATCCTGCCCATATGCCGAACGAACGACATTAAGATAATAAAAAATAGAAATAGCCGTATTAACTGCAGCTATTATGATCAATGCAAGGTGCCCTTCATTTAAAGCCGCAATAAAAAGGAAAAATTTTCCTGTAAATCCTGCCGTAGGTGGAATCCCGGCAAGTCCAAAAAAACCAACTGCCAAAGTCAAGGCCAGCAATGGAGAACGCTTATGAAGACCGGAAAGATCGCTTATAGTAACATTTTTCCCTTCCTTTGAAACATTGGTTATAACAAGAAAGCATGCAAGATTCATAAGCATATATGCTGTAATATGAAAAACAACTGCGGAATAACCATCGACTTTTAGAGTTAAAATACCAAGAAGTATATAACCTGCATGGGCAATGCTGGAATAAGCAAGAAGACGTTTGAGGTCTTTTTGAACAAGCGCTGCAATATTGCCGAAAGTCATTGAAACAGCCGCAATAACAACCAAAACCTGAACCAGGTCAACCGATCCAGGAGCTGCAAGACTTACAATTCTTATAAGCAGGGCAGCTGCCGCAAGCTTAGGCATAGTCGCAATAAAAGTAACTGTCTCATTTGCAGTACCTTCATATATATCAGGAGTCCAAAAATGAAATGGAACAACTGATAGCTTGTAGAAAAATCCGCAAAGAATCAAAAGAAGACCAACTACACCCATCGGCTGCCCAATTATTTCCGGCATTTTTACCATAATTTCTGACAGGTATGTAGTCTGTGTAATTCCGAAGATATAACTCATACCAAAAAGCATAATAGCTGTAGCTGCTGCTCCGAAAAGAATATATTTAACAGCCGCCTCTATTCTTCCGTGACTAATATCCTTACTTATCGGTATTAGGATATAAAGTGAGTATGAAGATAATTCCATTGCAATAAATATTGTTATAAGCTCAACACTGCTTACCATAAGCATAAGACCTAGTGAACTTATGCAAAGAAACATATAAAACTCAGGCTGTAGCTTTTCTTCTATACTTTTATTCTTCATACAAAGTATTGTAATTAAAAACAGCCCAACGCTTATTAGAAACTTAAATGTTTGTGAAAAAAGATCAACACGGTAAGATAGATGGAAAAGATCTCCGGTCATATTAAAAGTATAAAGATTAATGATTACTCCGATGCCGGAAAGAAATACAGCTATACCCTGATTCAATTGAGCAGATGATTTCCATAAAGATTGGCAGAAAAAAACCAGTGCCATCAAGAGCAGATAGGTTTCCGGCAGAAATAATACGACATCCATTATTATTTATTCCTTAGAATCATTGAAATTGAAAACTTAATAAGGCTCATTTAATTAAATATAGCTTTATACGAGTTTATTATATTTGTTAAAATTATTAAAAAATAACATGCTGCATTTAATATTAATGTAAAGGTACAGCGCCTGCCATATGTATCTGTTCCAAAAGATGATCAACACTCACATGAATAACATCTAAAAATGGGCCAGGAGAAAAACCAATCCATAAAACCAAAATTACAAGAGGAGCTAAGTAAATAATCTCTCTTATTTTTAAATCAAAAAAATGATGTGAATCCGGTTTTCCACCCCATGCAACTCTTTGAAGCAAATGCAGCATATATGCCGCTGCAAGTACAACTCCCGGAATACTCAAAGCACCGATTATTTTATAATCCGCAAAAGCTCCTATCAAAATTAACAACTCACCAACGAAGCTGTTTGTACCGGGAAAGGCCATTGAGGAAAGACAGAAAAAACCAAAAAAACCAATATAAATCGGCATTATTTTAGCAATTCCGGCATTATCTGCTATCAAACGGCTGTGGCTCCTTTCATAAATAATACCTACACATAAAAAGAGCGCGCCGGTTGTTATTCCATGATTTATCATCTGTAATATGGCCCCTTCAAGACCATACTTATTAAAGAAAAATGTACCAAGTGTAACAAAACCCATATGAGCAACACTAGAATAAGCAATAAGCTTTTTCATATCGGTTTGACCCAGAGCGACATACCCGCCATAGACGATAGATATAACCGACATAACAAGAATGTATGGAGCAAAATGCAAACTCGCATTTGGCGTTATGGGCAGGCAAAATCTAACAAATCCATACGTTCCCATTTTCAGCAAAACACTTGCAAGCAAAACGCTTCCTGCCGTTGGTGCCTGAACATGCGCTGCAGGTAACCATGTATGAAACGGAGCCATCGGTACTTTAATAGCAAAAGCAATTCCAAAAGCAAGAAATACCCAGAATTGAAAACCAAAAGAAAAAGTCTGAGTCATTGTCATTATTGTGGGAATAGAAAAAGTGCCGGTTTTAAGATATAAAGCTATCATTGCAACTAAAAGAAATACACTGCCAACCATTGTGTAAATAAAAAACTTGATTGATGCATATACTTTTTCCGTGCCACCCCAGACAGCAATAAGCAAATACATTGGAATCAGCATTGCTTCCCAGAAAATATAAAACAGTACAAAATCCAGAGATGTAAAAATACCAACACAAGCGCTGCCCATAAGAAGAAGACAAAAATGAAATTCCTTAACCCTCTTGTCAATATATTTCCAGGATGCCAGAACACAAATTGGAATTAGAAATGTACTTAAAAGCACAAGAAGCAGACTGATACCGTCTATTCCAAGAGTATAATTGATATCAAATGCCGGAATCCAGGATAAATGCTCTCCAAATTGATATATATGAGTAGTTTTATCAAAATTAAAATAAAGAGGCAGTGAAAGCGCAAAAACAGCCAGACTCACAAATAAAGTCCATATTCTTGCAACAGTCTCATTCCGGATCATGAAAAGAACAACAGCTCCGGCCAGGGGCGCAAATATTAAAACGCTCAAAATGGGATAATTAAGCTGATTGGGAATTAAAAAATCCATTTATATATATTTTCCTGAAGTAATTAAACCTGAAGGCTTCGTAATCCCGCCCGAGGCGGTTAACATTGATAACTTCAAATAAATTCATCCGGTTTAATAAATTTTAAATTATAAAAACCAGTGAACACCGACAATAACAAAAATTATTAAAATAGCTAAGGCCAGATAGTTTTGCAGATTCCCCGTTTGAATTTTTCGAGCTTTATCTCCAATCCATCTTGTTCCATATGCTACATTATCTACCACACCATCTATTGCCCAACGGTCAAACCATGCAAAAAACCTTGCGATAGACATCATCAACACTTTTATTCCAACATTCTTCCAAACATTACCCCAAGCAGAATCAATTGTCTGGATTATATTTTGGTCAAACCACATAAATCCATTTAAGATATTGCGATAGAACCAGTCAAAATCCAGGTTGATTTTGTCTTCAGGTTGTAATCTCTTAAGCAGTAAGAAAAATCCAAGACCTGTAAAAAGCAGGATCTGTAAAGTTTCCGACATATGCGCCATATTATAAGGATGAAATTCAAGCGCTGCTTCTTTGAAAGGCAACAAATCATATAATGCTTTCGGATAAACACCGATTATAAAACATAAAAATGCTGCAATACCCATTGCCCAAAGCATATTTTTCGGCGGTTCTTTGGGCTTAAGGCCACAGTCCTTTCCAAAAAAAGCAAAATATGGAAGCTTTAATCCAACAGAAAGAAATGTACCTACAGCTGCCAACAACATCAAAAGCATCAAATACTGGTGGCCACCTTCTGCAGCGCCTGCAATTACCATTGATTTGCTTACAAATCCGCTGAAAAAAGGAAAGCCGGAAATTGAAATGCCGCCAATTATATAAAAAATCATTGTTAAGGGCATATACTTATAAAGGCCGCCCAATTCATTTAATTTGGATGTTCCGGTCATCATTAAAACAGAACCAGCTCCCATAAAAAGCAGCGCTTTATAAAGGATATGGGCATAAGCATGAGCGCAAGCACCATTTATTGCAAGTGCGCCACCTATCCCAACGCCAGCAACCATGTAGCCTACCTGACTTATAATATGGTAAGAAAGGATGCGCCGCATATCGTTTTCAATGGTAGCGTAACATACTCCATAAATTGTCATTACCGTACCCATAATAGCCAGAACTTCAAAACCCTGAAAACCACGGGCTAAAACATATACTGCTGTTTTGGTAGTAAAAGCACACATAAATACTGCGCCTGTAACTGTTGCCTCAGGATACGCATCGGGAAGCCAGGCGTGCAGTGGAAATACAGCAGCATTTAAAGCAAAACCTGCAAGAATCAAGTATTCGGCAATACCGGCATTTTCCGGGAAAAGTTGAACAAATGCTATACTTCCGGTTTTTTGGTAATGTAAGAAAATACCACCAAGCAAGAGAAGCCCGCCAAATATATGCATAAGAAGATAACGTTGACCTGATTTCAATGATGCCGGTTCTCGTCTGAACCAGATCAAAAATGTAGATGCCAGCGCCATCATTTCCCAGAAGATAAAAACCGTAAGATAATCTCCGGCAAAGACAACCCCTAATGAACCCCCTACATAAAAATAGGAAGCTATATGTTGTGAATCATCTTCTACATGAATGCCGAAAAGTACACCTATAAATGACATAAGAGTAAAAACATGAGCAAAAACTTTACTTAAACTATCAACCCGACCAAATACTATGTCAAAGTCCAAGTAGTTATAAGCACCATACACGCCGGTTTTCATGTTAAGTACACAATAAAATGCAATAAGCGGTAATCCAAGCAAAAATATTTTTTTAAACTTTTTCGGAATTAAAGGGATAAGTAATGCACCAAAAATAAAAAATATCGCCGGATGTATGAAATCAGTCATAGTAACCCTCTTTTCTCATCAACACAGTATGCGATAAACCCTTCATAACCCGGATAAGAAGAATGGTGCATAT
The DNA here is from genome assembly GCA_043825875.1 of Pseudomonadota bacterium. Taxonomy (GTDB): domain Bacteria; phylum Desulfobacterota; class Desulfobacteria; order Desulfobacterales; family RPRI01; genus RPRI01. The sequence continues at coordinate 12,412 of JBDRRF010000112.1, read as the reverse complement.
CAGACCGAAAATAGACCAGAAACATGGAATCGTTTCTGCCCAAATGTAGATTTTTTCAGCCCATGTAAGAACATGATGCTCTCCATGTTCAGCACCATGATGCGCTCCAAAAAGTTTAATACAAACATCAAACACAAGAGACCCTGCTATACATATCCACATAGCAATCTTTACTTTTTTAAGATTGTCTCTTAAATATTGTATTGGTTCTGCAAAATTCATAATGTTAAAACCGCCTTGATTGTATTCATTAAGTAATCCGGATCAAACGACTTTACAATATTCATGAAATAATCCGGATAAAGGCCCATAAGTACGGATGCTGTAGCTGTTAGTAACAAAGGAATAACCATAACTGCAGGTGCTTCATGACGCCCGGTGTGCAGGGCTCCCGGATCACCTTCTCTTGGCTTTCCAAATATAGTTTTTAATATCACAGGAAAGAAATAAGCAGTATTTAAAATAGTACTGGCCAGAAGAACTACCAGAAGAATAGTATTATGCGCCTGCATTGTTCCAATTGCCAAATACCATTTTGTCACAAATCCGCAAACAAGAGGAACTCCGATCATGCTTAACGCTGCAATACTAAATGCTGCTATAGTAAATGGCATCTGTTTTGCGATACCGCCCATTTCGCTGATTTTTTTAGTGTGAAGAGCAACATAAATTGAACCTGCACACATAAAAAGCGTTATTTTGGAAAAAGCATGGTTTGCAATATGAATCAGCCCTCCTGTAACTCCGCTTGGTGTAAGAAGAGCGACACCTAAAATAACATATGAAAGCTGACTTACTGTAGAATAGGCAAGCCTTGCTTTTAAGTCATCTTTTGTAAGAGCAATAATTGAAGCCATCAGAATGGTAAATGATGCCAGATAGGCAGTAGGAATTCCTAAATTTAAGGAATTCATCAGTTCCACACCAAAAACCGAAAGCATAACCCTGCTTGTACAAAAAACTCCGGCTTTAACAACGGCCACTGCATGAAGCAGAGCACTAACAGGTGTGGGCGCAACCATCGCCGACGGTAACCAGTTATGAAACGGCATTAGCGCAGCTTTTGCAAATCCGGCAAGGTACAGAATATATGTAATTGTAACAAGAGTCGGATTTGCCGTTTCAGGAAATATTCCGTTCATAATGCCGGATGGGGCAAAATCTAAAGTGCCTGCCAAAATATATGTTAAAACAATTGCCGGAAGGAAAAATGACTTGGCCGTACCGGTAAGATATACCATATATTTTCTGGCACCCTCATAGGATTCTTCATCCTGATGGTGGGAAACCAGCGGATATGTAAAAATTGTGATAAGCTCATAAAATAAATACAATGTAAACAAATTGCCCGAAAAGGCAACACCTATAGCCCCGAATATAGCTAAAGCAAAACAGGTATAGTATCTGGTTTGCGCGTGTTCCTTTAATGAACGCATATAACCGATATTATAAAACGTAACCAGAATCCAGAGAAAGGAGGCTATTATTCCGAAAAGAAGCCCGAGTGCATCAACCCTGAATTTTAGCGAAATGCCAGGCAATATAACAAATGGCGTAAATTCAAGTGCTTTCCCCGATAGTATCAGTGGCATCATGGAAAGGATTGTAAGAAAAGTAGCCACTGCGCCTAAAACAGACCAGGTCTCTCTAAGATTTGGTTTTTTAGGAGTAGCCATAATCAGCAGTGACGCAATAAGAGATATCAGGACTGCAACAACCGGCTTTATAGTGATAATGGTTTCCATTTGGCTTTAAGTATCTAACCTTTCAGTTCGCTGACACTATCAGCATTAATTGTCTTAAAATTACGATAGACGGTAATAATAATACTCAGAGCAACGGCAGCCTCGGCAGCCGCAACACCCATGATAAACAAAGTAAATATCTGACCTGATGCCGGATTTTTTGATAAAAACATATTAAAAGCCATGAAATTAATTGCAGCACCGTTTAGCATCAGTTCGGTTGCGATAAGCATACCTATAAGAGTTGTATGCTGTAATATTCCGTATATTCCGATACAAAATAACAAAGCGCCAAGAATTAAATATGTTGTAAGACATTCCATGTGTTAATCCTTTTTCCGGACAAAACTTGCGACCATAATAGATCCTATAATTGCAATGGCCAAAAGCAGAGAAATCAATTCAAAAACTAGAAAATAACGGCCAAGCAGTTCATTCCCAAGAGCTTTGATGGACCAGTCACGGGTTATATCTGTCAGTGGCTCAAATTTAAGGCTCATAATCATCTTGACCATAACGATAAAAACAACCGAACTTACTGCCACCGAAGTTATAACTTTTAATTTATTCTTTTTTGGCAATTCTTTTTCAAGCGGAGGGGAAAGCATTATCGCAAATATATAAGTCATGCAGATAGCACCGACATATATAAGCAATTGCATCATAGCTACGAATTGGCTGCCAAGAAAAAGATAAACCCCTGTTATTCCGAACATGGCAAGACAAAGACCTAAAATATTATGTACTATTTTTTTCGGTATTACAGCTAAAAATGCACCTGAAAGCGTGAAAACAATCATCAGCGCAAAGGCAGCCTGCGCTACCATAATCGGCGGTATCAGATTTGAAATCGTGGTTGTCATTTACTTTCCTCAAGCCGTTGCATTATATCAATAACCCCATCCCAGCGAGATAAAAAGGCCAATTCATATTCATTGGAAAATTTAAGTGTCTTTTCAGGACAAACATCAACACACAAGCCGCAAAGACTACACTTCGTAAAATCAATAAAATATTTTTTTCCGTATTTTTTATCACTAGCCTTTGTTTTTTCCCCCTGAACCTTAATAACATGCGAAGGACAGGTTCGAGCACATAGCCCGCAGGCAACACAGTGGTGACTTTTGTTGTCATCAAACAAAATGGCTTCGATGTGTCCCCTGAAATGAGGAGGCATTACGGGTTTTTGGCGTGGATACTGAACCGTAACAATAGGCTGAAAGAGATGTTTAAAAGTTATCCTCATACCTATGAGGAGGCTCTTTGATCCTGTATATATTTCTTTAACGTACTGTTTGAAGCCATACGGAGTATTCATTAAAACACCTTAATAAAAATAGCCGTTACCAAAAGGTTTACAAGAGCGATCGGAATAAGCACTTTCCATGCAAAATTCATAAGCTGATCAAAACGAAGCCTCGGGAAAGTCCATCTTATCCAGACGGTAACAAAAACAAGTAAGTAAGCCTTTAGAACGAACCAGAAAATTCCGGAGAAAAAAGGCCCATGCCAACCGCCGAAAAACAGGACTACGGCCATGGAAGAAGCTATAAACATGGCTGTATATTCCGCCATGAAAAACAGGGCATCCCTCATACCGGTATATTCGGTATGAAACCCTGAAACCAGCTCAGATTCGGCTTCCACAAGGTCAAATGGAGCCCGGTTCGTTTCTGCCGTTGAACAGATAATAAAAATAACAGCGGCAACCGGTTGCACCATAACATTCCAAAAATATGGTGATTGAGCTGCAACAATGTCACTCATCTTAAAAGAATTGCACATGATAATAACCGACATTGCTGAAAGCAGAAGCGGTATTTCATAAGCTATGTTCTGTGCAACCGCACGGACGGCACCAATCAGAGAATATTTGTTGTTTGAAGCCCACCCGCCCATTAATATGGATAATCCGGAGATGCTTGAAAATGAGAAAATCAACAGAATTCCTACGTTAAGCTCTCTGATCTGCATTACCGGACCGAACGGAATTACCACAAAACAGACAATAGCCGGTATTACAACTATACAGGGGGCCAGCCAGAAAAGAGGTTTGTCTGCAAGATCAGGAGTTATCATTTCCTTGCTCATCAATTTTACGGCATCAATAAGGCTCTGTAAAATTCCATGCGGACCTACCTCCATAGGACCGGGGCGAAGTTGTATATGACCTGCTACCTTTCTCTCAACCCACACAAGGAATGCGGAATTTAAAGGTACAAACATTAAAACCAGCAGAAGCCCTACAACACCCGCCAGTAAATCCGGGCCCAAAAATCCATAAATATCTTTAATTATAGGAAGTTGTGTCATATTCACCGGTCAATCTCCGGAACCGTTACATCGATACTGCCAAAAATAGCGACAAGATCGGCAACAAAATGTCCAGGAATAATCTTACTCATAACAAATAAATTGGAAAAAGATGGCGCACGCACTTTAATACGATATGGAATACGCGTACCATCACTGACTATATAATAACCAACAGCACCGCGGGCACTCTCAAAGGAATAATAACAATCTTCGGCAGGCGGCGTTACAAAACGGACTACATCGGAGCGAATCGGGCCTTGGGGCAAGTTGTCCAAAGCCTGTTCGATAATGCTCAAACTTTGCTCCATTTCGGCCATCCGTACCAGATAGCGGGCCATACAATCGCCTTCTTCTCTTGTCGGAATCTCAAACTTGAAATCCTGATATGCAGAATAGGGTTCGCTCTTACGCACATCATAGTTTACACCAGAGCCACGTAAAGTCGGACCGGTAACACCATATTCAAGCGCAACATCCTTGCTGATAACTCCAACTCCGGTGGTACGTTTTATAAATATTATGTTCCCTGTTATCAAATCATGGTAGAGTTTGAATCGCCCTCTGAGCCGATCTATAAAACGCCGGGCACCATCGCAAAAAGCCTGGTCAATATCCACACGAACTCCGCCAAACCGGCTATAATTATAGGTAAGACGGGAACCGGTAATCGTCTCAAGCAGATCAAGTATCTGTTCACGGTCATCCCACCCATAAAGAAAAGGCGTATACGCACCTATGCCCATGACAAAATCCATAACTCCAAGAAGGTGGCTGGCAACACGATTCAGCTCGGAAGTAATAACCCTGATATACTGCGCTCTTTTTGGGACCTCAATACCGCAAAGCTTTTCAACAGCTTCACAATATCCGGTATTGAAAATCATGCCGGAAAGATAATCCATTCGTGCAGAATTTGGATAAAACTGTTCATAGATCCGGTTTTCAGCCATTTTCTCATGGCCCCGATGCGTATAGCCGATAAGCATTTCAGCCTTGACTACAACTTCGCCGTCAAGGGTTAGCAAAAAATGCAAAACTCCGTGAGTACTCGGATGCTGAGGACCAAGATTGAGCTGATAAAGCCGCTCATTAACATTTATGTCGTCTACGGTTTTGATGGTCAACATGTCATATCATCTATTTCATCGGTTATAGTAGTCTTACCGAAGTTCTTAAGTAATGGGAAATAATCTGCATCATCGGGATTGAGTATACGCCTTAAATCCGGGTGTTCCTTAAATTGGATACCGAAAAAGTCATAAACCTCCCGTTCCAGCCAAATGGCACCCGTATAAATCGCCGAAATAGTAAAAGGCGGTTCATCTTTGGGCACACGTATCCGAACCATTACACGGATATTTTCCTGATTATAATCAAAATAAAGGTAAACGATCTCAAATGAATCTATAAAATCAACCGCTGTAACGGTTTCCAGGTTAAATCGCCTGTTTTTCATAGCCGAAGCTACCCTGCGCATACCAACCTGGTTTGACTTAAATTCCAGGTGATAGCCTAAACGGGCATAATCACTCTGGCTGATATCTGCTTCAGGTACTGATTTAGCCAGACTATTTTGCAGCTCTTCTAGCAGCTTTTTCTGCCCTTCGGTTAGCATCCATTGTTCCTTTACTAATCAAGGTTTGTAATTTAAGAAGTCCCTGGATAAAAGCCTCCGGGCGTGGGGGACATCCGGGAATATAAACATCAACGGGAATAATCTTGTCTGTTCCGTTAACTATTGCATACTGACCATCATAAGCAAATGGTCCGCCGGAAATGGCACAATTGCCCATTGCCATCACCCATTTGGGTCCCGGCATCTGATCATACAAAGTCCTTATGGTAGGAACAAGTTTCTTTGATATTGTTCCTGCAACAACCATAACATCCGACTGGCGAGGGCTTGCTCTGAAAATTGTCCCGAACCTATCCAGGTCGAATCGTGCCATACCTGCGGCCATCATCTCAATAGCACAGCATGCAATTCCAAAAGTAATAGGCCAGAGAGAATTTACTCTTGCCAGATTCAATAAATCCTGAACAGGAGCAAATCCCAGTACTGCCGGTGCTCCATCCATCCCCATAGTAGGTTCACAATATGGACTTTTCTTTATCTCCATTCAAAAACTCCTTTACGCCAGGCATAAACAATCGCCAGAGAGATGATAAATAGGAAGATAAAGAGTTCGACCAGTTCGATATAAGCGGTTCCTTTCTGATAAGTCAGAAGAACCGGAAATAGGTAAAGTACGTCCACATCAAATGCCAAAAAAATCAGGGCAAAAAGATAATAGGACGCTCCGAACTGAATCCAGGCGGTTCTGATTGGGGCAACACCACTTTCATAGGTTTCCCCTCTCCTTTTTCCACGATAGTTTGGACCTATCAGGGAATTCAATATAACCATCACAACTGATAGCCCGATGGCGACTATAAAGAAAATAAAAACAAAGAAAAAATCATATAGGCCGGCTTGTAGCATCTGAGAAAACACAGCTTATAACTCCCATACCTTCACATAAAAAATTTCATGACTCAACGTAATTGTTTCGGCTCTCATATCTTTTTGAAGCAACGATTGTCAAGTAAAAAAAATAAAAAATACCTTTACCTCAAAAGATAAATTATTTCAAAATGCGGTTGCTACGAAGTCATATTCCAATTGCATTGACATAATCTTAACGAAAAACCGTGGAAAACAATCCAAGCAAGAAAATCCCTCTTAAAAAATCTTAAAAAGGTATCCTTTTGGATACTATACAGAACAATATTAATTTGGTAAGTAATACTTTGTCAAACAACAACGCTGAATCAAATCAAATAAAAAGTTGTAAGATAAATAATGGTTTAGAAAGTCTTAAATAAGGGCAGAATGTAGCACTTGTTGTTTGCCGCCAAAGAGGTATCCGGAAACATTTATGATATGAAGGGTCAGAAATAAATTTTATCTTTTAATTTAATTTGTGGGCTATCTGTAGGTTATAAAATGTTAAATGCTTTTTTTCTAAATTATCGCTTAATAAACAAATGGAATTGGAAACACAATGAAGCGTGCAGGCAGTGCATCGTATGATCCGGACAATGACCTGCTAATCTTCTTCTGGTCAATCATCTCAAAACCGGAACAAAGCGCTTCATCGCTTGATTCCCTTATCAATGTAAATCCGACATTTATCCCCGACCTCGCCGGTTTGTATGTCGCCCAGCTTATTGTAAATGACGGAATGATCGAAAGTTACCCTGACACGACAAAAATCACAACAAGCATTCTGGTGTTAAATCCCTTACCTGCATTAACGGTTATTGATCCTGCTCAGGTTATAGCCGGAACGCAGAGTCTGGATGTAGATATTTCCGGCTCAGGCTTTATGGACAGCACCATAATATATGTAAACGGCGCGCAAAGAAGTTATACACCCATAAGCGAAACGCAGTTACAGCTTACTTTAACAACACAGGATCTGGAAAATCCGGGACAAATTGAGATTAAGGCATATAATCAACCGCCCGGCGGAGGTTATTCGAATTCCATGGAGCTGACGGTAATAGAACAGATAAAAATAACAATAACCGCTCCGGTGGATGGAAGTACAATCAACGGTTCTGAAGTAATGGTTAAAGGTTATATAACCAATGTTACAGACAATGAAACTGGAGTCAATGTAAACGGCATTGTTGCTGCATTAAACAACAACGAGTTTTCGGTAAACCATGTTCCGCTTACAGAAGGCGAAAATACGATAACCGTTACCGCTGTCGATACTTCAGGCGCCACTGTAACAAAATCTATCACGGTTAATGCCGTTTCCACAGAGAATTATATCAGCATCAGCGTCAATCCGGAATCCGCCGCTGCCCCTATGGATGTATTCCTGAGAATAAACGGAACGTTTACCATCGCAAATCCTGTAATCACTTTTGATGGTCCCGGGACAGTGGAACAGTTGCAAAGCGATGATCCTGATGAACATGTTTATAGTATAAATTCTGAAGGCATTTATTATTTTACAGCTCAGGCTGTAGGGCCGGATGGAATTACTTACCGGGATACGATAGCGATTACGGCTGTTCCACTTGCAGACATTGATAATCTTCTTAGAGCAAAGTGGGCTGTTTTCATAAACGCCATGCAGCAGAAAGATACGGAAACAGCGCTGAACATGATGCTGTCATACAGCAGAGATAAATATCAAATCATGTTTGATCTTTTAAAAGATCAACTGCCGGATATAGTTGCCACTTATGTCGGTATTGAGCTGGAGTCCGTTCAGGAAGGCAGAGCATGGTATGAATTAACCACGATGGAGGACGGTTCTTTATCCGCATATCGGCTCGGGTTTATACAGGATACGAACGGATTGTGGTACATCCGTGAATTCTAAATAGATATAACAAAAGGTGCATTTATGAAAAAAATACTACTTCTATTTATTACAATGATAATCACATTCGCTTTTACATCCTCTGCTAATGCCTGGCTTTATTACAGCAAGCCGGAATTCAGAGGTAGAATCATAGACGCTGAAACAAAGAAGCCGGTTGAGGGCACAGTAATTGTTGTTTTATATATGAAATGGGAATTTGGGGGACCCGGAGGCGGCAACACCGAGCCTATGAACGCAAAAGAAACCTTAACGGATAAAAACGGTGAGTTTTATTTTCCATCATATAGGACATTAATCGGACCTTTATCGAGTGAACGTGTTGCTGAGTTTATTATCTTCAAACCGGGGTATAAATCCATAACATTTGTAGATGGAAAGAATGTATCTGATGAAAAGTATTTTGCGATTAAAAAAGGCATGATCGGAAAAAAAGGAGAGATTAAAGAAAAAGACCACTTTGGTAATATTGAAATATGGAAAGGCGCTTTGGGGGTGGTGGAGTTGGAAAGAGTTTCACCTGATAGAGCTATGCCTCCCGGAGGTATACCGGCTGGCTATGGGTCGAATGAGTTGCCCCTTTTATATAAAGCAATTAATAAAGATAGACGAAACCGTGGATTGGGAGGTGAAGTGAAATGAACAGACAAACAAAAAATATTTTTATACTATTTGTTATAATAGCCGCTTTTATATCACTTTTTTATGTTACCAAAATCTCGGCATTAGAGGCACCTACTCATAGAGCAATAAATGAACGAATCACTGATAAAAATTTAACTTTTAACAACTTTTCATTAAAGCAGCATTTGATAGAACAACTTGGATTCCAAAATGGTATAGAAACACCAATAAAAAACAAATGGGTCATTAAATGGCTATCTGATGGTGGTGAAATGGAAGATAAACCGGGTGGCTGGTGCTTACCTCATTGGCGGCAGAGAAATCATTTTCATAATCCAATAGATAACACTGGGTTTTCAGGAGTGTGGGATACCGGTTTTTATTCGGGAATGTCGGTTATCGACTGGGCTTTGCAGCCGCTTAATTCTCAGTACTGCGGCTATTATTCCTGGTGGGATGCCCGCAGTTATTATTTTAAAGCTTTAACTGATCCTGATAAAGATACAAGAGAAATTAATTTCGCAAAAACATTCAGAGCGCTGGGGCAGGTAATGCATCTTGTGCAGGATATGTCTGTACCTGAACATGTAAGAAACGATGGCCATTACTTTGCTTATGATTATGAAAAAATAGAGGTGAATATATGAAGAGAATTTTACTTATTTTTATTACGACGGTAATAATTGGATTTACTTTTACATCCTCTGCTAATGCCTGGCTTTACTACAGCAAGCCGGAATTCAGAGGCCGGGTAATTGACGCGGATACAAAGGAACCGATAGAAGGTGCGGTGATAGTAGCATTATATATGAAATGGGAATTTGGGGGACCCGGAGGCGGTAATACTGAGCCTATGGATGCAAAAGAAACCTTAACGGATAAAAACGGTGAGTTTTATTTTCCATCATATAGGACATTAATCGGACCTTTATCAAGCGCGCGTGTTGCTGAGTTTATTATCTTCAAACCGGGGTATAAATCCATAACATTTGTCGATGGAAAGAACATATCTGATGAAAAGTATTTTGAGATTAAAAAAGACATGCTCGGAAAAGAAGGAGAGATTAAAGAAAAAGACCACTTTGGTAATATTGAAATATGGAAAGGTCCTCTGGGGGTGGTGGAGTTGGAGAAGGCTGACTACAGCAAGACTATGTCGGTTGGGTATATATCAGATGAATTTGGGCCAAAAGAATTACCTTTGTTTTATAAGGCCAAAGAAGAGGATGATATAGCACGTGGTTTATTACCAAAAGGAGGTAAATAGAAATGATCAAACAGATAAACAAATTACACGCAATAATTATAATGGCTATTTGTTTTATACTTATTCTTTATGTTCCAGGTATGACTTTAGAAGTTGACACACACAAAGCCATAAATAAGTATATTGCTGGTAAGAATATAATATTGAATGGTTTTTCCTTACATCAGTATTTACAAATCCAACTAGGCATGCAAAATGGTACTGATGAATATATAAATAGTAAACAGGTCTTTGATTTGCTTGGCGACGGTGGCGTTTATGAAGACAAACCGGGTGGTTGGTGCATACCTTATTGGCGGTCAAGAAATCATTTTCATAATCCTATAGACAACAGAGGGTTTTCGGGTTGGTGGGATACCGGCTTTCTGTCCGGCATGTCGATAATCGACTGGGCTTTGCAGCCGCTTAATTCTCAGTACTGTGGCTATTATTCCTGGAATGATGCCCGCAGTTATTATTTTAAAGCCTTAACTGATCCTGATAAAGATACAAGAGAAATTAATTTCGCAAAAACATTCAGAGCGCTGGGGCAGATTATGCATCTTGTGCAGGATGTGTCTGTGCCGGAACACACAAGAAACGATCGCCATTACTTTGCTTATGATTATGAAAAAATAGAGGTGAATATATGAAGAGAATTTCACTTATTTTTATTACGACGGTAATAATTGGATTTACTTTTACATCCTCTGCCCATGCCTGGCTTTACTATAGCAAACCGGAATTCAGAGGTAGAATCATCGATGCTGAAACAAAGAAGCCGATAGAGGGCACAGTAATTGTCGCTTTATATATGAAATGGGAATTCGGGGGACCCGGAGGCGGTAATACTGGGCCTATGGATGCAAAAGAAACCTTAACGGATAAAAACGGTGAGTTTTATTTTCCATCATATAGGACATTAATCGGACCTTTATCAAGCGAACGTGTTGCTGAGTTTATTATCTTCAAACCGGGATATAAATCCATAACATTCGTCGATGGAAAGAATATATCTGATGAAAAATATTTTGCGATTGAAAAAGGCATGATCGGAAAAGAAGGAAAGATTAAAGAAAAAGACCACTTTGGTAATATTGAAATATGGAAAGGTCCTCTTGGGGTGGTGGAGCTCGAGAAGGCAAGAACGAGAAAAGAGCGATTAGACACAAAACCCTTGCCACCAAACGATTACACATCGAAAGAATTGCCTCTATTTATAAAAAGTCTAAACGAAGAGCGCAATAATCTTGGATTAAAGGGAGGCTATAAATGAATACATGGATGAAAAAGAATATTAAGATCTTAATTTTAATTTATTCAATATTATTTGTTACAGTAATACCCATCAAGGCTCTGGAGGTGGATACTCATGAAGCAATTAACAAACATATTGCTAAAAATGCTTTTAATGGATTTTCTTTCGATCAATATCTGAAAAACCAATTAGGAATACAAGAAGGTAAAGATACACTTATTAACAATAAAGAAATTATCAAATGGTTTGGAGACGGCGGCAAGATGGAAGACAAACCGGGTGGTTGGTGCATTCCTTATTGGCGGTCAAGAAATCATTTTCATAATCCTATAGACAACAGAGGGTTTTCGGGTTGGTGGGATACCGGCTTTCTGTCCGGCATGTCGATAATCGACTGGGCTTTGCAGCCGCTTAATTCTCAGTACTGCGGCTATTATTCCTGGAATGATGCCCGCAGTTATTATTACAAAGCCTTAACTGATCCGGATGAAGATTCAAGAGAAAACAATTTTGCAGAAACATTCAGAGCGCTGGGGCAAATTATGCATCTTGTGCAGGATGTGTCTGTTCCGGAACATGTAAGAAACGATGGCCATTACTTTGCTTTTGATTATGAGAAATGGGTAGACAAACCGGCTAACAGGAAAAAAATCAACAATTATACTTTAGAAAGCCATGATTATTTCAGTGCAAATACTGACCCAAAATCCGCTATTGATTTTTATAAAGGTGTAATTTTGGCATTATCTAATAAAAAATCAGCCAAGAGAACAAAAAACGCTTATTATAAACCTTTGCATTAGAAGCAATCAGCCCATTTTAATAAGAAATATAGTTTATG
>JBDRRF010000111.1:0-85356 GCA_043825875.1 Pseudomonadota bacterium | reverse complement strand
AAAGGGCTGCGTCATACACCAAAAGAGAAGATCAAGGCGCTAATTAAACGGATGGTGGATCAGCAAGAGGAGAGATGAAGAACAAAACGAGTCGTTCGAACCTCGGCGCGGTGGTCTCGGTCCGCGGCAGTGTCGTAGATATCCGGTTCAATGCCCATTTGCCGCCCATCTACTCGTTGTTGCACGCGATGGGAGGCGAGATTGCCATCGAGGTTTTAGCTCAACTCGACGCGCATCGCGTGCGTGGAATCGCGCTGACCCCCACCCAAGGCCTTGCCCGTGGTATGGCGGTGGAGGACACGGGCGGACCGTTAAAAGCGCCGGTCGGCAAGGGAATTCTCTCACGAATGTTCGACGTTTTCGGGAACGCCATCGACCGCCAGGCGGCGCCGACAGATGTTCAATGGCGCACCGTCCATCGAGCTCCGCCGGCGTTAGCACGGCGATCCACCCGATCCGAAATCTTCGAGACGGGGATCAAGGTCATCGATGTGCTGGTGCCGCTCGAACGCGGCGGCAAAGCGGGCCTGTTCGGCGGGGCGGGCGTGGGCAAGACGGTGTTGCTCACCGAAATGATCCACAACATGATCGGCCATCACGAGGGTGTCAGTCTGTTTTGTGGCATCGGTGAACGCTGTCGCGAAGGTGAGGAGCTTTACCGCGAGATGAAGGAAGCCGGCGTACTGCCGAATATGGTGATGGTGTTCGGCCAGATGAACGAGCCACCCGGCAGCCGTTTTCGCGTGGGCCACGCCGCGCTGACGATGGCCGAGTATTTCCGGGACGACGAACACCGCGATGTGCTACTACTCATCGACAATATTTTCCGATTCATCCAGGCCGGTTCCGAGGTGTCCGGATTGATGGGGCATATGCCGTCTCGCCTCGGTTATCAGCCCACAATGGGCACCGAGTTGTCGCGATTGGAGGAGCGTATCGCCAACACCGATACTGGCGCCATCACCTCAATCCAGGCCGTATATGTGCCGGCAGACGATTTCACCGATCCGGCGGCAGTGCATACATTCTCACATCTATCCGCTTCAATCGTACTCTCGCGCAAGCGTGCAAGTGAAGGCCTTTATCCGGCCATCGACCCGTTGCAGTCCAGTTCCAAAATGGCTACGCCGGGCATCGTCGGTGAACGGCATTATGTCCTCGCGCAGGAAATCCGTCGGACGCTTGCGCAATACGCGGAACTGAAGGACATCATCGCCATGCTCGGTCTGGAGCAACTGTCGCCCGAGGACCGTAAAGTGGTCGCCCGCGCCCGCCGGTTGGAGCGTTTTCTTACCCAGCCGTTTTTCACGACCGAGCAGTTCACCGGGCTCAAAGGCAAACTCGTCAGCCTTGAAGACGCGCTGAACGGCTGTGAGCGCATCCTGCGTGATGAATTCGAAGACTATCCGGAGAGTGCGCTTTACATGATCGGGGTTGTTGACGAGGCAATGTCAAAAGCTAAAATCGGCAAGCCTGTAAATGAAGCCGAACCTGAGACAAAGACCGGGATAAAACCAAAAAAGGAGGTCAACCATGCAGCAGCCGACACTCATGAATCTTAAAGTGCTCCTGCCATTTCAGGTCTTTGTCGAGAAGACCGACGTGATCCGCATCGTAGCAGAAACCCGGGAGGGTTCGTTAGGGCTTTTGCCGCATCGCCTCGACTGCGTGGCCGCTCTTGCACCGGGGATTCTGATCTACGAAGATAAAGGCCAAAACGAGGTTTACTTGGCTGTCGATGAAGGGGTGCTGATCAAAACCGGCCAGGACGTGCTCGTCTCCGTGCGCAACGCTATAGCAGGAACGGAACTAAGCCAACTGCGCGAGGCGGTGGATCGGGATTTTCTGGACCTGGACCAACGGGACCGGGCGGTACGCACAGTGCTGGCGAAAATGGAAAGCGGTTTCATCCACCGTCTCGCGGAATTTCATCATGAGTGACGAACATAATAATAACCTATTGAAGCCGAAGACGCAGCTTGGTCAGGAGGTCGGGGCTAAAGCCGCGCGTAAACTCCGCGCTCAACGCCATGTCACGCGAACCGTCTGGTTTGGTTTAGGCATGATGGGACTGATCGGCTGGTCGGTGACGGTTCCGACGCTGCTTGGCGCGGCCCTGGGTATCTGGCTGGACAATCACCATCCGGGAAGTCATTCCTGGACGCTGATGCTGCTGGTCATCGGCCTTTTCATCGGCTGTTTGAATGCCTGGCATTGGGTGGCCAGGGAAGACAAGGAAATGCAAAAAGAGCAGGAGGATAAAGATGAATGAAACGGTAACGCTGGTGTTGGCTATGGTAATGGGCGTTTTGCTCGGTGCGATGTTCTTCGGCGGCCTTTGGTGGACGGTTCGCAAGGGGGTTTCGTCCAAACAGCCGGTACTTTGGTTCTTCGGCAGCCTGCTGCTGCGGATGAGCATTGCCCTGGCTGGATTCTATTTTGTCTCCAGCGGTCATTGGGATCGTCTGCTGGCGTGTCTCTTCGGATTTTTCATCGCGCGTTTCATCGTGACACGGCTTACCGGCCCTTCGGTTGAACTCCACAACTCCCCAGCGAAGGAGGCCGGCCATGCGTCTTAGTCCTGACAGTATCATCTTCTGGCAACACGGGTTTTTCAAACTCAATGCCACAATTGTGTTCACGTGGGGGCTGATGCTTGTTCTGGCCGTCGGTTCAAAAATAATTACGCGCAACCTTTCCATGGATCATAAACGTTCCCGCTGGCAGAACCTTCTGGAAATCGTCGTCACCGGCATCGAGAAACAAATTGAAGAGGTAGGTCTGAGTCAGCCACGGAAATATCTCGGCTTTCTGGGCACGATCTTCCTGTTTGTCGCCGCAGCAAGCCTCTGCACAGTCATTCCCGGGTACGAGCCACCAACCGGCTCGCTCTCGACCACGGCTGCACTTGCGCTGTGTGTTTTTGTGGCCGTGCCGCTGTTCGGCATCGAGGAGCAAGGGGTGGGCAGCTACCTGAAGTCCTATGTGAAGCCAACGTTCATCATGCTGCCGTTTAACATCATTAGCGAAATTTCGCGTACGCTGGCCCTGGCCGTTCGTCTGTTCGGCAACATGATGAGCGGGGCGATGATCATCGGTATTTTACTCACTATTACTCCGTTCATCTTCCCGATCATCATGACGGCACTCGGGCTTCTTACCGGCATGGTGCAGGCCTATATTTTCAGCATCCTGGCAGCGGTTTATATCGCGGCGGCCACGAGAGTCCGTCAATCCAAAACCAAACACGAAGAAAATGAAGCTTGAATTAAACCCAAAAAGGAGAAACTATGGATAACATGACTATTATCGCGGTGGCATCAATTGTCATCGCCGGCATTACCACCGCTTTCGGTACCATGGCACCAGCACTAGGCGAAGGACGATCAGTCGCGGCAGCGCTGAGTTCGCTGGCCCAGCAGCCCGACGCCTCCGCTACCATCACCCGGACGCTGTTCGTAGGCCTGGCGATGATCGAGTCAACGGCCATTTACTGTTTCGTGGTCTCGATGATTCTTATCTTCGCCAACCCGTTTTGGAACTACGCTATCGCCCAAGCCGGAGGAAAGTAGCCATGCTAATCGACTGGTTCACCGTCAGTGCACAGGTATTAAACTTTATCATCCTGGTGTGGCTGATGAAGCACTTTCTCTACAAGCCCATCCTTCACGCCATCGACGCGCGGGAACAGCGCATCGCTAAAGAACTTGCGGATGCTGAAGCGAAAATGGCCGTAGCACAAAAGGAGAGGGACGAGTTCAAGCACAAGAACGAGAAGTTCGACCAGCAGCGAGACGAGCTCCTGAGCAAGGCGAAGGACGAGGTAAAAGGCGAAAGGCAGCGGCTTCTCAATGAAGTTCGGCAAGCGGCGGACGACCTTCGTGCCAAACGACAGGACGCGTTAAAACGCGAACAACAGAGCTTGAACGACGAAATAACCCGCCGAACACGGGACGAAGTTTTTGCTATAACACGAAAGACGCTGTCCGACCTTGCGGGTACGACACTGGAAAAACGTATGAGCGAGGTGTTCGATCTCCGATTGCGAAATCTGGACGATAAGTCTAAGGAAAGTCTCGCTACAGTCCTAAAGACATCGTCCGATCCGGCGATCTTGCGTAGCGCCTTCGAGCTGCCGTTGGAACAAAGATCTTTGATACAAAATGCGCTCAATGAAACCTTCTCGGCTGAAATCCAGGTTAGGTTCGAGACCGCGCCGGAGGTGATCAGCGGCATTGAACTCACCACGAATGGACAAAAGGTGGCGTGGAGCATCGCGGATTATCTCGCGTCAATGGAAAAGAGCATCAGTGAGCTGCTGAAGGATCAGTCCAATCCAAAAGATAAACCTGCTGTTCCCGAGGAGGCCAAATGAGCACACCGCCCGATCCATTGCAAAGTGTCTTTGACCGCACGTTCGCTGGTATAATCCAGGGGCGCGAAACCTTCATGCCTAAACTGAGGTCGCGCGAGGTGGGCACAATCACCAGCGTCTCTACGGGCATCGCCCGGGTATCCGGGCTCCCCGGCGTCGGCTTTGAGGAGTTGGTAAAATTTCCCGGCGATGTGTTTGGAATTGCATTCAACGTGGACGAAAACGAAATCGGCGTGGTGCTGCTCGGTGAATACTGGCATCTCCATGCAGGAGATGAAGTCCAGCGCACGGGCCGGGTCATGGACGTGGCCGTGGGCGACGGATTGCTGGGACGCGTCATTGACCCACTCGGCCGGCCCCTCGACGGCAACGGGCCGGTAGTCGCAAGCCTGCGCCTGCCTATCGAACGCCCCGCCGCGCCAATCATGGATCGAGCTCCAGTCACCGTGCCGCTCCAGACCGGTCTGAAAGTTATTGACGCACTCATTCCCATCGGGCGCGGCCAACGTGAGCTGATTCTCGGTGACCGGCAGACGGGCAAGACCGCCATTGCCATCGATACCATCCTTAATCAACGTGGCAAGGATGTATTGTGTATCTATTGTGCTATCGGCCAGAGAGGCTCCGCCATCGCAAAGGCCGTGGCGACCTTCCGACAAAAGGATGTGATGGATTACACCGTCGTGGTTGTCACCGAAGGGAACGACCCGCCGGGCCTCGCCTACATCGCACCCTACGCCGCATCCAGCATTGCGGAGTATTTCATGGAAACCGGCCGGGATGTGCTGATCGTATATGACGATCTCACCCATCACGCCCGCGCCTATCGTGAGCTTTCTTTGTTGCTGCGCCGTCCCCCAGGTCGCGAAGCCTTCCCCGGCGACATCTTTTATATCCACTCGAGACTGCTGGAGCGCGCGACGCACTTGCGCAAGGAACTTGGTGGCGGCTCGCTCACCGCGCTACCTATCATCGAAACCGAAGCGCAAAACATCTCCGCCTATATTCCGACCAATCTCATCTCCATCACCGATGGACAGATCTACCTGTCGCCTTCACTGTTCGAACTGGGCGTATTGCCGGCGGTCGATGTAGGCAAATCCGTTTCACGCGTTGGCGGCAAGGCGCAACGGGCGGCCTACCGTGCGGTGGCGGGCGACCTCAAACTCGCCTATTCGCAATTTGAAGAACTTGAAACCTTTGCCCGGTTCGGCGCCCGGCTGGATGAAGATAACCGCAAAGTCATCGAGCACGGACGGCGCATCCGGGCCTGCCTCAAGCAGCCGGAATTCACCCCGGTGTCCGTGCCCCAGCAAATCGCCGTGCTGCTGGCGTTGACTGCCGGAATCTTCGATGACGTACCGCTTGACGTTATGACAGACGCAGAGCAGGCCGTACGCAAAGCGGCGGCAGAAATCCCGGCGGTGGTGAGCGGGCGATTGGATACCGCCGATAAGTTGAGCAATGAGGATCGCGAAACGATCATCGAAATCAGCCGCCAAGCAATAGAAAAGTTCTCGCGCGGTTCAGGCAACACGTCCGAGCCGGAACAGGAGACCAAAAAGCAGGTCAAACATGAAGCGAAAGGCGAGCCCAAGCCTGAACCTGAGGACAAATCGGGGGCCCAAAAAAAAGTGAAACCCAAGCCAAAGGATGGACCCAAGGAGAAGGTATGAGCGACACCACTTCGAGCCTGCGCCGAAAGATCGAAAGCGCCGGAAATCTCCAATCCGTCGTCCGCACCATGAAGGCTCTGGCCGCTTCGAGTATTGGTCAATACGA
Organism: Pseudomonadota bacterium; assembly: GCA_043825875.1. Taxonomy (GTDB): domain Bacteria; phylum Desulfobacterota; class Desulfobacteria; order Desulfobacterales; family RPRI01; genus RPRI01. The sequence continues at coordinate 79,199 of JBDRRF010000111.1, read as the reverse complement.
GCAATCGGTGCGCGCGTTGGGTGACTACTACCGAACCGTTGAGCTGGGGTTGGGAGTCTGTTTCCGGGGCACCGGTTCAACGGGATTTATGACCGGAGAAACAAGACGATCAAATGCGGGTTTTACCGGCGCGGTCGTTTTCGGATCAGATCAGGGACTGGTGGGCCAGTTTAATGATACGGTGGCCGATCATGCGGTCAAGACGCTGCCGGCTCTGCCTGGAAAACCCGTGGTCTGGGCGGTCGGCGAGCGTGTTCATGCACGCCTGGCGGATGCGGGCCTGCCGCTGGTCGGACTCTTCCCCGTGCCGAACTCCGTCAAGGCCATCCCACCGCTCATCGGCCAGATCCTCGTGGAAAGTGAGGCCCGCCGTAGCCGGGGCGAAATCGACGAACTTCACCTCTTCTACAACCGCCCCACATCCGGAGCGATTTATGAGCCGGTCAATCAGCGACTTCTACCGCTGGACGGAATCTGGCGACGCGAAATTGAAAAGCTTCCCTGGCCGACAAAGAATTTGCCCGAGGTTATGGGCGGCGACACCGGGACATTGCGAGCCCTCATCCGCGAGTATCTGTTCGTTTCGCTTTTCAGGGCGTGCGCCGAATCCCTTGCGAGCGAGAACGCGAGCCGCCTGGCGGCGATGCAGCGCGCCGACAGAAACATCGACGAATTGCTTGAGGACCTCAACAGGACATACCATAGGCTGCGCCAGAGTGGCATTGACGAGGAACTGTTCGACGTCATCTCCGGCTTCGAAGCGCTGAGCGTAAAGGAGAAATAATGCGTATTGGTATAGCTGCGGACCATGGTGGATTTGAGTTGAAAGTGAACCTGACTGCCGCCCTCAAGGCCGCCGGATATGCGCTATCCTGGGATTTGGTCCATACGTTTTTAAGCGCCCGTTTCAAGGGAGAAGAATGGTTCAAGCGCCGCCTTACGAAAGTAGCAGCGCTGGAAATGACATGAATATGGCAACAAGTATCCAGCAGCTAACAAAACCTGCGGCAAATCAAAGACAGGAGGAATACCAATTATGAAACCCAATACTGATCTGCCCAAGGCGAAAGACGATCTGAAGACCCTTCCCATGTCGGAACTGCAGGCAAAATTGGAGTCTTCGCCGGATGGCCTTAGTCAGGCCGAGGCACAGAAACGGCTGACCCAATATGGACCAAACGAGATTGAAGAAAAGAAAACCAATCTTTTTCTGAAATTCCTCACCTATTTTTGGGGTCCCATCCCGTGGATGATCGAAGCGGCCGTGATCCTTTCGGCGGTAGCCCGGCATTGGCCCGATTTTTTCATCATCCTCATCCTGCTTCTGGCAAACTCCGTGGTCGGATTCTGGGAAGAACATGAAGCGGGCAACGCCATTGAGGCTCTCAAGGCTAAACTGGCGGTCAAGGCGCGCGTGAAACGTGACGGGAAATGGGTCACCCCGGAAGCGCGCGAACTTGTTCCGGGTGACGTCATCCGCCTGCGTCTGGGCGACATCGTGCCTGCGGATGCCCGCTTGCTTGAGGGTGACCCAGTGGAAGTGGATCAATCAGCGTTGACCGGAGAGTCGTTGCCCGCCAAGCGCATATCCGGCGAGGCTGTGTTTTCCGGCTCGATCATCCGTCAGGGTGAAATCGGTGCACTCATCTATGCCACTGGTTCTAACACCTACTTCGGCACGACGGCGCAACTGGTACAGGAAGCCCATACCACCAGCCACTTTCAAAAGGCGGTTTTGAAAATCGGCAATTACCTGATTATTCTCGCGGTAGCCCTGGTGGCGGTAATTATTGCCGTCGCGATCTTCCGCGGCGACCGGATACTAACCACGCTTCAGTTCGCCCTGGTGCTGACCGTAGCTGCGATTCCCGTGGCGATGCCAACAGTACTATCGGTAACGATGGCGGTAGGCGCGCGCCTGCTGGCCAAAAAAGAGGCGATTGTGAGCCGGCTGGTGGCCATCGAAGAATTGGCAGGCGTTGATGTGCTGTGCGCGGATAAGACCGGCACCCTGACTCAGAACAAGCTGTCGCTTGGCGATCCGTTCTGCATGGAGAATATTTCAGCCGGACAAGTTATCCTATATGCCGCTATGGCATCGCGCGCAGACAATAACGACACCATCGACCTTGCCGTCCTGGCCGGACTGAAAGACAAGGATTCGTTAAAGGGTTATGAGGTTGTTCATTTCCAGCCTTTCGACCCGGTGCATAAGCGCACCGAAGCAACCGTCAAAACCGCGGACGGAAAGGAGTTCAAGGTAACCAAGGGTGCTCCGCAGGTGATTTTGGAATTATCGGCCAATGCCGGGCAGGTGAAGACCGTTATCGAGAAGGCCGTCAACGAATTTGCGGCGCGTGGCTTTCGCTCGTTGGGTGTGGCCCGAACCGAAGGCGACGGGCAATGGCAGTTTGTCGGCGTCTTGCCCTTGTTCGATCCGCCACGCGAAGATGCCAAGGCAACCATTGCGACCGCTCTTGCGATGGGTGTAAAGATCAAGATGGTTACGGGTGATGCACTGGCTATCGCCAAGGAAACCGCCAAAAAATTAGATATGGGCGCAAACATCCTCGATGCCAGTGGTCTGGGCGACGTAAAGCATGAGGAGAGCAAGGAGATGGCCAAGTCTATAGAGGAGGCCGACGGTTTCGCCCAGGTGTTCCCTGAGCATAAGTTTCATATTGTAGATGTTCTGCAAAAACTTGGCCACATTGTTGGCATGACCGGCGACGGGGTAAACGACGCTCCCGCACTGAAAAAAGCCGACTGTGGCATCGCCGTTTCGGCTGCAACTGACGCGGCGCGCGCGGCTGCGGACATCGTGTTGCTCACGCCCGGCCTGTCGGTGATTATTGACGCGATCAAGGAGAGCCGGAGAATTTTCCAGCGGATGAACAGTTACGCTATCTACCGCATCGCCGAAACGCTGCGCGTACTGTTGTTCATGACGCTGGCGATTTTGATCTTTAACTTTTATCCATTGACGGCGGTTATGATCGTTATGCTGGCATTGCTTAATGACGGCGCAATCCTGTCTATTGCTTATGACAATGTTCAATACAAGGATCAGCCCGAGGCTTGGAACATGCGCGTGGTGCTGGGGATCTCCACAGTGCTGGGCGTCATCGGTGTCATCTCCGCCTTCACTTTATTTTATCTCGGTGAGCGGGTCTTTCATCTCGATCGTGCGCACATCCAGACGCTGATGTATTTAAAGCTGTCCGTTGCCGGACATCTGACGATTTTCCTGACGCGCACGCGCGGCCCGTTCTGGTCACATCGTCCGGCTCTGGTTCTATGGGTTGCCGTGCTCGGCACACAAATCGTGGCAACGTTAATAGCGGTCTATGGGCTGTTTATGACACCGATAGGCTGGGGGTGGGCACTATTCCTTTGGGGGTATGCGCTGGCGTGGTTCCTCTTGAATGACCGCCTGAAGCTGCTCGCGTACCGGATATTAGATCCGGTCAAAACCAATACACCCTCCGGTTTGAACCAGCAGATCGCTACACGGGCCTATGAAATCTATGAGCAACAAGGCCATAAAGATGGTAGAGCACTTCAGAACTGGAAGCAGGCAGAACGGGAAATCCAAAAAGACAACGCCCAGGCCGAACCGAAGCCTGAGTCAAAGGACAAGCCTCAAGGGGGAATGTGATTTTGATCAAGGATACTGGGTCGATGAATCGGCTCCCGAGGAGCATTCCCGTTGAAGCAAACGGCTTTTTTACATAAAGGGGGTAATTGCCAATGAATATTAGAAGTGTTGCAAAAGACTTTCCTGTCGTTTGCGTGGGCGGTTCGGCAGGGGGCCTTGACGCGTATACCCGTTTGCTTCGGCATATGCCGGCCGATATGGGTGTTGCAATTGTCATCGTTAATCACCTGAGAACCGTGGCCACCAGACTCCACGAGATTCTCCCACATTTTACCGAAATGCCGGTTGAGCTGATCACGGAAAGCTTGCTCATCGAACCCAACCATGTGTTCATCATCCCGGAAAAGCGTGATTTGCACGTTTTTGAAGGAGAGTTCCGTTTAAAGCCGATATCAAAGCCCAGGGGATGGCCTGACGTGATTACGGTTTTTCTGCGTTCCCTAACGGAGCACTGGGACGGCAAACTTATTGCCGTCATTGTGTCCGGATATGATGGTGATGGGGCTGCGGCATTGTGCGGCATAAAAGATGTGGGGGGCATTACCATCGCTCAGAAACTCGATACCGCCAAACAGCCTGATATGCCTGAAAGCGCAATAGAAAGCGGGTGTATAGATTTTATTCTTTCACCTGAGGATATTGCTCAAGAAATTGTACGAATTTCGCACACTCAGAAAAAGGATTTAAACTTGAATGGTCGGAAATATTCATCATAAGAAGAAAGGGAAAATATATGAAAACAAAAATGGGATTGTGGATAGATCATCGCAAGGCGGTGATTGTGGCAGTTTCGGGCAAGGGCGAGGAAATAAGCGTTATCGAATCAAATGCAGAAAAACAGCCCGGGCGGTTTGACGGGGTACGTTCGACGACTTCCTATGAAGCTCAGAAGGTTAAAGCGGATGGCAGACAGGATATAAAATTTGCCGACAAACTCAACGTATACTACGATGAGGTCATTTCGGTGCTTCGTGACGCCAAATCTATTTTGCTTTTTGGTCCGGGAGAGGCAAAAGGTGAGCTCAAGAAACGTTTAGAAAATGACCATCTTGATCACCTCATCCAAGCTGTTGAAACAGTTGATCAGATGACGGATCCCCAGATTGCAGCGAAAGTCCGGGATTATTATAATTAAGCCCTATCGTTGCAACGATAGGGTAAAACTGCCTCAGCTAAAAAAAGTATTTTTGGAACAGCCTTACTCTGCCTGTAAAAATATAGCTCAAAGGACTTGAATGTGAATCAGCCCAAATCAAAGCTCGGCTTCAACGCGACATGGTCGATGGCCGTTGGCGGTATGGTCGGCGGCGGTATCTTCTCGACCCTCGGTGTGGTTGTCGGCATCGCTGGTGCATGGGCATGGCTCAGCTTCGCAGCCGCGGGGCTCATCGCGCTGGCTGCAGGATATAGCTACGTTAAACTCGCCATTCACTACGACGAAGGGGGAGGAGCGTTCACCTTTCTCCGCGAGATCAATGCAGATGGGGTTGCCGGCAGCCTCTCGTGGGTACTTATCGTTGGTTACGTGCTGACAAACGCGGTGTATGCTTTCACCTTCGGGCAGTACATAGGACATGTCGTGGGCCTGGGGTCATGGTTTCCACGCCTTGCCGGCATTGCCATCGTGGCTTTGTTTATTGGGCTAAACCTGCGGGGAGTCGGTGAAGCCGGCGGCGTAGAAGTTTTTCTCATGTGGTTCAAACTGGTCGTGCTTGTGGGGTTGGCAGGCTGGGGGCTTTCACAGTGGGATCCACCGATGCTATCGCGGGATGTTCCGGACGCTGGGGTCGGTGCAGCGCTGTTCGGGGCGGCGTCCGTGTTCATGGCCTTCGAGGGATTTCAACTGTTGACCTATGATTACAAGGATATCGAGACCCCGCAGAAGACATTGCCCCGCGCAGTGCTGTCGGCAATCGTCATTGTGACCGTAGTCTACGTTGTCGTTGCCCTTGGAACGGCCATGCTGATCGGAGCGGACCAGGTCGTGCAGTACAAAGAGGTCGCACTGGCCATAGCGGGACGCCGAGCGCTCGGAACCGTTGGTCTCGTGGTCGTAACGATTGCCGCGGCGTTTTCCACCGGGTCGGCCATCAACGCCACGCTCTTTGCCACAGCACGTCTTGCGAACAAGGTGGCCGAGGATGGGGAATTACCGGCCGCAATGGATCACAAGAATGCAGCAGGCATACCAGATCGGGCGGTGATCGTGCTAGGTACGGCGGCAGCAGTACTTGCCGCTTTGGGAACACTCACCACCCTCGTTGAGGCCGCCAGCCTCACGTTCCTGTTTACGTTTACCGTTGTGTGCGGACTCGCTTTTTATCAAAGTGCCGGCGCGCGGATTATTACAGGATTTGGTGCACTGGCCGGAGCCACTGCTTCAGTTGCCCTTATTGTTCGTTTGATCGAAACCAACCCGCTGGCGCTTGTTTTTCTCGGCCTACTGGTGCTCGTCGCTTTGTTCGGACGTCCGCTACTGCTCCGCCATGTAAAAACGGAAAGCCGTCATCGATAGGGGAGGACTACCGAGTGACCGCGGAGACATTCACTCAACAGCGGTAGCTGGTCGATTTGAAAAAGGGTTCCCGCCGCATGAAAACTTTTCTGGCGACCGAAAACTCCGCTCGATCCTGCAAGGAATTGCCAATCGGGCGATGTTTGAAAGAGGAGGAACTAAATAATGAGTTTAACCATCTATTTTCTGCGACATGGGGAAACCGTTTCAAGCCAGGCAGGTGGTTACTGCGGTACACTTGACCCGGATTTAACCCAACAAGGGTATCAGATGGCAGAAGATTTTGCCGTTGCTTATAAATCTCTTCCATGGGTCGCCGTCTTTTCCAGTCCGCTGCGCCGTGCCATTGCCACAGCCAAACCTCTTTGCAATGCGACAGGAATACAAATGCAACTCAAAGAAGGGTTGAAAGAAATTGCTTATGGTCAATGGGAAGGGAAAACCCCTGAAGAGGTGAATCGCGGGTTTCATGATACCTATGTTCGCTGGTTAGCCGATCCGGGGTGGAATGCTCCAACCGGAGGGGAAAGAGGTATCGACGTTTCCCGGCGTAGTTCGTCTGTTATCGAGGATATTGAAAAAACATTCACTACAGGAAATGTTCTTGTAGTCTCTCATAAAGCTACAACAAGGATTATGCTTTGTTCCCTGATAGGTATTGATGTTGGGCGTTACCGCGATCGCATCAGTATGCCTGTGGCTTCTGTCACCATTGTGGAAATGGCGGTGAACGGTCCTTTATTGCGTATGATGGGCGACCGGTCCTATATGAGGCAGAAACTGCGTAGCCGAGTGGGGGCATGAACAGAAAAGGAAATACACCATGAAAACGAAGAAAACTAACCTTAGAAAGAGACTGCAATGATGGCGACCGTTGGTAATCTGATGCACGAAATCTGGCACATCGCTTTCATCGGACTTGGCTTGCTTCTCTCAGTGTTGGCGACCGGGCACGCAGTTTTAAGCAAGCGTGATTCGCGCGCAGCTATCGCATGGGTGGGTTTTGTTTGGTTCGTGCCCCTGGTCGGGGCTGTCATATACTTTATCTTCGGAGTCAATCGCATTCGCCATAAAGCTGCTTTGCTGAGAAGGAACCTTGAGCGACACCAGTCAGAATACGCACAACCGGAATGTCTGCCGGAAGAGTTGCAGCATCATCTGCCGGATCATGGAGGGCATCTCAAGATGCTGGCTCGAGTGGTTGGGGGTGTGGTAGAGCGACCCTTGCTGCCGGGAAACCGGATCGATCCTTTAGTGAACGGCGATGAAGCCTATCCGGCCATGCTGGAAGCGATCCAACACGCATGCCGGACAATCTCTTTTGTGACCTATATCTTCGACCGGGACGAAATCGGGATAACCTTTGCGCATGCGCTTGGCGAAGCCGTGCGCCGGGGAGTACAAGTGCGTGTTTTGATTGACGCCACGGGAACCCGGTATTCCTTTCCAACCATTCTTCGTACGCTGCAACGAGAGGGGGTAAAATATGCACGGTTTCTCCCGCCGTTTGCGTTGCGGCACCTGATGTTGATGAACATGCGCACACACAGAAAGATTTTGGTGACGGATGGGTGCGTAGGATTTACCGGCGGTATGAATATCCGGGAGGGACACTGCCTTCAACGCCGGCCGCAAAACCCGGTGCAGGACATCCATTTCCGGGTGAAAGGCCCTGTGGTTACCCAACTGCAAGAAGTGTTCGCCGACGACTGGCTGTTTACGACCGGCGAATCTTTGCATGGTGATTCATGGTTTCCCAAAAACGAAAGCGCGGGGCGGGTGTTTGCGCGGGGCGTGATCGATGGTCCGGACGAGAATTTTGAGAAGCTTCTTTGGGCGCTGCTGGGCGCAATCTCAATCGCCCGCTATTCCATTCGGATCATGACTCCCTATTTTCTGCCCGACCCTGCCCTGATCTCCGCTTTGAATCTGGCATCAATGCGGGGTGTGCAAGTTGATATCATTTTACCATCACGGAGCAATCTGCCCTTCGTCATGTGCGCCTCCCGGGCAATGTGGTCGCAAGTTCTTCAACATGGATGCCGGATTTGGCTAACCCCGCCTCCATTTGATCACTCCAAACTCATGCTGGTGGATGGCTGCTGGGTACTGCTGGGATCGGCCAACTGGGATTCACGAAGCCTGCGCCTCAATTTTGAATTTAACCTGGAATGCTACGATGTTGAACTTGCCCGACAGCTTGATCAGTGGGTCGAGACAAAACGGAATAGCGCCCGTCCAGTGACGCTGGAGGAGGTCAATAGCCGCTCACTGCCAGCTCGCCTGCGCGACGGCATTGCGCGATTGCTTACACCGTACCTGTAGTTAGGGACTTATTAAAAGGTAATAATATGACGAAGACAGAACAGCATGGAGGATATCACGATTTATGCCGGCATCGGCATTAGGCTATCCGCCTCCCTTCAATGTATCCATCAACATACTGAGGTTCAACCAAATGTTGAGGCTAAATTATTTATTTCAAAACTTTTAGCTTTTATCTCTTTTTAATCTAATCCCCTGTTATTAAACGTTGAATCTAAACTTCTGATTTTCCATTGGTTATTGGCAAGCTATTTGCATTTACTATGACGTGACCCTTGTAATCATGCAAATGAACTTCCTTCCTGAGAAATGTTTGAAGTTGCCTCAGATTATTGCGTCACTGTTCAGCTTCACACCGTTTTCCACCCGGAGGGGGTGGAAGAGGTTTAATCAATAAATGCTCTTATTAAATTTGAAAAGATTGCATCCGGCATGTCCGAAAAGATTTTGCCAAAAATTGTAACACTGCCGTAGCAAATGGTCTCACCACCAATCAGTTCGCCACAAACTTATAAAGGAATACCCATTATGAAAAAAAGAAACATCGTTATCCACTTTTTAATACTTCTTATGCTGTTCGCCGCTTTTGCAGCCTGTTCATCAACACGTACACATGAAAGTACAGGTGAATATGTTGATGATTCGGTTATCACTACAAAGGTAAAATCTCTGCTTGGAGCAGATAGTTTTCTCAAGTCATTTCAGATCAGTGTCGAAACTTTCCAGGGCACCGTTCAATTGAGCGGATTCGTTAATTCTCAAAAGGCCGTCTATAAAGCGGGTGAAATCGCAAGAAGCGTCAAAGGAGTAAAATCAGTAAAGAATAATCTGATCGTGAAATAGGAGAAAGAGAAATGAAGTCTTTTCTATAAAATGTTCATAAAAATAACAGTAACAACAATTAAAGGGGAACTCACAAATGAAAACAAAATATGGAATAGTAGTAATGATAGTGGCGGTTATCACGATGCTAATGACCAGCGTGCCTGTACCGGCTTTTTCACAAATGACGGATATGTCCATGAAGGAGCATAGTAAAGGACATGGGCAGATGATGGGAATGGGTCATATGGACAAGATGGGCGAAATGATGGACATGTGCATTGAACGTGCAGAGCATATGGGGCTTACCGATGACCAGATGATGAAAATAAAGCCTACACATAGAGAAATGCAAAAAAAGCAGGCCCAATTCAAAGCTGACTTAAAAATTGCAGAAATCGATCTCATGGGAATAATGGATGTGAAAGATTTTGACTTAGATAAGGCCAACTCTGTAGTTAAAAAAATTGAAGAGATAAGAGCAGCCCATCATTTGGAAATATTAAAAGCAATGAAAGAAATACGAACTGTTTTGACGGACGAACAGTTCAAGAAAATGCAGAAAATGCATAACATGAAGAAGATGAAGAAGATGAAACATATGAAGACAGGTGAGAAAAAACCGGCAAAGAAGATGATGAAAAAACAATAATGATTAGCAAAAACAGAACATGCTGTAACAGCAGTATGTTCTGTTTTTAAAGGTGAGGCGACAAAATGAAAAAATTGCTTTTAGGAATAATACTTTTGCCGTTGATAATTGCAGTACCAATTACAACATTTGCAATGGGAAGGGTAGATGTAGGCGTTAGCATTCCTCTGCCTCCACCCTTCGTATTTGCCGCACCTCCTGAGGTGGTGGTGATACCTGAAACTTATGTCTATGCAGTCCCTGATATAGATGTGGATTTCTTTTTCTATAATGGTTGGTGGTGGCGGCCGTGGCAAGGGCGATGGTACCGCTCACAAAATTATAATTCAGGTTGGAGCTACTATCAACAGGTTCCATCTTTTTATAGAGGGATACCGTCAGGCTGGAGGAATGACTACAGAGAGCATCGTTGGAAAGGACATCAATGGAACTACCAAAGGATACCCCACCAGCAAGTCCAACGGAACTGGAACAACTGGGAAAAGAGCAAACATTGGGAGAAGCAAAATACCTGGGGTGTCCATGGTTTGAGACCCGGAACGAAATACCTAAAGCAAAATCGTGAGGTTCAACCTCAACGCCGTGAGGCAGCCAGACCACAACAACAAAGACCTCAATCCCGTGAGGTACGGCAACAACACTCACAACCACAATACCGGGAGACGCCACAACAATCGAGACAACAATCCGGAAAGGCCCAACGGCAGAACTCACAGCAACAAGGTCGGAAAGACCCACAACAAGATAAATCTCAACACGGAAAACATGAAAGAGGGAATGAAGATAAACATGATAGAAGCTATAATGACTACTAGTTTATTCTACTATAAAGGTGGAGAACACATTGAAAATGAAAATACTATATTACGCAGTAATGAAGATGGCTGTGGTCGCTCTGTTAGTAACCAACATACCTGCGTATGCTTCCGAGATGGATGACCGCATCGCATCATCAGCCAAAAAGTCGTATGTATTCAAAACCTATCTCAAGGATGATGATATCAAAATCGAGTCTATTGACGGCGTCGTCGTCTTGACGGGGATCGTCTCCGCAGAATACCACAAACCTTTGGCCCAGGAGACCCTATCAGGCCTCCCAGGTGTCAAGAGTGTGGACAACAGGCTGGAAGTCAAAGGCACGTTCCCCACCGCAAACTCAGATGCATGGCTCCGTGATAAAGTAAAAGCCACACTCTTGTTTCATCATAGTGTGATGAGCACAGGCACAACCGAGGTTGACGTCAAAGACGGCATCGTGACCCTGCGAGGCGATACTGATAGTCAGGCGCTAAAGGATTTGACGACCGAATACGCCAAAGATATTGAAGGGGTCAAAGACGTCAAAAATGAGATGGCCGTAACAAAGACCCCGAAAAAGGCGCAAACGGTGGGCGAAAAGATTGATGACGCTTCCATCACCGCCCAGGTCAAGATTATGCTGCTATATCATCGCTCCACCAGCGCCATTAACACCAAGGTAGAGACGAACAATGGCAACGTAACTTTATACGGTAAAGCCGGCAACGCAGCCGAATTTGACTTCGCCACCAAACTCGCCAGAGACGTAAACGGTGTGGAAAGCGTAAATAACCGGATGACCATCAAGTAGTCCGGGCCCAAGGCCAAAGAGACTTTATGATTACTACCGGCTGGCATAGTGATGCAATCACAGATGGTGGAAAATAACCATCAAAAAGGAGGCTTATATGTTGTGGACTGTTGCTGTAGTACTGATAATTTTATGGCTGTTGGGGCTGGTGAGTGGCTATACTATGGGTAGTTTTATTCATATCCTGCTGGTCATCGCCATTATCGTTGTACTGGTCAGAGTCATTCAGGGGCGGAGGCCCCTTTAGATAAAGGAGCCCAAACTTAATGCGGTTAATAATTATAACATGAGGGAAAAAATGGCAAGAATAGCTATTGTAATATATTTACTGTTAATTGGATTAACCGGTAATGCAATTGCCGGGGATAATCAGGAATCATTTTACGCTAAGATTGGAAGAACAGTAATAAGACTCGAATATCTTACAGAAACATTAAAAGAGGGTAATGTTAAGTCTGTTACCGCTAGTAACCCGCAAGGAACTGGCTTCTTTATATTAAGCGGCAATAGTTTATTTCTGGTTACAGCCAGACATGTGGTTGATACCGATCATGATTTACGTGCACGTGTAAACATATTTAACGAAGTTACTAATAAAAGCGCAATTCTCTTGCTGAGATTACCCAGGAAAAATTGGATTTTTCATCCGGATAATGGCAATGATAAAATCGACGCAGTTGATGTTGCAATAATTAAATTGCCCATTCCGGTAATAGAAGGCGATTTTTCAAACAGCTTCGGAGCTTTTATATATGATCCGAATAATGCAAAAGATAATCAACTGCCGGGTAAAGATGCTTTGCCGCCGGAGCAAGTTGTGGCATTTGGTTTCCCGGGAGATACCGGCTTTAAATTAAGAGAACAAAGACCTATGGGTAGGTTCGGTATTATAGCAATGGTTACAGGTGAAGAATTTATAAAAATCGACAACAAAAAATTTGCTAATGGAAGATGCAGCTTGTTAGACATAAAAGCATTTCCCGGAAACAGCGGAAGTCCTGTAATGAGTGCTACCGGGAATATAAACCTGCTAGGAGTTTTGATAGCTTCCAACAGTTCGGATTTTGCATTAATAGAACCTGTATCAAGGATAAGAGAGATTATGGACATAGCAATAAAAACTCCAATACAAAACTATGATTACTGGTCAAAATATCAACGGAATCCCTAAAGTTTTATTGATAAATATATATCCGCAGAAATTTGGGAATATATCTAATTCAGATATCTTCCCTTTTTGTTTTGCACCCGTGGATAGCTTTCATGTATAATAAATACCTGTGAAGGAGCAGGATTTTATTTTAACACATTCCATTCCGATATCGTATAGAAATGGGAAAATGATTCCAATTTGATCGATTATTCAGACGAAATTTTCTTCAAGAAATTGAAAAAGCCACTGCCGCCACTGTAACTGCTTTGCAAATATTCTTTTCAATAATAGAGAGGTTTGAAAGATGAAGTTCAACACCAAGGCCATTTTCGATGACCTATCCAATATTTGGGCAAACCTTCGCGGCAACGGTTTGTCACAAAAGCTTGCCTGTGTTGAGCCGCCGCTTCGAGAGGAGTTGTTCAGCGCCGATCAAATGGAGCAACATGGCAAGACACTCGCAAATTCACATATTTTAAGTTCCGGACACCCTCGGGATCAACTTCTGGGACGACTGGCCGAGAATGAGAGTATCCTGATAGACGTACATAATTTGCTTACAGAGGCGGTAAAGGCAAACCGTCGGATTACACCGGCCGGGGAATGGCTGCTCGATAACTTCTACCTGATTGAAGAGCAGATTCGCACTGCCAGGAGGCATTTACCTAAAGGATATAGCCGGGAACTTCCCCGCCTGATGAATGGCCCTTCGGCTGATCTGCCGCGCGTCTATGACATTGCGCTGGAAATGATCTCCCATGGCGATGGGCGGGTAGACCCTGAGATTCTCAGCAGATTTGCCAAAGCTTACCAAACTGTCACTACACTGAAGTTAGGCGAATTATGGGCAATACCCATTATGCTTCGTCTGGCGCTGATCGAAAATCTCCGGCGCGTTACTGCCCGGATCGCTACTGATAGAATCGATCGCAATCTGGCCGATTATTGGGCAGACCAGATGACAGAAAGCGCTACGAAGGACCCTAAAAGACTGATTCTGGTAATTGCAGATATGGCCCGATCGAACCCGCCATTAGTAGGCTCGTTTATCGCGGAAATGACACGCCGGTTACAGGGGCAGGGTCCGGCTCTGTCATTGCCGCTTACCTGGTTTGAGCAGCGGTTGTCCGAGTGCGGCCAGACAATCCGGCAACTTGTACAGGCGGAAAACCAGCAACAGGCTGCGGATCAGGTTTCCATGAGTAACAGCATCGGCAGTCTTCGTTTTCTGGGCGCAATGGACTGGAAAGAATTCGTCGAGTCGATAAGCATTGTTGACCAGACTCTGCGCAATGATCCCACCGGCGTATACAATAAAATGGATTTTTCTACCCGTGACCGTTATCGCCATGTAATTGAAAAGATAGCAAAACACAGCCGCTTTTCTGAGAGTGAGGTGGCGGATAAAGCTATCGGGCTGGCACAAAAGGGTGCGGACGGAAACAAAGGCAATGATCGCGCATCACATGTCGGATTCTACCTGATCGACAAGGGATTGCTCCAACTCGAACAGGCGATGGAGGTACGCCTTTCCTTGTCTGAGCATCTGCAGAGATGGGGCCGCCGGTTTTCTTTCCCCCTATTTCTGGGTACAATCACGCTGCTGTCAACAATCTTTGCAGGAGGTTTACTTATGAAGGGAGATGTCGGTATATTGCCTGGATGGGCAATGGTTCTGATCGGACTCCTTTTGGTTCTAAGCGTAAGTCAACTTGCCGTTGCTCTGACGAATTGGCTGGCAACTCTGCTGGCGACACCTCATAGGCTACCGCGCCTGGACTTCTCGAAAGGGATCCCACCGGAATTTCGTACCCTGACCGTAGTTCCGACAATGCTCATAAACGCGCAAAGTATCGCAGACCTGACAGAGTCTCTGGAAGTTCGATTCCTGGCAAATCGGGACGCTAACCTGCACTTTGGCCTGTTGACTGATTTTAGAGATGCACAGGAGGAAATGCTTCCTGAGGACGAACCACTTTTGCGGCTTGCCAGCCAGAAGATAGAAGCTTTGAATAACAAATACAGCCAACCTCAAGAGAACGCCTTCTTCCTTTTTCATCGCCCCCGTCGATGGAATTCTAATGAGCGGATATGGATGGGTTATGAGCGCAAAAGAGGGAAACTATCAGAATTAAATGCTCTGTTGCGCGGCGAGGAAAATGCGATGGATCGCTTTTCCCTTGTAATTGGTAACACTTCACTCTTGTCGAGCGTGAAGTATGTGATCACCCTGGATATGGATACTCAGCTGCCACGCGATGCGGCTTGGCAGTTTATAGGTGCCATGGCGCACCCGCTGAATCGTTCGCAATATAACAAAGACAAGCAGCGTATTGGCGAAGGATACGGCATTCTCCAGCCACGTGTAGCTGAGAGCCTGCCAGGAATGAATCGTTCGCGGTATGCGGCAATGTGCGGAAACGAGCCAGGCATCGACCCCTATACGCGTACAGTTTCCGATGTTTACCAGGACCTGTTTGGCGAAGGCTCATTCATCGGTAAGGGGATATACGAGGTTGATGCCTTCGAGCAAACGCTTAAAGGACGTTTTCCCGAAAACCGGATTCTCAGCCATGACCTTTTAGAAGGATGTTACGCGCGGTCGGGCCTGTTGAGTGATGTGATGGTCTATGAGGAATATCCGTCCCACTATAATGCGGATGTGAATCGCCGGCATCGCTGGATACGCGGTGATTGGCAGCTACTGCAATGGTTACTGTCGGATGTTCCAAGTCCTGATGAGCATCGTCAAAAGAATCAGCTCTCATGGCTGTCCCAATGGAAGATATTCGATAACCTGCGGCGCAGTCTCGTGCCTGCGGCATTGACAATCCTTTTGCTGCTGGGCTGGACGGTCTTGCCGGCGTCCTTGTTATGGACCCTATCGGTACTCGGAATTATCCTGATCCCTTCTTTGATTGCCTCTCTCCTGCAAGTAATTCAGAAACCAGGCGATGTGCTTCTGGGCCAGCACCTTACTGCCTGCATTCACTTCATGGGCCGGCACATTGCTCAGGCTGTATTTACGCTCATCTGCCTTCCCTATGAGGCGTTTTTCAGTCTTGATGCGATTTTGCGTACGTGCTGGAGGATGCTGATCACCCACAAGCGGCTTCTTGAATGGAGCACGTCGGACGAACGTTATAGCAGTATTAGTGCGAAGCTTGGTTCTTTTTGCCTATTAATGTGGATTGCACCGATTCTTGCTGGTGCAACAGCTATCTATCTGACAATTTCTATGCCGATGACATTGGCAGTAGCCGGTCCTATACTGGGACTCTGGTTTATCTCCCCTGTTGTTGCCTGGTGGATCAGCCGACAGGTTGCTCATAGGGAAGCAAGACTGACGGCTGACCAGACCACTTTTCTCCGGAAACTTTCCCGCAGGACATGGGCCTTTTTCGAAACCTTCGTCGGCCCTGAAGATCATTGGCTGCCCCCTGACAATTATCAGGAACACCCGGTTACAGTAATTGCGCATCGCACGTCGCCGACCAACATGGGCCTATCGCTTCTTTCAAATTTGTCTGCCTACGACTTCGGCTATATCACGGCGGGACAACTCATCGAACGCACGACAAATGCTCTCAATACGATGGAAGCATTGGAACGTTACCGAGGCCACTTCTATAACTGGTATGACACTCAATCCCTGCAACCACTGCAACCTGCCTATATCTCGACCGTGGACAGCGGAAACCTTGCAGGCCACCTATTGACATTGCGGCAGGGTCTGCTCGCTCTACCTCATGATCCGATTCTGGGACCGCGAGTGTTTGAAGGAATCAGAGATACTGTAAATATCATCGGGGACATGGATGGCAAAACTGCTTCAGGCCAACTCCTTGAACTCAAAAAATTGCTGGAATCGTCAATAGATTTCCCCCCAACCACGCTTGTGGCACTGCGCCTGTGCCTTGATGAGTTGGCAACGGCCGTTGCGGAGATCATCACCAGTGTCAATGCTGTCAATGCAGAACCCGAAAACCAGACACATTGGTGGGTGCATGCCCTTGCCGGACAATGCCGGGCCGCCATCGATGAGCTAATACTTTTTACGGCCCGGACATCATTGCCGGATTCGCCGGACAGGCTCAGCGAAATGCCGGATATTGATGAAATCCCAACGTTGCGCCAATTAGCCAACCTTGATACAGAGGCGCACCTGATCAGTCCCTACCTTGCGGAGGCAACCCGGAGCGCCGTTGCGAGGATCAGGACTATCGAAGAGGTGGCACAAAAAATCGACGAACTTTCCCTTATGAAATACGACTTTCTGTACGACGAGGCGTGCAATCTACTGGCTATAGGTTACAATGTTGGTGAACGTCGGCGGGATACAAGTTACTACGATCTGCTGGCTTCCGAAGCAAGATTTTGCAGTTTCATAGCGATTGCTCAGGGACATTTGCCGCAGGAGAGTTGGTTTGCCCTTGGGCGTTTGCTGACCACTGTCGGTAGAGAGCAAATACTGCTTTCGTGGAGTGGCTCGATGTTTGAATACCTTATGCCGCTTTTGGTGATGCCAACCTACGAACACACACTACTAGACCAGACATACAAGGCGGCGGTGGCCCGGCAGATAGAATATGGGAAAAAACAAGGGGTGCCATGGGGCAGTTCGGAATCCGGGTACAACGCAACCGATGTTCAACTTAATTACCAGTATCGTGCATTTGGCATACCCGGCTTAGGTATCAAGCGCGGGCTCGCAGATGATCTGGTTATTGCACCCTACGCCACGGCTTTGGCGCTGATGGTTGCACCCAAAGAGGCGTGCCTGAATCTTGAGCGACTTGCAGCTGAGAAATTTATCGGTGAATATGGCTTCTATGAAGCAATCGACTATACTCCTTCACGTTTACCGCGCGGACAATCAAGAGCAGTGGTAAAGTCCTTCATGGCACATCATCTGGGCATGAGTTTTCTTTCTCTGGCTTATGTGCTTTTAGACCGCCCGATGCAGAAGCGATTTGAGTCGGAACCCATGTTCCAGGCAACCATGCTGTTGCTTCAGGAGAGAATTCCCAAAGCTACTGCGTTTTTTGTTCACTCTGCCGAGCTCTCCGAAAGCCATACAGAATCACTGGACGCGGAAGCACCAATACGCGTGTTCGGCAGTCCGAACACTCCAAAACCGGAAGTACACCTGTTGTCAAACGGCAGATATCACACGATGGTCACTAACGCCGGCGGCGGGTATAGCCGCTGGAAAGATATGGCCGTAACCCGCTGGCGTGAAGACACTACCTGTGATAATTGGGGCTCCTTCTGTTACATCCGGGACATGGGAAGCGGAGAATTCTGGTCAACAGCTTATCAACCGGCGCTCAAACAAGCAGATAAGTATGAAACGATATTCTCGGAGGCAAAAGCTGAGTTTCGTTGTAGCCATCATGACATTGATATGCATACGGAAATTGCAGTTTCGCCTGAAGATGACATTGAGCTGCGCCGCATCACCATCATCAACCGTTCCGGAAAACGCAGGTCCATAGATGTTACGAGTTATGCGGAGGTTGTCCTTGCCTCAGCGGCTTCGGATACATTGCATCCGGCGTTTAGTAATCTTTTTGTTCAAACCGAAATTCTTATGCGACAACGGGCAATTCTCTGCACGCGCCGGCCCAGATCCCAGGGCGAGAACGTTCCATGGATGTTTCACTTGATGGCAGTTCATGGCGCTAAGATAGGAGAAATTTCTTACGAGACTGACCGCTTGCGGTTTATCGGACGCGGAAATACGGTTGCCAACCCTCAAGCAATGAGTAATGCATCACCCCTCTCGGGCAGTGATGGCTCCGTGCTTGATCCGATTGTTTCGATCCGTTATCAAATCACGCTCGATGCTGAAGAAACGGTAACGGTCAATATTGTCTCAGGCATTGGTGAGACTCGCGAAATAGCCTTAAGCCTGGTCAAGAAATACCAGGACCGGCGTCTTGCGGATAGGGTTTTTGATCTGGCATGGACACACAGCGATATCTTTCTACGGCAAATCAATGCCACAGAGGGCGAAGCGCAGCTCTATGGACATCTCGCCGGCTCGGTGATCTATGCCAATGCTTCCCTGCGCGCCGACGCAAGTGTTATTATCAAGAATAACCGTGGGCAATCCGGTCTATGGGGCTATGCCATTTCAGGTGATTTACCGATCATACTCCTGCGGATTCAAGATCCGGCTAATATTGAACTGGTGCGTCAACTTATACAAGCACATACATACTGGCGCTTAAAAGGTTTGGCTGTGGACCTGGTGATCTGGAACGAGGATCACGCCGGTTACAGGCAGCAACTCCATGAACAAATCATGGGGCTCATCGCCGAAGGCGCTGGAGCCCATTTGACGGATCAACCGGGCGGCATTTTCGTAAGGCCCGCGGACCAGATATCGAGCGAGGAACATATCCTGCTCCAAACAGTCGCCCGTGCAATAATAACTGACGGCAGGGGTATGCTGGCTGACCAGATTAACCGGAGAAACCTTGTGGAATCCATGGTACCAAGCCTTACACCAACCCGAATTCACGGTGGTGCTTCCCCCCAAGCAGTTTCTGCTATGCCTCGCCATGATTTGCTGTTTTTCAATGGATTTGGAGGATTTACTCCTGACGGCCATGAGTACATCATTACTACTACGCCAGATCAGGTTACGCCGGCACCATGGGTGAATGTACTTGCGAATCCGCACTTTGGAGCCGTCGTCTCGGAGAGCGGCTCTGCCTATACCTGGGCTGAAAATGCCCACGAATTCCGCCTCACTCCCTGGTACAATGATTCCGTGAGCGATACAAGCGGGGAAGCGTTCTACCTACGCGATGAAGAGCGCGGCCATTTCTGGTCCCCCATGCCGCTGCCAACCCGTGGGCTGATGCCCTATGTTACACGGCACGGATTCGGCTACACCGTCTTTGAGCACACAGAACGTGGCATCCGTTCCGAGGTTTGGATTTACGTGGACATGGACGCATCGATCAAGTTTACGGTCTTAAAGGTGAGAAACGAGTCAGAAAGATCACGACGGCTTTCCGCTACCGGATTTGTTGAATGGGTTCTGGGAGATCTGCGACCCAAATCGACCATGCATGTAATTACCGAAATTGACCCCAACAGTGGAGCGCTCTTTGCGCGGAACCCCTACAATACTGAATTTCCCGACCGTACCGCCTTTTTCGATGTGGACGAAGCTACCCGGACGGTAAGTGGTGACCGGACTGAATTTATCGGACGCAATGGTACGCTAGCCAGTCCGGCCGCTATGACCCGAGTGCGACTTTCCAACAGGGTGGGAGCTGCAATGGATCCCTGTGCTGCGGTCCAGGTTTCCTTCGAGCTGGCCGCTGGTCAGGAGCGCGAAATAGTGTTCAGGCTTGGTGTCGGGCGAAACGCCGAGGATGCCGGTAACCTGGTCCGTCGCTTCCGGGGAACTGCTGCTGCGCACCAGGCAATAGAAAAGATCTGGCAATACTGGAAACATACGCTCGGTGCTGTGAACGTGGAAACACCTGACCAGTCCCTCAACTTATTGACCAACGGCTGGCTTTTGTACCAGACTATAGTGTGCAGACTATGGGCACGCAGCGGCTACTACCAGTCCGGTGGCGCCTTCGGTTTTCGCGATCAGTTGCAGGATGTTATGGCGCTCATTCACACCGAGCCCCGCCTCGTCCGTGAGCACCTCCTTCTTGCCGCAAGCCGTCAATTCTCCGAGGGAGATGTGCAGCACTGGTGGCATCCTCCTGTTGGCCGCGGGGTGCGCACGCAATGTTCCGATGATTACCTCTGGCTGCCGTTGGCCATGTGCCGCTACGTTCGGAGCACCGGGGATTATGGTGTGCTGGATGAGACCACCCACTTTCTTCAGGGCCGACAGATAAATACAAATGAGGATTCCTATTATGATTTGCCCAGCCGGTCTCAGGAATCAGCCGGTTTGTACGAACATTGCGTAAAAGCCATATTGAGAGGCCTCAACTATGGCGAGCACGGATTGCCGCTCATGGGCTCCGGCGACTGGAACGACGGCATGAACATGGTGGGAATAGAGGGGAAAGGCGAAAGCATATGGCTTGGTTTTTTCCTTTATGCAGTACTTATGCAATTTGTTGAGGTTGCCCGAATACGCGGCGATCTATCCTTTGCCGAACGCTGCGAAGCAGAGTCTGCCCTCTTGCGCGGAAACATCGAGCAGCATGGCTGGGATGGTGGTTGGTACCGACGCGCTTACTTCGATGACGGCTCGCCGCTTGGGTCTATGGACAACCCCGAATGCCGGATTGATTCAATTGCGCAAAGCTGGTCTGTTCTCTCCGGTGCCGGTGATGCCGAACGTGCGCGCATTGCCATGGCGGCGGCGGATCAACATCTTATCAACAGGGACCAGGCGCTGATCCAACTCCTGGACCCGCCATTCGACAAGTCCGATTTAAATCCAGGCTATATAAAGGGATACGTCCCCGGTGTACGTGAGAATGGCGGGCAATACACTCATGGGGCAATCTGGTTGGCGATGGCCTTCGCTAAATTGGGTGATAGCCAGCGTGCCTGGGAGCTGATGACAATGATCAATCCGGTGAACCACGCAAACTCTCCTGAATCGGTTGCGACATACAAAGTCGAACCCTATGTTGTTGCGGCTGATGTTTATGCTGTCTCACCTCACACCGGCCGTGGCGGATGGACGTGGTACACCGGTTCGGCAGGCTGGATGTACCGGCTGATCGTGGAATCACTACTGGGTTTGAAACTGGAAGTGGATAAGCTGAGTATCAAACCGCTTTTTCCTGCGGATTGGGAGGGCTTCACTTTACATTACCGGTATCGGGAAACCGTCTACCACATTGCAGTTTTGCGCACGCAGCCTGGCGACAGCACACCGAGTGTGATCGTTGATGGGGCCCCGCAACAGGGTAAAACGATTACCCTTGTTGATGACCGGCAGGAACACTCAGTAGAGGTGAGAGTGACTACCAATTAAATTGATTGACTTGAGAGCCAGATAAATAAGCTGTCTGGCTCTCTTTAAATATATCCATCAGTATATAGATATTCTACCAAATATTGAGGCCAAACAACTTGTTTCATACTTTCCAGCTCTTTTCTCCTGTTAGTATAATCCATTGTTATCATTTGTTTAACCAACTCATTTGACTTATCGTCAGCCATTGGCAGACTATTTGCTAACTCAATGACATGATGCTTGTAATCACACAAATGAAGGCTATTCCTGAGAAGCGCTTGGAGTTGTCACAAACGATTACTTCACTGTCCGGTTCCATAAGAAGGGAAAAGGGATGCCGACGCTGCGACTTCTGCCAGAGTAACGAGGATGAGAACCGGCTCTTTCTTATAGAAGAATGGGATACACATGAAAACCTTATTAACTCCATGAAATCGGAACATTTTAAGGTGCTACGGGGGTCGATGAATCTTCTCCGGGAGCCTTATGATAAGGATGTTCTGCAATGTTTTATACTCGGCGGTGAAGTATAAAATTTAATTAATAATTACTCGAGTCAGTTTCAAAACGCCCCATTTTAGCCGATCTTAGCGTTGGGCTCAAATTTCGCACGAAGTGAAGCTTAAGCGCTATCCTCGAAATACTAAATGTATTTCTGTGGTTGAAATTTTCTCCCGCCTTGAGCTTGACCAAACTGAAACGTTTTGAAAGTGGCTCTTTTGTTTATGTTTTTTCCAGCCTATTTATTATGAATGACTTGAAAGAATTTAAATCTTGGGCTTAATTCAGGGTAATATATGCTCAGTCAGAAAAAAGTTTATATCAGAGCTGTTTATCTTATCTTTTTTTCTTTGCTGCTTTTTGTTCCGGCGCAAATTATTGCTCAGGAAAAATCTAAAGGGCTTAGTATCATTGATGCCATCAAAACAACTCTCTCCCATCAACCTTCCATAAAAATTCAAGAAGAAGAAGTACAAATCAGCAAAGGGGCGCTGCAACAAACTCAGGGACAGTTCGACCCGACCATAATAGCTGATATTAATCGTACCCGCAACAGCACACCTCTGACAGCCGCAGACAGGGCGTTATACGGGCGTTCAAAAGATGTGGAAAATCTGACCACATATACGATGAGTTTGAGCAAAAAGCTTAGAAACGGCATCACCATAAAACCAAATCTGCAGATGACTCGCAACGATGATCTGAGTTTTGGCGCTCAAACCACAAATAAAAGCAGTGTCAATTTCGCTTTGATTTTCCCCCTTCTCAAGGGTAGCGGCAAAGAAGCCGCAGGGGCTGAAGAGATGTCGGCGAAAATCCGGCTTCAAGCTTCTGAAAGGGATCTTAGGCACACGGTCTCAGCATCCGTGCTGGAAACGGGAAATGCTTACTGGACACTTTTAGCGGCCTTTATGAATCTCAAAATCCTCAAAGAGACGGAATCCAGGGCTCAACAACTGTTAGAAGATGTTGAAAAACTTGTAGAAGCTGATGAGCGGCCATCTTCTGATCTTGACCAGCTCAGGGCAAATCTGGCTTCAAAAACAGGCAATCGAATACAAGGAGAACAAAATCTGTATGAAAACTATCAGCAATTAGGCATTGCTATGGGTCTTCAATACAGCAAGATTATTGAGCTTCCCACTCCTGCTGATATTTTTCCTGAACTTCTGTCTGAAAAGAAACTTTCAATTATAAGCCAGAGAGAAAAATTCTTTCAGATATCAACTGAAAACCGCGCCGATCTGATAGCGTTAAAAAAGTTGCAGGAATCCGCCAGGATACTGCTCTCGGCCGCCAGACTAAATATGCGGCCTCAACTGGATCTTTCTTTTAGCATGGGCTATCAAGGACTTGAAGAAAGCGACAGCGAATCAGGGTATTATGATGCTTTTCAGGAAAATGTAAGGGGTTTAAACGGCTCAGCCATGATCAGTTTAGTTTATCCTTTCGGAAACAATGCGCCTAAAGGGCTTTATTATCAGAGAAAATCTTCCTATCAACAGGCACGTATTCGATCTACTGACCTGGAGAGAAATATCCATTCCGATGTTGCCATAGCCATAAATGCCCTCATACAAAGGACAAAGGAACTTCAGGAATCACAAAAATCAGTTGCCAGCTATAAAAAGGCTCTGGAAAACGAAAAATTTAAACTTAAGATAGGGCTATCCACAGTAATTGATGTCGTGGGAATTGAGGATAAGTACAGAAATGCCCTGCTAACCGATGTTGTTTCTCATAGGCAATATGCCGGCGCTCTGCTCCAACTTCGTTTTGCAACAGGAACACTGCTGCATGAGTACAATGGGGAGTATACTATCACTATGGAACAACTGGCTGAAATTCCCGATTACAAGCAGAACCGTTAGAACAGATTGAGGAGGGTCACAGGCCATGGCCGATCAAATCTTTCGTAAAGTTGCCCTGGAGAGGTTATCCTCTCCTGAGCAACTCGATCAGTTGATGAGGATTACCACTCCAAAGGGCTGGGTTGCGCTCATCGCCGCGATGGGACTCCTGGCCTGTGCAATCTTCTGGGGGTTTTGGGGAACCATTCCGGATAAAGTGGCGGGCCAGGGAATTTTAATGAAATCAGGAGGCGTATTTAAAATCGTTTCCAATAGCGCAGGCCGTGTACAAAACCTTTATTTTAGTGTGGATGATATAATTCACAGTGGTCAGATCGTTGCCCGCCTGGAACAGCCCGAAATTTTAGACCGGATAAAATCAGCCAGGGCTGTTTTACAGGAGCTTTTGGGTGAACGTGAGCAAATTGCAGTTTTTGGATCAAATGAAATGAAACTTGAAAGAGAGTCCATGTCAAATCAGAAGGCTAATCTGAACCGCACCATAGCCACCCTGAAAGTCCGCATTACATACCTGGAAAATAAAATTGAGAGCCAGAAAGTCATTATGGACATGGGCCTGATTACAAAGCAACAGCTGATGGACACACAGGAAGAATTAAATAATACACTGCAACAAAACAGGGAAAACCTCAACAAACTGCAACAGATCTCTATCAGAAAGCTGCAACTCAAAAACCAGCAGGAAAAAGATCTAAGAGCCATGGAACAGAAAATAAGCGAGGCGGGAAGGAATATTGATCAGTTGCAAAATGATCTGAATGATACCTCTAAAGTCGTCAGTCCCTATACGGGGCGCATCCTGGAAATTGCTGTTGATGAAGGTTCCGTTGTCGGTAAAGGCATACCGCTTATCAGCATTGAACTCATTGGAAAAAATATCAAGAATCTGGAAGCCGTCTTGTACTTTCCCCCAAGGCAGGGGAAAAAAATTCGACTTGGCATGGCTGCACAGATCTCTCCATCCACCGTTAAACAGGAAAAATACGGCTTCATACGGGGAATGGTAACTTATGTTTCAGAGTTTCCTTCTACACATCAGGGTATGATGAGAGATCTTCAAAACGAAGCGCTGGTACAAAATCTCTCTCAGGGAGGAGCGCCCATAGAAGTACGCGCGGATCTGATTCCTGATCCACGAACTCCCAGCGGCTATAAATGGTCTTCCTCTAATGGGCCTCCCATCAAGGTCAATACGGGAACACTCTGTTATTCATCGGTTACCATTTCCGAACAACGTCCCGTTAGCCTGATCGTTCCCCTATTCAAAAAAAGCTTCCTCGGTGTGGGTAAGGAGTAAGTTGTAAAGGATATTCTTTAATGGACGAACCGAAAAAAGTATGGAGCAACAAGCGGGTAAAAACACCGACGGTTCTTCAGATGGAGGCTGTGGAGTGTGGTGCGGCATCCCTTGCCATGATTCTGGCCTATTTTCATCGCTTTGTTCCTCTTGAAAAGCTGAGAATTGAGTGCGGCATCTCGCGTGACGGCAGCAAGGCAAGTAACATCCTTAAGGCGGCGCGAAAATACGGTTTTGAGGCCAAAGGGTATAAAAAGGAACCGGACGGGCTTAGGGAATTTGAACTTCCGATGATCGTTTTCTGGAATTTCAACCACTTTGTTGTTCTTGAAGGGATTAAAAACGGTCGCGCTTTTTTGAATGATCCTGCCGTAGGCCCCAGAGTAATTTCTGTAGAAGAATTCGATCAATCTTTTACCGGGGTCGTCCTGATATTTAAACCAACAGAGGACTTCCAAAAAGGGGGAGAGAAAAAAAGCCTCTTCCGCGCCCTTCGTCAACGTTTTGTCGGCACCAAATCAGCACTCACCTTTGTGGTTCTTGCCGGTCTTTTTCTTGTAATTCCAGGGCTCGTAATTCCGATCTTTTCCAAGATCTTTGTGGATAATATTCTGGTCGACGGCATGGAGGGCTGGCTGAGGCCATTGCTGCTGGCAATGGGATTAACCGCCCTTATTCGGGGCGGTCTGACATGGCTTCAGGAGTACTACCTCCTTAGGTTTGAAACCAAGCTTGCACTTACCTCTTCCAGCAAATTTTTCCGGCATGTATTCAGATTACCGGTTGAATTTTTTGCCCAGCGATTTGGGGGAGAGGTAGGCGACCGTGTATTACTCAATGACAAGGTGGCTCACTTACTTTCAGGGGAGTTGGCGACCAATATCATTAATCTTGCCATGATTATGTTTTATGCGATCCTGATGTTACAATACGACATAGTGCTTACCCTTGTAGGTATCTTTATCGCCCTTTTGAATCTTGCCGTTTTGAAATATGTATCCCGAAAACGAACGGACCTTAATATGCGTTTGCAGCAGGAGGCGGGTAAGATGATTGGAACCGCTATGAACGGCCTCCAAATGATCGAAACACTGAAAGCCACCGGGTCAGAATCTGATTTTTTCTCCCAGTGGTCCGGATATCAGGCCAAGGTACTGAATGCGCAACAGCAGTTGGCCGTTTCCAGCCAACTACTTTCCCTGGTGCCGCCATTTCTTGCAAGTCTGAATACCGTAGTAATTCTGGGTGTCGGGGGCGCGCGTGTTATGGACGGCTATTTGAGTATGGGTATGCTGGTCGCCTTCCAAAGCCTCATGAGCAGCTTTATGCAGCCTGTAAATCATATGGTCAATTTAGGCAGTACGCTTCAGGAAACCCAGGCCGATATGAATCGGTTAGATGATGTCCAGAGTTATCCCGTAGACAATCGTTTTAGCATTGAGCAAGGTCTCCCCCCAAACTTTTCAGATCAGGAATCGAAACAAGAGGATTCGTTGGCCGTAAAACTATCCGGTAATCTGAGTCTCAATAATATTACTTATGGTTACAGCCGCATGGCTCCACCATTAATAGAAAATTTCAGCATGAACTTGAAACCCGGAATGCGGGTAGCTTTGGTCGGAGGTTCCGGGTCCGGCAAATCAACCATCGCAAAGCTCATTACCGGACTTTATGAATCCTGGGAAGGTGAAATCCTTTTTGATGGCAAAAAAATGAATGAAATACCGCGGGATATATTCTGCAACTCATTAGCCATGGTTGATCAGGATATCTTTATGTTTGAAGAGTCAATTAGTTCCAACCTGGCCATGTGGGATGAATCCATTCCGGAATCCACAATCATCCATGCTGCAAAAGATGCCTGTATCCATCCCGATATTGCAATGCGCGCGGGGGGATATTCGAGCAATGTTGAAGAGGGAGGAAATAACTTTAGCGGTGGACAACGCCAGAGACTGGAAATAGCCAGGGCACTGGTTAATAATCCAACAATCCTTGTCCTGGATGAAGCCACCAGCGCCCTTGATCCCCATACAGAGAAAATCGTTGATGACAATCTCAGGCGTCGGGGATGTACCTGTATTATTGTGGCGCATCGTTTAAGCACAATCAGAGATTGTGATGAAATAATCGTTCTTGACCAGGGAAAGGTCTTGCAAAGGGGCACCCATGAAGAGATGCGCAATATCAAGGGGCCTTACGCTGAATTAATCGGGGAACAATAAGTTTCTCCCCATATTTAAGGTTTATTTAACCAAGTGGGAAATTAAATAATTTGAAAGAGAACCTCGACATATTTTCAAAAGAAGGCACCCCCTTCGAAACAAGAGGTAACCGGCCTCTTCTTCTTGCCGATATTGAAAAGGTCTTTATTGTCCTTTCCGGACAGGTGGATGTGTTTTCCGTTCGGACAGACAAGGGAGATGCCGTCGGCCCCCGCATTCATCTTTTTCGGGCTAAAAAGGGAGAGGCTCTGTTTGGGATGAATGTGGACCAGCTTGGTCAGGCCACATCCCTGATGGCTGTGGGTGGTCCGGGGACATCACTGGTAGCATGCGCAAGATCAAGATTTATTGAACTTGCCATTGAGCCAACACACAGCAAAACGATCAAAAACCTTGTCGAAATGTGGATTGACGGACTTTCGTCAGGAATCCGCGATAACAATATTTTCCCACGAAACTTCAAGAATATAGAAATCGGGGTTCAGATATCGGATAAGGATGGAAGCACTTTCAGTACGCCGGATGAGACCATTTGGGTCAGTCTTATAGAAGGCAAACTCCGATTGATGGGCCGGGAAGACTGGCCCGAAATTTCAGGCAAAAGCCTTTTCCCCTTATCCACAAAGGCATGGCTCGTCACATCCGGTGAAGCACTTTTTAATGTGATCGATATGTCGTCCTTTCTTTTAGAAGATCCCCAATGGCACGCACTTGAAGCCTTCCATCAATTTGTTTTGAAATGCATTGATATTAACAGAGGCCGAACTGAAATTGCTGAACAGGAGCGTCTCCGGAAAAAAGGCGAATCCGACCGTTACAATCTGATGAGTTCCTTTTCCCGCCTTGGGGATATTCTTGAGACAAAAAAGGAAAAACCCGTACCAAGGAGGGGAGAAGGGGAAGCATTGCTATCCGCCTGTGAGATGGTTGGGAATGCCCTCAATATCAAGGTGCGATCACCCTCGGGTCCGGAGGAGGAAAGCCGGAAAACCTCACTGGAAGATATTGCCCGAACTTCCGGTTTTCGTATCCGCAGCGTCATTTTAAGAGATACCTGGTGGCGTTTCGACCACGGTCCCTTGCTCGCATTTATAAACGAAGGGAAACAGCCGGTAGCATTGATTCCCATCTCGCCACGAAAATATCATATTCATGATCCGGTCAAGGGAACCCAAAATAAAGTAACTTCCCAGATGGCAGATACCCTGGATTCAGAGGCCTTCTGCTTTTACAGGCCATTTCCGGAACGACCTCTTACGGGAGCCGACCTTTTGAAGTTCGGATTTCAAGGATGTTCAGGAACCTTGGCAACAGTTGTTTTCATGGGAATCATCGGCGCTCTTCTCGGTCTGCTCACACCGATCATGACCGGCATTATCTTTGGCACGATTATACCCGAAGCTGCTCGGGGCCAGCTCATGCAGATCTCCATCATTCTGGCAACATCTGCGGTAGCGACCGTCATGTTCAATGTTACCAAGGGGATTGCTCTTTTGCGCATAGAGGGAATAATGGATTCAACCGTTCAAACGGCGCTCTGGGATCGACTCATAGCCTTGCCCGTACCATTTTTTCGCAATTACACCGCAGGAGATCTGGCAAAAAGGGCGATGGGAATCAACCAGATAAGGCAGATTCTTTCAGGTGTTACCGTAAACGCCATACTGGCCTGTCTTTTTTCTGCTTTTAATCTGGTACTCCTTTTTTATTACGATTGGAAGCTAGCCATAATTGGGGTTGGATTATCCGTTTTCAGCATTCTTTCCACTGTTTTTGCAAGTTATCTGATTGTAAATTATCAAAGACAAATGACTGAAATTGAAGGTAAAATATCAGGCATGGTTTTGCAGTTTATTACAGGTATTGCCAAGCTTAGGGTTTCCGGCACAGAAGATCGTGCTTTTGCCGAGTGGACACGAAATTTCGCCGAGAAAAAAAAATTCGCCTACAAGGCGGGCATGATTCAAAACGTTGTAACTTCCTTTAATGCCGCCTTCCCCTTAGTGGCCTCAATGGCCATCTTTGCATGGGTAATCTGGAAATCAAACGAAGGCGGATTGAGCACGGGTAATTTTCTGGCATTCAATGCCGCTTACGGTAATTTCCAGGCGGCTATGCTGCAGATGGCTGCAGCCATCACGACCTCTTTAAATATAATCCCTCTTTATGAGAGGATAAAACCCATAATTGAAAATGTACCGGAGTCTGATGAAACGAAGGCCAAACCTGGTGAGTTGGCCGGTGAGATTGAAGTCAGTAATATATATTTTCGTTATAACCCGGACGGCCCGCTTATATTAAAAGATGTTTCCATGCAGATTTCACCGGGAGAGTTTATCGCACTCGTTGGAGGATCAGGATCAGGGAAATCAACCCTGTTGAGGCTTTTGCTCGGCTTTGATACCCAGGAGGCCGGCACTATTTATTACGACGGTAAGGATTTGGAATCCATTGATATCCGCGAAGTAAGGCGCCAGATGGGTGTTGTGCTTCAAAATGCTAAAGTAATGCCGGGTGATATTTTTAAAAATATTGTCGGAACCTCCAACCTTACTCTTGATGATGCCTGGACAGCGGCCAGGATGGTGGGCGTTGATAAAGACATTGAAGCCATGCCCATGGGTATGCACACGGTGGTCAGCGCAGGCGGAGGCACGCTATCCGGAGGCCAGAGACAAAGATTGATCATAGCCAGGGCAATTGTCAGAAGACCCAGGATTCTATTTTTTGATGAAGCTACCAGTGCACTGGACAACCACACTCAGGCGATCGTAAGCCGCAGCCTTGAGAAGCTTCAGGTAACCCGTGTGGTAATCGCGCACCGGCTCAGCACGATTATCAACGCGGACCGAATTTTTGTCCTTCAGCACGGTGAAATTCTGGAAACGGGAACCTATGACGAACTCATGGCCCTTGAAGGGTTTTTCGCTGATCTGGCAAAAAGACAGCTCGCATGAGCCACTTTCAAAACGTTTCAGCTTGGTCAAGCTCAAGGCGGGAGAAAATTTCAACCACAGGAATACATTGAGTATTTCGAGGATTGAAATTTGAGCCCAACGCAGAGATCGGCCAAGCTGGGGCGTTTTGAAACTGGCTCGCATAGTTTTTTTATTATACTCTCATTATTTCACTCCATTTGGATATGATAAGGTTTGTATGAGAGTTAGCAGCAGGAGGCACTATCGTGAAAATAAAACTCATCGGGTCGGCAATTCTTTTTTTCGTAATGATGGCCTGCACTCAAGCGGATAACCTTGCCGAGGAACGGGCCCGGCGTGCCGATAAATCAACCGGCGATATTATTATTGGAGCCGCTGCGCCATGGTCCGAACTACAGGATGGTTTGTGGGATGGGATAGAATTCGCCGTTCAGGAAATTAACAGTAGCGGGGGTGTACTCGGTCGAAAAATACAGGTGATCAAGAAAGATGATAAAGCTGCCGTATCCGCGGGTCAGATCGTGGCCCAGCAATTTGCGGAAAATAAGGATCTAATTGCAGTCATAGGGCACTATAATTCCTATGTATCCATACCGGCATCGGTTATTTATGAGTATTACGGCCTTATCATGCTGTCTCCCAGTTCCACAAGCCCCAAATTAACCCAGCAGGGTTTTAAGCTTATTTTTCGGAACATCCCGAGCGATGCCGTTTTCGGCAGCGAACTGGCCGATTTCTGTGCAAAACAGGGTTATAAAAACATGATGATTTATCATTCCAATAATGAGTATGGCCAGGGATTGGCCAATGCTTTTGAGACGCAGGCGGAACAAACCGGAATAGCCATTCTTGACCGAGTGGATTATGACTCTTTGAGCGGCTCAAGAACTTTCAGAAAGGATTTATACTACTGGAAAGAAAATTTCCATTTTGATGCCATTTTTCTGGCCGGTGTCACGCCCCAAGTGTCCCTTTTTCTGATAGAGGCAAGAAAATTGGGTATCATGATTCCAGTTATCGGTGGAGAGGGGCTCGATACTCCTGAATTAATCAATATCGCCGGTAAGAGCGCCGAGAATACCTATGTGGGATCAGTATTCCATACGGAAGTTCCAATAAAAAAAGCACATGATTTTATCCAAAATTTTTCAGAAAAATACAAAGTGAAACCCGACTCTTCAGCCGCTCAAGGGTATGATACCGTGAACCTGCTTGTATACGCCATTAAAAAGGCAAAGTCCACCGTCCCCCAAAAGATTGCCGATGAGCTTCACAAACTTAAAAAATGGGATGGGGTAACAGGGTCTCACACCTTTGCCCAAAACGGCGATATTGTGGACATGGACATCTCCATAAAAATTGTGAAAAACGGAAGTTTCAAATATGTCACCAGCCAGTAAAACAAACTCTTTTGCAAAAAGCCGTATCCATTTTCGGTATTCTGTACTCATATCATTGGGAGCAAAACCCAATGAGAGAGATGAACTCCTTAAATATAACGAGAACCTGTTTGACCACAGCAGTTTGGCACTACCTCTTAACCTGCCACTACCTGATAAGCCTCATATTTTAGCCTGGGAAGAGTACTTGTCATCTGCCGATGTCAAAGGCATTTTTGATTCCCTGAAAATCCCGCTGGTGCAGCTCTGGTTTCCCATTCAAAAGGGAATCAGCAAAAAGGAATTCTACAAATCTGTCACGAATAAGGGCATCCATCCTGAAGAAATCTCACAGGCAACCGGCCTGAAGTTAAAAAAACCTGAAGACCTCAGATTGAACCTGCACCAAACGGCGGCCGGACGAGTGCCCATCATTATCACGGCTGCCAGAGAAGATTTTGTAGCCCTTGTTCAGGCCCTAACCGAAAAAAACGAGCCTGCCCCTATCCCCGAATCCATGGGTGCAATCATGATAGCCGGATACAATAACTGGGACAGGGTTGGCAGGTATCGCAAAAGATGGGAAGCTGATAAACCTTTCGATTTTTCCGGAGAAAGCTGGAATGAAGAATTTAAACGTCTCGTTTTGCAAAAGGATCTTTACCAGGACCGGTTTATCATCATTAGCGACGGCCATTACAGCGGCATACCGGCCAAAGCAATGGGGCTATCCGAAGAAGACTGGATACGTTTGTCGATTATAATCCGGCGTGACCATGAGTGCGCCCACTACTTCACACGGCACGTTCTCTCTTCCATGCGCAGCCGGTTGTTAGACGAATTGATCGCCGACTATATGGGGATTACAGCGGCGATAGGGCACTTTCGGGCAGACTGGTTCCTTTGCTTTCTCGGTCTGGAAAATTTCCCCGAATACCGGAAAGGGGGCAGGATTGAAAATTACCGGGGGTCCCCGCCGCTATCGGACGGCGCTTTTAAAATACTCCAGAAACTTGCAAAATATGCGGCTGAAAATTTAGAGCACTTTGACAGGGCATTTATGCATGGATCTGACAATGTTAATCACAGAACCGATATTTTTCTGGCACTGACTTTACTGACTCTTGAAGAGCTGGCCTCAAAAGATGCACCTGTATATCTCCAAAAGGCCCTGAAAACATCAAACCTGTATAAATAAAAAGGAGGTGATAAAAATATCTAAACATAATTAGAGCTTTTACACCCACTGTTGCTCCTTGTTACGATCTTATGGATGCAACACAAATATCAACATCTAAAAAAAGGAAAATAAAAATGAGCGCAGAAGAAATCAAAAGATTCCAAACCGAAGCAAATAAAAACAAGGCACTTCAAAAGGAACTTGTGGAAGTCGGCAGTGACTTGGCTAAAATTGTAGAACGTGCCAATAAGCACGGCTATAAATTCACACAGAAAGAGCTTCAAGCCGCAATCGATGCCAAAAAAACAAGCCAGGCAGACGGTGCGCTGGGTGATGACGATCTTGAAAAGGTAGCAGGCGGCGCCGTTGTATCAGTACTAGCCGGTGCAGCAATATAGAGTCTATCACCGGATTGCAATACTCGTAATCAATAACAATCAAATGGAGATATGATATGAGCAATGAAGAAATTAAGAGGTTTCAGACAGAAGTCAAGGGGAAGAAGAACCTTCAGGATGAATTAGCTGCTGCAGGTTCGGATATGGACAAAATCGTGTCTATTGCAAATAAAAACGGCTATAAATTCAGCAAAGATGAGTTGACGAAATTTGCGGAAGAGGCCAAGAGCCGCTTAAGTGATGACGATCTCGAAAAGGTAGCAGGCGGTGCCGGCAATGCCACAGCCGTTACGGTCACAGGGGTTGTTGTTACGGTCTGCGTAGGAGTTATTTGATCACTGTAGTTATTATGGATTAATAGGATAGCGGGATTACCATTTGATGGTAATCTCGCTCTGCTTTACGGCGGGTAGTTCATTATCTTTTTTTGAGAGGAATAATGGTATCCAATAAAATAAACGAATCGGTTTTTAAACTGTTCCGAGATAAATTATCTGCATTAAGCGAGGTTGAATTAAAAACCATTGCTCATACCAAGCGCCTTATCGAACGCATTTATGGTGATAGTAAATTCCTTGATGCCTTAAGAAAAGACCCCGGCAAAGGAAAGGAATTTGCCCGCGGATGCGGGGCGGATATTGACCCTCAGGACCTGGCCTCCGTATGGGATAGGGGCGATCCTCTGCCGCTTCTTGCCGAAGATATGGGGGACAGTCCTCTTGCCAAAATGTGGGCACAATGGACTACGGGAATCTGTGATGCAAATGAACTTATGCGGTCACATGGCGATACTCCGGAAAAACAGCCGCGCTTCCATGCCTGGCGGCAGCGTCAAAGCAAAAGGTGTGAGAGCGAACTGGGAGGACATTCCAAAATATTCAGTTATCCTCTTTTTGCCTTTGAATTAAGTGACGGCTGTTCGATGGGCTGTCCTTTCTGTGGTGTATCCGCCAAGGATTTCAAGGGTGCATTTGAACGAACGGAACAAAATACAAAATTATGGCGCTCAGTGCTGGAGGCCGTGTTAGACCTTTTTGGAGATGCCTGTCAGACATCCGTATGCTACTGGGCTACCGAGCCTATGGATAATCCACATTATCTGGATTATATAAAGGATTTTCATGAAATTATCGGGGAACTGCCCCAAACCACAACTGCTGCACCCTTGCGCAATGTGCAGATAACGCGCGAACTGTTGAATATGCAAAATAGATTTCATGCCATTTCGACACGGTTTTCGGTTCTCTCAACCTCTATGCTCAGGCGTGTTCATGATAATTTCACCCCGGAAGAATTGGTAAATGCCAGACTATTGCTTTATAACAAACCGTTATATCTAAAAAAAGCCAGAGCGGGACGTCACCTGTATTCAAACGCTGATCCAACCGTAACAGCCGATGGTAGTACAATTGCCTGTATGAGCGGCTTTGTTGTCAACATGGCAACCAAAAAGATCAAACTGATCAGTCCCTGCCCCGCTTCCGAAAAATGGCCTTCAGGCTATAAAGTATTTTTTGAAGGAACATTTATAAATGGGGATGATTTCCGTCAAATATTAAAGAAAGTCGTTTCCGAAAATATTTCATCGAATCTTGAAAATGACAAGGTACTGAAGTTGCGTCAGGACCTGAAATACCATTCTACAAATGATGGGATATGTTTTAGTTCAAAGTATAGGGAAACAAGTTTTTCGGGGCATGATTTTTTAAAGGAGATGGGTGATATGATCGCATCAGGTGAGATGAATACGATGGAAATTAACAGGAAACTGCTTGCCTCCGGCGCAGATTATTTTGCGGTCATCGCAACTTTGCAATCAATTTTTCAAAACGGAATTTTTGACGATGCCTTATAAACTCACCAATACAAGACCGGCCAGGCTTAATCTTGAACCAGTATCTGTAAAGGCAATCCCGATTATGAGTAATTTTGAATCAAGGATTGGAATATGATTAAAGGACAAACTGATATAATGCTGGTAAATATGCCTTTTGTTGCAATAGAAAGGCCATCACTTGCTTTGGGCATTCTTTCGTCTTTGCTTAGAGCCGGCAATATCAATGTTACCAACCTTTATGCCAACATCCTGTTTCTGAAAACCATCAAAAAACAAGACTATATTCTCGTAGAAAAGATCCCGCCTGAAAACTCCTTTGGGGATTGGATATTTTCCGGGAAGGTGTTTCCGGAAACAAATGAAAATTCCGATGACTATATAAACGCTCTGATAGACAATGTTCCTCTTTTCAAACGTCTGGACAAAGCCACTTTTAAGCAACGTATCTTAACAATCAGGGAAGCGGGAGAAGCTTTTGTTGAAGAAATTGCAAGGCTTGTTCTTTCAGAAAAACCGCGCATCCTGGCATGCACATCTACATTTCAGCAGCATTTAGCAAGTCTCGCACTTCTTAAAACAGTAAAGGAAAGAAACCCCGATATCATTACATTGATAGGAGGCGCCAATTGCGAGACTATAATGGGAGTGGCAACCCACAAAAATTTCGATTTCATTGATTATGTTGTAAGCGGAGAGGCTGATGACCTGATAAAACCGCTCGTTGAGGCAATCATAAAATATGGAATTAACATACCCGCTGAAATAATACCCTATGGGGTTTTTGCACCGCTTCACCGCCGGTCGGGCTATCCTGGAATAAACAAGGATAATTCCGGAGATGGCTACCCTCGTGCCGATTCTCAAAATCTGAGCAAATCACCCATACCGGATTATGATGATTATTTTGCGACGTTAAACTCTATGCCGGAGTTAAAGAAATCGGTTATTTCATCTCTGCCGGTAGAATCCTCCCGCGGATGTTTCTGGGGTAAATGCCGTTTTTGCGGCCTGAACGGGTCTAAGGACGGCCAGCGGATAAAACCCGCTGAAAGAGTACTTGCTGAAATTAATACATTGGCAAAACGTTACGGCATTGATCGTATAGATATGGTAGATAACGTATTGCATCCTAAACATCTGCCGGACTTATTTGACAAACTGACAAAGCAGTCCAAAAAATACAGGATATTCTATGAGGTTCGGACTTTCCTTAAACGAAAAGACATTGAGTTGTTGCATACAGCGGGAGTAAACTGGATTCAGCCCGGGATAGAGAGCCTTCACAGCAAGGTGCTTGATATAATGAAAAAGGGGTCATCTGCCTGGCAAAACATACAATTATTGAAATGGGCCGGTCAATATGGAATCCGGTCTGTATGGAAAATCATGTTTGGCTTTCCTGATGAACAAGATGAATGGTATGAGGAAATGGCTGAAATTATCCCCTTGCTATCTCATCTGGAACCGCCGGATGCCATAAACCAGGTTAGATTTGATCGCTACAGCGAATATTGCAAACACCCGGATAACTTCGATCTGGAGCTGAAACCTTTTAAATCCTATGGCATGGTTTACAGGCTAAAGCCTGCTGATTTAATGGCCCAAACATATTTTTTTGAAGATTCAAACCGTTCCCAGAAAGAGGCCACTCCCTTACTTGCCAATTTAATAGGAATAAGATCACGAAATGGGTTGGAAATGGTAAGAAATGCCATTCGCAAGTGGAGAACTAATTTCTGGGATAAGAATTATGAAAGGCCTGCTCTGTTCATTAAGGAAAAAAATCCGATAGTCAAAATCGTTGATACACGTCCCGTAACCAATAACATATCTGTTGAGTTAGATGAACTTCAGAGTTCAATATACCTGGCATGTGATGCTGCAAAAAATCCGGATAAATTAAGAAAATTATATAAAGCCGATGGTTTCTCAGCACAAAAATTCGATTCGGCTATCGATTATATGCTGAATAGTAAAATCATGCTTAAAATTGACAACAGGATTTTATCGCTTGCTTTTGATGAAGAAATAAATCCCCTATCCGAAGTGGAGGACTGTCCTCTTGGGCTTTTTAATCCGGCACAAGAGGAACTGTGCGAAGATGTTTGCAACAAAAATGGAAATGTTCTGATAGACAATATGCAATATTATATCTGAGGCAAAAGAGCCAGTTTAAAAAAGAGGTGAATAAATTAAAATTTCAAGTGATATAATTCTGGTGAACATGCCTTTTGCTGCTCTTGAGCGGCCATCCTTGGCACTTGGAATACTTTCTTCCATTCTGGCATCAAGTGAAATCAAGGTTCAAATCCTTTATGGCAATCTTCTTTTATGTGACCATGTTAAAGTAGAAGATTATGTGATGATTGAAAAATCATCTTCCACATTCGGGATAGCCGATTGGGTTTTTTCAAGTCTTGTATTTGAGGATAAAACCGATACTGATGAAATATATCTTGATAAACTAATCGAAGAGTTGAAGTTATCAGCTTATATACCGCCGGATACATTTCGGGATCGGCTTCGCGCTGTCAAAAAAACAGCGAAAAGCTATATTGAAGAGATTGCAGACCGTATTGCCGCAGAAAATCCGCGCATGGTCGGGTGTTCTTCCACTTTCCAGCAACACCTGCCAAGCCTTGCATTGCTTAAAAGGGTGCGGGAAAAATGCCCCGAAATCGTTACATTGATGGGTGGCGCAAATTGCGAAACCACCATGGGGGTAGCGACCCACAAAAATTTTATATTTGTGGATTATGTAGTAAGCGGTGAGGCTGATGAGTTAATAGTACCTCTCGTCAAAACTATCTTAGGGAATGGGGCCGATGTACCCCCGGATGAGATCCCCCAAGGCGTTTTTGCCCCTTTACACAGGATAAAAGGCTATCCGAAAGCCTGTCAGGAAGCAAGCCTGTATCCTGATCCCTTCCCGAGGGCCACCTTGTCATCTCTAAAAAACATTCCGCCTCCTGATTATGATGCGTATTTTACAACACTCGCCGGTTTTCCGGAATTGAAGCGAACGCTTGTATCCTGCCTGCCTGTTGAAACATCGCGGGGTTGCTTCTGGGGAAAATGCAGGTTCTGTGGTTTGAACGGAAGAAATGACGGACAAAGAGCAAAACCGGTAGAACAAGTCGTTAATGAAATAGCAAAATTGCATGACCGCTACAACATAGACAGGATAGAGGCTGTAGATAATGCGTTACATTCCTCACATGTTCCGGATCTTTTTAAGCAATTTATCTGCCAGGGTAGTAGATACCGGATATTTTATGAGGTCCGGACAACCCTTAAACGGGATGATATCAAGATTATGTCGGAGGGTGGCGTCATCTGGACACAACCGGGTATTGAGAGTCTGCATAGTAAAATACTTCACCTTATGAAAAAGGGCACCTTTGCCTGGCAAAACATACAGTATCTCAAGTGGGCTCGCCAGTATGGCATTCGTTCCGTCTGGAAAATCATGTTTGATTTTCCGGATGAAAAAGATGAATGGTATGATGAAATGGCAAAGATTATCCCCCTGTTGTTTCACCTGGAGCCACCGGATTCCGTAAATCAGGTTAGGTATGACAGATATAGTGATTATTATTGGCATGCAGACCGCTACAAGCTGGATCTTAAACCATACCCACTGATTGCTTTC
Organism: Pseudomonadota bacterium; assembly: GCA_043825875.1. Classification (GTDB taxonomy): domain Bacteria; phylum Desulfobacterota; class Desulfobacteria; order Desulfobacterales; family RPRI01; genus RPRI01. The sequence goes on along the minus strand of JBDRRF010000111.1, from coordinate 40,227 downwards.
AATTATGGCCTGCCTGAAAAAGAGTTAATAGATTTATCCAGCTATTTTGAAGATGTAAAACGCAGAAAACGTGACAATGATCCCATCTTATCTGCCCTTATTGGAACGAATTCCAGAACCGGACTGCACAAAGTCAAAAGAGCAGTAAAAGAATGGAACAATCTCTTCTGGGGAAAAGAGCCTGATCGTCCTGAACTGCTGATTGTAAGAAAGTCTTCAGTTGTATATATTATTGATACCCGTCCGGTTGCAGTTCGTACCATTTACGAATTAGATGGACTAGAGGCAAAAATATATCTGGCATGCGATGCGGCTCAAAAAATTGATGTATTGAGGAAAACATTTATTAATAAGGAGGGGGCTTCAAACAATGATTTTGATAAGGCGGTAAAGTTTTTAATAGATCAGAACTTGTTGCTAATAATTGATGACCATATTTTGGCTCTGGCAATAGAGCTTCCTTACAGGCCTTTCCCAAAATCAACGGACTACCCCGCAGGTTACTGGATAGGCGCCAAACCAACTAAAGGTTGATGACAGGGCTGACTTAACAAACATGTGATGAAAAGAAGGTGCTTTATGCGAATCACTATTATTATCTTAATTGTTTATCTACTTTCATTTATTCTGCCAAATCTGTTCGGACATAAAACAGCCTCTTATATTCCATTTATTGTAGGCTTTTTAGGTTTACTATACCATTTTCTTTTCAGAAGAGATGAACCTATCTCAAAAATGGGTTTTATAGTGGGAGGTCATTCCTATTACCTGGAAGCAATATTGATGGTATCCATAGTGCTTGGCTTGACATTAGCTATAGGATGGATGTCGGGTGGGCTTAAGCTGGGCAAGGAAATGACATCAACGGATTGGTTAAAATTAGCGGTTAACATCCCGATATCTGCAATAATATTGGGAACAATAGCCACTTTCACCGAAGAGCTTTTCTTTCGGGGTGTAGTCCAGAGAGAATTATATGAAACTTATTCTCCCTTCTACGCTATTGTCTTTGCATCGTTTATTTTCGGTCTCTGGCATTTGCCTTTCGGGATTTTTTATAAACTTAAAGGATGGGAAATTCTGTTGTATGTTATAGGAACTTCTTTAGTAGGCCTTATATTCGGCGGGTTGTATTATAAGTCGAAATCCCTGCTTGTTGCCGGACTTGCTCACGGGATGTGGAATGCGATTGTATATGCTTTATATGGGCTTGGCAATGAACTGCCAGGCCTTCTTGCCAGTAAAAACGAGACCGTGACCCATCCCGAATACGGCATAATAGGAGTCGTGGTTTTGCTGCTTGTGATTGTTATAAGAAGTATAATATAAGAACCCCTGCATAGGGGTTACTGATTAATGGTTTATTATTACCGTAAAAATCTATGATGCTTTAAATAAACCATTAAAAAAAGCTCTGGCATTTGAACCCAATGCCTGATTCTTATAGCCTCCCTCCTGAATAATTAAAGTGGGTAATTTCATGGCACCTATCAGATGTCCGGTTTGTTCAAAATCTTTAAACGAAAAGCTCCATGTACCCGTTGGGTCGCCTTTTGCCGTATCAAGGCCAAGTGATACGATAAAATAATCCGGTTTGTATGAGCTTACTGACTTTAAAGCCTTTATCAATACTTCTTTATATTCTTGATATGATAAGGTTTCGGCAAGAGGGAAATTAATATTGAAACCAAGGCCTTCTTCTTCTCCTTTTTCTTCCTTGAATCCCGAAAAATAAGGATAGGCAAAGGATGGGTGGCCGTGAATTGAAATGGTCATTACGTTGGCTTTAGAATAAAATATCTGTTGCTGCCCATTTCCATGATGATAATCAATATCTATAATTGCGATCTTTCCAAACTTGCTTAAATAGTTTGCTGCAATGGCACAATTATTAAAATAACAAAACCCGCCGAATACAAATCTTTCGGCATGATGTCCGGGGGGCCTGGTCAGTACGTAGGCGCGTTTACATCCATTAAGCATTTCGTTTGCGGCAGTTAATGTGCTATTGACTCCCCAGCGCGCGGCAAAGAAGGCATTGCGGTTAAGAGGAGTAAAGGTATCTATACAATAATAGCCAGCTCTTACAGATAACTCCTTGGGCGGTCTCGCACTGTTTCTGATTGGAAAAACATATGGATATACAGATTTTCCAGGCAACAGATTTTTACATACTTTTTTAAAATAGTTCACATATCCTATATCATGCACATCAAGTATATATTTTTCAGGAAATTCCCGAGCTTTTCCTAATCTGAAGTATCCGGTTTTATCCAGTTCTTTTTTAATGCTTGCTATTCTTACAGGAGATTCTACGTAACCTCTTTCTCTTATATGGTGTATGTTGTGTTTATCGTTTATAACCATAAATATTTTGTCTCTTTCGGGAGTAATGGCTTTTACCGCTAAAGGATCTTCCTTCCTGTGGTATTTCGGGGGGCGAAGTTTAACAGGATCATCCTTTATGCTTTCAAGCACCTTACGAACGTACTCTTCATTGCAATAATCGCCGTATTTGCGCTCAAGTATCGCTCTTACAACTTTTTTTGCGATATCTTTCGGTATGTCTTTTTTAAGCCCCAATCCGTCATATACAAGGTATGGAGGGCCGTCATCTTCGGGATTTACAACCGTTTCATAAAGTGTGTTCGCAATAGGCATTGCGCCATAACGTTCATAAAAAGCAAGGCGTTTTTTGTTTTGCGGTATGTATTCCTGGTCTTTGTATAATTTTGGGTCATCCGGCAGACATTCAAAAAAAATTCCTATGGATCCTATTGATCCGGCTTCCTCCCTTATTCTTTCATATAGTGCTCCTCCAACTCCTGATGAAACCTTACCTTGAGGTACGGCTAGAAAATCAAGAAAACAAAATTTCAGATCAGGCATATATAACAGGAGTGCAAATCCGCGAATGCTTTCATTTAAATCATCTGCAATTATCAGGGTTGTCTGGTATTTATATTTCAGAGGGTTTATGAGCTGTTCATGTACCTCATTGATTTTTTCTTCCTTTATTCCGGAAAACTGTTGTCTGATAATGCTTTTAACTTTTTCCATAGCCTTCATGTTAACATCCAGATATGGATTTGATATTTTTCGTATTCTGAACATGTTTTTACCTGTTAAACCTTAATTTAATGAGCGTAGCATATTTGTATAATTCTATGGAATAGTGAATAACAATGAGCCACTTTCAAAACGTTTCAGTTTGGTCAAGGTCAAGGCGGGTGAAAATTTTAACCGCAGGAATACATGGAGTATTTCGAGGATTATAATTTTCAACCAACGCAGAGATCGGCCAAAATGGGACGTTTTGAAACTGGCTCCAATGCATTGACAAACGGAATTCAGAAAATAAAAACGACCATGAAATCGTAAAAGAAAGAATAAGCCCTAAAAATCATAATGATGAAATTGTGCTTACATATATTGATATCTTGCTCATAGCAAAGATAAATGATATTTGCCTGAGCCACTTTCAAAACGTTTCAGTTTGGTCAAGCTCAAGGCGGGAGAAAATTTCAACCACAGGAATACATCGAGTATTTCGAGGATTGAAATTTGAACCCAACGCAGAGGATCGGCCAAAATGGGGCGTTTTGAAACTGGCTCGCTTGTCTCAAAACAAAACTCCTGTTTGCCATATTTTTTTTGGCAAACAGGGGTTCTTTTCTTATTTAAACGCTATAACAATTTTTGCGTCTATCTCTGTAAATTCTCAAATATAACCGAATAGCCCTGTCCGCGTCCTACGCACATGGTAGCCAAGCCATATTTAGCACCCGGATTTTCCTTGAATAATCCGGAAAGAAAAGCAATAAGACGAGGGCCTGATGATGCCAATGGATGGCCGTAAGCGATTGCTCCACCCCATTTATTGACTCTCGGATCATCCCATTTCATTTTAAAGCGGTCCAGAAAATAAAGGGCCTGAACGGCAAATGCCTCGTTCATTTCTATTATATCCATGTCATCAATCGTCAGCCCGGCCTTTTCAAGAACTTTAATAGTTGCAGGAACAGGCGCTGTGCCCATTATTGTTGGATCTACGGCAGCAACTGCAGTTGCAACCCAGCGCATTTTGGGTTTAAGACCCATTGCTTTTGCTTTCTCTTCACTCATAAGCAAAGATGCCGCTGCTCCGTCATTTAATCCGGATGCATTGCCTGCCGTAACATTTCCGTTTTCCTTAAACGGTGTTTTCAGACTTGCCATGCCTTCCATAGTGGCGCCTGCTCTTGGTGGCTGATCCTTATCAGCTACCATTTTTGTCCCGTCTTCCAGTTCAACGTCTATTGGAATTATCATGTCCTTCATCTTGCCGGCTTTAATTGCTTCGTCGGCTTTGCGCTGGCAGTCCACAGCATATCTGTCCGCCATTTCTTTTGTAAATTCAGGAAAGCGCTCATGAATATTTTCAGCCGTCTGTCCCATATTTAAAGATGTGGGTCCGCCCATTACTTCCAATGATCTTGGATGAGGATCACGCATAAAGCCCATGGGCAGATGCCCCATATGCTCTACACCGCCTGCTATAAGACAGTCAGCCATACCTGCTGCAATATAAGTTAATCCAAAACCTATTGCCGTAAGACCTCCGGCGCACATCCTGTCTATTGAACATCCTGGAATTTCCTGGCCCAGATCAGCGAGCATGGTTGCAACACGGCCAAGAGTTCCGCCTTGCTCTTTCATCTGATTTGTTATGCCCCAGATGCTGTCTTCAATCATAGCCGGAGTAACACCGGGGTTTCTTGCTATTAAAGCCTTCAGCAGGGGAACAACCAAATCATCAGCTCTCGTCTTCCAGAAAATACCTTTTTCTCCCGACTTACCAAAGGCCGTTCTAACTGCGTCAACTACTACTACGTCTCTTAGCTCTTTTGCCATAAGGCTTTACTCCTCTTATTTACATTTATATTCAGGTTTTCTTTTTTCGACAAAGGCCCGTGCCCCTTCTTTCATATCTTCTGTTGCTGCAAGACTTGCCCAAACATCGGATTCCAGTTCCAGACCTTGCTCTAAAGTAAGATCCCGTGTACGGTTTAATACTTTTTTTGCCGCCGCAACACCAAGCGGTCCTTTTTTCATTATTTTTGCTGCCAGCTCTTTAGCTTTTTCAAGAGCTGTTCCGGCCGGGACAACCTTTTCTATCAAACCTATCCGAAATGCTTCTTCCGCTTTAATCATCTCCCCAGTGTAAACAAGCTCTTTCATTCTACCAAGGTTGGTAGCATATAATGCCCGTCTTGTTCCACCATTACCCGGAAAAATCGACAAACCAACTTCCGGGAATCCAAACTGAGCGGTTTCATCTGCATAACGTATATCACAGCAAAGAGCAAGCTCAAGCCCACCGCCCAGACAATATCCGTGTATAGCTGCAATTACGGGCCATTCACAGTTTTCAACAACTGAATACATACTGTGGCTTCTCATAAGACGCCGTTTAGCAGTATCCGGTTGAAGATCCAGAAAAGCTTTTATATCAGCTCCTGCCGCAAAAGCCTTGTTGGCGCCCTGTAATATGACTACACGGATTTCATTTCTTTTGGCATCGAGTTCGGTAAAAACATCTCTGATACTTTCTTTGGTCGGAACATCCAAAGCATTCATAGGGGGGTTATCAAGGCTGACAATGGCCACCTTGTTTTCAATTTCGTAGTGAACCAGTTGTGACTCCATTTTATCCTCTCTTATCTTATGCAATCAAACTGTAAGATACGACGGGGTGTAAAACCCAGCCCTACTATTATCTTTCGCAGGGTGGCATTTTATTTGCCGCCACCTCAGCTGATTCTATTGACGGCAAAGTAAAAAATCCCATCTGGCTAATTTGTGATTCACAGTTTCTTTGTTTATGATTCGTTTTTCAAATCACTTTTCACTGCTACATGTTAACCGATAACCGACAACCAGTTGCCCGAAACTTTTTACTTTGCCGTCTAACTTAGCTTTTTAATAAACGGCTTATATACCAAGTTCTCTTGCCGCAGCCATATAGTTTATAGGCGTGGTTCCTTCAGTAAGATTCAACATCTTGGCATCGCGCCACAGACGTTCAATCGCATATTCGCGCATATAACCATAACCGCCGTGCAGATCGAGAGCTAAAAGCATCAGCTCTTGTACTTTCTCAGTTGCATAAATCTTTAGCATGCAAGCCTCTTTCATACAATTCATTCCCTCTGAGTACATCCAGGCCGCCCGGTAGGTCATCATCCGCATGATATCTATATGCATGGCCATATCAACAAGCTTTACAGTGTTGATCTGGAATTTTGCGATCTGTTTGCCGAACTGCTCTCTCTCATGGGCATATTTGAATGCAAGATCATATGCAGCCTGAGCCATACCCGTTGCTCTTGCACCATAAGAAATTCTTCCTGACTTGAGGGTTGTCAGTATCTGAGCCAAGCCCTTACCCTCTTCGCCTATCAGATTTTCTTTCGGCACTCTTACATCTTCAAAATATAGCTGGGCTGTTTCATGAGAGCGATTTCCCGACTTTTTTAACTTTGTCGCAGAAAAGCCCGGCATGCCTTTTTCAACAACAATAAGGCTTATTCCTTGCCCTCTCTTTTTTACTTCTTTGGGATCGGTAGTATAACAGGCAACAGGCACAAAATCACAAAAGGTGCCGTTTGAGATAAACATCTTGCTGCCGTTAATAATATAATCATCGCCGTCTTTTACTGCTCTTGTCCGAAGGGCAATAGCATCTGAACCGGCATCGGCCTCAGTTAATGCAAAAGCGGCTATTTTCTCACCTTTGATAGCAGGCACAAGAAATCTCTGCTTTTGTTCTTCCGTTCCGTAATCATTTATTGCTCTTGTGCCAAGACCCGAATGGGTGGTACTGACCACTCCGGCTATACCGGCGCATACCTTGTTTAACTCCTCAATCAGAATACACTCCGTAATCTTATCGACCTCTGCTCCACCATATTTTTCCGAATAGGTAATACCAAGATAGCCGAGTTTTCCCATCATTGGAAAAAGTTGCAGAGGTGTAACCTCTTTCTCTTCGGCTTCATCTACCAAAGGAGCAATTTCAGTCTCTGCAAAATTACGAATCTGGTCTCTGAACATTATCTGTTCTTCAGAAAGCTCAAAATCCATTATTATCCTCCTAAGCCACTATCATAAATTGTCAATTATTCTATACAGAGCGCCTTTGCTCCCTCGTGCACCCGTAAGTCTAATATTATTTCATTCTTGAATAATTTTTCACAAGAACTCTGCTGTAAGATATTACTCTTTGAGACCTTTGGATCACACCCTCTTTTTATTTTCCGCCTGATTACTCTTTAAAAAACACGCAGTATTAGTGCTGTTGAAATTATAATGATCCTTAAAATACGGCGAAACCGGACATTATCCAAAGGTCTCTCTTTAAGCTATCAAACGGCATATTGCTTTATAATGCTTTCATCTACAGCTCTTGCTTCTTCCAGCAATTCCTCGCTTACAAGCACCTGCATTCCCAACAAAACAGGACCCATTGATTTGCCTGTCTGGTCAAATCTTAAGGAGCAGGTTGCACCACCGCCAAGCGCCTGGCGTAAAATGATCTCTAAGCTGTCGAGATGAGGCACAGGATATATCTCAGCCGGACCTTTAACCATACCGCCAAAATATTCCTTAAGTCTTTCAGGTGTTATTACCGTCAATAAAAATTCATAAATATTCTTTGACTTTGCCATCAATCCAATATTGCTGACATCCCCTTTATCTCCGGATCTGGCAAAAGCCAATTCCGTAAGCTTTACTTTTTTCATAATTAGCTCACCTCCATTAACTGACTTTCGATCTTAACGGCATCCCTCGGAACAAGTGAGGGCCAAAGCGCAATAACCGGTCTGACATTCATAGGAACACCAAAACTGGAGCCAACAGGTCCCATTGTCCATAAATGTGTTGCTTCTCTGCGTACGGCTTCCGCTTCTTTATAGGTATGTGTACGGCCAGCTATTCTAAGACCTATTTCATTATAATCCCTGTCTTCAACCTCAGCTGCTTCACCATGAAGCATGTTTACACCCATGTAATCAATACGAAGTTCTCTGAAGTTTATGCCAAGTTTTTTAAATCTCTCTCTTAGCCATTTTTCCGCCCACTGAGCTTTTGCAAGTGCATCAGGTGACGGGAAGTAGATCAGTCCTTCACCGATAAATCCATCTTTGAATCCTATACAAACTTTCAAAGTATCAGGACGTTTTTTACCTTTCATCTCTGTAACCATTACACGGTTTCTGGCTTCATCATGCAATTTCAGAGCAGTGAAATCACCAATACCATCCGGCATCAGATAATTTGCAGGATCAATGATTTCATAAAGCAAATGCTCCTTGACAGTCCATGAATTCACAATACCACCTGATCCACTGGTTTTTGTAATAAGAGCATCACCGTTTTCATAAAATTCGGCAATCGGAAAGCCAATATCCCAGGGCCTTTCTGACACCTTCCACATATTTGACATACCACCGCTTACACAGGCCGAGCATTCAATAATGTGGCCGACTGTAACAGCAGCAGCAATACGGTCCGTATACTCATCCGTATAATCCCAGCCGAATTCGTGCATAATAGGACCTACATACAGTGCATTATCCGAAACCCTGCCGCAAATTATCATATCAGCGTCGTTTTGAAGCTCTTTTATGATAAGATCAGCGCCAATATAAGCATTGGCGGCGCCAAGTCTGTCAGCAATGGAATCAATGTCTTCTTCACCCGTATCCAGATTCTTAAACTTCCAGCCCTGTGCTCGAATATCATTTATATAAGGCAGGATGTCATCTCCGGAAACAACACCAAGCTTCATCGGAGCAAGATTTAACTCCTTGACAACCTTTGCCACTTCCAAAGCCGCTTGCACTGGATTAGCGCCTCCGGCATTGGTTATCATTTTAATGCCGTTTTTTTGAGTGACCGGAAGAAGTCTTTTAGTCCAGGGAATAATATCCGGAACATAACCGGCTTCCGGGTTTTTTGCTTTCATACGATTTAATATCGCCATGGTCAATTCCGCAAGGTGATCAAAACCCATATACTGGACTTCGCCGCTTTGCGCCATTTCAAGTGCCGGCTCAAAAATATCGCCCCAAAAGGCTGAACCGGAACCAATAACTACTTTTTTCATATCTTTTATCCTCCTAACTGTTTATCTTATTGAAAGCACTTTTAAGTTCTTCTCGAAAATCCGGATGGGCTATAGCAATCAATTCTCTTGCTCTTTCCGAAAGAGTTTTGCCTCTAAGATGCGCAACACCAAATTCAGTAATTACATAGTCTATATCTGCCCTGCCAACAGTCGCTGTAACTCCTGCACCAAGTTTCGGCACAATCCGGGATATTTCTCCTTTTTTTGCAGTGGATGGAAAAACTACTATCGACTTTCCCCCAAACGATGCTCCTGCACCCCGGACAAAATCAAGCTGTCCGCCAACACCATTTACAAGGGTTTTACCACGCATTTCCGCATTAACCTGACCTGAAAGATCTATCTCAATACCTGCGGTCACACTTATCAAATTATTGATCTGACTCAACACGTTAATATTATGCGTAAAATCTATGGGACGAAGAGAAACCAGAGGATTGTTATGGCAAAATTCATATAATTCGGTTGTACCGATTAATTCGGTAGTAGTCATTCTGCCGCTTTCCGGCTGGCCTTTCATGCCGTCAAGAGCACCCGATTTTGCCAATGCCACAGCACCGTCCGAAAAAGTCCCTGTATGTATGGTCAGATTCTTTTTTGAGGTCAGTTGCTGAAGTATTGCATCCGCTATGTTCCCGATCCCAACCTGGACTGCCGCCCCGTCCGGAACAAGATCTGCCGTTATTTGGGCTATCTTTGTTTCAATGGCTCCAATCTTTGGAACAGGAATGGTCGGTATCGGATGTGAAGTTTCAACAATATAATCCACCTGAGAAATATGTACCATAGAGTCACCCAGAGTTCTGGGTAGCTGGTCATTGATTTCGGCTATAACAATTTTTGCATTATCTATCACCGGCCTGATGTAGCTTACACTAACTCCAAGGCTGCAATATCCATGATTGTCCGGAGTCGACATCTGAACAAGTGCTATATCAGATTCTATAAGACGTTCCCTGAAAAAAAACGGTATCTGGGAAAGATGGCAGGGAATATATTCGGCATAACCTTGATTTAAAGCCTTCATCAATTTGGGACCAACGGAAAACACTTTTACATTAAAGTGCTTTAACATATCCGGACCGGAATATTCACAGTCCCCCATAGGCATCATGGTATAAAGGGTAACATTTTCAAGCCTATCCTTCTGATCAATCAGTTCTTTAACTAAATTGAGCGGCTCAGCACATACAGGGCTCAACGAAACCCGCTGGCCGCTCTTGATCATACCTATAGCATCTGAAATACTTATTTTACCTGTTTTAGGTTGATTCCCATATTTCATATAAACCGCTTACTTCCAGCCTAACGCATTGTTGGCGATTATTAATCTTTGAATATTCGATGTTCCTTCACCGGCCGTCATCAGCATAACATCACGGTACAATCTTGCTACCGGATATTCGGAAGAATAAGTGTAAGCACCATGAATCTTAGCTGCTCCGATAACCGCTCTAACCGCTGCTTCAGATGCATAAAATTTTGCAATGGTGCTCTCATTTGAACTTGGCCTTTTTTGATCCTGCAACCAGGCCGCACGGTACACAAGCAATCTTGAAGCATCGATTTCTGCTACCATATCTGCAATAATCTGCTTGTTCATCTGGAAAAAACCGATTTTCTTTCCGAACTGCTCTCTCTCATTTGCATATTTTAAAGCGGCATCCACTGCTGCCTGACCGATTCCAAGAGATCTGCCGGCAATATTTGCTCTTCCGTATGTTAAGGCACTTTCCGCAATTTTAAAACCCTGACCTTCTTCACCAATCAGGTTTTCTTTCGGTACCTTCACATCTTCAAAAACTATCTGGCCTGTATCGGAAGAGCGAACACCAAGCTTATCCTTTTCAGCCATCCCGGTCATACCTTCCATGCCTTTTTCAATAATAAACGCAGATAATCCCTTATGTCTTTGGCTTGGGTCAGTTTTTGCAAAACAAATTCCTACATCAAATACGGATGAATGTGTAATCCACATTTTTGAACCATTTAAAATATAATGATCCCCGTCTTTGATGGCTTTTGTTTCTATACCAGCCACATCGGTTGCAGCATTCGGTTCTGTAACTGCAAAACAACCTAAAAGCTCGCCGCTTATTATTCCAGGAAGAAACTTCTCCTTTTGTTCTTCATTACCATTTAACAAAAGAGTCATCGGGCATGTACCACTTTGCATATTAAGGCAACAGGCAAGGCCTAGCGATGCTCTTCCAAGTTCTTCGGCGACAATGATATTGGCTAAAAATCCCAACTCAGTACCGCCGTATTGTTCCGGAAACGGGGAAGCAAAAAAACCAAGCCCACCCATTTTTCTAATTGTTTCACGAGGGAAAAATTCATTTTTTTCCCATTCTTCAGCATGCGGAGTTACTTCTTTTTCGCAAAATTTTCTTACAGTATCTTGAATCTGAACAAGTTCAGAATCTAATTGAAAATCCATATTTTAACCTCTTCTTTAAATTAGCTATCCAGTCCCATAAACCTTAAGGCATTATTACGAAGGATATTTTCCTTATATTTATCCTTCATGTCCATTTCCATAAGTTGGTGCTTGCCATGCGTTAAGCCTATACCATTGCTGCCCCACATAACCTTGCTGTTCCCTCTTCCGCTTGTCATAAACTTGATTATCTCAGGATCAAGGTTTTTGGGCATATATGCTGCAATATCACCATAAACATTGGGATGTTTCCAGACCAGATCGATCCATTCATTAATCCATGGGAAACCAGTGTGGGAAAGATTTATCTTAAGATCCGGAAAATCCATCACAACCTCATCAACTGTCATGGGACTTCCCACCCAGCTTGGAAGAGGTTCAGCACTGTGCCCAACCTGCATGGAAACAGGAATTTTAAGTGAGCTGCAAAGGCCATAAAGTGGATACATTTTCTTGTCATTAAAAGGTAAACCGAAAGTAATCGGATGTGCATAAACAAATTTAAAACCATATTCTTTAACCGATTTTTCAATATCAGTAAGACTTTCATCTATTCTGAATGGATTGTAACCGGCAACTCCTATTATCCGGCCCTTACCCTGCTTGACCATCTCATTAACCTGGTCAATAGTAAAATCAAAAATCAGGCTGAAACTTTTTCTGAAAGACCACATCTTAACCGCTGCTATGCAAACTCTGTCGTATCCGTCCTTATCCATTGCAGCAATAAATTTATCTACAGTCTCAAAAGGATAAAATGATGTCCCATAAAGGTGCTTATGCTGTTCCAACTCTTCCGGCGTATTAGGAAAACGTCCCAACGGGAAAAAAGGCTTAAATGTAGTTTTAGCCATCATCGCCCATTCTTCGTATTTGTTGAAATCATAATCAACAATACTTTTAACCTGAATGGGATAATTCATTATATCTATTGCTTTAATATCTTCCATAAACTTGTCCTCCTTGTGTTGCTAACATATTGTGTTATAACAAAGGTTATATTCCGCTATATTTAGGCTTTCTCTTTTCATTAAAAGCCGCTATTCCTTCAAGGCGATCCTGGGTATGATAACATGCTTCGGACGCTTCACTGTCAAAAGCAAGGGCAAGCACATTTTTAGCGCCAAGATCAACCGCTTTTTTAATCTGTCTTACAGCAACAGGACCGTTTTCTCCGATCATATCTGCTATCTCATATGACTTTTGCATCAAGTCATCCTGACTTGTAATATGATTGAACAATCCTATCTTCTCTCCTTCTGCTGCATCTATAATTCTTCCTGTAAGAAGCAATTCTTTTGCTCTTCCCAAGCCTATAAGTGCCGGCAAGCGCTGACAGGCGCCTGCTGCCGGAATAATTGCCCATTTTACTTCTGTCTGTCCGAAGCGGGCATTTTTCGAGGCGATTCTTATATCGCACATCAGAGCTATTTCAGCACCACCGCCTAGAGAAAGACCGTTTATTGCTCCGATCAAAGGTTTTTTCATATCTTCCAGGCTCTTAAAACATGGAAAGATTATATCACTTCTTAAGGAATTAACCTCTTTGCTGCTCATTCCCTTTCGTTCACGAAGATCAATTCCTGCACAAAAAGCTTTATCACCTGCACCGGTTATAATAATTGCGCGAATTTCATCGTCTTTTTCCATGTCATCAATTATCTTTTTCAAACCGGAAAAGACAGCGCTGTTTAAGCTGTTCATTGCTTCAGGACGGTTTAACGTAACAACAGCGACATGCTCGCGTATTGAAAGAAGTACTACCCCTTCATTTTTTGCCGATTTTTCCGCCATATTATTTTTATTTTCCCTTCCAGACCGGTTTTCTTTTTTCAGTAAAAGCCGTTACACCCTCCTGGCAGTCTTCGGTACTTACAATTATTGCCAGAATTTCCAAAAGGTAGCTAACAGCCTTGTCATATTCCATATCAAGCATTGTATAGTATGAATCACGTCCTAAGCTCATTACTACCGGGCTCTTTTTGCTGATCTTTTTGGCAAGAGCCATAACGGTTTCTTCCAGTTTATCGTGAGCAACAACTTTATTGACAAGACCGATTCTTTCAGCTTCTTTGGCATCAATCATATCGCCTGTCATCAGCAATTCCAGAGCTTTTTTTCTTCCAACAAGCTTTGGCAGCGAAGCGGAAACCATGCAAGACCAGACTCCGACATTAATTTCAGGAAGACCGAATTTTGCATTTTCAGAAGCAATCGTGATATCAGGATAAAGTGCCAACCCAAAACCACCCGCAAGAGCCAGTCCATTTACCGCAGAAATTGATGGTTTCCCAAGATTAATAAAAATTCTGGAAAGATCCGCAAAAGCGGAAAAAACCTTACGGCTTTCAACAGGTGATAGACCTTGAAAATCAGCAAGATTAGCTCCGGCACAAAAGGCCTGATCGCCTGCAGCCCCAATAACAACAACTCTTACCGAATCATCGGCTTTTGCTTCATCTAAAGCGGCAACTACTTCTTTCATGGTTTCGTTGCTTAAGCGATTCATCTTTTCAGGTATATTTAATGTCAGTTTTGCAACACCATCTTCAATCTCATACAATATATTATTATAAGCCATTTTATTCTACATCCCATTTATTTAGCATGCTAAGACGAACTAAATAAAACTTTTAAAAGCATCATTAATCTGTTGTGTCCCGACTTGCAAAAGGGATACGATCAGAAAAAACAGAATAGACCCGCCGCTTGCAAATTCACACCTGCAAGCGGCGGGGAATAAATACCCCAATATTAAAAAAATATTAATTACTTCTTTGGATAATCGTAAAATCCCTTACCTGTTTTAACACCAAGCTGACCTGCTGCAACCATTCTCTTCAAAAGAGGAGGAGGTGAGTAGGCAGGCCCAAAATTCTTCTCCAGATCTAAAGCTGCGTGCAGCATTACGTCTAATCCGATAATGTCCATAAGTTTAAGCGGACCCATTGGATGATGGAATCCTTCCTGAAGAGCTGCATCAATATCTTCTTTAGAAGCAATTCCTTCCGTAAGTGTCTGGATAGCAGCCATTCCAAAAGGACACCATACACGGCTGGTAATAAATCCGGGTGAGTCCATTACATTAATGGCGTTCTTGCCGCATTTTACCAATATATCGTTTATATCTTTTACTGTCTCATCAGAAGTATTCAATCCGCGAATAACTTCAACCATCTTCATAACCTGGGCAGGACTGTGAAAATGGGTTCCGATAACCTTATCCTGTCTTTTTGTAGCTCCGGCAATTTCACTAACGCAAAGAGCCGAGGTACAGATTGCAAGAATAACATTCGGGGGAAGAACTTCATCAAGCTGCTTGTGAATTTTCTTTTTAAGCTCCATATCTTCAGGAACAGCTTCCTGAGCAAGATCAATATCTTTTGCTTCGCTAATATCTTTAATAGGCTTGATCTTTGCTAAAATTTCCGCCTTTCTAGCTTCATCCATCTTGCCTTTAGCCACAGATTTGGACAGAAACTTATCAATGCTGGCCATTCCTTTTTTTATATAGTCTTCAGAGATATCAGTAACATATACATCACATCCACCCTCTGCATAAACCTGAGCGATTCCGGCGCCCATAAGGCCCATACCTATTACTGCAACTTTTTCTATAGCCATGTTTAAACCTCCTTGGTATATATTTTATTTATCGACCTATATAATATTTCTATCAGGTGATCTCATGATTTTTCATTTTTTCCAGATCTTCCGCAGATGGCTCTCTTGCAACAGCCATTCCTGTTTTCTCATCAAGACCCACAACAATCTTTTTATATGTCTGATCAGGATCTCTTTCACTCTTTAATATCATATTGCCGGCCATGCCGCCACCACCACAAAGGCATGCTAAACCATATTCACCTTTATTCAAGGTATGGGCAAGATGTAAAGTCAGACGAGCACCGCTGTAGCCTGTTGGATGTCCAAGAGCAATACAGCCGCCATGAGGATTCATCTTTTCGCGATCTTTCCAGTTCATCATTTTCTCAGCAGCAAGACACACAGCTCCGAAAGCCTCATTAATTTCTACATACTTCATATCATCTAAAGTCATATTGTTTCTTTTAAGTATTACCGGAATTGAAAGTCCTGGTCCATCCGGAAAATCTGCAGGTTCCAGTCCGTAAAAGAGGAAATCAACAAAAGAAGCTATAGGTTTAAGACCCAATTCCTCAGCCTTTTTACGTGACATTATCAATGAAGCTCCAGCTCCGTCGGTGATACCCGATGAGCTTCCTGCAGTTATTGTTCCGTCTTTTTTAAAAGGTGTACCAAGTTTTCGCATGCCTTCTATAGTAGCATCTTTTCTATAGCACTCATCGGAATATAAAGTAAAAGGTTTATGTCCTCCCCTAACGGGTTCAGCCGGTATTTCTACCGGAAAAACCTCATCGTCGAAAACGCCATCAGCCCAGGATTTAGCAGCTTTAACATGGCTCTCATAACCTATCTGATCATTTTCTTCTTTGGTGAGTCCGTGTCTTTCACTGCAACGTTCGGCGGTAAGTCCGGGAGTCAGTTTGCTGTAATTATCTGAAAGATATAAAAAAGCGTCATCGATTGAAATATTATTCAATCTTCCAAGAGGACGCCAGCGGGCACCCCTTAACATATGAGGAATATTGCTCATGCTCTCGGATCCACCTACAATCGCCACTTCGGTTTCACCTGTGCGAATTGATTGAACAGCCAGATGTATAGCCTTCAAGCCGGCAGCACAAACCATATTTACCGTATGTGCCGGAATCTTTTTAGGCAGGCCGGCAAAAAGCATCATGTTACGGGCAGGGTTGGTTCCTGTCCCATCCTGTCTGGTATGTGACATTATTACTTCATCAATCAGTTCCGGATCTATTCCGGTTCTTTCCACAACACCCTTTATAGCCATAGCGCCCATCTGCCATACCAATAAATCCTTTAAAGAGCCTCCAAACTTTCCAATAGGAGTTCTTGCTCCGTCAATCAATACTACATCCTGATAATCCAACAGTTCTGCCATATTTAATTCTCCTTTTTTTTAAACTTAAATTACAAAATTGTTTGACCTTAATTGTCTCGATTCAGTCTCGTAAAAACAATATGTGAAATACTTCAGTAATCTGAAAGTAAATTTAATGAATTAATTATTTTTAGGAAACGCTGCCTCTGCATTTCCGATGATTACATCTTCATTGTTTTGATTTGTCAAACGTACTTCAAAAACCGCAATGTTTTTCCCTTCTTCTTCTTTTTTATCTACTACTTTAGCTCTGGCAGTCAATAAATCACCAGGTCTTACGACCTTTACCATTCTGATATCCATTTTTCCGCTTGTATACCAGGCATTACCAAAATCCCGGCTCATTAATTCGGAAATATAAGCCATGGTCTGATACCCGGGAGCAATTATCCCCTTAAACGGAGTTTTCTTTGCAAATTCCTCATCAGTATGAATAGGATTGTAATCTTCTGCAATGCTTACATATCTGTTGATCTTTTCCTGCGTCATTTTTTTTATTACCGGAGTCAGATCTTCCCCAATGTTTAATTCTTCAAAAGTTATATAACCACTCATACCCCTTCTCCTGATATTATATCACTTGGGCCATATGGGACTTAGCCAGCTTGCACCAATCTTTTGACCATCCTTGTTAAATACTTCTGATTTAAAGACAACGTATTTTCGTCCCTTTTTTTCATATTTGTCTTCTACAATTGTTTTAATTAATAATTCATCGCCAGGCCTGACCAATCCTGTAAATTCAAATCTTTGCCTTGCATGTATCAATCCGGGCGGTGTTTTTACATTTAAAGGCTTAATAACACTGCTTACAGTACTGTAAATCGCCATTGAAATGGGCGGAACAATACAGCCGTTCAATGGTGTTTTTTTTGCGTACTCTTCATCGAGGTAAAGCGGGTTGAGATCGTCAATTGCTTCTAAATATTTATCTATAACATCATCTGTTAAAGAATAAGTCATATCAGGTAATTGCATACCTTTAATCAGATCATCATATAAGATTTCCTTCATTTTGCTCCTCACAACAACTCGATATTATTATTTCTTTCTTAAGGAACTTAAACGCTAAATAATATTTGAATATGGATTATATTTTTTAGCGTGTCAAGAAATTAGCTTGACACGCTGTATCATAATATTAACATACTAAATCAACTTGATATTATATGTGCATACCCTTAGTTTCTAAAACAGGTCATCAAGCTCGTCCATACCGCCTCCGGGCATTTCACCGTATTTTTGCATATATTGCTGAATGAGCTCGCTTTCCCTCTTTGTAAACATTTCATCCGCTTCCCATTCAAACCATGCGGCATCATTATTTCCTTCGATTGCCTCATCAAGCGCTTCTTTAATATTCATTGCGCCTTTAATCGTGGTTACTTTTTTATCATTATCTAAAAGCTGAAAAACCCCGGATACTTCAGGAACATTGCCGACATTTTCAGCATTGAATTCAAGGTAATGTTCCGGAGGTGAAGTTATACCACAAATCTCAAGCCTTAAATCACATTGCATGCAACGGCTTGCTTCCTTGATTGCTTCTTCCTTACTGTATACCTGCTCAACAAGATTAAAATTATTTTTACGTTCTTCCACAGGAATGCATGTCGCACCAGCTCTGGACCAATTACCAAATCCTTCAGCTTTTCCCATTTTAGGATTTCTTGGTTCCGGCTCGGTAAGTACTTCTTCAATATTTCCCTCTCCACCAAGATATTTATCAATGGCAACTGATGCATTTCTGCCCATCCTCACGGCATCCACAACTGAACCGGGTGCCATGGCTACATCTCCTCCTGCAAAAACACCATCTACGCCTGTATATTGGTCTTTATCCGTTGAGATAATGCCCCTGGAGGTTTTAATGTCCGGTATATCATTGATAATTGATAAATCGGAAGCCTGTCCGATTGCTAAGATCACACTGTCACATTCAATAGTTTTGATATCATCTTCGTCAAAGGAAGGATTGAATACGCAGGCATCATCAAAAACACTTTCGCAACGGATTAGTTCTATTCCGGAAACACAACCATTATTATTAAGGATCTTTCTCGGTCCCCATGATGTATCTATTTTTATTCCTTCTTCTTCCGCCTGGGCGATTTCCCATTTATGTGCAGGCATCTCTTCTTTCTTTTCCAAGCAAATCATTCGGACATCTTTTGCGCCCAGCCTTAAAGCAGTCATCGCAACATCAATCGCTACATTTCCACCACCGATAACAACCACCCGATCTTTTACTATTGGAAGTGGCTGCATGCTTGCTTCACGTAAAAATTCCACACCCCAAAGCACATTTTCCGCATCCGTACCTTCAATGGGGAGCTTTCTGCTCATAGAAGATCCTACGGCAACAAATACAGCATCATAATCATTTTTTATATCGGCAAGCTTAAGTTCATCACCGATCTTAACACCTGTTTTTAGATTGATCCCTATCTCCAAAATACTGTCTATATCTTTTTGAAGAGTTTCTTCCGTTAATCTGTAATAGGGAATGCCGGCTCTTAGCATCCCACCGGGTTTATCTTCTTTTTCAAATATTGTTATTTCATGCCCCAGCGTTGCCAAATAATATGCAGAAACCAAACCGGCTGGCCCAGAACCGATAATTGCAACTTTTTTGCCGGTTGAAGGAAGCTTTTTCCTTTTTTCTTTCCAAAGCCCATTATCATTTTCCGCAACAAAGCGCTTAAGAGAACAAATGGCAACCGGCTCGTTTACTTCACCACGACGGCATTTAACTTCACAAGGATGGAAACAGACCGCACCCAAAACAGAAGGCAAAGGCACTCTTTCCCTGACAACTGCAATTGCTTTGTCAAAATCGTTTTTTGCTATATAATTAACAAATCTGGGAATATCTATTCCGGCAGGACAGGTATTCCTGCATGGAACAAGAGTTTCCTCACGATTTGATTCCGTTATCTTTATTTTATCAGTAAGAGCTCCTGTGGGGCATACCTCAACACACGCACCACAGAATCTGCAATCAGCCTCTCTTAGCATAGGAGCTTTTTGAGGACCGACTATTACTTTCCCGTCTTTTACCACAAAGCCTAAGACTTCATTTTCTCTTAAAGAATTACAAGCTCTTACGCATCTCAAGCAGCCTATGCAAAGATTCGGATTTCTGTTATACAGAGGATCTTCTTTTATAATCGGAAAATTTTGAGGAACATATCTTCCCGTATCTTCCGGGATACCAATATATTCAGCAACTTTTTGCAATTCGCAATTGCCGAAATTGATACAACAGCGCTCTTCAACTTTAACACTAGTGGAGCAGGGCTCACGCGTACATCCTTCCCTCTGTGCACATGTAAGGCAAGCATGGGGATGGTTCACCAAAATAGCTGCAAGAGCCTTCTGTCTTTCTTCCTGAATTTCAGGAGAATTGGTGGATATTTTCATACCCGGCTTTGCTTCTGTCTGACATGAGAAGAATAAACCTTCTTCACCTTCCGTTTGAACCAGACAAAGCATACAACCGCCTTCAAGCGCGGAGTGTTCTTCGGTAATAATTTTTTCTTCGCCCCGGTAAATAAACTCACTTGGTTTTGCTGTGGTAAAATTGGGCAAATTAGGATGAGAACAAAGGGTGGGAATATAAATACCCGCTTCCGAAGCGGCTTGCAGGACAGTTTTTCCTGCCTCGGTTATTACTTCTTTATCGTCTATTGTCAGACTAATCTCGGCCATATACTGCCTCCAAAATCAAATATAAATATAAATTATATTTCTTTTTAACAAATTAACCGGATAAAAACATATTAAACTACCTTGCAGCACCAGCAGAACAAGACCCTCGATATACCCCTTTTTCTCCGATTAGTCCTACCAGAGTTCAAAATTAAAGGATCTATAAAAAACCCATCGACAGGCCAGCGACATATAAAACCGGCAGGCTATCTATGGAGGGAACCGCCGACTATATTGGAAGCTGATTGATACTGCTGACAGTATTCTATTAAACTACGAAATAGTCGGCAACCAACTTCGTTAGAAAACACAATTCAGACGGCTTCGCTAAAAGATTCATATAAAAAGTTGAATAGCTATAAAAAAATCACAACTTAAAAACAGGAACTTTCTACAAAGCCGTCATATTTGTGTTTTGCCTAAAACCGATCAATTTTGGTCATACTACCAGGAATGAGTGATCGCCTTTACCTCACAAGCTGACACACATGGCAGCTTTTCTATCTCTTTCATTGTCTCTTCAGTTATTGCACCCGAAAGAGAATTAAGATAGGGTTTGCAGGGAGCACAGGTGTATTTCAGTTTTTTACGCTGCTCCCCGGTTACTCTGGCCACCAGATCCTCACGAAGAGGGTCACTGTCATCTTCACCCATTTCATAAACGGTCTGCGGGCAAGCCTCTATGCATTTTTCACAACCATTGCACTTATCCGTATCAATAGTTATGAAATAATCGCCTGACCCATCCTTATAACCATAATTGGCAAGCATACTCTCTCCTTAAGCTTTATTTTTTGATGCCTTTTTCATACAAGCCTTTAGCAAATAAGGCCGCTCCAACTGCTCCTGCCAACTGAGTATCATACTTTGGAGGAAGCGCTTTCATATCGAGAAGTCTTTCAACCCGTGATACAACTCCTATATTTTTAGCAATTCCACCGGTAATAGCAAAATCTTTTACCACACCAACTCTTTGAAGCAATTCATTTACCCTGCCTGCCATTGCCCGGCAGTATGCGGCCAAAACTTTATTTTTAGGCCATCCCGCTCTGAGGAGCCCAGTAGCTTCAGTCTTTGCAAAAATTACGCAGGTACTGCTAACCGGTTCCGGCTCTTCTTCAACTTCCATAGACATTTGGCCCACGTCATTAATAGAAATAGTTAAAAGATCGGAAAACACCTCCATACCTCTTCCTGTTCCGGCAGCACATTTATCATTCATTAAAAAGGATTCGACTTTTCCTTTTTCGTCAATACGAATCGCCTTACAATCCTGACCACCCATATCAAGCACTGTACGAACTGTGGGACCATACATGAAATTTGCGCCACGTGCATGGCAGGCAATTTCGGTAATTGCTTTTTGAGCCATGGGAACATTTACCCGGCCATAGCCGGTGCCTACGCAATAATGAACATCTTTTTCGGTTAATCCGTTGGTATCCTCTAAAGCCCGATTGAAGGCATTTTGGGCGCTGTTCGGACTATCGGACCCGGTTCTCATATTAGCAAAAGCATACAACTGCCCATCGACCATAATTACCGCCTGGGTACTTACAGACCCAACATCTACTCCGGCGCTAATAACTTTTCCTTTTTTCCAATCTATATCAGGACTGGTCCAGCGGGACTCCAGCCATCTCCAATATTCTTTTTTTTCTTCTTCAGCCATGATCGTCCTCCATCTATTCTTGTTTTTCAGCGGCTACCAGTGCAGCTCCCAATGCTCCGACATATTCGGGATACTCAGGAACTATTACTTCTAACTTCAAGCCATTATTAATGGAATTTATAAATCCTACATTCTGTGCCACACCACCGATCACCATAACCTCTTTTTCTATACCTACTCTTCTTACCATTGAGATAATACGGTCGGCAATGGAATCATGGACTGCCCTTGAAATGTCTTCATGAGCGGTTTTAGCATGAATAAGAGAAACAACCTCTGACTCGGCAAATACCGCGCACTGAGCATTCATGGGTATGCTTTTTGAGGATTTAAGGGCAAGCTCGGCAAAATCTTTTAAAGGACGTTCCAAAGCCCTTGCCATAGCTTCGACAAAAGCGCCAGCCCCGGCTGCGCATTTTTCATTGATGGCAAAATCAACAGTCTTACCTATTGGAGAAACCTTTATGCCTCGGCCCTCTTCTCCACCTACATCAATTACCGTACGAACGGCGGAATTAATGAAATTCGCTCCCTTTGCATCTGCTCCTACTTCGGTAAGCTGGCTGGTGGCATGGGGTGCTTCCGTTCGGCCAACGCCAGTAGCTACCACTCTATCTAAATCCTTCAAATCTATTTTTGCTTCTTTAAGAGCTGCTTTAAATGCTTTCTCGGCCGACTCTTTCTGGTCTAAACCTGTAGTGGCTATTCCTCTGCCGATAACCTCCTTGCCCTTGAGAATCACCACTTTAACAGTCTTTGCTCCGAGATCTATACCCGCTGTTATTGCTGTTATCATAAAACCTCCTTATAAAATAAAATCTAGGTCAGCTTGTTTAAACCCAGACCCTCCATAAAAGTATCAATCCTTGCTACCGTTCTGCCTTCATCAAAATCGCGGTCATCTCCCATATTACCTTCATATGTCAATACCGGAAGTCCTTCTTTAATCAATGCAGTTCTGTTTTCCATGATTCCAAGAGAAGTTCCTTCGCATCCTCTGTTCAGATGGAGCATAGCCGCATCACAATTCCACTGTTTTGCATATTGTTTCATCAATTGGCTCTTCCAGTTGGCATTATAGAACATAGCGTAAATAGGTCGTCTCATATGCCAATCAGCCATTGCTGTTAAAGCATCTTCTCTGGTTTTCAGAACTACGCCTCTCGACTTTAAATCTTCTCTGGGAGTTAAACTCCAGTCGTCTGCAATATCCCAAACTCCTTCCAAACCGATAGTATATATGGATCCGGTAGATACTACTCCGAACTGCTCCAAATATCTCCATACCCTTAAAAAAGCCCATGGCGGCTGGCTGTCACTCATAAGCCGGAAACGCTCGGTAGCCAGAGCAGCGATTCCTCTTTCAACACGATCTTTTGTTTCAGCATAAAGTTCTTCGTAAAACTCCACAAATTCTCCTCTGGCACGATCCAGAGTAGTAAATACATAAAGAGAGTACATGGATTTTTCATCTAACGGTGCCGGAGTATTCTGATTAAGCTCAGTGATTTTAGCCCACAGTGAGGTTGTCCGCGAATCATTATAAACACCTTCAATCAAGCGCTCGTCATCACATTTTCTGCCGGTAACTTTTTCGATAAATTCAATGCTTTCTTGCATCTGATCAACAATATACTTCAACCTGTGCGGATGTTCTTCCTTCCAGAAAGGAATTGTCGCAATATCAATATTAAAATAGGGAACATCTTCCCACAGACTTAACACCTGGAACCATTTGGCATGAGTGCAGCAAAACCCTGATTGAAGATTAAAATCAGGTTTTGGAAAAGGGCCACCAAAAGCATATTCGTCGATTAATACAGAACCCCAGTAATTACGCATATAAGCGCACATATCCCGCGCCCAGCCTTTAGATTCCAGAGCCGACTCGCACTTATGGGCAAACTCTGGATCAAATGCAATAGCAGCTGCATATGGCTCTGCCGTTAAGGCATGAACATCATCGCCAAAGGCGTATGGAATTACATCTATAGCTTCTGCTCCACCGCTCCAGCAAATCCCGCCCTTCGATCGTGCCTCTTTGTAATCTTGATAATATTTAGCTCTTAACTCCTTGGCCTTACCCCAGCATTTCAGAGGCTCTGTTTTATACCTCTTTATTTCAGACATATGTATATCCTCCTTAATTATTAATTTCTAAAGAATTAACCGGTTTCACTGTCAAGTTAGAAAGGAAGTTCGTCCGCTCTTAACATTTCAAGAAACGCTTCTATACGAATTTTGAACTGTCCTATGGGAACGGTAACATCCAGTTCCAAAAAGTAGGTGCGAATCCCTTTATCTTCAAATCGTTGTCTTAAAAGAGGAATATCTATCTCATGGGGATCGCAGAACTTTTGCTGAATAATAACAGCTCCTTCAACCTTAGCTTCCTCAGCCATCTGCATAACATGGTGAAACCGTACAAAGTTTTTGGTAGCATCCTTGGTAGGACAAGGCGGGCGTTCAAGATAACGTTTTGCAATTGCAAGAAGCCTGTCTTCCTCCGGCTCAACACTGTTCCAGAAAGCGCGGCTTCCTGTACAATGATCATCAGCTACAAAAGTTGAATTTAAAGATTCCACCATATCCATGAATTCAATATCATCGCATTCACTTCCTACAATCATAAGCCGAATGCCGGTTTCACGATCCGTTTTCCGGGAAGGTAATTCTTTCAATAATTTTTCCAAAGCCTTGTTATGTTCTCTCTTGTCCACCATCTGGCTGGAAGAAGTCATATGCATGCACTCAACTCCGGTCAACGGTGGGTTGTCCAGAAGACGCAACTCATATACTTTCCGCATTAATTCTCTGTTTTTATTTAATATTTCAATTCCACGGTCCAGATCCGCATCTGTAATCTTCTTTCCTGTCCATTTCTCCACTGCTTCTATAAATATTTTATATTCTCCAACAAGATGTGGCCTTGCATGTGGACTTTCTATGGCTATAGGAAAGGGCATATAATACATGAACTCAGTCGGCTTATGTATCTCCCAACTCGAATAAACCTGCCTCATATGAAGACAGGACTGTGCAATCATTACTCCATCAGCATAATCATACCTTCCTTCCATTACCTGGGCCACGCAATCACGGCAGAAAGGACAATACATACCGAAAATATGTTGTTCGGTAAGATCTGAGGCCTCATGGCTGCCATAAACCCTTATAGGCAATACATCAGCGGCATATAAAATTTCTTCCGGCACATAGGTGCACATATAAGCCATCACCTTGCCGCCGGTCCTAGCCTTCCATTCTTTGGCATAATCATGCCGATTTACATACCAATCCTTAAATTGAGTAAACATACTAAGCTCCTCCTTTTATCAATTTACTATTACAAAAAATTATTATTTGCCTGTAAAGATGGGTTTCCTTTTTTCCATAAACGCCGCTATGCCTTCAGCTTTATCCTTTGATCCCAAAAGAACATTGGCCAGAGCAGATTCCAAAAACAGGCCTGACTCTAAATCCATTTCAAATCCATGATTTACCGCCATTATAGCCATCTTAACAGCCAATGATGGTTTCTTAGCAATCTTTTTTGCAGTCTCAGCAGCAACATCCATCAATTCTTCAGGTTTTACTACCTTATTAGCAACTCCTAATCTCAAGGCTTCCTGGGCATCAAGCATATCCCCTGTGAGCATCATCCAAAGTGCGCGGGATTTACCAATCATTCTGCTCATTCGCTGTGTCCCTCCATACCCCGGCATAGCACCTAAAGCAAGTTCAGGTAAACCCAGTTTAGCGTTTTCTGATAAAATCCTGAATGTGCAGCCAAGCGCCAATTCACAACCCCCACCAAGCGCCAATCCATTAACAGCTGCAATACTTGGCTTGCCAAGCTCTTCAATATTCCGGGTCATTTCCTGGCCTCTTCTCGAAAAATCCATGCCATCTTTTAATCCAACCGCCTGAATCTCTGGAATGTCAGCACCGGCAACAAACGCTTTGGAGCCGGAGCCGGTTACAACCAGAGCTTTTACTTCTTCACTTTTCTTAACCTCAGCAAGAACGTGAATAATTTCATCGATAACCTTTGCATTGAGCGCATTAAGCTTGTCGGGACGATTGACGGTTAGAAATCCGACACTGTCCTTTACCTCATAAATGATATTTTCATAGTTCATACTGCATCCCTCCCCAATTAGCATCCGCACCAAAAAATATACAATGGTGCATAATTTCTAAAACCTGATTCATAATCAAAATTCTTTAAAATACTTTTACCCTATATATCTGATGGCTGATTTTTCAAAACAGACCGCAAAAGCATATCTGCCATTTGCCTGGCAACCTCTTCCACCGGAAGTCGCCCCACAGGATTTAACCACCTATACACCCAATTTATATTTGAAAATACCCCAAACGTCATTACAACCTTATCTATTTTCTGGTACAGAAGCCCTTTATCCTCAAGCTCGCAAATCTTGTTATAATAAAGGTCATACAACTGCCTGTGCTGGTCAAGAGCTTTTTCTTTCAAGGAAGGCGGCAACTGATATTGTTCTTCAAGATAAATTTTCATTTTTTTAGCAGCATTGATTGAAAACAATATCTGAGTAACTATCATATTACGCAAACATTCAACAGGATCTTCATGTTTGCCTATAACCTTATTAAGTTCATCTAAAAGCTCTGATCCTACATCGGTTATAATTCTAAAAAGTATTTCATCTTTATTCTTGAAATAAACATACAAACAAGAATTGCTGCCTTTTACCAGTTTGGCGATGTCACGAACTGATGCTTTGACATAGCCATGTTCAGCAAAAAGTTCCGTTGCTGTATCTAAAATTTTAGCTTCAAGATCGGATTTTCCCATCTGAACATGCTCTCCCTTGCAACAACTATCAGCCAGACGCCGGAAATATTTATTGAATTTAGCGAACGACCGCTTAGTAGGGAAAACAATAGTCTTCTCTCCGATACTTGTCAAGAAAAAAACAAAAATAATTACTTAAGAAAAGTTATCTTGCTGCTTAAAAGCATTGCAATATATGAACTATTATTTCAATAACTTAATAAGCTATATGCACCCCATAAAGCCTTCAATGGATACATAGATTTCTGCAAAACAATCCCTATAATGAAAATATGGAAGTTTATAGGGATCTTTGATGTCATTAAAAAAATTGTCTTTATGCTCTGAGCAGCCTATGGAAAAAGATTTTAGCAGAAAAACCTTATCCTTTGCATCCGGATATTTTTCTGCTATAGTTTCTTTATGTTGGTGAGTCATAACAAGTATCTTATCCGATTCTGATACAATATTTTCGGTAAGAAGAGTTGATTTGTGATCTGAAAAGTCAATACCATTTTCCTTAAGTATTTCGATGGCCTTCTGGTCTGCAGGCGCCCCTTTCATATCAAGAATTGCGGCCGATACAACTGAAATATTAATGAGTCCTTTTTCAGCAGCTAATTTTTTAAAAATATTTTCCGCCATAAAACTGCGGCAAATATTTGCTGTACAAACGAACAGAATCTTCATAACGCTATTCACCAGAGCCACTTTCAAAACGTTTCAGTTTAGTCAAGCTCAAGGCGGGCGAAAATTTCAACCACAGGAATACATTTAGTATTTCGAGGATTGAACTTTGAGCCCAACGCTTAAGATCGGCCAAAATGGGGCGTTTTGAAGCTGGCTCACCATTTTGGCTATTTCGTAATACGATTCCTAAAACATACAGCGTGTAATTTAACAAGATATTGAAAATAATCAAGAACAATAATTTTCTGCTATAGTTAATATTCAATATATTCTGACTCATAATAATTTGACCGTTTTGTTCTATCTATGCTATATTGCAAACAGTTTTTTTCACACCGTAACTTTCCTTAAATCACATATTGTGTCCGTAATATATCTTTTTGGACACAAAAAGTATCTTGTTAAAAATTAGGGCTCAATGGAATATTTTATTGAAATACTAATATTTTTAGCAGGTTTTACAATTATTTCTCTTGCTTCAAAGCAAATAGGACATTTTTTTGCTAAGGCTGAGCTACCCTTAATTACAGGGTTTCTTTTTACCGGAATTGTTGCCGGACCTTACATGTTAGGGCTCATTTCAATAGAAACTACGGAAAAATTACGTTTTGTTGACGAAATATCCTTAGGGTTTATAGCTTTTGCTGCCGGCAACGAACTGTATCTGGAAGAACTTAAAAGCCGTTTTAAAATCATTACATTAGTGACTCTTGGCCTTTTGGTTTTCACTTTCTCATTCTGCACTGTAACCATTTTCTTTTTATCCGATTTTATACCATTTATGCGCGAAATGCCGGTGGCGGGCCGTCTGGCTGTTTCCATACTGGCGGGAGCTATTCTGGTTACTCGATCTCCATCTTCGGCCATAGCTATTGTTAATGAATTACGCGCCAAGGGACCTTTTACGCAAACTGTTCTTGGCGTTACAATGATTTTGGATATAGTGGTAATAACTCTATACGCCATAAATTCATCAATAGCTAATTCCCTTTTGACGGGCTTAAGCTTTGATTTAAGCTTTATAGTAATATTTTTGGTTGAAATGTCAGTATCACTTTTGCTGGGGTATTTTGTCGGAAAACTTATTCAGTACATTTTGTCCAGACAGATGCAAAGCATTATAAAAACCGGGAGTATTATACTTTCAGGATACAGTGTTTTCGTATTATCCTATATAATCCGCGAATTTACTCATGCCAGATTCGCTTTTGAAATACTTCTGGAACCTTTGCTTATTTGTATGATCGCTAGTTTCATAGCAACCAACTACAGTAAACACCGCTTGGAGTTCTCAAAAATTCTTCATGATGCAGGCCCTCCGGTTTACATCGCCTTTTTTACATTAACCGGTGCTTCACTATCACTGGATGTTTTGGCCAATACCTGGCAAATTGCGCTTGTTTTATTCGCTGTTCGTCTGGTTGCAACATTTTTCGGAACTTTTGGGTACGGAGTTCTTGCAAAAATCCCTATAAAAGCAAATCGCATCGGCTGGATGTCTTTTATAACCCAGGCCGGACTCGGCTTGGGTCTTGCTAAACAAGCAGTAGTTGAATTTCCGGAATGGGGAACTCCATTTGCTACAATAATTATCGCTGTTATAGTATTAAACCAGTTAATAGGCCCACCCATGTTTAAATGGGCTCTCAGAGAAGCAGGAGAAGCACATCCGCGTGCAGATACTCCGGAGTTTGACGGTATCTTAAATGCAATAATATTTGGACTTGAAGGGCAATCGCTTGCTCTTGCCAGATCTTTACGATCTCATGGCTGGCAGGTTCAAATAGCAACATTGGATGACTCAGGCAATAATAGTAATGGTTATAATGATGCCAACAATTCCGATATTGAAATTTTATCAATAACGGAAATAAATATAGAAATGCTGGAGCAATTGAAAGCAGAACAAGCTGAAGCAATTATTGTCATGCTATCTGACGAAGAAAATTATAAGATTTGCGAACTTGCCTATGAACATTTTGGAACAAGAAATTTGGTAGTACGTTTAAATAATCGGACCAATTTTAAACGATTCCATGCTCTGGGGGTTTTAATTGTTGACCCTTCGACCGCAATTGTAAGCCTTCTGGATCATTTTGTCCGCTCACCAATGGCTGTATCACTTTTACTCGGAATGGAAGAGAACCAGGATTCTATTGAGCTTGAGCTTCGGAATCCAAGCTTACACGGCATTGCGCTTCGTGATTTAAGGCTTCCGGCAGATACTCTTATTATATCAGTCCGACGTCGTGGTCAGTTGCTTGTATCGCATGGATACACCAGGCTGGAAATTGGTGATTTGGTAACCATTGTCGGTTTGTCAAAAAGTCTTAAGGAAATATCTTTACGTTTCGATACAAACAGAGAATATGCTCTTTTGCATCTTATAGAAACTGTTACTCCAAAAGAACTTTCGTCTAACTTTCTTGAAGCGGAAGTAAAAGAAATCATTCGCGAAGAAACTGTTATTTCAAAAGACCGCTTTGACAGATTTATTGAAAAGTGCAAAGTAATCGATATGCCTCATACTATAGACATAGATGAGCTGTTTAAATTGATGGCAAAAGAAATGGCCGGTGAACTTGACATTAAAGTTGATCTTCTTTTCAATTTGATGTCCGAAAGAGAAAAAGAAAGCAGTACAGCAATAAGTCCGGGTATAGCCATACCGCATATTATATTGGAAGGAGAACATAAATTCGACATACTTCTTGCCCGTTGCAAAGAAGGAATTCATTTTTCAGAAACAAACCCCATGGTATATGCTGTATTTGCGCTGGTAGGAACCAAAGACGAGCGCAATTTTCATCTTCGTGCTCTTTCTGCTATTGCTCAAATTGTTCAGGATCCTTATTTTGCGAACAAATGGTTAAAGGCAAAAGATGAAAAATCTCTGCGTGCTGTTATCTTGCAATCAAAAAGAAAAAGACAGGAATAAAGAGCAAATATAAAAACAAGAATGAGCCACTTTCAAAACGTTTCAGTTTGGTCAAGCTCAAGGCGGGCAAAAATTTCAACCACAGGAATACATTGAGTACTCCGAGGATTGAAATTTGAGCCCAACGCAGAGATCGGCCAAAATGGGGCGTTTTGAAACTGGCTCGAATGGTTATCATGGAAATAATGGCTTTTAACGGAACGAGCAAGGGTGGACACATCTTAAGTTCTTGAGTTCTTAATAAGGAATATGCTACCAAAGGGAAATAATGATTATGTCAATATATCAATACTCGTGCACTAACTTCCCTCCTAACTTCCCGCCAGGATGTTGGAAGATTAAGATGAAGCGCTTAACCTTACTGATAGTGGCAATAGTATTTATATCTGCATTTGGTGCAAGCGCAGAAACCAGGCAAGGTCCGCCGGAGGCACTTGAAACTGTAGAAAACGGATGGTCGCCTTTTCAGTTTGCCGTTTTTAATCCACTGCAACTATTTAATGAGGGCAAGGATATAGTTGGATTACGTCTAAATTTGGTCTATGGCAGGAATGCCGATGTGTCCGGAATTGATCTTGGACTGGGCGTTAACAGTTCCCATAATTTTACTGGCATACAAATTGCCGGAATAATGAATAATGCCGCGGGAGATCCCGGTGACTTTATGGGGATAGGTATACAGATAGCATGTCTTGGTAATACTACCGATCATCTTTACGGAATACAAATAGGCGGTTTAGGAAACGGCGTTACCAACGATGCTACAGGTATTCAAATTGGTCTGGTTGGCAATGTTGCCTCCACAGTAAAAGGAATCCAGATAGGTGGACTCTATAACTTTAATTATGCCCAAAACAGTAGTATAACTGGCATTCAGATTGGAATCTTCAACTATTCAGACAACGTCACAGGTATTCAAGTAGGACTTTATAATGAATGCAGCGACATGAAAGGAATACAGGTTGGTATCCTAAATCATATAAATAAAAGCCGCGTGCGGTTTATGCCTATTATTAATGCAAAGTTTTAGTAAAATAGAGTAAACGAAAGGAAGTGAAAATGCTTTACAGATCCGTAAAAAAGAACGGCGACAGACTTTCAATATTGGGATTCGGGGCAATGCGCCTTCCTCAAAAAAACGGAAAGATAGATGAAGAACGTGCGACAAATCAGATATGTCATGCCATCGATTCAGGTGTAAATTATGTTGACACGGCCTGGCCATATCATGGGGGAGAAAGCGAATCGTTTTTAGGCCGCGCTCTTGTTAAAAGTTACCGGGATAAAGTAAAACTTGCCACAAAACTTCCATCCTGGATCATCAAAACAAGAGAGGATATGGACCGGTATCTTGATGCCCAGCTCAAAAAGCTGAATACCAACAGAATTGACTATTACCTGCTTCATGGTCTGAACGGATATCTCTGGGATTCACTCAATACATTAAATGTTTTAGATTTTTTGGACAAGGCAAAAGAGGATGGGCGGATAGTAAACGCCGGATTCTCATTTCATGGAATACTGGATGATTTCAAACGTATTGTGGATGCCTACCCCTGGGAATTCTGCCAGATTCAGTATAACTACCTTGATGAAAATAATCAGGCAGGAAAGCAGGGGCTTATGTATGCCGCGGCAAAAGATCTGGGAGTCATTATCATGGAGCCTTTGCGGGGAGGTAACCTGGGCAGGCCTGTCCCGCCTCCGGAAATAGCCGCCATATGGCAAAAAGCAAAACAGCAAAGAACTCCTGTGGAATGGGCGCTTCGCTGGGTGTGGAACCATCCGGAAGTTACAGTAGTACTTTCAGGAATGAACGAAGAATCTCACATAGATGAAAATCTCGCAATTGCGGATACAGCGCTGCCAAACTCTCTTACAAAAGATGAATTGGACCTTATTGACAGTGCAGCCCACACTTATGTGGATATCATGAAAATCAACTGTACCGGATGTGGCTATTGTCTGCCCTGCCCTTCCGATGTTTCGATTCCCATATGTTTTGAAACCTATAATGACTTACATATGTTTGGAAATGCGGATGAAGCACCATTTCTATATGCTGTGAGAAATTGCGGCATTGCTACCGGAAAGCCCGGTTATGCTTCCCAATGCGTGCAGTGCGATGAATGCCTGGAAAAATGCCCTCAGCAAATAAACATACCCGAGTTTTTGGAAAAGGTTGTGCAAGAGCTTGAAGGAGACAACCTGAAACAATTGGATACGATGGCAAAACAACTTTTCATGGGATCGCTTTCTCAGGAATAAAATTATTGCTGCGATAGAAACTATCACGCAACTGATGGGCCCGAAGCTGCCGTCAAAAAAGAGAGTTATTGGATTCTAAGCAGACTGCCCACAACCAGGGTAGAGCATTGGAGCGTTTATAAAATCACCAACTCTTTCACAGGCAATCTAACTATGTTTGTATCTCTGTAAGCTCTGATGCATCCGTATAGGGAATCAAAGCCCCAGTGTTTCTTTTTTTCCAAACTTGCTCTCGGTGGGCAGCATCATAAGCCATCTTTTTGCGTGGGAAGGCAGCAGCAACCTTAACAATTATTCTTTTTTCTTCCTCTGTTAAAGTTTCAGCTTTTGTTTCATCAGCGTCTCTGATTAAGTCTATCAGTTCGTTGTAATTATTAAGTTGTGGCCCAAATGGCAATGCTGCATAGGTTGCACCGGTAACACTCTGGCCAATCTCTTTAAATGCAAGCATATCAACATACCACAAAT
Organism: Pseudomonadota bacterium; assembly: GCA_043825875.1. Classification (GTDB taxonomy): domain Bacteria; phylum Desulfobacterota; class Desulfobacteria; order Desulfobacterales; family RPRI01; genus RPRI01. The sequence goes on along the minus strand of JBDRRF010000111.1, from coordinate 7,047 downwards.
ACTTTACATCAAATAATAGTTTATCCCCATCAACAAGGAATTTACAGCCTACTTCCTCTTCAAGCGCTATCATTACCAGTTTAATTCTTGGGATCGATATCGCAGCTCTGTTACCGGTATAGGGGTTTCCAACTTGCCTCCCCCCAAAAGTGCTCTTGAGTGCCTGATTCATCGATTTGGTTTGTATAATACCATTCTCCCATCTTTTAATGCTTACAACACCAACTCCGGCTTTTTTTGCAAGTTCCTTTTGGGTCCAACCTAACTCTTTTCTTTTTCTTTTTATCTCCTTTCCTGTTAATAAACCTTTTGCCTCTCTATATGCATCAGCTATTGCATTTTGTATTGCAGCAGTCTGTTCTATCGTCCCAACGCTAATACCGCATTCATCGCATACATAAGTTTCTACCCGGTATTTAACGTCTATCCCCCTAAATGTTTTTTGTTTTTCAACCTTTTTTAGGGACATCTCCCCATGATCATTTGGGCAATAAACGGTATCTTTCATCATTTTGCCCTCCTCCCTTCGTTGTTTCAAGCTACCCCTATACTCTGTTTTGGTGTAATGAAACCAAATAAAACTTATCGTTCTTTATGCAAAATTTAAGATAGACTGTACAGCCTAACCTTTTACTTTTCCATTTAAATGCGAAAAGCTCAGAATTTAATATTTCTCTTTCATAAGACCTTTGTGGAGGATAATCTCCGGCATAATGTTGAATCTCAAGTTCATCTAAAATCTGTATTAAAATCGCCTTCAGTTTTTCAATCCTATACCCTAATTCAATAGCATCCTCGGCAATTACATCCGGTTCTATTATTAAAATATCCACATGCTCAACAATAGTTTTTGCCCGCTCTAATTTAAGATGGATCTCCCTTTTGGATGGCCTTTGCATTTAATTGAACGCATCTCCTTTGAATAAAGGATTATAGCTGATTGGTATCAATTGATACTTTTATTTATAGTATGGTATCAATTGATACCTATGTCAAGAAAAATTTTACCAAGTTTAATCGCATATATCAGTTTAAGGCAAAAAACATATTTCATAAATTCTTAAGAACTTCACTTGAACCTCTGAATTCTCATAAGATCACCACCTCTTTCACCATCATTCCAAATATTATTGCAAAAAATCCTTCAAAAGTTTATATATAATTTCAAATTAATTAAAATGATTGATGATTGTTCAGGAGAATTATATTTGTTTTTACCATTCTGGCTATTCTCCTTTAATGTTAACATCTCCAACACTTTAGAATTACCAGTAAAAATATGGAGCAATGCTATGGAATCAATAGATCAATTAGCAAAAAAGGCGATAGAACTTCGACCGATAGAACGAATTCGTTTGGTTGAGGCTATTTTATACAGCCTTGATAAACCTGATCCGGATATCGAAAAGAGTTGGATTGCCGAATCCGAAGCTCGATATGAAGCTTATAAGCGAGGAGAGCTTGAGGCGATTGATTGGGATGAAATTAAAAAGAGGTATGAAGTTTGAAAATCCGTTTTATATCTCCCGCAAACAATGAATTAGATGAAGCAGTGAGATACTACAACCACCAATTACCGGGGTTAGGCGTTCGCTTCTTTCAGGAAATTGCAGCAGCTATCGAACGAATAGAGCTTATGCCGGAAGCCTGGACGAAAATAGGTGAACAAACAAGACGCTGCATTCTAAAGGGTTTCCCTTATGCTCTTCTCTATATTATAGAACCAAAAGCTATTATCATCACTGCTGTAGCGCATCTACACAGAGATCCCGAACATTACAAAGATAGAATCAAGTAGATTTGCCATCAGGTTAGATACGCCTATCTATTAGAACCAGCCGTTTAGAAGGAATGTCTGAATTTCTACAATCCTTTTAATATGGATATCTTAAATCCTCATAAAATCACTATCTCTTTCGCAGATGGCCCAAATATTATTGCAAAAAATCTGTCATTAGGCTATGTAAATTTTCAAATTAATTTAATTGATTGCTGTGTATTCAGGGAAATTATATTAACTTTTTGTTCTTTATAATTTTCTCCAAAAACAGAAAATATCTTATTATTGAGCAGACCACCATAAAGATTTATGGATGCTATGTTAGCCGATATCTCCAGATCGAGGTAATTGTAATATGATGAACAACGAAGAAGAATTGGTGTTAGTCTCAAGATTAAAGTCGATGGATTCCAAGCTTTACAGCGATCTACAGGATATCGAGAAATTCTGCGAAGGTGTGTGGAAAAGTAATCTTCTGCCCTGGTTTACCAACCATAATACTGACCATTCGAGAGAGATTATTTTTATTCTTAGTCAGATCCTGAAGCCCCTTGAATCTGGCAATACATGTTTATCCAATCACGAATTGTTTGTGCTCCTTGCCTCAGCTTACTTGCACGACATAGGTATGCAGTTTCTTAAATGGGAGGATATCCCTATCGAGAACCTGTCAGAGAAAGAGTACGATGATGTAAGAAAAAAACACGCCGTGTTAAGCAGTGAAATAATTCTCAAACGAGCAGCTAAAAGTATTGATAGAGACGATTTTCACCTCCCAGCTAGTTTGGATGATGAATATATTGCCCCCATTGCCTTTGTCTGCAAGGGTCATTCGAGCGAGTATTTTGCCAAGGTCATAGAAAAACTCCGGGATGGTCATTATACCCCAAAAGGTCGTCCTTTTAGAGGTGAATTACTTGCAGCTCTCCTACTAATCGCAGATGAACTAGACCTGCAGTGCAAACGGGTTGATTTTAAAGAAACTTCAAAGTTTAATCTATCGGTGCATTCAAAGCTTCACTGGTTTAAACACCACTATGTTGATTATGTGGAGATATCAAGGAATGCAGTCAAAATAACTCTAAGGTATCCCACAGATTCTGATGATTACGAATTACTCGTTAAGGAACTGATCGAAACAAAACTTGTTGAACAGATAAAAAGGGTTAACCCGTTCCTACGGGAAGGCACAGAAGGCGTTTTATACCTCGATGATCATATAGTATTTCGAGGATTGAAATTTGAGCCCAACGCAGAGATCGGCCAAAATGGGGCGTTTTGAAACTGGCTCAGGCAAATCGCTGAAAGCGTGGATTAAACCGGAATGGTAGAAAATGCAGATGCAGGAAAAAAGGGTGGTAAAATAGCAAAGAAAGCTCGATTGGAATTGGAATCAAAAACAGGCAAAAGTGTCATTACCTCTGAAAACTATCTGCCACCAGCAAAGAAACGAAAACAGATAAAACAAAAACCGGATACTACCGGGCACGAAGAATGATTCGTTTCACAGTTTAATATGTTTTATATAAGGAGGATACAATATGCTAATAAAACACAGAAATATTTTCCCAATAATCGGAAGTCTTGTTATCGTTTTACTATTTACTTCTTTTTTGTATGCTAAAGATCAGGCCGAGGTTAAGGTAATTGCCCAGAAAATTGCTGATAATATTTATATGTTTGCCGATTCCGGCGGCATGGGCAATAGTACTGTTTTAGTGGGTAATGACGGTGCGTTGATGATCGATACTAAAGTTGCAGACTCTGTTGATAAGCTTCTTTCTAAAATCGCAGAATTAAGCAGTAAACCTGTCCGTTTTGTAATTATTACCCACTGGCATTATGACCATGTTGGAGGAATTGAGACAGTGGCTAAAACCGGAGCCGCAATTATTGCCCATGAAAATGTTCGAAAGCAGATGGGCATAGAGCATGACATGAAAATATTTAACAAAAAGGTTCCCCCTGCATCACAGATAGCTCTGCCGCTGCTTACGTATGAGAAAGTAATATCATTTCATATGAATGGAGAAGAAGTAAAGGTATTTCATCTGGAAGCCGGGCATACGGATGGCGACTCTGTAATATATTTTAAAAATGCTAATGTACTTTGCACGGGCGATCTCTATTTTGAAGGGCTTTATCCGTATATCGGTATATATTCCGGTGGGACAATCAACGGTATGATAAAGGTTATTAATCAAATTCTTCCGATGATTGATGAAAATACCAAAGTCGTGCCTGGGCATGGCCCATTATCGGATAAAGCCAAACTTGAGCAATACGTTTCAATGTTGGCCACAATACGGGATAATGTTAGCAACCTTATGCAGGAAGGTAAAACAATGGAAGAAGTTGTTGCCGCAAAACCAACCAAGGCATTTGATGAAAAATGGGGAAAAGGATTTCTGCCGCCGGATAAATTCGCCGAGTTAGTATTTATGGATCTATCACCTGAATTGCCATAATATAAGATAGGAGTACTTCATGGAAAATTCAAACGACACACATCTCAAGTCTATCGGCTACATCCTCTGGATCTTCGGATTCATGGGTGGCCACCGGTTTTACTACGGCAAACCCGTTACGGGGACAATATGGTTTTTCACTCTAGGGCTTTGCTTTATCGGCTGGATTATCGATCTTTTTCTTATCCCGTCTATGGACCGCGAGGCCGATCTCAGGTTCCCTTGCGGAAAGCTTGACTACACTATTGCCTGGATTCTTTTAACCTTTCTCGGATTATTTGGCATACACCGTTTCTATATGGGAAAGTGGATAAGCGGAATAATTTATCTACTCACGGGCGGCTTACTCGGAATAGGTTATCTTTATGATCTCTGGACACTTAATGATCAGGTATCAGCTATAAACAGCGAAACCAGTCAATGAAGGCAAAAAGTTGTTTAAAGCGATTTAAAGCTGCTTATGTTAAACCCACATAGCAAGGCATCTATATATTATAAATTGGTGATTATATGAAAAAAAGCATTAATGCTATTTTAATTATCATCATGCTTTTATTTGTGTTTTTTAGTTTTTCAAATAACAATTCCGTAATCTCAAACAGAAGACAAATATCAAAAAGCGATGAAAAAAAGATAATACATACAGCGGTTAGTTATTTTAAAAAAAAATATCCTGAATTTCAAGCCGAGACAAAACATACTTATGTTGCAAAAAATATAAAAAACAATAAATGGTTCGTATATCTATTTGATAAAAGAGACAAGGGATTGGGATATAAGGTCTATTATGATAACGGAAACATAACAGACAATTATAACCATGATTTTTTTCAGAAAAGATTGGAATTAATCAATTATATGAATCAATTAATGCCAGAAAATAAACAATATAATGAATATGTCTATTTCAATCATTATGACGGCAGAGTTAGTTATGTAGTAGTATCAAACCAAATCAATATAATGAAACAATTGGAAAATGATTATCTTATTTTAAGAAAAGCAAATGAAATATTAATAAAATTAAACAAACCGCTTAACCGCAACTGGGTTCATTATTTTGAGGCAAAGGAAACTGATATAAATGCGTATATCAAAAAAAATATTTTAAATTATGAGCGAGTAAAAAAAAGGTTAGATAGATCTTCATTTGCTACAATAAATTTAGAAAAAGGGACTGGATTAAAGTGTATTGCAGATTACAAAATAGAAAATTGGCAAAATAATGACAATGAAAGAATGGAATTTCTTAAATCATTTGACAACTATAAAACATATCTAAAAAATAGATTACTTCGTAACAAACTTATCAAAGAGAAAAACATTGTTTTACTTGAAACATTGTTAACTAAAAAAGATAGGGAAGAAATATCAAAAAAAGGAAAAGATGCCATTATGAAACTAAAGAAAGGAGAAAGATATTCGATATTTTTTAAAAATAAAGGTGAAAATCATGGATATAGTGATATAAGGTTTAGGCCTGATGGAAAAGAGTTCGCCTGTGTTTCCGGATATAGCAAAAAGATAAATATCTATGATTCTAAAACCGGTAAAATGAAGCTTGAGATAAAGGGGGCCAGAAAAGGGATTATAGGTAAAATGGATAGGATCTACGCTATCAGCTATAGTCCTGATGGAAAATATTTAGCTGCAGGAAATTTTAATAACACAATAGATATTTGGGAATCTCATACCGGAAATCGCGTAAAGAAATTGAGAGGCCATCGGAGTAAAGTTTTGGTAATAGCCTTCAGCCCTGACAGTAAACATCTCATAAGTGCTGCTGAAGATACTAAAGTTATAATTTGGAATATTCAATCAGGTCGTAGCATAAAAACTATGACTCACAATCAACAATATACTATGTGTTTCAGCCCTAAAGGGGAATATTTTGTATGCGGTAATCAGGTATTTGATGTAAATACATGGAAACTATTGAGGACATTGAATAACATTCAAGGAATACGTGCATTTAGTAATGATGGAAAATATGTTGCGGCTTTTGGTATACAAGAGAAAGAAATAGGTTTATGGAATTTTGAAACAGAAGAATTAATAAAGAAGCTAAAAGGCCATACACGGGGGCTCACGGAACTATGCTTTAGTCCAAATGGGAAATATTTAGCTTCTTCAAGCAGGGATGAAACAATAAAAATATGGGACCTGGAAAGCGGTGAAATCGTAACTTCTCTTGAACAATTTGGTAGTTCAATTGCGCTGTCATTAGACTATAGCCCGGATGGAACAAAACTTGCGGTTAGCTGGGCAAATCTAATTGCATGCTATAGCATAGAATAGTTATAGCTATTGTCATAAAATCGTTCAGATTGGGTTCAGGTGTTTATGATTTCCAATAAAGATTATACTGGTTCAAATACTGTTCAAGCTGATCGGAAGCATTTTTCAAGGACGTGAACACAGAAACAAACCTCAGCCTTGATTCGGAATAACTGGCTGAGTATTTATTAACAGGAAGGATCATGCAGCAGTTATGCCTGCGGAATGCTTTGTGGCGCTGCACTTGCCTACGATAAGGAAAGTAAAATACTATTTGATTATGAAACAAGGCATAGTAACACATGTTCAAAAAGCATTATATGTTTAAACCAAGATGATATTTTTCCGGTGAATAAGTTTTTCGTATTATACAATGATAAGTGAGCCACTTTCAAAACGTTTCAGTTTGGTCAAGCTCAAGGCGGGAGAAAATTTCAACCGCAGGAATACATTGAGTATTTCGAGGATTGAAATTTGAGCCCAACGCAGAGATCGGCCAAAATGGGGCGTTTTGAAACTGGC
>JBDRRF010000110.1:0-71431 GCA_043825875.1 Pseudomonadota bacterium | reverse complement strand
CCAGTTTCAAAACGCCCCATTTTGGCCGATCTCTGCGTTGGGCTCAAATTTCAATCCTCGAAATACTAAATGTATTCCTGTGGTTGAAATTTTCTCCCGCCTTGAGCTTGACCAAACTGAAACGTTTTGAAAGTGGCTCTACTATATAATATGAAAGAAACTGTTAATCTAATATCGGTAGTTTAAGCTTGCTACAATAATATTGCAATATATGATTTTTTTCAAGGTTATTGTTTTACTATATATTTTATGGTTAATCCCTGGACAATGATAGAAAACACAACAATGATATAAGTCATTGTAATAATAGCATCTCTTGCGTATCCCAACGGCAATGACAGTGCAAGCGCAACGGATATTCCGCCGCGCAAACCTCCCCAAGTCATTATTTGCATAGATCTTAGGTTGATTCTTTTTCTGGCAGGCATAAAAAACTGGGGTATTCCTATGGATAGAAAACGTGCACAAAGTACTACTGGTATGGCTATGAACCCGGCAATAAAGTATTTGCCTGCAAGCGCTATTACAAGAAGTTCTATTCCGATTAAAACAAAAAGCACAGCGTTTAGTATTTCATCTATAAGCTCCCAGAACGTATCGAGGTTCCCACGGGTTTTTTCAGACATCGCTAGTTGTCTGCCATGATTGCCTATCAAAAGACCGGCAATAACTATAGCTATAGGACCTGAGAAATGAATGGCAGTTGCCAGTGCATAGCAACCCATTACCAGAGCAAGGGTAATAAGAATTTCCGTCTGATAATTGTCTATAGTTTTTAACAAATAGTATGCTATCAAACCTGTTATCAATCCTAAGGTAACACCCCCTAATGTTTCTTTGGCAAAGAACAGTAGTATTTGTAAAGGTGAAACATCCGCTTCGGTATCTATTAATTTCAACAGGGTAATAAATATTACAACCCCCACACCGTCATTAAACAACGATTCACCGGTAATTTTTATTTCCAGGTTTTTTGCAACTCCTGCCTTTTTAAGTATTCCCAGCACCGCAATAGGATCAGTAGGAGAAATAAGGGCTCCAAAAAGCAGGCAGTATATTAGATTGAGATTAATTCCCAGCCAGCCTAAGAACAGGAAAGCAGAATACCCGACCATTAATGTTGAAAGCATAACTCCGATAGTTGAAAATACAAGTATTTGCCATTTTTGCTTTAAAAGTTCATTCAGATCAACATGGAGAGCGCCGGCAAAAAGAAGAAAACTTAGCATACCCACCATTAGTGATTTGTTGAAATCAACTTTGCGTATAATATCCAGCCATATCATTTCAAGGCCATGTCCTGTCTGTCCGAGATGTCCTAGTATTACCATACAAAGAGACATAATTATGGATATGAACATCAAGCCTATAGTTGTCGGGAGCTTGATATACCGGTAATTAATATAAGCAAACAAGGCTGCAAGTGTAACAAGCACGGCAATTATATTGAACAAACCCATTTATTTCACCTTAGTTTTGAGAAAAAATATAGCAGTAGTAATAAGCAAAACGAAATTACTTGACCTGTATAGCATATATAACCCCAAGTTTGCTTTTTAGCAAACAAATCCTATAGATGTATTACCGTTTATGAAACATTGAAATATTATAGGTCAAGATAAAATATTCAAAATATGAATAATAATTTCTGGTTAAGATTGCTTTAGGGTGGTATTGTAAAGCTGTTTTCCTTAGGAATTGGAATAATTCATAAAGGGATACAGAGTGAAATCTTGGAATAATTTTTGTTTTGGGTTATATAATATATCAACTTTATATCTTTTAACCAAAAATAATATTAATCAAAAAGGGAATTGGGTCATGAAACAACCTGAACCTGTTAAAAGCCTTACTGATATTGAAATGCAATTTCGTTTATTACTCGAAACCTCTCTTGATGGTGTCCTTATAGTACTGCCTGACGGCTCAATAGCTGCCGCAAATCCAATTGCTTGTGACATGCTGGGATATTCTGAAAAAAATATATGCAACATAGCTAGTAATAAACTGTTTGATCCTGATGATCCAAGAGTACCAATATTGCTGGCAGAACAAACTCAAACCGGTAAAGCCAGGGGCGAATTGTTTTTATATAAAGAAGATGGCAGCAAATTTCCAGCAGAATTATCAGCTTTGGAATTTTATAATAGCCGTGTTGATAAATTAACGGTTTTGACTATACGAGACCTTACCGAATACAAGCGTATTGAAGAAGTATTAAAAAACGCTAACCAGAAGATTTCTACCGTTTTGGCCAGTATCACCGATATTTATTTTACCTGGGATAAGAAAGGCCGTTTTACCGACCTTAATCAGCAAGCGGAAATAGTTATGGGAAAGACAAGGGAAGAAGTTATCGGTAAAACATTAGCTAAGCTATTCCCAAAAACTAAAAAAGAATATATGCATTATTACTGGACGGCCATGGCAAGTAATAGCCATATGTTCTATGATGCTCTTTTTCTTTTCGGCAGATGGTTTGAGGCTCATGCTTATCCCTCGGAGGAAGGGCTGTCGGTATATTTCAAAGACATCAGTAAACGTAAGCGGGCAGAAAGGAAATTAACATTAAAAACCGAAAGCCTTGAAGAAGTTAATGCGGCTTTGAAGGTTTTGTTGCGGCAACTTGAAGAAAGCAAAGGAGATATTGAAGGAAAGATTCTATCAAATGTCCGAGAACTTGTTTTGCCTAACGTTGATAACTTAAAGAACACTAACCTGTCTTCTCGTCAACTCTCTGTTTTAAACATCATCGAATCAAATCTTAATAATATTATTTCGTCATTCTTACCTCTGTTGAAACTTAAACACCATAATCTTACTCCCAGAGAAATCGAAGTAGCCACACTTGTAAAAGAAGGAAGATCAATTAAAGATATTGCTGAATTGCTAAGTATCGGTATCAGTACCGTGCAATTTCACAGAAACAGCCTCAGAAAAAAATTCGGTTTGAAAGACCGAGATGCCAACCTTCGATCCTACCTATTAAGCCTTCAATAACAATAGTATTAGCCTATAGTTTTACTATTATTATATTGGAGTTGTATTTAATAATAATCCTGTTAATATCTTCAACAGTTTTTGTTATCTTCCATAAATACTCTGATTTTATAGTAATATTTATGCTGGGATGAATTTAACTAAACAAAAATAAAACATGATCAACCACCTGTATTAATAAAACCAGGACCGTGTTCGTCTATAAAAGGGTTTTTCCGTCATTAAACAGCCCTTTTGTTATTTGATGTCTTGCCTGACAGCGCCTGGTAAATGTTGTTGCCTCCAAAAGGGCTGTTTAATGACGGAAATAAAAGATAATTATAACAACTACAAAGTCGGAGGGAGGAATGAAGAAAATGAAACGCTTGAGAATTATAAAGTATTTTGGATTGTCATTGTGCTCATTGTTTATTCTGTTTTTGTGTGGCGGTATTGTTCAGGCAATGAATTTACCAAAGATAATTGATAAAAGCAACTGCAGTCAATACAAAGATCTTCTTATTCCGGCATTGTACCGTGCGGTTGAGAGAGGTGAGTGGGTTATTACCCCTGGGCAAATAAACTTTAAATACAAACAGGATGACAGCTTTCTTGCGGCAAGCGCAATAAATGAAGGAAAATTCGATATAAGTCCTGAGGGCGATTTGATCGATAAAACAGGAAAATACCCGGAAAATATTTACGGTTATCCTTTTCCTAAGATTGATCTTAAAGATCCCAAAGCCGGAGAAAAAATAATATATAACTTTAATTTCCAGAGATACCGTTTTATGGGCTCAAGAGAGCATATCTATATTAGTTGGATAGACAAAACAGGAGAAGAACGTTATATTGCGGGCCTCGATCAGCGCCTTTATATGAATGGGCGGCCTCCGGGCCAGGAAGTAAAAAATCCCGATAAGTTTCTTTACTTACAATTTCAAAATGTTACGGAGCCAATGAGCGTTAAGGGAACCAATACATTGGCCTACATTTATATGGACGCAAGAAATGATAGTAATTATGCATATGTTCCTGCCATTCGAAGAATACGGCAAACCGGCTCAACTACTAGGTCTGACCCCTATATGGGCTCTGATTCATGGTTGGATACGAATTACGGGTGGGATGGGAAAGACAGTACCATGAAATGGAAGTATGTAGGAGAAAAAACAATTCTAGTTGCCTTTACTAGTCCTAATATGATTCCGGTACAGGAATCGCCGGATGGAATAATGACCAGGGCATTTCCCTATACCGGCAAACATATCAAATACAGTTGTGAAGATCCAAACTGGAATGGCGCACCCTGGGCACCTCTTAATATTATATATATTCCAAGAAAAGTATGGATTGTTGAACAGATGCCTAAAGATCCGTATTATAACTGGGGGTTGCACGTAAATTATATTGACCAGGAAACTTATACAATATGGTACAAAGAGGTATATGAAAAATCAGGTGATTTCCGGATATGGATCTCCACTTTCTTGCATTACAGCGAGACCCCGAGCGGTAAAAACAATACGGGAGATTGGGATGCTCAAATCTATATTGACGTAAAAGCTCATCATGCTACTGCCGTAAACCGGTCAGCGCACCCGGAAAATGCCTTGTTTATGCCTGCTTCAAAACTTGATCCCAGTTTTTTTACCGTGAATAATTTCTTGTTGCTGTCTAAATAAGATACTTCCTTATTCAAAGGCCGGGGTTTTCTGAACCCCGGCCTGTCGGATTCGCCAACTTCCAACTCTATTTATTAAACTTATTATACCTCCACCATCAATAGTTTATACCTATAGTTATGCTAATATTATTTTGGAGTTATATTAGTCAGGGCAATTATCTATAAATAGGTTTAGCCTATATATATACCCTTGTTTTATTGGAGTTGTATTTGATAATTATCCTGTTAACATAAAATCAAAAGTCAAGGATATTTTTAAATTCTGTCTTTTTAAAATAAATTTTAAATAAAGGAGGGTTAACTTTATGATTACAATGGGCATAGATGTGGGTGCATCCAGCACAAAAGCGGTAATCATGGATGGCGATAAGATTCTGGCAAAGTATTGTCATATGGTCGGGAACGAAGAAGAACAGAATGAGGAACAGGTCATCAAGAACGCATTAAACGGAGCAATTGCCAAGGCTGGAATCAGCAGAGATGCTATCGGCAAAATTGTTGCCACCGGCGGAGGAGGAAAGAAAGTGGGTTTTGCTGATGATGTGGCAACAGAAATTTCTTCAGGTGCGAAAGGAGCCATATTTGAAGTTCCGGCTTCAAGAACGGTTGTTGATATGGGCGCCGAGAAGGCCGCGGTAGCAAAATGCGATACTGATGGGAATGTGGTGGATTTTGCCACAAATGAAAGATGTGCGGCAGGAGCCGGCGCTTTTATCGAGTCGATGGCCCGGGCTCTTCAAACAGACCTTGAAACATTCATTAAACTTCATTTTGAGTCCGACAAGAACATTCCATTGAATGCACAGTGTGCAGTATTTGCAGAATCGGAAGTGGTGTCTTTGATCAATACGGAGGGAACCACAACGGCAGACATCTCTAGAGCGATTAACAAAGCCGTAGCCGAAAGGTGTTCATCAATGATCCGAAGGGTCGGAATAGAAAATACTGTAACGGTTATCGGCGGAGTTTCACTAAACAGAGGCTTTATTGATGGTCTTGAAGGGTTTCTTAAGACAAAAATCACAGTGCCCCAGGATCCGATTTTTACAAACGCCGTTGGTGCTGCGCTAATTGCGCAAGGATAAGGAGGAAATACAGAAAATGGCAGAAAAAAAAGAATATTTCAGATGGGTAGAGTCAACCTTTGTAAACCCCGAAATGGATTGGAGAAAAGCTGATATTATTTCTGCAGGTATTGATGTCGGCTCGGTAAGTTCGCAGATGGTTGTTTTATGTGATGGTCAGATATACGCATATAGTAATACCAGAAGCGGTTCAAGCAGCCCTAAAAGCGCCCAAAATGCCATGGATTTATGTCTTAAAGAGATCCCTGGTCTCACCTATGATAACATCAATTATCTTATTGGAACAGGTTATGGCCGGGTTAATATTCCCTTCGCGCATAAAGCCATAACCGAAATATCATGCCATGCGCTAGGAGCGAATTATATGTATGGCCCTAGCGTCAGAACCGTGCTTGATATGGGTGGGCAGGACTGCAAGACCATCCGTATTGATGAGAAAGGAAAATGCTTAACATTTCTTATGAATGATAAATGTGCAGCAGGAACCGGGCGCGGTATGGAGGTATTTGCAGAGATGTTGAAAGTCCCGGTAACCGAGATCGGTGATATGTCGCTTGACATAGACGAAGAACCGGAAGCTGTCAGCAGTACCTGTGTAGTATTTGCAAAATCCGAGGCTACAGGTCTTTTAAAAAGCGGCTGGTCAAAGAACATGGTTCTTGCGGCATACTGCAAGGCAATGGCCACAAGAATTCTGGAACTTCTTGAAAGAATCGATGTGGAGAAAGACTTTGCCATCACCGGCGGAATTGCTAAAAACAAGGGTATTGTTAAACGAATTGAAAAACTCATAGGAGTTGAGGCTTTGATACCTAAATATGATACCCAGATTGCCGGTGCGCTGGGAGCTGCAATGTTCGCCAATGCCATCTACAAAAAACAAAGCAAAAAGATGTCGGCAGCTTAAAGAGAAAATCAAAATAAAGGAGGCACCAAATGGCAGAAATGCTTAAAACTATGGAAGAAATAAGGAAGGTGAACGCTTCTTTCCCCTTTACAGAGCCGGCAAGAAAATGGAAAGAACAGGGAAAGAAAATTGTAGGATGGATTTGCATTAACGTGCCGGAAGAGATAATTCACGCTGCCGGCATGATGCCTTTCCGGCTTACGGGAGGAGATGAAGAAATCTCCCTGGATCTGGCTAATGAATATCTCTTTGGCGGTGGCACCTGTTCCTTCAGCCGGACAATACTGGAATTGCAGTTACGTGGTGACTACGGATTTTTGGATTGTATTGCGGCGGCTACCCCTTGCGAAGGAGTCATCCGTTTGGCAGAAGTTGGCAGTTATTATCACGATATCCCAACCTTGCCTCTTCTTGATACGCCGCGAAAATTCAATGACCTGGCTTATGATTTTTATCAGGGTGAAATTGTGGAGTTTAAACAGAACCTTGAGAATTTTTTTGGTATAACAATCACGGATGAGGCTATAGCCGATTCAATCAAACTTTATAACAAGACAAGAAGAGAGTTGAAAAAACTCCACGATCTGATGAAGAGCGATACTCCGCCTCTATCTGGTGCCGAAATGCTGGAAGTCTTAAATGCAGCAGTCAGAATGCCCAGGGAGGATTTCAATATCTTGTTGGAAAAGTTGCTGAAAGAAATTAAGAGTACGGGCCGCGCTCTTGTTGACCAACCAAGAATTATGATCAGTGGTGCTTTACTGAACACCCCTTCTTTCGTAGAAAGTGTTGAGAGTCTGGGGGTAAACGTAGTTGTTGATGATTTCTGCAATGGTTCCCGGTATTGGTGGGAACAGGTTGAAGAGGGAGATCTATGGAAAGCTCTTGCAAAACGCTATCTGCTTCCCAATTGCTCCTGCCCAAGAATCAATCCGCCTGATAACAGAACCGAGTGGTTATCACAAATTGGTAAGGATTTCAGGCTTGACGGAATAATTGCTCTTACTATGAGATGTTGCGCACCCTATATCCTTAATCTGCCGATGTGGAAGACCAGACTTGAAGACGAGGGAGTAACCGTTTTAGATCTGGATATTGAATACGGAGGAGGCTTCAGCGGTCAGATCAGAACAAGAATTGAAGCATTCGTTGAGATGTTATCTTTGGAGGTGGCAATATGAAATTAAGAAAGATAGAAAATATTGATACAACAATGTTTGAACAGGGCATCCCTATAATGGCGCAATTGAGGGATCACCATAGTACTACCAAGGCTGAAACCATGTTTTATGATCTGACGATAAAGCTGTGCAATGAAGTGATGTCTGCTGTAAAAGGGGGAAGACCTTTTGTTACAAACGTTATGTCTTTTCCTACTGAAATCTATTGGGCTATGGGTATTGCTGGCATCGAATACGACTTTATCGCCGGTATGTTTTCCTTATATATGGGCAATAAAGATGAGATTTTTACTGCCGCTAAATCCATTGGCATCCGGCCGGAAATCTGTTCCGCCCAGCGTGCTCCCATAGGCTGGTTTGCAAAGGGATGGTATCCGAAACCTAACGCTATCGTGAGCACGAGCTTATGCCAATGCGATAATTGTGCTCAGAATGCAAATGTTATGGGCGCCCTCTACGATGTGCCTGTCTTTTGCATGACCAGGCCTTATCTCTTCTGGACTCAGAAGGGGCTCGATTTCATGGTAGAAGAAATTAAGGATGTAATTGCATTTCTGGAAAAGACCACCGGGCAAAAGATGGACTATGATAAACTATCGGAAGCAATAAGACTGACCAAGAAGCAGATGGAGATCAGTGTTGAAATCCACAATCTTATCAAAACGGCAAGACCCAACCCTGTGAAAAGCGGAACCGGTTTTTTAATACATTTCATCCGTATGATGTATGCCGGAAGACAGGAGGGAGTTGATTATTGTCAGGCATTTTTAGATGAAATGAAAGAACGTGTTGCCAGCGGTAAAGGTTATACACCTGAGGAAAAATATCGCCTTGTAAGTTGTTATACTTTTCCTCCCGGAATGCATGGTTTGCTTGACTGGATGGAAACGCAAGGTGCCACATTGGTAGCAGAACCAATGTATCACTATTACAATGAAGCTGAGGTTGCAAAGATAGATCCATTAAAACCAATAGAAGCCCTTGCCAGAATTTTCTATACTGAGCCATACCATGGGTTCTATGGGCCTTATGAAGTATTTTCAGATATGATTATTAACGATTCAATACAAAGTGGGGTGGATGGCGCGGTAAACTTTTTTAATACCAATTGCCGTATGTGCGGTGCGGTATCCCGGCTGATAAAGGATCAGCTTAGAGAAAAGGCCGGAATCTCTACCCTGACCGTAGATGTTGACGTTATGGAGAATTCTGCAGCTGTGGAAGAGGAACTTAAAAAGAAGTTAGAACAGTTCTTTCTTGTTTTAGATAACGCTAAAAACAAAAGAAAGGTAGCATAGATTTTTATTTTTACAACCCCCTTTATCCCCCTTTTCTAAGGGGGAATTATTTGGATATAGTTACCCCATCCAATGTGCATTAATAAGCATAATTGGACCTGCACTTGCTTTTAATTCCCCCTTAACAAAGGGGGGCAGGGGGTTGTAAGCTGAGAGCGCACCGGCTACATCTAAGAAAACATTAATTCCAAAATGCGGTTGCCCGGATGCGCTATAACTGGATAGACTTTTTGTAAGTCCATCAAATTTGATTTTGTAAAGCCGGTTAAAGAGGTATTTAATGACTGATTTAAAGGTAATGATGGGTAATCTGGAGCTTGAAAACCCCATTATTATTTCCTCCGGTCATTTGACCAGAACAGGTGATGACGTCAAAAGATGTATCCGGTATGGAGCGGGAGCTGTAATAACAAAAAGCAGTTTTCTGGAGAATGAATATAAAAAGGTTGTAAGTCCTAACTCAACCGGCTTGTTTCCCGATGCGCGAGCCGGTTTCTATCCTGCCGGCAACGGGATTTTATCTATATCCGGATTATCTCCCATGCCGCTTGAAGCATGGGCAAAATGGTTCAAAGACAATATTAAAGAGATTAAAACCCCTGTTATAGCCAGTATAATGGCCTTATCCGTTGAAGGTTATATTAAGGGAGCCAAATTACTTCAAGAAGCGGGTGCCAAGGCGGTTGAGATTTTGCTTGGTTGTCCTTTGCCATACCCACTTCACCATCACTTGGAAAAATTCTCGTTTTATGCTCCTATTATTGAAGAAATCTGTAGTGAGGTAAAAAGATCAGTTGAAATTCCTTTAGGTGTGAAAATGATGTTTAAGCCATTGGGGCAATCTCCTCTTAAGATCCCTAAGAAAGCTGAATTGGATTGGATGACAATAGCCACGGTTTTTCCGGCTTCGCCCGGCATACAACTCGATAAAATTGAGCCGGTAATTCCATCATCAGTATTTCTTTCCGGTTCTAAAGCGGCAAAACATGCAAATTTTGTGGCGCTTTTAAGTCAGCGTGACCAATATCAGGATATTCATGTGTCTGTTAGCGGTGGAACGCAGACCTGGAGTGATATTGTAGAGTTTATCATGTATGGTGCAAGTTCTGTTCAGGCCCAGACTGTTTTTCTGCGAAAAGGTATGGGGTTAATTAGAAAATTAAAACGAAATTTATCAGATTATATGGATTCTAAAGGTTTTGCTTCTATTGAAGAAATGAAAGGATGTATCATTCCTAAAATACTTGCTTACGATGAGGTTGTTGGCGCATATGAAAAAACTAAGGGCAGGATTGTAGTTTCGATAAATGAGCAAAAATGTGTCGGCTGCGGTGTGTGTGAAGAAGTCTGTAACTGGGGAGCAATAAAAGTGGATGCTATAGCAGAAATAGAAAAGGAAAAATGTGAGGGCTGCGGTCTGTGTGTTTGCAGTTGCCTCCAGAAAGCCTTATGGATTGAATATTCTGATATTGTCAGAGAAATTGCCAGGGCATAACAGACCGTCATAGTAATTGCCGAACCAAAACAAAAATTGTAACCAAAGGGATATATGGATGGAGATAAACTTATCCCTGTGAAAGATCTCTGCTGATTTTATTGTTGGTTTTTAAAAGAGTTTATATTATAGCGAAAATAGGCTGGAGGTATTTATAATGATTAAGGAAGTTCGTTCTCCGATGCAGGGAGTTATTCTGGAGATACTGGCTCGAAGGTTATTATAGTAATCAATAATATGGAGGAATAAATAATGAAGAAGCCTACAAATGAGAAAAAAAAGAGTGCTGAAAGCAAAAGCCGGGAATCCTTGGAGGCAAAATCGTCTAAAAGCTTATCCAGAAGAGGTTTCTTGAAAGGTGCTCTGACAGTCGCAGGAGCAGGCGGTGCCGGCCTTATAGGTTGTGCGACAATGACGGAAACAGGGACAAAAACAGCCGGTAAAAGCTCTATGGTAAAAGACAATAAAGCCGAAAAGCACTTAAATGCCAAACCCCTGCCAAATTTATCAGCTCCTGAAAAGTGGGATTATGAAACAGATATTGTCGTAGCCGGTGGAGGCGGAGCAGGGCTGGCTGCTGCTGTTTCAGCAACGGAAAATGGTGCAAAAGTTATTCTTCTGGAAAAAAACCCTTTTTGCGGAGGTGACACATCGATTGCCGAGATCGCAGGAGGCCTCATTGGAAGCAGATTCCAGAGCAGGTTTGGAATAAAGGCCCCGCCGGTAGGCGCAAGAATTATGGCTGAAGGATCTCAGAATCCGGATGGTATGCAAAATATTGCAACTCCGAATGCAACTGCCGGGCGAAATGCTACTTTTCTGCGACAAATCATTGAACAACAGAAAGATACAATAGATTGGCTTGAAGATATGGGTGTGGTTTACTCGCCCGAAGTAGGTGTGGGGGGTCTTCCGGTTCCCGGCCTTGGTCATGTTCCGATTGATCCCGAACACCCTGAAGAAGGCTGGTATCGCTGGCATCCGCACAATGCGCGGGGTTTTACGGAAGCATTGGAAAAAAGAGCGAAAGCAATAGGTGTTAAGATTTTAAAAGAACATCCTGCAACCGGGCTTGTAACATCGGGTAAACATGTGATCGGTATTGCCGCAAGTAATATTGACGGTAAAACAGTATATGTAAAAGCAAAAGCCGTTATACTTGCTACAGGAGGCTTTGGCGCAAATACTGATATGCTTAAGGCTTATTGCTCTCCAAAGCGGGCCGAGGCAGCCAGGTATTGGGGAATGCCCGGTGCTACAGGCGATGGGCTCAGGATGGCCCAGGCTTTGGGCGCCGATTTATGCGGAATGGATGAAATAGAAATCTGGGACGGCGGCGCGCTTCGTGAACATGGCGCAACAACGGTATATAGTGCGCCAAATCAGTTGGTCCGCCAGAAATCACTTACAGTCAATAAAAAGGCTAAAAGGTTCTTCTGTGAAAGTGTTTACAGAGGCCATGTCTACAGCTATCAGGGAGCACAAACCATTGCCCAACCGGACATGGAATCTTTCACACTCTTTGATGCAAATACAATCAGCAAGGAAGATATTATCAAAAAGTTCCATCCCCTTTTCTGCGAATATCCCTGCCCTTGGTTTGAAGAGCAATTTAAGCACTATGTTGCCAAGGGAGTTATAAAGAAGGCTGATACTATTTTTGAACTGGCAAAGAAGTTAAGTATAGATCCCAATGCGCTGGTTAAAACGGTCGATCGTTATAATAGTCTATGTGATGCAGGTTACGATGCTGACTTTTTTAAGGAACCGATTTACATGCATCCTATCCGCACAGCTCCTTTTTATGCGGTGGGACAGAAGGGCGGAAGCTGTTTCAATACACATGGAGGACTTGTTGTTGATGAACAATTACATGTTCTGGATAAAAAATGGGACCCGATTCCCGGTCTGTTCGTGGCAGGAGAAAATGCTGCCGGAGGCGGAAGTGTAGGATTCGTGCTGCCGGGTGGTCGATTAGCCGGTATGTTTGCGGCCAAAGAGGTTTTGGGATAGGTTATATGACCGAAACGATTTTATTGATTTGATCATAACCGGATTCCAAATTGTAAAGTCGAAAATAGAAACGCTAAGGAGAAAACTGTGATGAAGCAATCTATAAAAGTTCCCGTGTTAATGATAGTATTGTTAACATTATTTATAATTATTAGTCTGCCTGTCCCGGCTGTATCCGGTTCGGATAATTCACCAAAAATTAACAAACATAAAGATCAGGATACCACATGTGAATCCTGCCATGAAAAGGGATCGCCGCCCGTTAGGCCCGGCGATGTTACCTGTATGAACTGCCATGGCAGTTATACCGAGCTTGCGGAAAAAACCGCAAATCTTGAAAACATTAAGGCCGGTATCCAAAACCCGCACAAATCGCATATGGGTGAAGCCCGCTGCACTTTGTGCCATAAGAACCATGTTCCTTCGGTCCTTTATTGCAATGAATGCCACTCACCAAAATTTGATATGAAGGTGCCTTAATATAGTAAGCGATAAAAACATATACTCCCCTTATTCCCCAAGGGGCGGCTATTACGACATAAGCGCTAAGTTATTTTTCAATTATATTATTGAAAGCTGAATCTCGAATATTGAACAAGGAATAATGAATATCGAAGGGAAAAAAGATATGAAGTTCTTAATTCAAAATTCCTTGTTTGATATTTTTTCGACAGAGTGTGTTATTAATCTAATGTTTTTGACAATCTTCAATATTAGTATAAGTATATAATACTCTGATGTCTTTTTGCCACTATAAAGCCCCTTTTATTCTTCATACGCCACATAGTTCCTTTTGCCTGATTCATTATTTTATCTTATCGGCGCTGATCACCTTATCGTTTCTAAACTCAGGAAACATCTGAAATAAGAATACTGCTTTTTTTAATGGGTAGCTGATTATTTAATCGAATGCGAAGGTGCCTACAGATTATAATAGGGTTAAATGTCATGAAAGAATTTAATGTTGCAGCCAAGAGTCTGCCAAGAAAAGATGATCTCCTAAGGGTTACAGTAAAAGCCATAATTTCCAGTGATTTAATTGTTGTTTTTTACTTTTTATAAGAGTATGTATATTTATTAATAGCAGACCGGATGTATTTATAATGACTAAGGAAGTTCGTTCTCCGATGCAGGGAATTATTCCGGAGATACTGGTTAAAGAAGCTGAGCCAGTTTCATAACGTCCCATTTTGGCCGATCTCTGCGTTGAGTGAAAATTTTAATCCTCGAAATACTCCATGTATTCCTGCGGTTAAAATTTTCACCCGCCTTGACCTTGACCAAACTGAAACGTTTTGAAAGTGGCTCAGGTTATTGTAGCAATCAATAATACGGAGGAATAAATAATGAAGAAGCCTACAGTCGATCAAACCAAAAATGCTGACCAAATGAGCCGGGAACCTATTGAAAAAAAATCTTTTAAAAGAGTATCTAGAAGAGGTTTTCTCAAGGGGGCTTTGACAGCAGCAGGAGCTGGAAGCGCCGGTCTTATCGGTTCAGCGGCAATGACAGGGTTAGGGATAAATAAAGCGGAAGCGGCAGCAAAAAAAGTCGCACAAGCAAAAGGGAAAAAGGGTGAAAAACTTTTTGATGCCGAACCCCTCCCGAATTTATCAGCTCCTGTAAAATGGGATTATGAAACAGACATTGTAGTTGCCGGCGGAGGCGGAGCTGGTCTGGCTGCTGCTGTTTCTGCGGCTGAAAAAGGCGCAAAAATCATTGTGATAGAAAAGAATCCATTCTGCGGCGGTGACACATCAATTGCCGAATGTATTGGCGGAGGCATTGGAAGCAATTTTCAGAACAGATTTGGAATAAAGGCCCCGCCAATAGCTGCAAGAGTTTTGGCTGAGGGCTCAAGAAATCCGGATGGCTCTCAGAATATATCAACACCAAATCCGACTTCCGGGCGAAATGCTACTTTTGTGCGTCAGATTATGGAACAACAAAAAGAAACGGTAGATTGGCTTGAAGATATGGGTGTGGTTTATTCTACCGAGCCTGCTGGCGGTTTACCTGTGCCAGGTCTTGTTCATGTTCCCATTGATCCCCAACATCCCGAAGAAGGATGGTACAGGTGGCATCCTCACAATGCCAAAGGATTTACGCAGGCATTGGAAAAAAAGGCAAAAGAACTTGGTGTTACGATTCTTAAAGAACATCCTGCAAAAGGTCTTGTGACATCGGGCAAACGTGTAATCGGCATTGCTGCACACAACATAGATGGTAAAATGGTTTATTTGAAAGCAAAGGCGGTTATACTTGCGACAGGAGGCTTTGGTGCAAACACGGATATGTTAAAAACTTATTGCACACCCCGCCGGGCTGAAGCAGCCCGCTATTGGGGCATGCCGGGAGCTACAGGAGACGGAATCAGGATGGCACAGGCTCTGGGCGCTGATATGCGCCAAATGGATGAAATAGAAATATGGGACGGCGGAGTTCTTCGTGAGCATGGTGCTACAACGGTATACAGTGCCCCAAATCAGCTGGCACGTCAGAAATCTCTTACAGTCAATAAGAAGTCAAAAAGATTCTTCTGCGAAAGTCTTACCAGAGGTATGGTATACACCTATCAGGCAGCCCAGATTATTACTCAACCCGACATGGAATCTTTTACACTCTTTGACGCAAATACTATCAGCAAGGAAGACATTATTAAGAAATTCCATCCGCTTTTCTGCGAATATCCATGCCCGTGGTTCGAAAAGCAGTTTGAACACTATTTAGCCAAAGGTGTAATCAAGAAAGCCGATACTATTTTTGAACTGGCAAAAAAATTAGGTCTTGATCCTGATATACTGGTTAAAACGGTTGATCGTTATAATAGCCTTTGTGACTCAGGATACGATGCCGACTTTTTTAAAGAACCGATTTATATGCATCCTATCCGCACAGCGCCTTTTTACGGAGTAAAGCAAAAGGGTGGAAGTTGTTTCAACACCCATGGCGGACTTGTAGTTGATGAACAATTTCATGTTCTGGATAAAAACTGGGATCATATTCCCGGCCTCTTTGTAGCGGGAGAAAATGCCGCAGGAGGTGGAACCGTGGGATTTGTGCTGCCCGGCGGACGCCTGGCCGGTATGTTTGCGGCAAAAGAAGTATTGGGGTAGTATTTTCTACCCGTAAATAAAATGCCAAAATCAGACTTAGGGACTGCTTTAAATTATGAATTTAAAAAAGTTTAGGAGAATCCTTTAATGAAACAATCGATAAAAATTCCGGTATTAATGATAGTAGTGTTGGCGTTTTTTATGATTATAAATATGCCGACCATTGCTGTATCCGGTTCGGATAAATTACCAAAGATAAACAAACATAAAGATAATGATACCACGTGTAAATCCTGCCATGCAGCGGGACAGCTTTACGCAAGGCCTGGAGATGATACCTGTATGAACTGCCATGACAGCTATGCAAAGCTTGCCGAAGAAACAGCAAACCTTGAAAATATAAAGGCAGGCATTGAAAATCCGCATAAATCACATATGGGAGAAGCCCGCTGCACCTTGTGCCATAAGAATCACGCCGCATCGATTCTATATTGCAATGAATGTCATTCACCGAAGTTTGACATGGAGGTACCGTAATATAGTAAGCGGTAAAAACAGATTTGCATTCCCTTCACCCCAACCCTCTCAGAGGGGCATAAGTGCTAAGTTATTTTATTAAGTGTATCTTTGCAAAACGAATAAAACTCATGAAGGGGCTTGTTATTGAAAAAGAAAGTGTTTAAAATAAAATATACTATATATTTTTAGGAGGCTAAAAAGATGCAAACCGAGAACATAAAGAACGCAGCCTACAAGATATTGGACAAATTACCCGACAAAGCCACATGGGATGATTTGATGTGCCAAATTTATGTGCGCCAGGCAATAGAAGCAGGTATAAATGACAGTGATGAAGGAAGGACAGTTGATGTTAATGAAGTACGTAAAAGATTTGGTCTGTCAAAATGAGAGTTCACTGGACAGAAAACGCTATTGGACATCTTGTAGGTCGGCTATCGGGGTCAAACCTTGAAATATGAACTAACTTAACAAATTGATATTTTATTTATAAAAACAATTTATGGCACGACAATGGCGAATAGAATACCCGGGGGCACTGTATCATGTGATGTCCCGGGGAAATAGCAGTCAGGATATTTTTCAAACAGATGATGACCGGATATTGTCTGATCAGGGCTATAGGCGAAAGTATCAAGCCATCAGTTTAGAAATCAAGGTTTGATTCCAAGTATGACCCAGATTATATTCTAAGATGATAGCTTTGAATATAGTTTTAAGAAAATTACAAATAAAAGAAGCCGCATTGAATCCCCATATTAGTGGGTGCACGGCTCCGTCCAACCCGATTGTATACGGAATGAAGCTGCATAAAGCTTGCTAAATTTGCAAAAATTTATTAGCTTCACTCCGTATACAATCTTTATTGTTATGTGTGATAGGCAAGCACCACGGAGAGGAAAGGAATTTCGTTTGCTGAACATCTTTGTAGATGCTGATGCGTGCCCGGTCAAACAGGAAGTGTACCGCATTGCAAGCCGACATCGCCTTAATGTCACGTTGGTAGCCAACTCATGGATGAGAGTTTCGAAGGAGCGATGGATTTCTCTCGAAGTTGTAGCGGACGGTTTCGATGCGGCCGATGATTGGATTGTCGAGCACGTGCAACTTCATGACATCGTTGTCACCGCGGATATTCCGCTTGCAAGCCGCTGCCTGAAGGAAGGTGCAAGTGTAATTGGCCCAACCGGAAAGCCATTCAGGGAAGATAACATCGGTGATGCTGTTGCGACTCGTAACCTGTTGTCAGAGCTTCGTGGCGCTGGTGAGATAGCAGGAGGTCCTGCACCGCTAAAGAAGGGTGACCGATCACGTTTTCTTTATCAGCTCGATGAGATGATTAAAGCAATCCGCCGTGAGCAAAACTTAAACAGCACCTAACCAAAACTTGCACGTAGGGTGCCCCAAGGGTCGCGGCGCTCTATCGCCTTCGGTGGTCACAATATTTCAACGGTGTCCAAAATTTCCGGTCAAAAGACAGCATAAATTTGCTTTAACGAACCAATAGCCTCTACCCATGAAGTACTTGAGAATAATAAGATACTGTCTATAATAAGCAAAGAGTAAAAAGTATCGCTTGTTGATCTACAAGTATCAAGAAGAGGGCAAGAAAATGAGGCAAGAAATATAGATATATTTTTAATGAGGCAATTAAGGAGTGACACATTAATGGATATCTGCAATGTGTTTGGCCTTAAAAAAGACAGCTCTGCAGGAAGCATAGTGGATAGGGTAAAACATCAGTTGAAAAAGGATAAGCAATTAAGGGCTAAGGTTCATGAAATAGAGAAAAAAATCAATAAGAGCTAATAGGAGATTTGACCCCTTTTTTCCCTTGGTGAGGAGGACGGCGGGTAGCAACTAAAACAATGACAGATTCTACAGAAAAACAATGCCCAAAATGTGGCCAACAGTTAAGATTCCCTAAGAACATCGGCGGGGTTCTAATGGCTTGTCCTTCATGTGGGAACAAGTTTTACTCAGATTTTAAGCTGGGTGGTACTAAAAGAAGTGAGCATAGAGGAATATTAAAAATTATTTTCGAGATGCCCTATAAAACCATGATGCGTATCTGGCGATATTTCACATCATAAACGTAAACGGTTGGCAAGAAAACTGAATAAGTTCTTATAATTGTTGCCGATAGATCTTCTGACCAGTACGTCAACGTGCGATTTGTTTTAAGCATTAAGCAAATGAATCTGCTAACCAATGGGTGCACGGATTTGCCGGGGGCGTGGTTTTCGAAACATTGCAGCATTGACGGGCATTGTTGCTTGGTAGAGCGCCCTGCTTTTTAATCCCAGCAATCACAGTGACCCTATCGTTAAAACCATAATTAGAGTTGGCTAAAAAAGCAAAGTTGGATAAAAAAATCTCATTCCTTACTATCCGCATCCATCCATGCAGGAAATGAATTGCGGTATTCCTGTAAAACCGAATAAGAAAGTTTTGCTGTATGTATGCATTCTTCATTTTGTTTTCTAAACATGATGTTTCCTGTAGGATCTACTACCGAAGATTGCCCGATGTGGTTGTAGCCGTTTCCGTCTTTTCCTACCCGGTTTACGCCTATGACATAACATTGATTTTCGATTGCTCTGGCAAGAAGCAATGTTTCCCAGTGATATGAGCGAGCTTCCGGCCAGTTTGCAACAAACACCGCTACATCATAGGATTTGCTAAAATTTCTTGTCCAGCAAGGAAATCTTAAATCATAACAAACAAAAGGTCTGATTTTCCAACCATTTAATTCAACGGTTAATTTGTTCTTTCCTTCACTATATACTTTTTCTTCTCCGGTCATACGAAACAAATGCTTTTTATCATAACAATGTAATGTCCCGTCAGGTTTTGCCCATAACAGCCGGTTAAAATACTTCCCATCTTCTTTAATTATCATACTTCCTGCGATATCCACCTGCATGCGGCATGATTTATTTTTAAGCCAGTCTACGGATATGCCATTCATTTCCTGGGCAAGTTTTGCTGCATTCATGCTGAAGCCGGTTGTAAACATTTCAGGAAGTACTATAAGATCTGTTTTTTCCCTTATGCCGTCTATTTTGTTATCAAAAACAGACAGGTTTGCTTTGATATCTTCCCATATGAGCTTTGTCTGTATAATTGTTATATTTAAATCCTGCATAATTTTGCCGCCGCCTTTTCAAGTGTTTCGTCTTTTTTTGCAAAACAGAAGCGAAGCATCTTGTGATCGTCATTTTGATTGTAGAATACAGAAGGAGGAACAGAAGCAACTCCTTGTTCAATCGTCAAACGTTTTGCAAAATCCATATCCGGTTCATCAGAGATGGATGAATAGTCAAGCATTTGAAAATAAGTGCCTTTGCATGGTATTGCTTTGAAACGGGAGTTTTTTAAAAGTGATAAAAACTTGTCTCTCTTTTTTTGGTAAAAACTCGATAAGCCAAGGTAAGCTTCTTCATTTTCCAAAAATTCGGCATATGCATGCTGTATAGGAGTATTAGTTGCAAATGTCAAAAACTGGTGAACTTTTTGAAATTCTGCGGAAAGAGCTTTAGGTGCTAAGCAGTATCCTATTTTCCATCCTGTAGTATGATATGTTTTTCCAAAAGAACTTATAACAAAACTGCGATCAGCAAGCTCTTTGTATTTTGACATGCTTTCGTTTTTAAGACCATCAAAAATAATGTGTTCATAAACCTCATCGCTTAAAATAAAAATCCCGGTTTTTTGAACAATATCGCAAAGAGATATAATGTCTTCTTTTAAAAGAACGGAACCTGTCGGATTATGCGGTGAGTTTAAAATAATAAGCTTTGTTTTTTTTGATACAGCATTTTTAATTTCTTCCCAGTCTATGTTGTAGTGGGGAGGTTTCAGTTTGATAAATTTTGGGATACCGCCGCTTAAATTAATAGCAGGTACATAGGAATCAAAGGCCGGCTCAAATACTATTACTTCCTCTCCTTTTTTTACAACTGCCATTATAGCTGCAAACAAAGCCTCGGTTGCTCCGGAAGTAACGGTAATTTCGGTGGTTGGATCATACGAGGCATTATATAGCTTTAATGTTTTCTCACCTATCCTTTCTCTAAGAAGCATAACTCCTTGCATAGGAGCATACTGGTTACAGCCGTTTTTCATATATTTATGCACAAGATCTATCAATTTGGGGTCTGTATCAAAATCAGGAAATCCTTGCGAAAGATTGATGGCATTATACTCATTCGCAAGATTTGTCATTATTGTAAAAATGGTTACCCCGATATTTGGCAGTTTGGATTTAAATTTCATTTGCTTGTTAATTAAAGTTTCATGAATTGTATTTAATATATTGAATAATTTATAAAATCATGCTATATTCTCCGGAGAAAAGTGAATAGGATATCAGTATATTTCCTAAAAACCCTTGTACCTATTTCCGGATAAAAAATGTATAAACACAATCAAAAGCAATTACAATTTGAAGACTTCTATCTCCCTTTTGGCGGAAAATTTCGCAGTGACAACCGTTGGGTAAAGTTAGCCAAATTCATTCCCTGGGCAGACTTTGAACCTGCTTATACAAAATTGCTTGCCAGCACAGACAAGGGGCCACCCGCGATGTCGGTTCGTATAGCCCTTGGAACGCTGATTATAAAAGAGCGCCTCGGCGTCAGTGACGAAGAAACAGTGGAACAGATCAGCGAAAACCCCTATTTGTAATATTTTTAGGCTTCAAAGCATGATATATATTTGTATTTATTCTCATTAAAAATCCGATGTGTTTCTTGATATCCTTAACTTCATATGATAGCATTTCAGGATTAATTATTTGGTATTAATTAAAAGTTGCTGAAATATGTTGATAAAAATACAAATATTGTTATAAGCTTAGAGCAATGGCTGATTTCACTACCACAAAGATTGTTTTCAAGTCAATTATTATAAAATATAGCAGAGAATAACTTGTTTAAAAAAAATACGGCCTCTTCCGTGCTTCTTTTTTTAATCATAATCTATTATCATATCTATCGGCATATTTATTAATCTATCAGGATGTGCAGAAAGGAAAATTGCTGTTGACCTTGTTGATTATGTGAATCACGATATATTGGATATTGCAAGCCTTGAAACGGCTGCATTGAAAAAATATGCGTCAGTTACTGGTAATAATTATAAAAGTGAGCATGCTGTTTATGAAACATTGAAAAATGATGTAATTCCGATTTATAGTAGATTTTTTGAATTATTGAAGAAAATTCAACCTGATACAGATGAAATAGCTAAGTTACACTTAATCTATATTAATGGAGCAGAAATGCTTTATAAAGGTTTTGTTTAAAAAAAAACAAGCCCTTGAAATGAAAAACGTATCATATCTTATTTATGCTAATAAACAGATAGAACAAGGTCGTATAGAAACTGAGAGATGGCGAAGTAAGCTTTTTGAGCTTTACAAAAATGCAGGAGTTAAAGAAGAAAAATAAAATTTTGAATTTTTACATATATTATATCAGTAATTTCCGGTTAGAAAATTGCATGCATATGATATAATATATTTAGAAAAATTAGCTATTTGGGTCAAATATTACTTGACAAAAGAGTAGTAATGTGTGGCGAATTTTGATATTACATAATAATATCATGAGATTACTATTATGCCGTACTCTTTGGACCCTTTTAGAAAAAAACAAACATCTTCGTTTAAAAAATTATTTCTACCCGCTCAAGAAGCATTGGTAGGCATGACACCACTTGAAGCCAGAGGCAACAGACCATTAAAAATGGAATTTGAAGATCATCTCAAAGCATTAGTGTACTTCCACCTTGAGGAGCATACATCAGCTCAACATCTGCTTCAAGTTCTAAAGGAAGATAATTTTGCCCGGGATAACATTGCTCCTGATGATGGTATCAAAAAAAGCAGTTTTTCAGAAGCTATAAATTCCAGGGGACCCGATCAGTTCGCATATGTATTTGCAAACCTTCAAAACCAGGCAAGTAATATTTTGCCCCAAAATCATCCTGAACTTGGAGACCTCATCGGTATTGATGGCTCCTTAATCGATGCAGTTTTGTCGATGCACTGGGCTGACTACAGAAAAGGTGCCAAAAAAGCTAAGGCACATCTCGGTTTTGACTTAAATCGAAGTATTCCAAGAAAAATATTCCTTTCTGACGGTAAAGGTGCCGAACGTCCGTTTGCTATTCAGATACTTTCTCCAGGTCAAACCGGTGTTATGGATCGTGGTTACCAATGCCACAAATGTTTTGATCTGTGGCAGGGAGAAGATAAATTATTTGTATGCCGCATTAAAGCCGGTACTATAAAAACTTGCTTAAAATTACATGAGGTCGATCCGGACAGTATCGTTTTCTATGATGCAATCGTGCTTTTAGGTACATCGGGAATCAATCAAACAAAAAAGCAACTCCGACTGGTCGGTTACGAAGTTGATGGAGTCAAATATTGGATCGCAACAAACCGTTATGACCTGTCCGCCAAGCAAATTGCCCAAATTTATAAGCTTCGATGGGAAATCGAAAAATTCTTTGCCTGGTGGAAGCGACATCTTAAAGTTTATCATCTCATAGCAAGAAGTAAACACGGTCTCATGGTTCAAATACTTGCTGGCCTTATAACTTATTTGTTGCTTGCGATTTACTGCTATCAAAACTACAATGAAAAAGTAAGCATAAAAAGAGTTAGAGAATTACGAATCAAAATTCAAAATGAACTCAGAAATATCGACTCTAATGCGGTTGACTTAAAAAATTACAAAGAACAAAATCTATTACATTCGTATGCAAAAACCTAACCGGAATTTGATGATTGCAATTGCCATAATATTGTTACAATTGCAGTTCATTTTAACTTTTTTGGTATAGGTGCGTAAACATATGAACAAATATGTAACTGACAGGGCGGAGCTATATAATTAATAAAGAACAAGGTAAAAAAAGCAGGGGACAGGATATAAATAGCACATATAAATTTAAATATTATGTGTACTCTTTGAGCTATGTGAGAGATAAATATAGTAAACAAGGAATCTATGCTTATGGATGATTCAAAAAAACAATCAACTTCAGTCACAATGCCGGTATATTATGCTTCTTATCCATGTCCTGAAAATGAAGATGATGAAATTAATCTGCTCGATTTGTTTCTCGTTCTCGTTAAACATAAAGTAATGATCATAGTCGTGGTACTTATCGAAGTGATCGGCGCTGTAATAATAAGTCTCCTGCTACCCGACATATACCGTTCAGAAGCAACTATTTCTTTAAGACCCAAAGAAAAAGGGACAGCAGTTACTTTGCCGGGAGCTTAAGGCGGTTTGGGCGCAATGGTGGCAGATTACTATCTAACCGAGTTAAGTGAAACCCTGCGTGAGGAAGTTCTTAAAGATTCAAAGGAAAATCAGCATTTTTTCAATGAGCAGTTAAATAAAACAAGTGATGCTCTGCTTAAGGAAAAAATTTATAATCTTCTTGCCAGAGAAATTGAAAAAGAAACCTTTGCTCTTGCACAAAAATACTATGGATTCGTAATTCTTGACCCACCCTTAGCACCGGATTTAGATAAAAAGGTAAAACCGAAAAGAGCGCTCGTTTGTATAATATCTGTTTCAGCAGCCTTTTTATTTGCTGTTTTTTTCTTATTTATTTTTGAAAGCATTTCAAATATAAAAGCAGAAGATCCTGAACGCTACAAAGCATTGATGGAAGGCCTTTTATTTCGAAAACGGAAACCATAGTTTTTAAATTAGTTATGTAATTGGAGGTATCATGCAAAGATCCCGATCACAAGGCGATATAATAACCAGATTGTTGACAATAAAATGCAGGCGTGGATTCACTCTTGTTGAAATGATGGTGGTTATGGTAATGATTGCACTTCTTGCAGCACTTGTGGGCCCAAGGCTTTTTTCTAAGGTCGGAAAGGGAAAGCAGTCTTCTGCCAGTGCCCAGATAGAATTGTTGGGACAAAGCCTGGATTTGTTCAGGCTAGATGTCGGTAGATATCCAACTACTCAGGAAGGGCTGAATGCGCTGGTCGTAAATCCGGGCATAGAAAACTGGGACGGGCCATATCCTAAAAAAAGCATCCCGAATGATCCATGGGGTAAACCATATCACTATGAGTCTCCGGGCAGCCACGGTGATTACGATCTTTTCACTTATGGCAGAGAAGATGCTCCCGGAGGAGAAGGAGAGGATAAAGATGTGTTAAGTTGGTAATAATATTATGAAATTAAAATCAATATATTATGACCCGGATATGTTATTTGGGGAAAAGATCTTAAACTTCAAAAACCCTCTTGTGGAAGAATAATATGAATTACTGCCGATCGAAAGCGATTAAAATTTATTACATAATCCTTTTTCTTGCAGTGTTGATCTGTTTACATTTGATGTTTTCGCATAAAATTTATGCGCAGCAAGAAAGCCTTAATACTACTGATGTTTCAGAAACAAAAAAAAGCAGCGATCATCAGATAGAAAGCTCAGATAAAGTATCTCCTCCACCAGATATTGGCATACAGGTACCTGCAGAAAATAAGTTTATAACCGAACAGCAGCAAAATTTATCCTCTTCTGGCATTACCTTAACTAATGAACAACCGGTATCACAAACAAATTCTCACCAAAAGACTCCGGGAAGAAGCGGTAATGTGATACTTAATTTTGACGATGCGGATGTTTATGAAGTTATTCAAACAGTTTTTGGGCAGGTGCTTAAGGTAAATTATATTGTTGAACCCAGTGTCAAGGGACGTGTTACATTCAGGTCTACAGCACCTGTGAAGCAGGAAAATATTCTTCCTCTGATGGAAGTTATTCTAAGATTAAATGGAATTGCGGTAGTGGAAGAATCCGGCCTTTACCGTCTTGTACCTATAAGTAATGTTTCAAAAGAACCTTCCGCTGTTCAGCTTGGCAGAGATGCCAGGAGTGTTCAATTGACAGGTCAAGCGCTGCTTCAGGTAGTACCGATTCAATATATGCAATCTTCTGATGTATTAAAACTCTTAACCCCTTTTGTTTCTGCAAATGCAGTTATGGTTGATGTTCCTATGAACAATCATATTATAATTGTGGATACCGATGCCAATATAAAAAGGCTTCTTGAACTTGTGGAAATTTTTGATAATGAGCAACAAAAGAAAAAAGGACCGCAAGTTTTTGTTTATCCTGTGCAAAACGGCAAGGCAAAAGATATTGCGACCCAGTTGCAGCAGATATTTCTTGGATCAAAACATAGTGCTGAGAAAAACACAACTTTTGTTACACCGCAATCACAAAAGGATTCCATCCAGAATCAACAGATTGAAAGGGCGCATTCCGGTGAAGAAGCTGTGGTTTCAAACATTACGCGTATATTTTCAGATGAAACGCTTAATGCCGTAATAGTGCTCTCGACCCCTGAAGACTATGAAATCATAAAAGATGCTATTGAGAAAATCGATCTTGTTCCAAGACAGGTTATGATTGAAGGTATGATTGCACAAATCGTATTATCAGACAATCTTAGTCTTGGTTTGGCCTGGTCTATTAACACTAAAAAGTTTGGCGGTTCCCCGGCAAATATAAAATTCAATGCAGACAGCCTTAATTTGGATAATTTTTCAGGCTCAGGCTTAGGTTTTATCGGAACAGATTCCGGTGATGCGGTAAGAGCAGTTGTTAACACTCTGATGACCCAGTCTAAGGCAAAACTGCTTGCGGCTCCCCATATTCTTGTATCCGATAACCGGGAAGCAAGCATTCAGGTAGGACAACAGGTACCAATTGTAACATCATCAACACTTGCATCGTCTACACAACCCGCTCAACAAACTATTCAGTATAAAGATATCGGCATTATTCTCAAAGTAAAACCCCAGGTTAATGACAGCGGACTCGTTTCTCTCGAAATAAAACAGGAAGTTTCAACTTATTCAACGATAGAGCTTTCTGCAGGTCAGAAGGATATCATCCTCAACAAGACAGAAGCCTCTACGAATCTTGTTGTTCAGGATGGCCACACAATAATAATCGGAGGTCTCATAAGAGAAGACAAAACGGACTCGATATCAGGCATTCCCTGGCTTACCAATATTCCACTTTTGGGTTTTCTTTTCGGCAATACGGAAGACGACCGGTCAAGAACAGAGATTATAATTCTTCTTACACCTCATGTAGTAAAAAATCATAATGAGTCGGATTCTATTACAGACGGTATTGTTGATAGATTTATCGACGAAAGCAACAAAGGGATAAATAAACAGGATTTAATTAAAAATATCGACGCACTCGGGCATTCCGCCATGGAAAAGAATTCAGGGAGTCAAGAAGTCAAATGAGCTTTTCTTTAAAAGTCGATTCCTTTCCAAAAGTCCCTTTTATTCTTGAAGGAATATCATCACGCTTTATTCGCGAAAATAAGATCGTACCCATAGATATGAAGAATAACTCTTTGTTGGTTGTGATGTCAAACCCTCAAGATAAAGCAACTATAGATGCCCTGCGTGTGGCCTTGGCTACAGACATAATAGTCTATGAAGCCGACAGTAGAATGATAGATGACTACATCGCCAAGTTCTATGGTCAGGAATCTTCCGATATCAATCATATAATTGATAATATTGATGAAAATGATGTTCAGTTTGCCGGTGAAGACGAAGAAGACATCGGTCATCTTAAAGACCTGGCTGCGGAAGCACCTATTATCAGGCTTGTAAATCTTTTCATTACACGGGCAGTTGAAAGCAGATCAAGTGATATCCATATAGAACCTTTTGAAGATGAATTGAAGGTTAGATACAGAATAGACGGCGTTTTACATGATATTGAATCAGTTCCGAAGAAGCTTCAGGCAGCGGTTGTTTCCAGAATCAAGATAATGGCAAAGCTCAATATTGCAGAAAGAAGGCTTCCTCAGGACGGCCGGATAAAAATGATAATAGGAAGCAGGGAAATAGATCTTCGCGTCTCAAGTATTCCGGTGCTTTACGGAGAAAGCGTTGTAATGAGAATCCTCGATCAGGAAGGTATCGTCATTGATCTTAACCTGCTTGGGTTTCCATCGGATACTCTTTTGAAATTCAATCAACTCATTGAAAAGCCAAACGGTATTATGCTGGTAACCGGACCGACAGGAAGCGGCAAAACTACTACTCTTTATGGCGCACTTGATAAAATCAATTCACCTGATAAAAAAATCATTACTGTCGAAGACCCGATTGAATACCAGCTCAAGGGAATCAACCAGATTCAGGTCAAGCCGCAGATAGGATTAAATTTTCCTACTATTCTACGCCATATTGTCAGACAGGACCCCGATATTATCATGATCGGAGAAATCAGAGATCTTGAGACAGCAGAAATAGCTATGCAATCAGCACTTACAGGGCATCTGGTGTTTTCAACAATGCACACAAACGATGCTCCCAGCGCCGTTACAAGGCTTCTCGATTTAGGAGTAGAGAATTTTTTGATTTCTTCAACAATATCTGGGATTCTTGCTCAAAGGCTGGTAAGAGTTATCTGTCCTGACTGCAAAAAAATTGATGAGCTTTCTCTTAACAAAGAAGATCTTATTCGCCTCGGCATTGGAGATAACGTACCGCTATACAAAGGAGCTGGATGTGAGAAGTGCTCCTTTACGGGCTATTTCGGCAGAACCGGCATCTTTGAATTGCTTTACATAGATGAAAATATACGTCATTTGATCCTTAAAGATGCCGAGGTAACCCGGATAAGGCAGGCAGCAAATAAAAACGGAATGAGGACTCTGCTTGAAGACGGGATTAAAAAAGTAAAGGAAGGTGTAACTACGCTGAGCGAAATATT
Source organism: Pseudomonadota bacterium (assembly GCA_043825875.1). Taxonomy (GTDB): domain Bacteria; phylum Desulfobacterota; class Desulfobacteria; order Desulfobacterales; family RPRI01; genus RPRI01. The sequence goes on along the minus strand of JBDRRF010000110.1, from coordinate 43,406 downwards.
CAGAGTAACACAGGAGTTGTAATTGGCAGTATTTTCATACCGTACATCAACAAGGAGTGGTGAAATTCTTGAAGGCGTTATCGAAGCGGCGGACGAGAACAGCGCTATAAAGAGATTAAAAGATACTGGTGTTATTCCTTTAAAAGTAACAGCACAAAAAGAAATCTTCAAAATCAAAACAGGCCTCCGTTCTTCCAAAGCGGATATTCAGGCATTTACCGAAGAATTATCGGTGCTTATTAATGCCGGTCTGCCGCTTGATAAAAGCCTTGATATAATCTTGCATGTAACGGAAAACAGTGGGATGAAAAGTATTGTTCAGTCTCTTCAACGATCCGTTAGAGAAGGAAGTTCTTTTTCAGATGCTCTTATAAAACATCCCAGGATATTTCCTCGATTGTATATCAATATGGTAAGAGCGGGTGAAGCAAGCGGAGTATTGCATGTTGTGCTGGAAAAACTGAATGAATTTTTGGAATCATCCAAAGAATTGAAAGATAATATCATTTCATCAATGATTTATCCAAGCATCCTGATAATAACAGGCGGCATTTCTTTAATTGTTCTGATGACATTTGTTCTTCCAAAATTTTCAGCAATATTTGCAGAGCTTGGAGGAGCGCTGCCTTTGCCGACCCGTATACTTATTTCTGCAAGCAAAGCCATTAAAGCTATATGGTGGCTGCTGCTACCTGCCATTATTGCCGGATGGATAGCGGTTAAGTATTATATCTCTACTCCTGGCGGGCGGTACAAATGGGATGCCATCAAGATAAAATCTGTTGGAGATTTGATTGCAAAGCTGGAAACCGCAAGATTCTGCAGAACACTTGGCATGCTTCTTAAAAGCGGTGTTCCCCTCATCCAGGCATTAAACAATGCCAAAGATGTTATCAGCAACCAGGTGTTTGCTTCTGCGCTAAATGCAGTTTCAAAAGGAGCAAAGGAAGGCAGGGGAATCGTTTTGCCTCTGACTGAGGCAAATATATTTCCACCGCTGGCATTGTCTATGATAAAGGTCGGAGAAGATACCGGCCAGCTTGATGATATGCTTCTTAAGGTGGCTTCGACTTATGAAAAAGCTCTTCGGGAAACTGTCAAGAGATTTATGAGTCTTCTTGAGCCTTTAATGATTCTTTTGATGGGTCTTATAATAGGTTTTATTGTAATCTCGATGCTCATAGGAATATTCAGCATTACCGATCTGCCGATATGAACATTAAACAGGGGCTCAATAACTTTGGTTTTACTCTTATTGAAACATTAATTGTCCTTATTTTAATTAGCCTGATACTTGGCCTTTCTACAATTTTATTTTCAGGCAGCTCAGCATCTGCAAGAATAGATTCAACCGCAAGAGAAATAGCTGCAACTATGAAATTTGCCCGTTCTCTTGCCAGAATAAACCATGAAAAGCAAATTATTACAATAGACTTTGATGAAAAACGATATCGAATCGAGGGCCGCAAAGATAGAGAAATTCCAAAAGATGTGCAGATAAAGGTGGTTGATTCATTCTCAAAAGAAATCTCAAGCGGAAAATACATTATGGTTTATCCGGTTACCGGATCCGCAGGAGATGACAACATAGTACTGTGGAATGATAAGAAAGAATTAAATATAAAAACTGATCCGGTGGTGGGCTCAGTGATAATAAAATAGTTTATAAGGTTCAAGGAAAAGGTGATTAATGAGAAAGTCTGCTGGATTTACTCTGCTGGAAGTGCTTGTAGCTCTTGTCATCATGGGTATTGCAGTTACATATATAATACAGCTTTTTTCTGCAAATCTAAGATCGATATCGACATCCGGCAACTATGTAAATGCAGCTATAAGGGCAGATGTAAAAATGAGGCAAATCCTTGATGATGATCAATTAGTAGAAGAATCGTTAAGTGAGGTAACAAATGATGGCTACCGGATGGACATTACTGTTTCCAATGCCTTAAGCGAAAGATATGATAATCTGCAAGTAAAACTTCTTGAAATCACTCTCACTGCTTACTGGCAGCAGGGAAACAAAGAAAAGTCATTGACTTTAAGCACTCTTAAAGTTGTTGGAAAATCCAAATCTGAACTGGAATCATTAAAAGAGCTATGAGTGATGAAAACCACATAATTAAGGGTTCAAGGTTCAAGGTTCAAGGTTCAAGAAAGGCGGAAAAAGATCCCAATTCTTTTGGATATACTCTTATTGAACTTCTGATTTCCATTTCCATACTTGTCATTATTATCACTATTATCGGAAGTGCTATAAGACTTGGATACCGTTCAGTAAATGCCGGAGAAGCAAAGATAGCTTCTCTCGAACGGCTCAAATCATCTTTAAATATCGTTGATGCTCAGCTTCAATCGGAAGTTCCCATAGCCTATGATGGGGAAGATGGCAGGAGTTTCTATTTCAAAGGAGACGGAAAAACCCTGCAATTTTCTACAAACTATTCCGTATGGGAGGGTAACCGCAGGGGCTATATCATAGCTGATTATAGAATAGAGACCAATGATTCCGGAAAGCAAACTATGTATGTTACCGAAAACATAATTGGCTCTTCAGTAAAAAGAGAGGCAAAACTTTTTGATGCTCTCGATGAAATATATTTTGAATATTTCGACAAGAATTCATTGGAAGAAAATGATAAATGGATCGAGCAGTGGATGGAAGGAAATGATATCCCGGAAAAAATAAGAATTAATTTTGTTAAGGATACAATTAATTTTGCTTTTATCATACCTTTAAGAACAAGAGGAACACTGATAAAAACAGGAATATTAAATGGCAGCCTGCCTGCTCCCTTAATGAAAAGGTGAGAGCTCAAGCTAAAGATACACCCCTTGGACCCTCGAATACTTGAATCATGGAACCCTTTAAGTTATGCACTCAGGAACCTATAAACTATCTTTTCCTTGCACCGTGTGCCTTGAACTTTGTACCTCACAAAAAGGTATCGCTCTGCTCATGGTGCTGTGGGTGATGACATTTCTTGCTGTAATGGTATTCTCTTTTTCTATAGTTGTAAGATCGGATGTTTATTCAACATTGTCTTTTAAAGAAAATATGCAAAACAGATTTCTTGCCGAAGCCGGAATCGATAGAGCTGTTATGGAGATATTTTACTATAACACAAATAAAAATCAGAAAATTATATTGGAAGGCAAAGAAGTTATTAAAACCGATGGTACCGAATATACTGGCCAGGCCGGAAAAGGTTATTACTCTTTTGGCATCATTGATGAATCAGGAAAAATTAATATCAATTATTTAAACGATAATACACGCATCATATTTTATAATATGCTGGTTAACTATGGTCTTTCGGATGAAACGGCAGATACGATCACAGATTCAGTTTTGGATTGGAAAGATTCCGATGAGCTTCACAGACTAAACGGCGCTGAAAGCGATTACTATATGTCTTTGTCGGATCCTTACGAATCAAAAAACAGTAATTTTGATACACTTGAAGAATTGCTGCTTATCAAAGGAATGACTTCCGAAATTCTGTATGGTGATGAAAAGGATAAAAGAGGTATAATTCATTTTCTTACAATACATTCAAATACAAACAAGATTAACCTGAAATCAGCTCCTAAGGAAGTATTGATGGCAATTCCGGGTTTGTCTGAGGATCTTGTTGATAATATAATTACGTTAAGGGAGTCTGCTCCTGAAGAGATTATAAACCACCTGCAGGCAGTTATGGGAAAGGATTATAATATATCGGCATCATATATCGGGGTGGTGGATTCAAATATTTACACCATTGATTCTACAGGCTATTTGAGTGAAAAAAAGAAATGCTACGCCATCAGGTCAACGGTTATTATGGAAAGTAATAATACAACCCGAACGGTTTATTACAAGAGCCCGGCTTAAACAATACTATGAAACAAATAAACTTGTTTTCAAATATAAAAGATTTTACCGCATCTTCAGCATCGAGAATAATTGATGCGGGGCACAATCTGTGGAAATTATTTACCGTAAATCTTGCTGTCGGAGCTGTTATTCCTGAAAAAAGTCTTTGCATTTCCATAGGAATAAAAGGCATATCAATTTGCTACGGATCAAAGTTTTTATCCCGCATAAAAATTTTAGGATTTAATAATATTGCCTCTAAAAATGAAAGAAACCCTGATCCTGAGAATTTCGCCTTGATGGTCTACTTGGCAGTAGAAGAGTTCAAATTAAATAAAGTCGATATAACACTTAGTATTCCCAAAGCATGGACTATTATCCAAACAGTAGAATTCCCTATTGCAGTTAAAAAAGAAATATCAAGCGCTGTTTCTTTCGAACTTGACAGATTGACGCCCTTTAGCCCGGAAAATGCCTTATATGATTTTACAATACTAAACGAAAAAGATGATAAAATTTATCTGCTTTTATATGCAGCTAAAGCTGATCTTGTTAATCGATACATACAAGCACTTGCAGGAAAAGACTTACCGGTTAAAAGATTAACCACCAATCTTTCCGGAATCGCTACACTATTGACCAATATTGATAAAAAATCGGATTTCATTTTTGTTCAAAAAGGTAAATATGCTTTTGAAGGTGGTCTAATAACCGATGGTTCTCCAATATCCGGCATCACAGGCAACTCCTTAGATTATGAAACAACAGGATTAGAAAGTATTGAAAAAGAGATTAGTACTCTGATAGCTGCTCACAGCGAACATAGTAAACCATTAAAGATAATAACTGATTCTTATAACGATATAGATATAATTCCTGAACACAAGTTTGCTATACCGGCTAATAATCTGCGTCATATGGATATAAAGCTTTGGTCTGCAACTAAAGACCAGCAGGATATAAAAAATATACCTTTCACAGCTGCCGGAGGTATGTTGGAATCATTGCAAACAAAAGAGCAAAAACCGGACTTGCTCTGTAAAGGAATTCACAAGGAATCAAAAACGCCTTTGGCTCTGACAGTTTTTTTATTGCTGCTCATTTTAGCAATGGGCATTTTTTATTTTATAATGCCATTTCATATTGAGAACAAACAACTTGGCGAGATTGACCAGCAGATTATGACAATTAAAGATGAGGCTATAAAAGTTGAAGAACTAAAAAAAGAAGTTGAATTGCTGGATAGCGAAATTGCAGCAATTGATAATTTCAAACACAACAGTCCCATGTTTTTACCCATTCTAAAGGAGCTTACGATTATTCTTCCCGCAAAGGCATGGCTGACAAGGACAAAGATTAATGAAACAAAGATTGAAATTGAAGGTTATGCGGATACTGCTACCGATATTCTGCCGAAACTGGAAGCATCCTCTTATTTTAAAAATGTTGAGTTTGCCTCTGCAACCACAAGGGATTCCAGAAAGAATGTAGACCGCTTTGTTATTAAAATGGAGAACGGTGGTGATAAGGGAAATAATAAAGAGGATGTAATAAAGTGAAACAAAACAGAAAATTTTTAGCTATTACTCTGCCTTTTACTTTAATCCTTTTATGCCTTGTTTTTTATGAATACGGTTTCTTAAAGCTCAAGAATGAACAGGCTTCAATTGAAGAAACAAAAGCATTCAAGTTAAAAAGTCTCAAAAAATATATGGCTATGGTTGCACAAAAACCACAACTGGAAAAAAGCCTCATTCGCTTAAAAGAAATAAGACAAGTAGATAACAGTAAAATTATAGAGGGACAAACTATTGCCCTTGCCGCAGCATCGTTACAGAATACCATTAAGGGAATAATTACTGCCAGGAGTGGCACCATATACAGTTTGCGGGTTGAAAGACCTGATGAATATAACAATTTTAGAATGATTAACATCGCTATCGATATGTCGATGCCTGACACAAGGGCGCTGAGCGATACTATTTATGCTATAGAGACGCAAACACCATATCTTATTATAAGAGAGTTTGACGCAAGAGTGAAAAATTATCGGGTTCCAAAAGAACTTATAGTAAAATTAAAGGTGTCGGCTATTACGGCCGCAAAGTAAAATATGCAATTTTTCAAATATATTGTAAAAAGTATAAATCTTCTTAATATTTCTCTTATTATTGCCATTATCTTTCTTGTAAAGTATGCAGTTTTGCCTGTATTGGATGAAAGCACTAAATTTTCATTGCCAAAAAGTCCGGATGCAGTAATAACAGAAGTTCAAAACCCGGTAGCAGAGCAGAGCTCTCCACTTTCCGAATTTATCGTTATAGCAGAGCAAAATCTTTTTCATCCGGATAGAATTATACCTGTAGAAAATATTGTTTCCGAACCTGATTCTCCAACAGAGATTGTTCTTTACGGAACACTTATTACCGATAGTGACAGCTATGCTTATGTAGAAGATAAGAAGTCATCATACACGACACCGGGAAGAGGAAAAAGGCAGCTGGTTCTTAAAAAGGGAAGTGTAATAGGCGGCTATACTCTTACTGATATAAAAGAGAATAAAATTGTGCTGGTCAAAGGAGAAGATAAATTGACTGTCAATCTTATGGATTCCAGAAAACCAAAAACAAGAGAAACGCAGGGATCCGGTGCTATCAAAGTTCTGTCAGGTATTATGCCAACAGCTAACCCCATGGGCGCGGCTTTTCCGCAAAACTCAAAAAGTCCGGATGAAATGCCGTCCATGCGGGGAACATCTTCTGCCGGCAGGAAATATCCTCTAACAGTTCAACCTTCCGCATCAGATGTTAACATGACACAGAATGCAGCAATAAAAACAACAACAACCCCTTATATATCTCCAAGAGTAAGAGCAAGAATGTTGCAATTACAAAACAACAATACAAGCCCATCTGTACCATAAAGTCACTACTACTTAAGAACCTTTGCTGCCAGTGATTGATCGATTTATCGTGAGCTATCTTTTTTTGAAGCTTAAGCTAATAACCATATATTTATAAATAATTAATATCATAGATTATATTATCCTAAGTACAGTTTTTTTTCAGTAATTTCCGGTTAGGTTTTTGCATACAAATGCAATAGATTTTGTTCTTTGAGAGGTTTGAATTAAGGGCATTTTTTTAATAAAAGGGTTTTTAATAAATTTTTTTACAATGTTGAAACCGTCAGTTAGCAAATTGGATTATTTTTTATGGAAAAAGTAGTCAATTTATGTGTATTCAAAGCCATTTTTAAGCCCTGTTTCAGAACTAACCCCCGGATATTAAACTCCGGGCGCACCTATCCTGCTTATTATGTAGCACATACGAGCTTTTGCCCTCTTTTGAAATTAAAAGCAAAACTGCCGCAACATAACGTCGATAGTATTTTTAACTATAGTGGTAAACCTTGCCCGTTTTGCTCTATCATGAAGATGACTCAATCCAAAATATTGCTCAACTATATAACGTTTTTTAGAAATCTTTTTATTCCGGTTTATTTCATATTTGGTCAATTTTGCTGTGGGTGTATCCTTTCTCATGATACCATCCCGGAAATCATTCAGGCTCAAAAAGTTACGGTTTGGTTCTCCAAAATAGCCTTTATCAGCATAAACAGTTTCAAGTTTTTGTTTGGTATGAAGGCTATAAACCGTAAACTTTGGCAGGTATGGAGAATCGTTGTGGGAAGCCGGAGTAATGACTGTAGCCAGAAACCGCTGTTAATATCAACAGAAGCGTGTTCTTTAAGCCCATAGTGAGGAATATCATTCTTGATTGTCCAGTCTGACTCTATATCACGATGTGTTTTAATATCATTGTTGCTGATAGGATGGGAGGCGGATTTAACGAGGCGGGCATCTACGGCAATACCTTCGTTTATGTTTAAACCTTCTTTTTCGAACTGTTTCAGAAGTTCGCTGTTAATCCTTGTCATGGCTGTTTCTGATAATCTGTCCCGAAACCTGGAAAATGTTGAATGGTCAGGAGAGGGCATATGAAAGGGCAGATTAAGGAACTTTTTAAACGATATCCGATCATTAATTTGGCTTTCAAGTTCCGGATCGGAAGGAACCCTGAACCATTTTTGCAGTAGAAGAGCTTTAAACAGCATCAAGGGAGGATATGCATCAGCACCTTCATCACTTTTGCCTATTTTGTAATATTCTAATATAAGGGTTTTAATTTTGTTCCATCCAATAACAGTATTCATATGCATAAGGGTATTTAGACTTCGGTTTTTTTCATAGAAGAAGAGAGAGACATTTCAGCAAAAGTGATTGTGGAATCTATCTTTTTAAAGCCCATTATTCCATCCTAACAAATAGATATTAATGAGGATATATTATAGACAAGAAAGGCAAAAATCAAGTAAAAAAGAGTATTAAAGTAGTAATTTTTATTAACTCTTACCATGTTTTAGCAAATAAGAAATTATGAATGAATCGGGAAATTATAAGGAGTTATGCAAAGGTCTCAATCTATAACAAAAAATACTTTTGCAATTTTCATTTTCCCTACAAAAAAATCCACTGTATATGAGCCGACATCCCATTTTCCAGGTTCACCAAAACCGCAACCATAATCATTTTGAGTGCTTTCAGCACCTGCGGTTAGCAGTAGTTTATGCTGTTGTTTGCTGAAGATAGAACCATTAGTATCATACCAGACAATGGTTATGGGCAATTCGATGTCTTTAACAATCCTGGAGTGGCTGATTTCCATATGCCATATAACATACCGGGTGCTGTCTTTTGAAAAACGCATTCCATAGTCAGATTCATTTACGTCTGTTGCACCGCCACTTTCATAAAAAAGTATCAAAGGAGGTTTAACTTCAACTGTTGCTTTGCCAATAGCACAGTTAAACCCCCAACGCTGACCATTTTGTGCAGCAGCTTTTTTTTCCCACTCAATGCTTCCTGCTCCTGACATGGAGTTGCTAATATCGTCGAGAATCCTTTTCGCACCATAATGCCCTTGAGCGGCAGCGGCGCTTAGCCAGATATAAGCTTCTGAATAATAATCATCTGCGGTACTAAATATAAAAAATTTGTGCCAATTTGGGATATAGGATTTAGAATTTGGTGAATCTTTTATAAGATGATTACCTAACCAGAACTGGGCGGTGGCCATTCCCATTTCTGCGGCTTTACGGTACCAGAGTATTGCCTGGTCTTCATCTGCCGCTATTCCTTTCCCTGTTTTAGTCCATTCGCCCATACAGTAGCAAGCTTCAGGGCAACCGGTATTTGCAGCAGAGTGCATAAGTCTCACAGCCATAGAAGCATTTCCGGAAATGTCCGGACTGGCCATCATAGTAAAAGCGCTACGAAAATTATCATCTGCCACATCTGATATAACAGAATCCATAATATTGTTGTTATAGGCCAAACGAATTGTCTGATGTTTATTTTCGGATATGGCACAGATGCTTTCATCCTGCTTTTGTTCCATTTCCGTTAAAAACGATACCACATCTTTTGACTTGCCAAAATAACGGGCAAACTCAATGGGAGTCATTCCGTTATGATCCTTGACATAAAGTTTAGCTCCATTTGCTATGAGAAACTTTGCCGTTTGCGGGTCATTAACAAAATGCAAGGGGGTATAACCTTGTTTTGTTTTCTGCATAATTTCGATATTTTTATCAAGCAATGCTTGTACTACCTCAAGCCTTCCGTCAGCCGCAGCAAAATGAAGGGCTGAAGCATTATTCAGGTCCAAAGAATTTAGGCGGGCTCCATTAGCTATCAGGAATTCCAGCATGGCTTTGCTGGCTGCATAGTGAATGGCTGACTGTCCCTCTTTATTGCGATAATTGACGTTTTGACCTTTGGCCAGCATCAGTTTGACGATGTCTTGCAGGTCTTTGCTTGCTGCCAGGATAAAAAGATGCATACCATCTTTTCTTTCCGTCTTCCAGTTTGCCCCTCTTTCAATTAGCCTGATTGCAGCTTCGGATTGATTGTTTGCAATGGCCATGTATAAAGGAGTTATCTCTTCTATACCGTTGCTGGTTGCCATAGCATTGATATCTGCACTTCTATCGACTAAAAGATCAATGACATCTTGCCGGCCATTGCAGGCTGCTGTGTGCAATGGTGTTATTCCATCATTTGTAGATGCATTGAGATCTGCACCCTGTGTCAATAAGTATTCTGCAACTTCACTGCTGCCTGCATTATGGAGCGGGGTTTCTTTGGCAAAGTTTTGTATATTAACCGGAAGGTCACCCGGCAATAATAGAGATACACACTCTTTGTTTCCGCTATTGGCGGCATAATGAAGTGAGCTGTTGCCATTGGCAATGGCTGTGTGTGTTGCTCCTTTGCTGAGTAAAAATGACGCTGCTTCCGTTTGGCCTGATGCCAATGCTGACAAAAGAGGCGTCAAACCTTCGTGGTTAGTTTCCTCCAAATTGACTTTGTGCTTTAATAATAGATCCACAGCTTCAGTTTTTCCATGTTCGGCTGCAAGATGTAGTAAAGTATTGCCATTCTTATCTCTTTCATCTGCCATTTTTACTTTGTTCATGATTATTGCAAGTACACCAACGTCTCCTGCCACGGCTGAAAGCAACAGCGGTGATTCGCCATCTTGTGTTTTAATCTGAAGTTCTGCTCCTTTTTTAATCAACAGTAATGAATTTTCAGGAGAGCTGTATTTAATAGATAACATCAAGGGGCTCCAGCCGCTTTTATTCAGAACATTAATTTCCGCGCCTTTTTCAATCATCAACCCGGCACAGTCAGTACTTTTATTTTTCAAGGCTATCATTAAAGGTGTCCAGCCATCTGAATCGGCTACATTGAGAAGTGCTCCTTTCTCTATAAGCAGGCGGGCAATTTCTTCTTCTTTAAGTCTTAATGCCACCATAAGTGGGCTTTCGTCCTGATCATTTTTGACTTTTAAGTCTACGCCACTGGAAATAAGCGACTGCACTTTTTCCAAAGAGTTTTCATGAACGGCATTAAATAGAAGTTTTGGTTCAAGCGCTGTATCTGGTTTGACAGAGGTTGAGAGGTCTTTCCCATGATGTGTAGCAGTACTTATCTGTAAATCTATGCCTTGAGCTATAGCTACAGGAAAAATGATCATCCCCAAAAAAAGAATAAAGGTGAAAAAAGATTTCTGAGTTATCATAATTTATCTTTTCCTTTTATTTTCTTTAGATAGCCAGTTACAGTTTTGCTCTGTCAAGATTGCGGTATTGAATGGCTTCTGAAACATGATCAACTTTAATATCGTTATTTCCTGCAAGATCAGCTATTGTTCTGGCAATTTTTAAGATTCGGTTAAAAGCTCTTGCGGAAAGCCCGAGTTTATCAATGGCAGATTCGATAAGAGCGCACGCAGCGTCATCAATTTTACAGTATTTTTTAATATGCCGGCTGTTCATTTGAGCATTGCAGTATATTTTGGCTCTGGCAAACCTTTCGGCCTGAACAAACCGTGCCTTGGAAACACGCTTTTTTATATCTTTCGAATATTCGGAAGTAGAATCTGTCATAAGATCTCTGTATGCTACTGCCGGAACCTCAACATGAATATCAATTCTATCCATTAAAGGCCCTGATATCTTTGATCTGTATCTGTGTATTTGCTGATATGAACATCGGCATTCATGCTTGGGATCGGAAAAAAAACCGCATGGGCATGGATTCATGGCTGATACAAGCATAAAGCTTGCAGGATATGTTATTGATGATAATGCCCTGGAGATAGTAACCTTCATGTCTTCAAGCGGCTGGCGAAGTACTTCAAGCACATGTTTTTTAAATTCTGAAAGCTCGTCTAAAAAAAGAACTCCATTATGTGCGAGACTTACTTCCCCTGGTCTTGGCACATGACCTCCTCCAATTAGACCTGCATCTGAAATTGTATGATGAGGAGATCGGAAAGGCCTTTTTACTATCATAGCATTTCCCTTTTCAAGCATGCCGACAACGCTGTATATTTTTGTTGTTTCCAATGCTTCATCAAAAGATATGGGGGGTAAAATTGAAGGGAGCCTTTTGGCCAGCATGGTCTTTCCCGAACCTGGCGGACCTATCATTATAATATTATGGCCTCCGGCTGCAGCAACTTCAAGTGCCCGTTTTGCGTGTTCCTGTCCTTTTACTTCTGAAAAATCTACTTCAAATTCGCTGTTTTTGTCAAATTGCAGGCTTATATCGGTTTTTGCCGCCTCAAGATTTTCTGTGCCGCGAAAAAAATCAACAACCTGAGACAGTGTTTTGACCGGAAAAACCGAGATTCCATTAACAACTGAAGCTTCCTTTCCGTTATCAAAAGGAACTATAATGCCTTTATAGCCGGCAGCTTTTGCGGCAAGGGCCATGGGAAGAGATCCGTTTACAGGTTTTATACGTCCATCTAAAGAAAGTTCGCCGAGTACAAAATATTCCGCAAGCTTTTTTTGCATAATAAGCCCGGTTGCGGTAAGAATCCCTATTGCAATAGGCAGATCAAATCCGGTTCCTTCTTTCTTTATATTGGCAGGTGCAAGGTTAACGGTTATCCTGTCATCAGGGAAAAAATAACCGGAATTTGTAATAGCAGATTTAACACGTTCCCGACTTTCCTTGACCGCTGCTTCCGGAAGTCCTACCGTAGTAAATGAAGGAAGCCCCTTGGCAATATCAACTTCCACTTCCACAAGATAAGCATCAATACCTATAACAGCACTGCTTAAAATCCTAGCAAGCATGTCTCCTCCTTCTCATAATAATAACATATGCACTGTAGTTTGCATATATATATGATATTATTATTAACATCAAGAATTTGTTGACAATCTGAAAACAGTTAAGATAAGTTAATTTCAAGATAAGATATAGTTGCATCCTTAGCCTATATAAGCTATACTGCAACCATCTGTTTGGGAATTAGATAATAACTATTTGTTATTTAATATGTTATTTGTTTTATATGCTCATCAATTTTACCAATAATAGAATTTATATATTATAAATTATAATGGCTTGTTATTTTAACCAAAGAACTATTAAAAAGACGGTTTGTTGTTCAGGGATCGGCGTTCATTCGGGGAAAAAAGTAAATCTTAGTATCAAACCTGCACCGGATAATTATGGTATAAAGTTTGTTAGAACCGATCTTTTGGATAAACCCAGTATACCTGCACGCTTCAGTATGGTTGTCGATACAAGCCTTGCTACGGTAATAGGTCACAACGGTTTTATAGTATCTACCATCGAACATATTATGGCTGCTTTTGCCGGCCTTTCAATTGATAATGTAATAGTTGAGCTCGATTCTTATGAAATGCCGATAATGGATGGAAGTGCTGCACCTTTTACGCGTATGTTGAAAGAAGCCGGGATAATTGCACAAAACAGTCCAAGATATTATTTTGTTGTTACTGAACCCATCGAGCTTAACAAAGACGGAAAATCCGTTGGGGTATATCCTTCATCTGATTTTAAAATCACCTGCGATATTGAGTTTGATCATCCTGTTATTAAAAAACAAACTTTTTCCTCAAGCATCAGCGATGAAATATTTGAGAAAGAAATATCTGCTGCAAGGACTTTTGGTTTTTTGCATGAGATAGAATATCTCAAGCAGTACGGTTTCGCTAAAGGCGGTTCTCTTGATAATGCGGTTGTGATTGATAAAAATACCATTTTAAACAATGATGGCCTGCGCTTTCCTGACGAGTTTGTAAGACATAAAACTTTAGATTCAATAGGTGATTTTTCACTCCTTGGTTTACCTGTGATGGGGCATTTTAAGCTTAATAAATCCGGCCATGCGTTTAATCATGCTTTTATTGAAATGTTTTTTTCCAGTAAAGAATCCTGGGAGACCAGAACTATTTCGTGACAGCTGCTTAATTTATACAGAAACAACATTAAGATAAATAAGACTACATATTTATTATTATAATAATAAATTTGATACTGCAAAAAGATAAATATTGATATGCCAACACTAAGAAAACATAAAATTTACTTGTTTTTACTTTGCTTTTTAATTGTCATACCTCAAACATCCTTTGCTCAGGTAGTAAAGCTTACTAATATTGCAATTACCAGACATAATAAAGAGCTTCTTTTCAAGATGCATCTGGATGGTGCTTTTACAGAAGACATGAAAAAGGCGATTACAAGTGGTATAGCCACTTCTTTTACTTTTTATGTCAAACTTTATAAAGATAACGATCTGTTTTTCAATAATAAAATTACAGAAATATTGTTAACTAATACAATAAAATACGATAATCTGAAAAATACATATACAATATCAAGGTCCTGGAAGAGCACAGGTCCGGATAAAACAGAGTCATTCAAAGAAGCACAGGAACTTATGACCCAGATTGAAGGATTGAAAATAGTTGACTTGGATCAACTGGAAAAAAATGCCCGTTACCACATTGAAGCAAAAGCAGAAGTAAGCAAATTCACCCTGCCTTTTTATCTACATTATATATTTGTTTTCGTTTCATTATGGGATTTTGAAACTGATTTGTATCAAATAGATTTTGTCTATTAATTAATACATTCATAATATTTTAAAACTAATATGGATAATAATTCATCAATAGTCCCGCCACAGACTAATTCCTCACAGGAACGTTCGAGACGTAAAAGAGAAGGCATTATAATTATTGCAATTATATTTGTTGTCGCCCTTTTAACATTTCTTGAAACCAGAATAATTAAATTTGGAGCAGGGATTCCGGTATCAAATACCGTTTTGATGTTTATTCTGATCAACGTTAATTTGTTATTACTTATTCTGCTGATTTTTCTGGTATTCAGAAATCTGTTCAAGCTTCTTTATGATAGAAAGAAAAACGCCATCGGCGCGAAGCTTCGCACGAAACTCGTCATAGCTTTTGGCGCTCTAACTCTTTTACCAACAATAATTTTATTCTTTTTTTCCATAAGTTTTATAACAACAAGCACTGAATTCTGGTTTAAAGTTCCCATTGAACAGGCCCTTGATCATTCACTGGATGTTGGAAGATACTATTATGGGCAGGTTCAGGAAAATAACAGATTTTATATAGAAAGAATCGCATACCAGATTAATAATAAAAACTTACTGGATCCTGCCAAGAAAAAATCACTTTTTCACTATCTACAGGTTGTGCAGAGGTCATTCAATATCCAGGCAATAGAACTTTATGGCAGCAATTTTAAACGTATGACTTTTATCCTTCCGCTTGGCATGGAGGATATACCATTGAGAGTTCTTGATCCGGATAACTTTAAAAAGGATATACCCCCAAATGGTGTAAGAACCATAACTGAAATAGTGGAAGACAGAGAACTTGTCAGAACTATAGGGACCGTTCCATTTGGAGTTCAGCCTTCCGAAGCTAAATGCTATATCGTATTGTCAAACAAACTTTCTCATCGGCTTTCCAAGAAGATGAAGTCTATTTCTCTTGGCTTTGAGGAATATCAGCAAACAAAGCTTTTAAAAAAGCCCATTCAAATCTCATATTATATATTACTATCCATAGTAGCATTACTTGTGCTTTTTTGCGCTATCTGGTTCGGATTTTATCTTGCTAAATCCATTACGATTCCCATCATGGAACTTGTAGAAGGTACCAGGCGTGTTGCAGAAGGAGACTTAGGTTTTACGTTAGATGTAGCTTCTGATGATGAAATAGGAAGTCTTGTGGATTCATTTAATAAAATGACAAAAGACTTGAGAAATGGCAGAGAACAGCTCGAGCTTTCCGCAAAAAAACTTGAACTGCAAAACATCGAGATAGAAGAAAAACGCCAATATATGGAAATCGTCTTAAAAAATGTTTCAACTGGTGTTATTACTCTCGATTCAAAGGGGATGGTTACTACCATTAATAAATCAGCTGAAAAAATGTTAAATCTTAAACAGGATGAAACTCTGGGCAAAAGCTATAAAGATTTGTTACCTGATCAAAATGTTAATATAGCCGAAGAAATAAAAGAAAATCTGTCTGTAGCACAGGATAATGCTTTGGAAGTTCCTTTAAATCTTTTTGTAGGGGGAAGACGCCGTAGCTTTCTTATGAATGTAAATGCCTTAAAAGATGATACAGGTCAGCATATGGGCATTGTGATGGTTTTTGATGACTTAACCGAGCTTGAAAAAATTCAGAGGATGGCTGCATGGCGTGAGGTTGCACGCCGGATAGCGCATGAAGTAAAAAATCCTCTAACGCCTATAAAGCTTTCCGCCCAAAGACTTCAGCGTAAATATTCAGATCAATTGAAAGAGCCGATATTTGAAGAATGCACACAAATGATAATTGACCATGTAGAATTAATAAGAAATATTGTAGATGCATTTTCAACCTTTGCAAGATTTCCATCGGCAAATCCCATTCTTTGTGATTTGGCTCCTATAATCAAGGAAACCGTTGCACTATATAGGGAAGGGCATCAAAATGTAATTTTTGATACAATAATTTCGGATAACATTCCACAGCTTAACCTTGACAGGCAACAAATAAAACAGGCAATGATAAACTTGGTCGATAATGCTGTTACCGCAATTAAAGAACATGGGAATATTACAATTTCACTTGAGCATAATAAGGAAGCAAAAGTAATCAAAATTGAAATTGCTGATGATGGTGCAGGGATATCGGAAGAAGATAAGGCGCGTATTTTTGAGCCCAATTTTTCAACCAAAAAAGCCGGATCAGGTTTGGGGCTTGCTATCGTAAATACAATTATTTCAGATCATAAAGGCGTTATTCGAGTACAGGATAATTACCCTAAAGGAGCAAAGTTTATTATTGAGTTGCCAATAATCTGATGGGCTTGTTAAAAGTAGATTAATACGTTCTGAGGGTATAAACCACAGAATAGGGGAGGAAGGGATAAAAACCAATGTTTCCATCGATACTAATAGTAGATGATAACCCGTCAATTCTTCAATCTTTAAAAGGTCTTCTTGCAGATGAAGGTTTTGAAGTAATGTTGGCTTCAAACGGATATGAAGGTTTAAAGATTATAGATAAGGAATCGCCTGATCTTGTTCTTTTAGATATATGGATGCCGGGTATTGACGGAATAGAAACTTTAAAACAAATTAAAAAAGACAATCCCCATATACAAGTCATTATAATAACGGGACATGGCAATATTGAGACTGCAGTTAAAGCCATTAAGCTTGGCGCATACGATTTGATTGAAAAACCCCTTTCAATTGATAAGATAATAGTTACAATAAATAATGCCTTAAATTTTAGAAGACTGGAAGAAGAAAACAGATATCTTCGAAAGAAAACAATAGAAAAAAATTCTGTGACCGGAAACAGCGAGGCTATTGTTTATCTTAAGAAAAAAATAGCCGCTGTTGCTCCATCCGAAGCATGGGTTTTAATTACGGGTGAAAATGGAACAGGTAAAGAACTTGTTGCGCGAACAATTTTTCAGCTTAGTCCTCGTGTGGATGGGTCTTTTATTACCGTTGATTGTGTGACAATTCCGGATGAGCTGATAGAAAGCGAACTTTTCGGACATGAAAAGGGAGCATTTGAAGGAGCAATTTCAAAAAAGATAGGCAAATTTGAATTGGCCGGCAGTGGAACTATCTTTCTTGACAATATCGGTGATATGAGCCTGAAAACCCAGGCTAAAATACTTAGAGCACTTCAGGAAAAAACGTTTCAGAGGATAGGTGGAAACAGGGTTATGAATATAAAGGCAAGGTTTATTGCTGCAAGCAATAAACCTCTTGAAATAGAAATTGAAAAAGGTAGTTTCAGAGAAGACCTGTATCACCGTCTTAATGTTGTTCCGATTGAGGTTCCTGCATTAAGAAGCCGCAAAGATGATATTCCTGTTTTAATCGATACTTTTTTGGCTGAATTTGCGATAGAGAACAATAATGAAAAGAAAGCACTTTCCCCGGAAGCCATCGAACTATTATCCAACTATTTGTGGCCCGGCAATGTGAGAGAGCTAAAGAATCTTGTTAATCAGCTTGCCATAATGACCAGGGAAAATATTATTGATGTTTCCGATATACCGGATCAATACAAACCGGCTGTTGAAGAAGTTCCTGAACCGGCCAAATCCGAGTTGTTTTTAATTGATCGGTTAAAAGATGCTAAGCAGGCTTTTGAAAAAGAATTTATTAAAATAAAGTTGTCGGAAAATGATAAAAATATTTCCAAAACCGCAAAAAAAATTGATGTTGGTCGAAGTTATCTTTATAAAATAATAAAGAGTTTGTAAATTGACCGGTCTTAAGATAATAAGCGGAGACTTGAAAGGCAAAAAACTTTTTTCTGCAAAAGGTTTAAAAATAAGACCGACATCAGGACGCCTAAGAGAGAGTATCTTTAATATTCTTTCCAATAAGGTTGTTGATTCTGTAGTACTTGATCTTTTTGCAGGAACAGGAGCATTGGGAATAGAAGCATTAAGCAGGGGAGCATCCTATGCAATATTTATAGATAACGATAAAGAAGCTGTTTCAACTATCAGCAAAAATATTAAAGCCTGCGGACTTACGGAAAGAATTGCAATTGCAAGATTTGACATTTCAAAAAAAAATATTGAATATACTCACACGATTCCTGCTGTTAGTCTTGTGTTTATGGATCCTCCTTATAACAAGGATCTTATAACCCCTGCTTTAATTAATCTTTCAAAAAGCAGAGTTCTTGAAAATAACGCTTCTATAGTAATTGAACATGATTTGCGGGAAACTCTTCCTGAAAATATTTCTGTTTACAAGATAACGGATCAGAGAAAATATGGAAAAACCTTTGTTTCATTTTTAAAATACATGGTATAATAAACAAACATAGAGTATAGAAACGACTTATACAGTAAAAATTATAACACATAAAAAATACGGATTATATTAATCAATGCGAAGAATTGCTATTTACCCCGGCTCCTTTGATCCTGTTACAAACGGTCATATTGATATAATTGAAAGAGGTCTTAAGCTTTTTGATAAGGTAATTGTTGCTATTTTACATAACCCGAATAAAAAATGTCTGTTTACAATTGATGAACGGATTGAAATGCTTGAACAAAGCTTGAAAAAAATAAAGAATACCGAAATAGATACATTCGATGGGCTTCTTGTTGATTACGCGCTGAAGAAGAAAAGTCATGCCATACTTAGGGGAATGAGGGCCTTGTCGGATTTTGATTATGAATTTCAGATGGCGCTTATGAACAGACGGCTTAACAGGGATATACAGACTGTGTTCCTTATGACCGGTTTGAGGTGGATTTTTACAAGCTCCTCAATAATTAAACAAGCCGCAGAATTTGACGGCAATATTGTAGGAATGGTTCCTCCTGTAGTTAATCAAAAATTAAAAGAAAAATTCGGATTTAATTCCAATTCTAAATAAAATGGACCTTTGGCATCTTAAAATATTCTGTAAAGTAATTGAGCAAAAAAGCTTTTCAAAGGCAGGGGAAGCTGTTTATATTTCTCAGCCTACCGTTAGCAGCCATATGAGAGATCTGGAAGCACATTTAGGCTGTCGTCTGGTAGATCGATTATCAAGAGAGGCAATCCCTACAAAGGCAGGAATATTACTTTATTCTTACGCAAAAAAACTTATAGCACTTTACGATGAAATGGAAAGTGCTCTGTCCGGTTTTCAGGGTAATATTAAAGGAAATCTTGTAATAGGCGGGAGCACAATCCCCGGCGAGTATATTCTTCCGAGAATTGCCGGAAGTTTCACCAAAACTTATCCTGATATAAAACTTTCACTTATCATTGGTGATACTGAAAAAATAATTAATGATACGCTTTCGGGATTTATTGAACTCGGAGTTGTCGGAGCAGCAAAAAAAGATAAAAGAATTCATCAGGAAATTCTTATCGATGATCAGATGCGTCTTGTTGTTCCATCAGCTCATAAATGGGGAAAGAAAAAAAGTGTTACCTTAAAAATGCTTATGGAAGAACCATTTATAATGAGGGAAAGAGGATCAGGAACATTAAAATCCATTGAACAGAATTTAAATAAAGCCGGATGCGATATTAATGACTTTAATATTGCTGCTCAGATGGGAAGTACGGAAGCCGTGAGACAAGGAATAAAAAATCAAGTGGGGATATCAATTTTGTCAACAATAGCGGTTAAGGAAGATTTAAAAGCAGGGTCATTAAAAGCGCTTGCCATAGAAGGTCTTGATCTTAAGCGCAGCTTTTATCTGACCTTAAGCAAGCAAAGAAGTCTTTCACCCTTGAGCAATGCATTCATCACACATATGAAAACCGAGTTGAAAACAAATCGGCTATGAGTATACCCCTTTCAAATAATGCCTTGATAGTGCTTGAAAAACGCTATCTGAAAAAAAACAAGGAAGGAATTGCGATAGAAACGCCGGAGGATATGTTTGTGAGGGTCGCAAAACATATTGCGTCTGCCGATTCTTTGTTTGCAAAACCATTTGATATTGAAAAAACGGAAAAAAAGTTTTTAAAGCTTTTGACCAACCTGTGGTTTCTGCCTAACTCACCAACTCTTATGAATGCCGGCCGCCGTCTCGGCCAGCTTGCCGCATGTTTTGTCTTGCCTATTGAAGATTCAATGGACAGCATTTTTGAGACATTAAAACATACGGCCATGATACATAAAAGCGGAGGAGGTACAGGTTTTTCTTTTTCCAGGATACGTCCTGAAAAAGATATTGTGCTTTCCACTGCCGGAGTATCAAGCGGGCCTATATCTTTTATGACTGTTTTTGATGTGGCAACAGAAACCGTAAAGCAGGGCGGTACCCGCAGAGGGGCAAACATGGGGATCTTGCGGGTGGATCATCCCGATATAGAATCTTTCATTGAGCTCAAAAATGATACAAGAAGGCTTAATAATTTTAATATATCAGTTGCTCTTACGCAAGATTTCATGGATGCGTTAAATAGTGAATCCGGAAAAGAGTCTGAATATGATCTGATAAATCCCAGGACAGGTAAGACTGTAAAACGAGTTTTCGCAAAAAATATTTTTGATGCAATAGTGCATTCCGCATGGTTAAACGGTGAACCGGGTATAATATTTATAGACAGGATTAACCAGGACAATCCGGTCCCTCATCTTGGAAACATTGAAGCAACAAATCCTTGCGGTGAACAACCTCTTCTTCCTTATGAATCATGTACATTAGGTTCTGTAAACCTGTCTGCGATGTTATCGGGAAAAGCAATAAATTATAACCGCCTGAAAAAAACCGTTCATGATGCGGTTCATTTTTTAGATAATGTGATTGAGATCAACAACTATCCTCTTGCCCACATTGAAAAAATGAGCAAAGGAACCAGGAAAATAGGTATAGGTGTGATGGGTTTTGCAGATATGCTTATTAAACTGGGAGTACCATATGATTCACAAGAAGCTGTTGATACAGCCGAAAAAATAATGTCTTTTATTATTAAAGAATCAAAGAGTGCATCTGCTGCACTGGCAAAAAAACGGGGAAATTTTCCGGATTATAAAGGAAGTATTTATGACAACCCCGATACACCATATATGAGAAATGCCACTACTACAACAATAGCTCCTACAGGCACAATAAGTATTATTGCAGGAACATCAAGTGGTATTGAACCCATATTCGGTATCGTTCAAACAAGAAGAGTTCTTGATGATAAAATACTTTCCGATATTAATCCGTTGTTTGTAGAAATTGCAAAAGCAGAAGGCTTTTACAGCAAAAATCTGATAGAAACAATAACAAGCGGAACATCAATTCAAAAACTTGAAGGAATTCCTGATAAATCCAAAGATCTTTTTAAAACTGCTCATGATATAGCACCGGAGCAGCATATAAACATTCAGGCGGCATTTCAGAAATATACAGACAATGCGGTTTCAAAAACCATTAACTTTGGCCCGGATGCTTTAAGAAGTGATATAGCAAAAGCATATATGCTTGCCCATGAAAAAGGTTGTAAAGGAATTACAATCTACCGTTACGGCAGTCGTGACCATCAGGTTTTAAGCATTGGTGCTGAAAAAAAAGATTCCGTTAAAATTGCCCCAAGGCCAAGGCCTGAATGTACGGTTGGAATCACTGAACGCACAAAAACAGGGTGCGGAAACTTATATGTAACAATAAATTCTGATGACAAGGGTATGTGTGAGGTCTTTGCACAGATGGGAAAGACAGGCGGATGTGCTTCATCTCAAATTGAAGCGGCAGGCCGTCTTATATCGCTTGCCTTGCGATCAGGGGTTAGCCTTGAAGCTATAGTAAAACAGCTGACTGGAATCCGATGCCCTTCTCCTGCATGGCAAAACGGAGAAATGGTGCTTTCATGCCCCGATGCAATAGCAAAAGCGCTTAAGCACAGGACGGATTTTTCTTTTATCGACAATGAAGCTATGATGGGAGTTTGCCCGGAATGCAGCGGAGTTATTACGCATCAGGAAGGCTGTCTTGTTTGCCATTCATGCGGATACTCAAAATGCAGTTAATCCTATAACAAGTATTTGATAACTATAAAGCCTGCAATAAGAAGTACTGTAAATCCCACTGCAAGAGCATTAAAGTACTTATCAATAAAATCCTTGATTTTAGGGCCAAAATAATAAATAAGGCCTCCAACAAGAAAAAACCTGGCAGACCGGGAAATCAAAGAAGCGATAAAAAAAACAAAAAAATTGATATTAAATGCACCGGCTGAAATAGTAAAGACCTTATAGGGTATTGGAGTAAAACCGGCTACACCTATGGCCCATGCATCATATTTAGTAAAAAGCTCCCGAACATAATTGAATTGATCGGCAAAACCGTAAAAGTCTATTATTTTGCCCCCGATTGCTTCCATAAACTGCCATCCTACAAGATAGCCGAAACAGCCTCCCAAAATGGAACCTGCAGAACATACCAGGGCATATTTAAAAGATTTTTTTGGGATAGCGATAGCAAGTGCGATAAGAAGAACATCGGGAGGAATCGGGAAAAAAGAAGATTCGGCAAAAGCTAAAATGAATAATGCCCAGGTTCCATAAGGCTTTTTGGCCCAACCTAAAACCCAGTCATACACTCTTCTAAGCATATTATTATTCCTTCCAGCCTTGTTCTCCGATAAGTTTGACAAATCTGCAACCGCCAAGAGTTATCTGATGAATGCCTTTTCCATCTTTGTATATTTTGGTTAATTCCTGGGTATTTTGATCCCCTACAGGAATCACCAATCGTCCCCCTTTTGCAAGCTGGCTTATAAGGATTTCCGGAATAACAGGAGCGCCTGCGGTAACTATTATTGCATCAAAAGGACTTTCAACCGGCCACCCGAGGGTTCCGTCGGAATATTTGGTTACTATATTGAAATACCGCAACTTATCAAAAAGCGCCCTGGTTTTGACATAAAGTGAATGTATTCTTTCTATAGTGTAAACCCGATAAACAATTTCTGCAATAACTGCTGCCTGATAACCCGAGCCTGTGCCGATTTCAAGCACCCTGTCTTCTTCATTCAGATCAAGGGCTTGAGTCATTTCCGCAACAATATAGGGCTGTGATATCGTCTGCTGTTCACCAATCGGAAGGGGATAATCACCATAAGCCTGGTCCATCAAAGCATCATTTACAAAAAGATGGCGGGGAACTCTTAGCATTGCGGCAAGTACTTTAGGGTCAGTTATACCCCGTGATATGACCTGCTTTTCCACCATATCTTCGCGTAATTTCTCGTATTTTAGTGCTGTTTTATGCATATTCGTTTTTTTGCCAAATAAAATAAATTCAGTTGATAAATCTATTCTTGAAAGATTTGTCTGTTTAGCATATAAATAACAAAAATGCAAAAAATCATTAACTATCCGATAGGAACTTTCTCCTGTGCCGGATATAAAGCCGCTTGAATAATAAAGGCAAATAGATATCTTCTAGCTGATTGACTTATGATTAGCATTTAACATTTAACGAATACTATATACTTATATGAATAGCACAAAGCATCTTATACTATCAGTCCTGCTAACTCTTCTTGTTTGTATTATTGGTACTGTCGGCTACATGATGATTGAAGGCTGGGCTTTATTCGATTCTATATATATGACCATAACTACGATTTCCACAGTAGGGTATAGCGAAGTTCATAAACTAAGTGAGCCGGGAAGAGTTTTCACGGCCCTGCTTATCTTTTTTGGTGTCGGTTTTTGCTTTTATATGGCAGGCGCCATGGTTCAATTCATGGTCGAGGGAAGAATAAGAGCTATTTTAGGGAGGCGAAGATTGGAAAAAAAAATAAGCAAACTCAAAAACCACTATATTATCTGTGGATATGGAAGAATAGGTAAAGTGCTGTGCAGCAATCTGATGATCAAGAAAAATTTTGACCTTGTTGTTATCGAAAGCCAAAAAGACCTTATCCCTGTTATGGAAGAGGATCGTGTTTTATTTTTATCCAGAGACGCAATTGAAGAAAATACCCTTATAAAAGCCGGAATAAAAACAGCAAAAGGACTTGTTGCCGTTCTTGCTTCGGATGCGGACAATGTTTTCCTTGTTTTAACCGCAAGACAACTTAATCCCGATCTTTATATAACAGCCAGAGCAACCCGAAATGAAGCAAAATCCAAACTTATTGCGGCAGGAGCAAATACTGTTGTATCACCCTATGAACTTGGGGCCATAAGCATGTCTCAGCGAATTTTACGGCCTGCCGTTACAAATTTTTTGGAACTTGCTTACAATGAGCAGGGCAATGATATTAGAATGGAAGAAATTCCTGTGAGTGCGTCTTCAAAAATTATAAATATAATGTTGAAAGATTCAGGAATAAGACAAAAATACAACCTTATTATCATAGCAATAAAAAATCACGATGGAAGTATGACCTTTAATCCTTCCTCTGAAACCAGGATTCAGGCCGGTGATACGGTTATTGTTGTGGGACAGGATGAAAATCTTCAAAAACTTGAAAAAGTATTGCAAGCATAGATTGCAATACTTTTTCTATTTCAAGTCATGAGTTTATTAACTGATACGGTTAATACTTCGGTCAGTCTGTCCGTTATAGTATTTAATCGTTATGACAACCATGCTCATGCTGAGCGCAAGCCAAGCCTGAATCCTTCAGGTTACC
Source organism: Pseudomonadota bacterium (assembly GCA_043825875.1). GTDB lineage: Bacteria > Desulfobacterota > Desulfobacteria > Desulfobacterales > RPRI01 > RPRI01. The sequence continues at coordinate 18,494 of JBDRRF010000110.1, read as the reverse complement.
AGCGAGCCAGCTTTCAGTAACATCTTTAACGTTTCCAGCGCAGCCGCGCAGAACATCAATGCCGTTGCTGTTCAATACATTAACAGCTCCCTGTCCCATATTTCCGGCTATCATCATTCTTACTCCCATCTGCGCGAGTGTAACGGCAATATTCGATTTACAACCGCAACCGGCTGGCGATGCAAGCTTTTCTTCCGATAGAATTTTTTTCTGATCGTCAATGGTAAATACAGTAAAATATTCACAGTGTCCAAAGTGTTCATCAATCTGATTTTGATTTGAAGGCAATGCGATTTTCATAAATTTCTCCTTTTAAAATTTGAGCCCAACTCAGAGATCGGCCAAAATGGGGCGTTTTGCAATTGGCTCTATTGATTATTTGTTTTAGACCTGCGTCCTTTTCCGTTGTCGCATGTCTTTGTTTCGCCGAAAGCAACTTCCCCGCCTTCAATTTTAAGCGCTTTTCCATTTATCAGAACGTCAGCTATTTTTTTGTGAGCCGCTTCGATTATCCTGCCGAATGTCTGGCGGGAAATGTTCATTTTGGCCGCTGCTTCTGACTGGTATAAAGCATCGTAATCTGCCAGACGAATTGCTTCATATTCATCAAGGCTTAAAACAACTTCCTCCAGATCTGTAGCGGGTATCCCCCGTGGCTTGAAATAATTTATATCCGGCACACCACAAACATGCCGGCGACATTTAGGCCTGGGCATTTATCTTTATTGCTCCTTTTGCTTTTGGACTATTATAAGCATATGCCCATAACCTGTCAAGGCCTAAGATTTTCTTATCAAAGGTTTAGGAGAAATCGTACTTACTACCCCTTTTTTTTGATATCTTATTTGAATACGGACTATTTTTTTTATCACTTCTTTTCTTTTACAGATCTTTAACCTGCTCTTTAATAGCCTCCCCTTTTTTTTCCATGGCTTTGCCTTTACGTTCCAAGCGTTCACCTTTCTTTTGAATAAGCTGGCCTTTTTTTTCTATGGCTTTGCCTTTATGTTCCATACGTTTGCCTTTTTTAACTTTTCCTTCTTGTTCCAGCAGTTCACCTTTCTTTTGAATATACTCACCTTTTATTCCTATGAGTTTGCCTTTGAATTGCAAGCGTTGACCTTTCTTTTGAATAAGCTGCCCTTTTCTTTCCATACGCTTGCCTTCTTTTTCTGCCTGTTGTTTTTCTTTTGTCAAATTTTGACCCGGTGTTTCAGAATTACCCGGGGTCTCTTCAGCACAGACGAACGATACAGCTATAATTAAAATTACTACTGCCAGCAGAGCAAAAACCTTTTTCATAACTCTTTCCCTCTTTGTCGGCTAAATTGATTTAAATTACTTGATATCTTTCTTATTCATTGCCGTTAAACCAGTATTGTTTGGTATTAACGTATGCCGAAAAAATTGTACACCAATGAGCCAATTTCCATTCTTCTTATCTCAGGGTTGAATGTAACTATCTTACCACTGCATAAATAGAAAAAACAAAATAAATAAGTACTAACCAGGATTACCATCTTTGTTGGTAGTTTTTTCTAACCTGTTTTTCTACTTCCTCCTTTTCTTGTTTTTCCAGTTGGTTGGCATTATCTATTTTAAATTTCTCCTGAGATTTTGATATCATCCTTTGTGCCGGTTTTTCCTCACCGGATTGAGGTTTGGAGTCACGTCCGTGTTGAGCTTCCGGGTGTTGGGTTTTGGAGTCAAACTCTGGCTTAGCCTCAGAGCGTTGAGGTCTGTAGTCGCGTTCAGGTTTAGTCTCTTGACGTTGAGGTCTGTAGGCACGTCCGGGTTGAGCTTCCGGGCGTTGAAATTTGTTGTCACGTTCTGGCTTAGTTTCAGAGCGTTGAAGCCTGTAGTCGCGTTCAGGCTTAGTCTCTTGACTTTGAGGTCTGTAGGCACGTCCGGGTTGAGCTTCCGGGCGTTGAGATTTGTTGTAACGTTCTGGCTTAGTTTCAGTGCGTTGAGGCCTGTAGACACGTTCTGGCTGAACCTCCGGACGTTGCAAAACAGGTCTTGAACCTTGAACACCCCATTTTTTATTTTTTTCCCAATGCTTATCATTATTCCAGCTCTTCCAGTTCTGCTGAAGTCGTTGGTTAGGAATCCTTTCATAGTTCCACCGCTGCCCGTGCCAGTTACGTTCTCTGTAGTATTTTCTCCAGCCAAGGTCTATACCAACATAGAAACTTGGGACATTATAATATTGATTCCAACCACGGTTATAATAATTTGAGCGATACCAACGACCTTCCCATAAACGCCACCACCAGCCATCCCAGAAATACAAGTCAATATCTATATCAGGAACAACGTAAACATTGTTTGTATAAGGCAGCACTATGACATCCGGGGGACCATCAAATACAATAGTTCCCGGTCCGTATACTTCGTCTCCATAATAGCCATTATAACCGGGCCCGTAATCGACATAGCAGCCACAGAGAGGCAATAACAGCATTACGAATATTAATAACTTTTTCATTTTGCAGTTTCCTTAATGGTAGATTCCAATGAGGGGGAATTGTTTTTCCCCCTTCAAAAGCTGATAGAGTCGGGGTGTTTGCTTATATTTATTATACGCTATCCTTTTGATACATAATTACCTTCTGCGGGGTTTTGAATTACGATAACCATCATGACGGTCATATCTATCCCGTCTTTCTTCCCGATTGTAATATCCGTGTCCTTCTCCCCTGTATTCATTATTTCTATTATGCCGAAAGCGCGATCTATTTGCAAATGTGTTTCGATTATATGGGCGATGGCTATAAAAAGCACGCGGATGAGGTGGAAATGGTAGTGCGTGATAGACTTCGATAACAGGAAATGGTATGCCCAAATGAATTCCCATTGATACATCACGAGCCATACCGGTCTTTGGTAAAAAACCAATAGATAGCCCTAATATTACTGTAATGATCATTATTCTGACAAGTCTCATAATGTTACCTCCTTTTTCATTGTTTCTTTGTGCATTAATGTTTATCTGTGCCTTTAGTACAGAGTAGTGGCAACATTCATGCCACTAAAACATTTTGCAAAAAAAATGAAGTAATCCAATATGATATTGAATTCAAGCCCCGGAAGCAATGCAGAGGATCTGAATATAAAGTATCCAGATGGAAGTATCCACTAATGAGAAAAACATACAGTCTTTATTTCATAATTATTTCTTTGCTGCAGATATCAGCCAGTATTCAAGAAACTGTTTCGGAAATCTGTTTGCGACTTTGTATTTGAAATCTTATGTAAAGGAAGAAATTTATAATATAAAAAAACAGCAAGATTCTTCTTATTAAAGGTTTTGGAGAAACTGTGATATGTAATAATCTTAATTGAACATTTTTAAAAAATAAGCGTATTATGTATGGCTTGAATTAAAAAAAACTGAATAACTAAAGGGTGTTCCGCACTATCTCCTGGTTAGAAAGAGTTCTTCTTCTATCCTGCTTACAAAGCCAACCAACAGAAATCTCACGGGGCTCCTCCAGACAGAGGCATAGCGGATCTGCCCCACTCAACATAGATCATTAAATTGTCAATAGAAACCCGTTTCATATCGGGGAGAAATATATGGCCGTTGGCCCGCGAAAGAAACGGATACCGCAGGGTATAGCCTGATCGCGTCAACACGCAAAACAGACCCCTTCCACCGGCAACAATTTCCATGTCCGCAATACCACCTGCCGAGTTCATATTAACATGCCACCTTATGGGTACTTGCATGCCAGTCTTTGGGTCAATCCACAATTCCAGATCATTTACGAAGATCTCGCCCTGACTGAAGGGAATCTCCAGACCATCCACATAGATTCGGCCATAGCTGATTCCCGCACCTGGCATAGCAAACAGAAAAATCTGTATTGATTCGTTCATGCCCGATATCCAATAATATGGCGCCTGGCCCATGGCTTTCATATGGTCCCAGGTTTCCCCCAGGGTCAGTATCTCATGGCCACCATAACCATTTTCCAAAGTAAATTTCTGACCACCTACGGTTATAGTACCCTCGACCCAGCAACGCTGATCATAGCCGGCACGGCGAGTCGTAGCCAGGTTGGACCAGGGCCCGAAAGTGCGATCGGCTTTTCCCATCCCCCCCAAGAGCAGGTCGCACATCACTCCCATGTGCTCTCCCTTAATTTCCCAATAGGGCGGGCGGCATATGTACTGCATATTTCCAACCTGCCAGATTATCCTATCGGGGTGCTCTACGATTTGGACATCACCACCTATCCACTCTGTTGGGTCTTGGCGGTTGCCGATAAAGTCGTTATCTTGCATCCTGCCCCTTTGGTCTTGGGGCAAAATAAAAAAAGTGGTCTGGCACATTAAAACTTCATCGACCCGCCACTTTCCCTGTCGGCCTCCCCCAACATGCCAGAAAAGAGGCAGCAGACAAATGTCATAACCCTGTGACTCGCCCATGATAAGATGGGCATTCGTCTCCAGGAAGTCCAAGCCTTGGGGCAAATCTCCAACATGGCTCATATCATCGGACAACCGCGCATCGCTTGTTGCATTTCTTTCTTTAGACATTATTTACTCTCCTCTGTTAAAATTTAAATTATAATATGCCTATTATCCGGTTGTGACAGTAAATAATTTATAACAGAAAAAGGATCCCAAGATATTCTTCCTGTTGCAGATTTAGATGCGACAGTGATCTTTAACAGGTATCTTAAGTGGGTATATCAAGAGAAAGACATATTTTTAATGCTTTTGACGCTATGCTATGCTTGCTTTTCTTTTTTGCAGATGTCTCAATCTTTTTAAGTTCCTTTTCTACTTCAGCAGATTGCAATAAGTTAGATTGCGTTGGATCTTGCGCTAAACTTCCTGATGAACTGTCAAGAAATCCTTGACAGTTGCTTCCTGATTTAATTCACCTTCATCAAAGATATTTTGAATATGAAGACTAATATTCTGTTTTGTGGTCTGGAACAGTCCTGCCATCATCTGCTGAGTCAGCCATACAGTCTCATCCTGCATGCGCGTTTCAATTCGGATGCGGCCATCTTCTGTTTGATAGAGAAGGAATTCGGTTTTTGCTGGCAGGTTTTGATTGTTCATCTTTATATCTCTTATATCGGTTTATTCCAAGATAGATGAATACGGCTTATATGACCCAGAAATTGTAAAATAATATAACAGGTGACATTACAGGTGCAAGGTAAAAATACAGATAACTGCTCTTGTTCCGGTTGATTACCGTAATTTTAAGAATATTCTTATCACAGGTTTGGGAGAAACTGAGATATGGTAAAAAAATCTTAACCGAAAAATTAAAAGAATAAGCGTATTATGGCTTGAATTAAAAGAAACTGAATAACTAAAGGGTGTACCGCACTATCCACGAGTTGTTTAGCTTTGTTATGTGGCTTTCATAGAATGAAAGATGTAGTATTAAAATTTCTAACTCAATTAGAAACATATTCCATTAAATTCTAATGAAATAAGGTAATGCTATCAAAACAATACCTGAGACAACAAGAATAAATATATTTGAAATAAAATATGGAATTACCATTAATCCTATTCCGCTAAAAAGAGGAATAACAGCTTTTTGTTTTTTGCCATAAACAAAAAATCCTAAACCGATTGAACCAAATATCAGTCCCCACATTAAAGTCGATATATCCATTGTTAATCCTTCATATTTTCAAAACATAGCCCTTAACATGCCGGGCGGTGTTTCATCGCTCGGTCATAGTTAAAGGATGGGTTAGCCATATTTCTATTAACCGATCAAACTCATCACGGTTAGAAACCATATGTTTTTGTCCTGAAAAACTCTCAAACAAAAAACTGTGATATCTTTTGGAAGCCTTACTGTCCCGAGTCTCATATGCAGAAGCCCATTCAAAAAGCGATTGGAAATTTTCTTCTGCTTTTCTTGGGTCCAGTTGCATAGAACTCTCAGAGCCTCGATTTAATAGGTTGTTCTTACATTCACACCAAGGCAAGTTAATATAGATTAAAGTATCAGCAAAGACAGTTAGTGGCTCAATGAGGTGACCGAATACTCCTTCAGCGATCCAACTCTCATAGCTTTGAATTCTTTTTATATCGGCCTCAACATCGAAGTCGTCTCTTTTCCGGTTGTAACCACCAGGCTCCCAGAAAATATTGTCCAATGAAATATGCGAAATTCCGAGAACTGAAGCTAACTTCTTTCCTAACCATGTTTTTCCGGAACCGGAATTGCCTATTATTATGATTTTATTCATAGTCCTAATAAGTTATTGAATAGTTTCTATTCAATAACAGTGGTTTCTTTTTTAAGATTAATTTCGGGTTATTTTTATCATGGTTTCCGTTAGAAATCTACTATTTGGATGAATTTGTTAGATTTCCTTCTTTTAGGAAGTATTCAACAAAAAAACAGAATTAATATTTTTCAAGATCGTCAAACCGCCAGAATCGCTGTCTTCACCTACAAAGAAATGCTGCCGGATTTTTTGAAAAATATTTATTTCTGATTGAAAGAGAGTAACGTTTGGCTGACCAGCGGGCGCAGCCCAGTCGGAGTCAAGCCGAATGTTAGAATATAGTCATCCTATTCAATTATTAGCTTGGCACCTTCACGGACAAAGCGCTTGCCATAGCGTCCACCTAGCGTTTCGAGACCAGCAAAGATTCCTTCATGGACAAAGTCATGATCTCGCGAGTTATACCGTTCCAATAGCGGTAGTATAACTTTATCATCACCACTACGAACTATCAAATCGACTGCATCTCGACCAGCGTTTGAAGATGACTTATCGATTATTTGAAAGAGAATATCTATAGGCAAGGATGAGCTTTGTTGACCGATGATGTAGAGTGTGAAGCTAACATTATGGTCATCGTCGAATGGCATGAACCCTTGAAATCCCTCGATGAACCTACTGATTTCAGCAATAAGCCGTTCGAGAGCGCCTGTATCTCCCGCTTGCAGTCGAACCCGCAGGGCATCGATGCTTTCATCATCATCCTTCAGGTTTGCTAACAAACTGTTTAGCATCTCAGCACGCGACGGGTGAATATATGGTTCGTTACCAGCAGCCGCGCCAGAAATCGATGCATTGGTCTTAAAGCTCAAGCCAAAATCTGCAGAACCAATAAGTTTCAATAATTGTTTTGCTTTGATTGGTCGCCCCGAAAGAATCATTGCTCCATTGCGCACTGTTGTCTCGCTGAATTTATTGATTTGAAGGAGCCAAGCAGACACATTGTCGAAATCCTGATCAAGAAGCATGGGCACCGTTTCTTGTTCTGCTTTCTCGTCACCCAAAATAGCTAAACAAAGCAGCATTAGAAAAAGAATATTTCGCGAAAGGTTTGATTTGCTAATGGCGCGCCAAAGAATTGCTCGCGTTTAGCATTATTATCCATATAGCTTCTCAAGAGACCTTCTAAGCTTGATTGAATCCGTTTTTCGGGTACCGCTGGATCATTCAGCATTTGTACGAACTTATCTCCAGCATCATCCATATTCCAATATAGCTTGAATGCAAGATAACCATACATATAATTTGATTCGTCTGATTCATAAAGACTGATCACCTCGCTTATGACACTCCATGCGCTCGAGGGCACTGGGCGAGGCCCTAATCGATAACCAGCAAGCTGAATAATTGGTGGCAGCGTAGAATCCGTTGTGATTTCATGCCAACGATTGGGGCGTAGATGAGATGGTGGTAATGCTGCAATAAGTGACGATAAGGAATCGAGTTCTTTTTCGGTGGTCCGGCTCTCGCGAACCCTCTTAAGATAGAGGTCAAGGGCTTCGTCAGCTATATCATCTACCGCGACCTGCCAACCATGAAGATTACGCCTGAAATCCAGATCCTTCGCAATAAATTTAATTAGTATCTCCTTCGTTAGGGGGGGTGATAATTTTGCGGCAACTATTTCAGCACCACCAGAGCCTAGCGCCCAAGTAGATATATGTTTGACCGCTTTTTGCGGCAAAGGATCAAGAAATCCATCCGCAAGAAGATAGCCGATACTCTTCTCAATAGAACCTGCCTCTGAGGGCCAGGCTTCAGCAAGACGGTCACCGACCAATTTCTTAATCTCGGGGATTACTTTGGCACCATTCACGATACAGCGGGCAATGAGGCGTAAAGTAGTATGGAAAACATCGTCTGGAGCTTTGAGTTGATTATTGATAATAGTGCCTGAATACGGATGCATTTCAAGCGCAAATTGCAATGTTTGAGCCCAAGGCCGGCGATTTATACTTGCGAAACGTGGGCCAATTTCATTTGGGGCATTAGCGACCATCCAGCAAGCTGCAAGGTACTCCTGCAAAATTGGATATGCAAACCGTAAACGAGCTGCTGCACGCCGTAAAACACCAATTTGCACTAACCGTTCAATATATACGTCAGATTGTTCGCTTAATCCTTGCCCCTTCAGTAACCGTCTCGCCTCTATCTCAGCAAGGCCGATTCCATCCCCCTCTAAACCACGCCATGCAAGAAGTTCAGCAGCTTCTCGCAAATCATATAATGGGGGCAATGGTACTGCCATGGCTTTGTATCTTTCGGGCGAAAAAAGCAATGACAGGTAATGTTCTAATAGCTCAGAACGTGAGCTCGGAAGATTGTCTTTTGGGCCAACACTTGCGAGTACCAAAGCCAAGAACAAAGGGATTCGAAGCAAATGACATAGATCAGGATGTCGCTCAAGGTGAATAGAGAGTGCATCTGCTGACAAGCTGGCCCCGTATGGCGCATATGCTTCTGCAAATTGTCTTATCGCAAAATCATCCAGTCGATTTAGCGCCAGTACCGATACTCCAAGTGGCACTGTAAGTGCTGTACTGTCTCTTACTGTGAGCAAAAAAGCTGATTTAGGAAAGCGCGCAGCAAATTTGATAATTGTGTTTAATACGCTGGTACGATCAGCTCCTGAAAGTTCATCTAGTCCATCAAACAAAACTACGGCACGCCCACCTTCACATAGTCGTTCCCAATCTATTGATACATCGTATTCGGCATTAATCTTGTCATTGAGATAACCAAGCACGGATATATTTGAATAAGCTAGCGCATCAAGTAAAATTAAGACGGGAATGTGGACCCTATGGCAGAGATTACATGCAATAGCGTGCAACATGGTTGTCTTGCCAAAGCCTGCTCCTGCATCAATTACCGCTCGACCGATTTTTCCGCGTGGGAAATCACGTAAGTCGATAATCTCATTTGGTCGCTCCCATCGCGATCGGGGATCCTCATTCTCAAAATCAACATGGGCCTTGTCATTGGCACGATCATATAATGGCATCCAGAAAAAAATATCCTCGATTGGCCCCTTAAGTTTTGTTCCAGGGACGGACAGAATTCCCATCTCCGTTCTGATCGCTTGGAGGTAAGCATCTATACCCCAGCTGGAAACCTCATTAATTTTAACTTTGTTTTTGACAAATAATTCATCAAGAAGTTGGGCAATGCTGAATAAACCGCGAATTCTTGCTTTTCCGCCGACCTTACCGCGCAAGAGTTCAAAAAGTGAATTTTGTGAAGAAGATGATGGGGGAATCCAAAGCGGGACTAGATCACGCTCAATTGTATTGAGTGGCCAAATCCAAACTTCAACAAATCTGACCAACTCGAAGGCTGCGTTGACAGACTTCTTGGGTACGACGTCAATAATTTTTTGAGCAACCTTTTTTAAGGCAGAGGAAAGGCTATCATTCCATTCCTCATGGTTTTGCTTCCCTTTTGCTCGATCGCAAAGTTCACGGAGGTTTACAATATCACTTGAGATTGTACCGATAGCAAGTATGAGGCAAAAATTCTCAGTTGTACATTTTTGAGCTTGCGATGCAAAGTCAATCCATAACCTACCCCACTCTTTCGAAGATAGTGATAGAGACTCCTTAGCTTGGATGAATGAACGACTACCATCTGCATATCGCACGACAATGTCATCAACGTGCTCGGGCGCTTCCACCCTAACTTGGACGACACGCTCACTAGCTGTCCTTTGGCGCGGATCTAATAAACGCCCAAGGTAAAGGGCCGCAATGGAGTTTTGGTAATGGATGCCTGATTGTGTTGTGGTACCGCCAGCTTCCGACATGACACTCCTTTTATTATATTACAGGTCGATAGTGCTAAAGGTAAATTATCTAACATATCATTATGTAGTTTTATGGATAATATCAAGAAGTTTCAGGCCAATCAAGAAGACATAAAATACAACTTAACGTAACCATCTGTTCTCATAAGACTGTTTGTCTCAGCTAATATCTCTTTTGTTGTGTTATCCAGTTTCCGTTTAACATACTACGATTAAAATACGGTACAATAACAATTAAGCAATCCTCACAAAAAAAGTAATGGCGGCGACCTACCCTGTATACCTCAAATTCACTAAGCGTTATGACTGGATGTAATCCCGGGATTAGTCAGGGTCCCGATAAAGATGATCGTCATTGACTTCCATTTGAAAGGTTGCAATCAAACTGGATATAACAAATTATCACTAACAGGAAGCTATCAATGAAAAATATGTCACTTATAAGCATTTAATAACTCGACCTATATTGGAAAGTAAAAGGCCACCCGCTATTTTAGTGTAAAGACAACCAGTAAGAAAATATGGTCAAATCTGTTTTTGATTCAAGTTTAATAGCTTAATACGTCTCATCAATACCTTCGGTCAGCCAGGAGCTGCCGTTATTGGGAAGATTGATGCGCTTTAGCGAATTGCAGAACTCTTTGGTAAGAATAGTTTCCTTGAAATGCTCACGCCTCTGTTTACAGCCGGGTCCTGGGGGATAAAGCCTGTGCCTTGGTCGATGACTTCCCAGCCGACTTGACGGAGTTTGTCGATAAAAGGGCGTTCAACATTGGTGTATTCGGACATTATTTTTGCTCCTTGATGGCTGAAATACCTTTGGATGTTATTCTGTATTGCTGTATACGGCTATTGGGTTTATCAGGTATAGTCATTTCGATAAATCCTTTATTAATCGCCGGATGGAGATAATTTTTTCTAAAGGTTGGCCGATGGGACAAATTGAGCGCTTTCATTAGGTCTGATGCAGAAAGAGAACCCTTGATTAAAATTTGCAATATTTTTTTAACTTGGTCGCTAACTTGGTCGCTAACTTGGTCGGTTTCGATAGCCTCATAAAGAGCTTCTTTTATTGCGGCCAGCATAAACTCAACAAATGCAGTGGAATCAGCAAGCTGGTCTGATGCTGCCAGTACTTTGTAATACTCATCCTGCCTATTACAAATGACAGTTTCCACCGGAAGAAATGCCAGGACTGGTTTCCATCGACTTAAGATGAGTGTTTGCCATAAGCGCCCCATTCTGCCGTTACCGTCGGCAAAAGGATGAATAAATTCAAACTCGTAATGGAATACAGAACTTGCGATTAGAGGGTGAGCATCGGCACCTTTAAGCCAGGCGAACAAATCCCGCACTAATGCAGGAACACGAACTGCGGGCGGAGCTAAATGGACAATTTCTTTCCCTTTAACTATTCCGACCCCGCCGGAACGGTAGCTGCCTTCTTCATCGACCAGAGCAGACATCAGGATTTTATGAGCTTTTAATAAATCTTTCTCGGATAACGGATTTAATTTTTCGAACATTTCATAAGTAGCAAAGGCATTTTTGACCTCCTGTATCTCGCGGGGACTTCCAAGCACTCTCTTGCCGTTAAAGATGGCAGTTACCTGTTCAAGGGTTAGTGTATTATTTTCAATGGCCAGCGATGCCTGAATAGTCCGCAAACGATTTCCGCGCCTGAGCATTGGAGTCATATCAGCCAGGTTAGAAGATGAAAAACGGCCCAATGTTTCGCTTATTTCTGAAACGAGGCGAACGGTTTCCGATGTTATTGTAAAAGGTGGAATGTAGCCGGTTTTCTTTTTTGCCATTACATTGCCTCCGTTTTTACTTCTTCATACTTCACCCGGACCTTGCCCGTTAGAAGGACGGTCATGAGGGCTTTTTTGAGTTGATGGTGTTTATAAAAAGATTCTTTCATCTGACGCTTTAAGAAGAGCATGGCAATGACATACTCTTTAAATTCAGATGTATCCATGTTGCCACGGAGCGATTCGCATGCTTCTTCGAGGAAGTTTTCAAGCCAGGATAAGGAAAGTTTGTGGGCCATTTATTACTCCTATTACGAAAAAACAGTCTTCCACTTTATTAGAAATTCATCGTATGAATTGATATCACTATGAGTTACAAGGCTAAGGCTACACGATATAGGGTTTACTAACCAACTTTTTATCTTCGGTAATCTGTTATCATGATTTGCATTTGAAATCTATTAGTTTTATGAAAATATTCGGTATTCTACTTTCATGAAGCAATTAATGAAAAACCTATAATCAAGAATCTGTTTGTCTGAAAGATTGATAACAGTTTTTAAAATACTGCAATGATGGTAAGAGATTGTCAAAAGAAAATACTTCTATGGATAGGGTTCCGGTAAATCCGTGCATAAGGTTTATAAGAGTTTTGGCTTGTTCGTATGAGAGTTTGTCGAGTGATTGATGATCACGGCCGTTTTTAACACCATGTAAATGTATTATGGTAGTAATATCAAGATAATTATCAAATACTCTTTTCGTATCATAGCCGTATTTCAGTAAATGTCCGGCATCAATACAAACGGATAAATTAAAGTCCGATATAACACCAGCAATCCACTCAAAAGGATATTCAAGAGTTTCTATTGATATTGTTTTACTATTTACTCCTGACTCCATTAGTTTTGTCATACTGTAATAGATATTGTTAAGCCATATCTGATCGCATTTGGTTTTATCAAGATCATAAGGATATGAAAGATGCAAAGTATAGGTGGATGGCGATAATATTTTGGTAAGGTCAATAATATTGACAATTGTATGAACAAAGCGAAGCCTTTCGTTATAATTGCTGCTGCCTGGGAATATATCTGTTGGAAGGTGAATATTATATGTTGTGCCATGTTCTTTTGAAATTTCATGCAGTGCTTCTATTTCATTTTTTGCAGGAATACTACCTGGCGGTCTGCTTTCAAAAAAGAGAAGTTCTATTTCATCTAAAAAGGGGGCAAGCATTTTAACATTGGGGATCATATGATCAGGATATATGTAAGATGTGGTACCGATTTTAAAAGGATATTTATTTTTGTAAAATTCCGGAAGAGTTAAATACATATATTATGGTTCCTGCAAATTATGCACTTAGAGCCAGTTTCAAAACGCCCCATTTTGGCCGATCTCTGCGTTGGGCTCAAATTTCGCACGAAGTGAAGCTTTAGCGCTATCCTCGAAATACTAAATGTATTCCTGTGGTTGAAATTTTCGCCCGCCTTGAGCTTGACCAAACTGAAACGTTTTGAAAGTGGCTCCTTAGTCATTGGCTTCATTTCGTAAAAGGATAGAAATAATTTCCGGAATATATTCATCGGCTTTTTCTGAAGGAAATCTGCATGCACCTGCGCCGCTGTGACCGCCACCGCCGAATTTTTTAAGCATTTTGCCGGCATTTACTTTGCAAGTCGTATTAAATATATTATGTCCGACGCTTACTGCCATTTTATCTTTTTTACTATCATTATATCGTATTTTAACGCTTACGTTAGCATCGGGAAATAGAGAATAGACAAGAAAGCGGTTTCCCTCAGGTGCATCGTCAAATGAACGCAAATCGGTTATGGTAACATGTTTTTTAAGTACAGTGTTTTGAAGCAATACCGTTTTATAAGCTTTATTGTTTTCAATTACTTTTTCACACCTTTTTTTTACATCAGCATCGGCCATTACACTATTAATATCAAGATTTCTTAATATCTGTACCAGGCTGTTCCAGTAAGATTCATCCGATAATTCCCGGTTTGATATTGTCATGGAAAGAAGGATATAAGGATATTTTTCCGGATGTAAAACCTCATCAATTGATAATTGAGCAGAATCGATTTTATCAGTTTCTCTTACAAGTTCTGTATAATCTTTTTTGAATTTACCTTCATAATATGAAAAAACCACTCCTGCCGCAGAAGGAGCTATCGCAAATGAACCTGAAAACGGCTTTTCAATCGTATTTGAATAATGATGATCAAACCACATGGAGCATCGATTGTCATAAGGAAGATTGGCCATTATATCTCCTTCCTTTATTTCTATCATACCATGCTGAATTTCGTGCGGCTCAACCCATTTAACGGGCTCTGTGATTTTCTCCTTTTCATACAGAAGTACAGCACATACTATTCCGTCAAAATCAGGCCGTGTTACGATTCTCATGTTAACTCCGATAAGAATAATACAGCCGGTAACCTTGCAAGGTAACCGGCTGAAAATGTCTTATATGTTACTGTTAATTATTACTTTGCTTCTTTTATCTTTTCTGTCAGTTCCGGTACAAAGTCCAGTAAATCTTCAACTATACCGATATCTGCTATCTGAAAGATCGGAGCATTCGGGTTCTTGTTAATCGCAACCATAAAGGGAGAACCCTTTATTCCGCCAAGATGCTGGAAAGATCCGCTTATACCAAGAGCCATATAAACTTTGGGTTTAACGGTCTTGCCCGAAGTTCCTACCTGGCGGCCCTTTTCAAGCCACTTGGCATCAATGATCGGACGTGAACATGAAACATCACCACCCATAGCTTCTGCAAGTTCATTGATCATTTCAAGATTATCCTCATCTCCGATTCCGCGTCCGATAGAAACAAGAATTTCGGATTTTGTAATATCAACGTCTCCGACTTCGGCTTCAATAACTTCTATAAAACGCCTTTTTTGTGCCGGTATCTCGCCTGCATCTGCTGCCTTATCAACAACCGATCCGCCTTCTGCACCACCTTCAACCGGAGCAAAAGAACCCGGACGAATTGTAATAACTGCTCCACCTGAAATATCGCAAAGCACATGTGTGCTAACCTGACCGCTGAATTCCTGACGAACGGCTTTGAGTTTTCCACTATCATTGCCTTCAAAGTCAATTGCATCAGGAAGGTAAGCACCATCCAGTTTTATGGATAAGCCAGGGGATAAATCCATACCAAAATGGTCATGCGCCACAATAACGATATTTCCTTTGGGTATAACCTTGGCAAGTAAAGCGCGAATTACTTCCGAATTAGGATATGTGAGCGCATCATTTTCTATTTTCCAAACTTCTTTATATGAAGCTGTCAAGCTATTACATACGGAGTCTATATTACTGCCCACCACAATTGCAGTCAAAGAAGCAGAAGGATCAATTTTTTTGGCTGCCGCAACCATTTCAGCTGCCGTGTCGTCAACAGCTCCGTCTTTATGTGATATATATGCAAAAATCTGAAGGGCCATTATTTTATACCTCCTTTGGATTTCAATAGTTCAATAAGTTTATCAACCTTTTCATCCATACTTCCCTCAAGGATTTCAGCTCCGGCTCCAAGAACAGGTGTGAAATAGTCCACACGGGAAACCTTGGCTGCCGCAGTACCGACAGAATCCTGATTTAAACCAAGATCAGATGCGCCTTTAACCGGGATTTCGACTGATGCAACCTTTCTGATTCCACGGATACCAACATAGCGGGGCTCATTAATACCGGTCTGAATTGAAAGAACACATGGAAGATCCATCTCGCTTATCTCCTGCTGGCCGCCTGCGATTTCTCTCCCTATCTTGATTTTTTTATCATCGGATGCTTCTATAAGGTTAACAAGAGAAGCAAAAGGCAGATCAAGCATCGCGGCAAGCATTCCGCCTACCTGACCGGCTCCATCGTCAGCCTGAGCTCCTGTGAGTATTAGGTCGTATTTGCCTTTTTCGATTTCGGCTTTTAAGATTGAAGCAATGCCTTTCCCGTCAGATCCTTCAAAAGCTGCATCTGAAAGAAGTATTCCATTATCGGCACCCATAGCCATTTCTCTTCTTAATACTTCTTCAGAGTCGGAATCGCCAACCGAAACAACCGTAACGCTTCCTCCAACATTGTCTTTAATTTGAATAGCCTCTTCAACGGCATAGTTATCCCATTCATTTACCGAATACACAAGATCATCACGTTCAATATCCGAACCGGAATCGTTTACGCTGATTTCATTTTCAGCGGTATCTGGAACTCTTTTAATACAAACTAAAATATCCATTTAATCCTCCATATTATTTTATTTCAATTATATCATTACGCAGCAATGTGTTTTTCAATCAGTTCCACAAGATCAATAGCTTCTATTTTACCTTCCATTCCGCAAACCTTGATCGCATCTTCCATATTTACAAGGCAGAAAGGACAGGCGGTAATAATGACATTTGCTCCTGCCTGGTTGGCCATTTCAACTCTTAATACACTCATTCTTTGTTCTTCTTCAGGTTCGTAGAAAAGCATTAAACCGCCACCGCCACAACAAAATGAACGGTCTCTGCATTTTTCCATATCTACCCTTTTGATTCCCGGAATAGCATCTATAGCTTCGCGGGGGTCATCATAAACTTCATTATGCCTTCCAAGGTAACAAGGATCATGGTAAGTATATACCTTGCTTGTATCTTCTACGCTCTTTAGTTTTATATTCCCAGCCTTTACACTTTTTACTATAGTCTGGCTGATATGCTCAATTGGCGGAATGTCATTGTATTCATTTTTTAAAGCATTATAAGCATGCGGATCGGCGGTAATTATGTTTTTAACTTCCGAATTTTTTATCTCTTCAATGTTATTGCTTTTCAAATCCTGGAAAAGCATTTCTTCCCCAAAACGTCTGACTTCATTGCCGCTGTCTTTTTCCAAAGATCCGAGTATCCCGAAATTTATTCCGGCTGCGGTAAGTATTTTTGCCGTAGCTCTTGCTATATCCTGCATTCTGTCATCATATGATGTTATACTGTCAACAAAATAAAGCGTATCGGCAGGATCTCCTTTTTCTATAAGATTGACCTTGATGCCATTTTCCTTTTCAAGAACCTTGGTCCAGTCAGCGCGCTTTTTCTCCATTTTGCCCCATGGATTGCCGCGCTTTTCAAGGGCACTCAATGGTTTTTGGATAGATTGCGGAACCATGCCTTCGTCAACCATTCCGCGTCTTAGATCAACAATCTTATCAATATACTCGATCATCAGAGGGCATTCCTGCTCGCAGGCGCCGCATGTTGTACATGACCAGATTTCATCTTCACTGTAAATATTCCCGATAAGGGGCTCGTCAGTATTTTGCGCTTCTCCTAAAATCGGATATTTCTTAAACATATATTCGCGTGCTTTTATGGAGATAAATCTTGGGGAAAGAGGACGGCCTACGGCATTTGCAGGACAGTTGTCCGAACACCTTCCGCAATCAGCGCAAGAATAAAAGTCAAGCATATGCTTCCATGTAAAATCTTCAAATTTTTTCACACCAAAGGATTCAAGTTCTTCAAGCTTATCATCGTCAACTCCCCATTTCACAGGTTTTATAGCACCTTTTGTGAGTTTCATCGAAAAAAGATTGGGAAGAGATGTCAAAATGTGAAAAAACCTGTTGGATGGAATCATGCAGAAAAAAAGAAAAAATGCAAGCATGTGGATATAATAAGAGCTAAGATAAATTGATTGTAATTTTTCTATCGGAGTTTGGCTTAAAATATTTGAGGCAACCCAGACTCCCGTTCCTGGAATTAATACCTTGGCAAATTCCATTCCTTCCTGAAAATAGGCTGAGGCCAGGCTTGCTTCAAAAAACATATCCGCAGCCATTAAAACAGCAATCAAAAACAGCATGAGCAAGGTTTCATTTGATTTATCCTCACCAAAGCGAGCCGGAACCTGGTAGCGTTTTGGCAAATAAATTCTGCGCAGCATTGCAAAAACGCAAACACAAAAAACCAAAGTTGCGGAAACATCTTTGAGCATTCCATACCCTACGCCAACAATTCCCCCCAATCCAGGGGAAGCAAAGGTATCTGAGAACCCGATCAGAATAAGTATAATCCATCTTAATGCAATTATGATGAATCCGGTCAAAAAAGTTATATGAATAACGCTTGATAAGAAATATCGCGGCATTCTATGATGAGGAATCTCAAATGCGTTTAACAGCCGCTGCTTTACATTATCCTTACGAGAATCGAAAGCGGCTTTTTTAAGCGGAACAAGCCGCTTGTTTACTATAAACGCAAGAACCCCCAAACCGACAAGTACAATCAAAACAGAAAGAACAACCGCCGGTATACCGTGAATCGAAGCATTGGCCGGGGAAGTTAATATTGCATCCATATATACTCCCTTCTATCTTATATAAATCGTCCGGTAATAGCCAATATGGCTGAAGACGGACAACACATTAACAATATTTATAAAAATGAATGAACGCCCATTCATATAACAAACCGGTTTAAAATCTGTCAAGAAAAAAGAAACCACTGAGCCACTTTCAAAACGTTTCAGTTTGGTCAAGCTCAAGGCGGGAGAAAATTTCAACCGCAGGAATACATTGAGTATTTCGAGGATTGAAATTTGAGCCCAACGCAGAGATCGGCCAAAATGGGGCGTTTTGAAACTGGC
>JBDRRF010000109.1:0-103661 GCA_043825875.1 Pseudomonadota bacterium | reverse complement strand
GCCAGTTTCAAAACGCCCCATTTTGGCCGATCTTAAGCGTTGGGCTCAAATTTCAATCCTCGAAATACTAAATGTATTCCTGTGGTTGAAATTTTCTCCCGCCTTGAGCTTGACCAAACTGAAACGTTTTGAAAGTGGCTCAATAAGCTCAAGATATTCAAAACCGGTAAACAAAGGAATGATCTATGAGTCGTAAAATCAAAACTTTTACGGTTACGGCAGGTATCATTATTGTGATCATTTTCGGATATGTTTTTAATTTCCGAACAAACGGTCAATCCAGCACAAAGCCAGGTTCATCCGAAAAAGCAATAGACAGTGTAAAACGTGCGATCCCTGTGGTTTTAACACCTGTCTCCATACGGAATTTCGAGGAGCGGATTGTAGTACAGGGCAATCTGGAAGCAAAAAATATCGCTATGGTGCCATCCCGTATAAATGCCACAATTGAGACAATTTTTGTAGATGAAGGAGACCTTGTTCTTGCCGGAAAGACCAGGCTTTTTAAAATAGACGCATTAAAACTTAACAAGGCTGTAGAGATAGAAAAACAGGCTTTTGCTATTGCCGATTGTGCATTGAGCGAAAAACACGCAAACTTTGAACGTGTGGAAGCAGACCTTCACAAGGCTAAGATTGATTTCGATCGTTTTATGTTGTTACTCAAAGATCATATCGTAAGCAAGGACGACTTTGAACAGGTTGAGTCCCGTTACAAACAGGCGGTTGCATCACTCAAACTTGCACAAACTCTGATAGATTTGGCAGAGCAGCAAAAGCGTCAGGCCGAGACCTCTTTGGAGATGGCCGAAAAGGATCTTCAGGATGCAATTGTTTATGCCCCAATCAGCGGAAAGGTCAGTCACCGGTTCCAGGAACCGGGAGAGATGGGAGCTACGACAAAACCGGTTCTGGAAATTGTGGACCCAGCAGTAATTGAGGTTTCGGCTTTTTTGCCGTCGGAATACTACCCGGTAGTTCTCCCGGGTAAAACACCTATGCGTATCAGGGTCTATGGCATTGAACTGAAAGATCAGGTCATTTCTTACAAGAGCCCTACCATACATGAAAAAATGCGTACCTTTGAGATTAAATGCGTTATAAAGAACCCACCTGAAAATGTTGTTCCGGGGGCCATGGCCGAAATAGAAGTACTGCTCGCGCAACGAAAGGGCCTGGGAGTTCCGAAGGCTTCTCTTCAACAACGCGCGGGTCGCACTATAATCTTTTTGGTTGAAAAAGATGTGGCCCGAATGGTCGAGGTTGAGACCGGCCTTGAAAGTGATGGATGGATTGAGCTTAAGGGAAATAATCTTCACGAAAAAACCTTTGTGGTGAGCATGGGGCAGTTTCTGCTTGAAGAAGGAACTCGTGTCACCGTCCAAAAGGAAAGTCTCTAATGCTTCTTCCGGATATTTCAATAAAACGGCCTGTGGCGATATCTTGTCTTATCATTGCCTTGATTCTTTTAGGACTAAACGCATACAGAAAAATGCCACTGGAGTTTCTTCCCAAAATGGACTCCCCCTTTATTACAATTGTCACCGTATACCCTGGCGCCAGCCCTGCTGAAATAGAAACTGATATTGCCAAGAAAATCGAGGATGCAGTGGTTTCCATTGACGGACTCAAGCACTTCACCTCTACGTGTATGGAAAATGTCAGTCAGACATTTCTTGAGTTCGAACTTGATGTGAATATCGATGAAGCAGCAAATGATGTCAGGGAAAAAATAGATCTTATCATCGAGAAACTGCCGGTGGATGCCGAAAAACCCAAAGTCTTCAAATTTGACTTAAATGCCAGGCCTATAATTACATTTGCCCTCACAGGAGAACTGTCTGTGGAGGAGTTGTACGATTACGCCGATAATACCCTTCGCGATCGTATTTCGGTGCTTCAGGGTGTTGCCGATGTGCAGTTATTCGGCGGTGCAGAGAGGGAAGTCAACATTTTGCTGGACAGAGACAAGCTCGCAGCCCGGGGACTTACTAGCATAGCCGTAGTTAATGCAATAAAACAGGGCATCAGCACTATTCCTTCAGGCCGTGTAAAACAGTCAGGAACGGAATATTCCGTCAAGTTTGATGCTGAGTACAGAAAAGTGAGCAACATCGGAAACCTGGAGATTTCAAATGAAAAGGGCTCGCGTTGTTACCTGAAAGATATTGGTTCGGTAAGCATGGCAACGGAAGAATTGCGTCAGGCCTCATTTATCAACGGCAGAACATGTATCGGCATCCGGGTTGTGAAAAAAGCAGATGCAAATACCGTTAAAGTAGTAAACCTTGTACATGAGGCCATGGATAATATTAAGGCCACATTGCCCGGAGGCATGGACCTTGTTTGGGTTTCAGACGATGGTGCATTTATTCAGGCTTCTGCTGACGCCGCAGCCTCTAACATTGCAGCAGGGGTACTGTTGACAGCAGCAGTTCTGTTTATTTTCCTTCACCATTTTCGTCCCACTCTGGTTGTGGCAATAACCATGCCGGTTACAATCGTAATCACTATCCTTTTTATGCACAGCATGCAGTTCAGTTTAAATACTTCAACACTTCTTGCTGTGGGTCTTTCAGTGGGTATCCTGGTTACAAACTCGATTGTAGTAATGGAAAGTATTGTCACGCGCATGTCACAGACAAACAACCCGATCGAGGCGTCCAAAATGGGTGCAAGCGATGTTGCCACAGCCGTACTGGCAAGCGCAGGAACCAATGCAGTGGTTCTTCTTCCGATTTCCCTGATGGGGACCATGGTCGGGCGGTTTTTTAATCCTTTTGCCTTAACCATGATCGGTGCAACCGCCATTTCTCTTTTCATATCCTTTACCCTGACCCCAATGCTCTGCTCATTTTTATTGAAGCAAAACCGGATAAAATCAAACAAGAAATTATCCGGTAGTATTGAAGCCGCCTGGAACCGGATGTTTAACCGTTTATCCGTAAGCTATGAGTCAGTTCTGCGCCGTTTGACGCGCAATCGCTGGGCTGCTACAGGATTACTGGGCGTGGTGCTTCTTTTGACCTATTTGTCAATTAAACTTATCCCGTTGGTCGGTCTTACTTTTTTTGGTGATGTCGACAAGGGAGAAGTGGTTGTAAGACTTGAATATCCTACAGCATACGATCTTGAACAAACAATAACGAGGGTGAAGCAGGCTGAAGATTTACTCAAGGACCTGCCAAACGTATCCAACCTATTCACCCTGGTCGGCAAGGTGGAAAATCTTTTGGGCGCATCCTCCGAAGGTGTGCATCTCGGCCAGATTCTGATCAAGTTTGTTGACAGGACAAAACGCACCGAGACCATGGAAGATATATTAGTAAAAGTCCGCGGCCGGCTGGCAAATTACCCGGATAGTATTGTAACCGCGAGCGCAACAGACCCTTTGGGCGGACAAAACATACCCCTTCAAATGGAAATTGCAGGCCCGGATCTTTCGGTTTTGGACAGCGCAGCAGAAAGAGTGCTGAAGCTTTGCCGGGAGATTAAGGGCATTGTCGATCCCGATTCATCAGCCCGATCAGGCAAGCCTGAACTTCGCATCCAGCCACGCAGGGCGGTTCTCTCCGATTTGGATACACCAATCTTTGGTTTAGGGACTGTCTTAAGAGGTAACCTGGAGGGTATTATTGCAGGTTCCTACAAAGAAGGCGCACGCACTTACGACATTAGAGTTAAATTTGCAGAAAAAGAAGGTAAAAACCAGGTAAAAGCATTTCTTTTTCCTGGAGGACCGGGACATCCTATTACTCTTGATAATTTCGCAAAGGTAGAAGAAACCGTTTCCCCTGTTCTCATTAACCGAAAAGACAAGAGCCGCGTTTCACTGGTATATGCCCATCTAAGCGGCAATACGCCTCTTGCCACAGTAGTAAAAGACTTGAGCCGGGCTATTGACCAAAAAGGCAATTTGCCTCCAGGCTATACTTATCGCTTCTTCGGCAAAACCGAGGATATGGAAGAAGCCGGCGAAAAGTTTATGGAAGCCGGAATAATTGCTATCGTACTCACTTATCTGCTTCTTGCAGCTATTCTGGAATCCTTCAAACAACCAATTATTATTTTATTTACCATACCAATGGCACTGATCGGTTTTATCTGGGCACTCTACATAGCGGGCAAACCTATTGATATTTTCATTCTTCTAGGAGCTGTTATGCTTATTGGAATTGTGGTTAACAATGCCATTCTTATCATGGGAAAGATGAATCAATATATCGAGCAAGGCTTGCCCCGGCATGAAGCAATGATTAAAGCGGCGCTTGATGAACTGCGGCCAATAATAATGATCACTTCGGCTGCGATTTTGGGAATGCTGCCACTGGCGGTCGGCCGGGGATTGGGAAGTGAATTTCGCTATGGTATCGGCATTGCTTCAGTAGGCGGTATTTTTGTTTCAGGCCTGTTGACTCTAGTTGTGCTGCCTGTTTTGTATAATCTTTTTACCCGTAATATTCAACGGGAAACAAAAGAGCAATAAGGAAACGGACCGCATAATTCGGGAAGTTGGTGGTGAGATGGTTTCACTTGAGCCTATTGACCTTACAAACGCTGAACATGCCAAGCAGCTAGTAGGGTTGGAGGCGTAATTGCTTTTAGCAGACAGCTATCTATTGAGGTTTATTACTGGTACAACTATTGTTAAAGAAGTTTGTCCTGTAAGATAATGGGGAACGCAAAGAGGAAGAAGATGATAAATAAAACTTGCGGCAATCTTATCGGAAAATGCAAATATACGCTCAAGGTTGGAGTAATATTTGTTTTTTCATTATCATATGCTGCACAGGCTTATTCTGCTGATTTGGATCTTTTCATAAAACAGTGCAGGCAAAGCTATAGCAAAGTATCAGATTTTTCCTGTATGTTTCACAAAAAAGAGCGGCTCAAAGATAAACTGGTTGAAGAAAAAAACATTATTTTCAAGTTCAAAAAGCCTGCTTCATACTATTATAAGTATACAGAAGGAGTAGGAGAAGGCGCTGAAGCAATCTATGTTCATGGCAAATATGATAACAAATTAGAAGTGCATCTTGGCAAATTTCTTGGATTTATTAATCTTTCATTAGATCCCGGAGGCTGGTTTTATATGAAGTACAACCGCCACACTATATTTGAATCAGATTTTAGTCATATAATTGATCTGATTGAAAATAATTACAACCAAGCCAAAATAAATAAGGAAGGATCTATTGATATAGAGAAAAAATATATATTAGATGGTCGCCAAACATATTTAATTAAAGCAGTTTTCCCCAGAAAAAAATGCTATTATGGGCATATCATATATATTTATTTAGATAAGAAACTGATGCTGCCGATAAAAATTGAAGTATATGGATGGGACAAAGAGCTTTTGGAAATGTACTACTATTCAGACATTAAAATTAACAATTGCTTTTCGGATATGGAATTTGACATTAATAACCCGGCATATGGCTTTTAGTTTAAATCTATGGCCCAAACATTATTGAAAGAACACAGTAAAAAAATCAAATACGCTCTTTCTTTTATAAGAAAAAGAATAATTCATGTGAATTTGCAGATTTTGTATCAATGCAATTTCAAATGCAACATTTGTGATTTCTGGAAAACACCGTATACCCAAAAACCTCAGTTATCCCTTTCCCAGGCAAAATTAATTACGGAAAAATTAAAGGGCATAGGCCCTCAGGTGATTTCCATCGGTGGAGGCGAACCCCTTTTGCATCCTGATGTTATCGAAATTGCAAGATTACTTTCAAAAGATAATTTCGGGGTAATGATTACAAACGGATGGTTTGTTACAAAAGATATTGCACAAGATCTTTTTAAGGCAGGTCTTTATGAAATCAGCGTTTCCGTGGACTATGCCGATCCAAAAAAACATGACAAGATGCGCGGTAAAAAAGGTGCCTTTGACAGGGCTGTAGAAGCACTTTATGTATTAAATAAAAACAGGGCGCATCCTTATCAGCGCGTACATATGATTACAACTGTAGGAGATGATAATATAGAAGATATTGAACCATTGATTCGGCTTTGCAAGGATATCGGAGTGACTTATCTTATTTCTTACTATTCAAACAATAGGGGTAATTTTAAACCGGTAGAAAATGAGAAAACAATCAGTGATCATTTGGGATCGCTTCATAACAAATATCGGCACTTTGTGGCACTAAGAGATTACCTGACCGGCATTTCCAAGGGAAACGGGAACAATGGCAAACCATTATGCTTTACCGGTAAGAATCTTATCAACATTGATTCACAAGGTAGTATATCACTTTGTATAGACAGACTGGACGAATCTGCAGGAAATATTTTTACGGACAATATGTCAACCATCTTGCATAATCTTACCAAAATGCATAAAACGAACACATGCAACAATTGCTGGACAAGCTGCCGCGGGTCTATAGAAACAATTTTGTATGGAAAACAGCGGCTGGCCAATCTTTTTGATTATTATCAGATGACAAGAGAAGTTAAATTAGGACAGAGTTTTTAATTTTTGTTTAAGCATAAAATACAATTCATTAAACAATGAAAACGGGTAAGTAAGTATAAGTGAAAAACCAAGAGCGCATGCCGAATGGCATTGCCTGGCGCAATCAGGCTGAGGGCCAAACTTGTTCTTGGCATTTGATCGGATTTGGTGTAAATGGTTATTTTCCAAAAGATTTTCAGCAAGATTTCCGATTTCAAGACAGGGATAAAATACATCTCCAGTGGGAGATACAACCAGCATAGTAAAAGGATAACAGGTAAATTTGCTAAAATTTTTCATATATTCAAGATAAAGCAAAGTGCCATAAACCGGACCGCCCTTTTGCTTTTCGGCTATAAGAAAGTCATAAAATTGCCGGTAGTCGGGGTTATCGTTTAGTGCCTTATGCGCTTTTACGCCGACAAGTTGCGGGCAGGCAGCAAAAGTACAGTTATTTTGTTTTGCAAAATGATAAACATCATATAGATCATTAATGTTTTCAGGAGTAACAACGCTGGAAATAAGCATTTCATATTTTCGGCCGGGTTGATTAGCCGCCCGATTTATGTTTGATATAATTTTTTTCAATGAGCCTTTTCCAATACCGTACCATGCATCTGCTTTAGTATGGTCAAGCGTATCAAGGCTGATTACCAGTGAATGAATGTTTGCTGTTATAACTGACAAATAAATATCTAAATCATAACCATTTGTTGTAAGTACTATTTGTTTGAAACGAAGTTTTCCGATTCTTTGCATGATAAATTCAAAATCAGGATGGTTAAGAGGTTCGCCACTGGTAATAACAAGGTAATCACAATGCGAGCGTATTTTTTCAATAAGAGAAATTACGGATTTTCCCGGCAGAACCTTTGCAGGCAGAGCATAGTAAGGGCGCTTTGAGCCATCACTGCAATACGGACAGCGAAAATCACATGCATATGTAAGATAATAGACGGATAAAAAAGGATACCATTTATCGGATTTGTTAGACCATTTATGATAAAAATATTTTAATATATCATTCACTCTTTTATTTACTCATTTGCATAAGGTAAATACGCCATGACCCGATTTGCAAAAACTGTTTTTATCCTGTTTGTCTCAATCGCCTTAATTATTCCACCGGCATTATATTATATTTTTTCCAATGTTCCAACCATATCCGCACAAGAAGTTATAAAAAAGCTGCAATCAGATCCGAAAAGCATTTCTGTTCTTGATGTAAGAGATAGTATTGATTTTGACAACGCCCATATACCTTCGGCTCAAAATATGCCATATGAGGCTTTTTTACAAAAAGATCTTTCAAACGAGCAGATAACAAATCTGAAATCAAAAAAGGTGTATGTAATTTGTGAGAACGGCCTTGCCAGTATTGATATTACTCGAAAATTAAGAAAACTTGATATAGAAGCATTTAATATAAAGGGCGGAATACAGGCATGGATTGCTGCTGCAGGAAGTATTTGTCAAAAATCAGACTGCGATTTTATAAGTGCTTCAGAAAAACAGGTACCTATACCGTTTAAGGCCACACCAATTGTTTTACAATGGGTTGCCGTGTTTAACGGCATTGTTGTCAAACCTTTATATACGCTTTTATCATTTATAATTTTTGTTATCCTTTGGAATAAAACCGAACCCGAAATGCGCGCAATCAAATACTCCATGTTTTTTTTCTTTAATGGAGAAAACAGTTGTGCCGCTAATTATATTTTTTTTAATCATGATTCCTATTTGTTTGAATACCTGCATATTGTCGGTATGCTTCTTGCCTTTGGTTTTTTTCTATATGGTCTTTTTGAAGGCATAGATAAATATCTGCTCCATTATTCCGATCAAAAAAAACCCTGCTCACTGGCCGGATTATGCCGCCAATGCATAAAATATGACGATGTTACCTGCGGTTTGCAAAGAGTATTAATATTTACAGGAATTGCCTTTTCCGGCATTGCTCTTATGCCTGTTTGCGCCAAATTAAAAATGGTTTCTTATAACACGATTATTGTGGATATTGCTTACAATTACAGCCATCCGGTCATTTATCAGTTGTTTGAAATGCAGTATTTACCTTTTGTGGCATCTATTTTAATGTTGGCTGCTACCTTTATATTATGGAAAAATAAAAATGCCGTACATACTGCAAAACTTATTTTTGCCGCAGCAATAGGCACAATGTCTTTTGCTATGTTTCGGTTTGTTTTGTTTCATTGTTATGATGATTCATTATTTTGGATGGATTTCTGGGAAGAAATAACCGAATTTTGTTTTATACTAAGTATATTGTTCGTGCTGTGGACTTTCAGACGATCTTTTTTTCAAAAACCAGGCAAATAATCTTACGGGAGAAAAATGCGATTTATACTCATTGACCGGATTACAGACTGGAAACCCGGCAAGTATGCAAAAGCAACAAAAAATATAAGTTTAAGCGAAGATTTCTTTGATGACCATTTCCCTTTAAAACCTGTCATGCCGGGTGTTCTTATTTTAGAGGGGCTCGCTGAGGTAGCCGGGTTGCTGCTTGAAGAAACGGTTAAAAATAATGAGGGGCGTAATGTAAAAGCACTTTTATCCTTAATTGAAAAAACCAAATTCCGCGATTTTGTTAAACCGGGAGATTGCCTTGTATATGAAGCCGATATTGAATCCATCAATGAAATGGGTGGAAAAATAAAAGGCCGGATCACAAGAAGCGGTAAACAAATCGGCGATACCCGACTGGTTTTTTCTTTTCGAGAGATTGAAAACCCACATCTTGATAAAAGGCGAAGTGATATGCTTGCTTTTCTTCTGGGTAAAAATAATGTCTGAAGTTGCAATTACAGGAATTGGCATTGTTTCACCTTTTGGAATAGGGAAAAATATTTTTTGTTCTTCGATCCAAAAAAAGAAATCCGTTAATCCTAAACCCTTATCTGAATTTCACGGCACACAATTAGAAAATTTTGGCGTTGGGTCTGTTGGCGAACTTGAAAAGGCATCAAAACAGTTTAACCGTAAACACATCAAATTTATGTCCACAGCCACTCTTATCGGCTGTCTTGCCGGTAAAGAAGCTGCCGATGAGGCTTGTATCACAGAACGGTTTGCGCCACATCGCATAGGAATTTTTTCGGCAACCGGACTTACTGCTGCAAATATCAGCGAAAGCAGGGAAATGCTTGAGGCCTGTATGGATAAAGATGGCAATTTTTCAGATATTTTGTTCGGAGAAAAGGGATTGCCGTCTCTTAATCCGTTAAACTCATTTAAAATACTTCCTAATATGCCACCTTGCATTCTGTCGTTAATACTAGGCGTAACCGGTCCAAACATGATATTTAATCCATGGGAGGATCAGGCTGCCTGCGCGATACTTGAAGGTTATAAAGCAGTCAAAGAAGGGGAAGCCGATTGCGTGCTGGTCGGTGCCGCAGATACTCCGTCTTTACCACCAACTGTTGCTTATTTAAAACAACAAAATATTTTGGGAGAAAATAGCTATCCTTCATCTGCGGGGGCATATCTTGTACTTGAATCTGATGAAATCGCTATAAATCACCATAGAAAAATCTATGGCATTATAAAAAATATTGAAGTAATCTGTTCTGCTGAAAAAGTATATGATCCACTTTCAGCGATTATCGGCAGAACATTTGCTGCAGCGCCTGCTCTTTTTCTTGCAGGGGCCGCGATGGGTATTACTAATAATCGGCAGATGATCGGTACGCGCGGGACCCGATTTGAATTTTCGCTTGAGATAAATAAATGAAAAGAAGGGTTGTTATTACAGGTATCGGATGCGTTTCGCCTTTTGGCGTTGGAATAGATATTTTCTGGTCTTGTATTTCTAAGGGTGTATCCGGCATATCAAAAATATCGCGTTTTGACAGTAGTAAATTTGAAGTACACCTTGCAGGCGAAATTAAACATCAAATACCAGGCTTCAGTGAATATGATAAAATATTTAAAGAAGATGTTAAAATATCTTTTGCATTAAATGCCGCCGATCAGGCCATGAAAGATGCAGGCATAAAAAATCTTAACCCCAAAGCACTTTTACATATAGGGACATCACTTGAAACAATCGACCTTCAAAAGATTATTCAAAACAAAAGCACACAGCTAAAAGATATTGTAAAAAGAAGTTTAAAAAATGGGGCACGTCCGCTCCAGATGCCATTAGATACAGCATGTGAACTGATTGAAACAGTATATGGTTCTCCCGGATTAAAAATCTCAAACGTAAGCGCTTGTGCAGCATCCACTCAGGCAATCGGTCATGCGTTTCGGCGTATCCGGGACGGTTCTTATGATATGGCTCTATGTGGCGGATTTGACTCCATGATCAATCCACTGGGCATCGGAGGATTCCAATTATTAGGCGCTTTAAATACAAATAATGTTCTTGGTGAGCGCGCGTGCAGACCTTTTGATGCCGCCAGAAGCGGAACCGTTATAGGAGAAGGTGCAGCCATGTTTGTGCTGGAACCTTTGGATCAGGCTATAAAAATGAATAAATCCATTTATGCGGAAATTAAAGGATATGGCACATCTTTAGATGCATATAATTTAAGCGCTCCTGATCCGGAAGGTGCCGGCGGAGAGCAAGCTGTTCGAAATGCTTTAAATGATGCAAATATTAAAGCAAATAAAATTGATGCTGTTAGCGCTCATGGTACAGGGACTTATCAAAACGATAAGGTGGAAGCCACTATGTTACGCAGAATTTTTGGAGATAAATGGAAAAGCATTCCTGTTATATCTACCAAATCTCTTGTCGGGCATCTTATCGGTGCCGCCGGGGCAATTGAAACAGCCGCATGTATTCAGGGTTTTGTTCAACATATACTACATCCCAATGGATCATTACAAAAAACCGGAGATGGATGTGAACTGGATCATATTGTGGACTGCCCAAGAGAATTTAACGGCACTAATATTTTAAAAAATTCTTTTGGTTTTGGCGGACAAAATGCCGCAATAATTTTAGGTAATGCGAAACATGGCAATTAATAAGGCCCAAAATAATCCAAAAGTTGCACTTGTTGTGGGGGTAAGCAGTGATATAGGTCAAGCTGTAGTTGAAAAATTATCACATCAGAATATAAAACTTTATCTTACAGCGCATCAAAATATGTCGCGTGCCGAAGAGTTTTTAAAAACACTTTCATCATGCAGCTTGCATTCTCTGGATATAAAAAATTCTGACCGGATAAATCAGTTGTGTGAATTGATTTTTGAAAAAGAAAAGCGCCTGGATATAATGATAAACTGCGCATCAGTTAATATAGAACAACCTGCTCTGGGTATGAATAATAATGAATGGAAAGATGTGGTTGATGTTAATTTAAACGGAGCTTTTTATTTATGCCGCAGTGTTGCAAAATATATGATAACAAATCGCTATGGAAGAATTGTAAACATTTCTTCTTTATCTGCTACAAGAGGAGGTCGCGGCCAGATTAATTATGCTGCTTCAAAATCAGGACTTGAATCAATTACACGTGTATTGGCTCTTGAACTGGGTCGTAAGGGAGTTCTTGTTAATTGTATTGCTCCAGGCTGTATTGAAACTAAAATGACACAACGGGTACGCAATGAATACGGAGAAGAAATTCTTAAAAAAATTGCTCTTCGCCGTTTCGGGTTGCCGGTTGAGGTTGCCGAACTGGTGTGTTTTTTGTGTTCCGATGCCTGTTCTTATATTACAGGCCAGGTTATGCGGATTGACGGAGGATATAGCTTATAATGGACTTGTTAAAGGCCATAAAAGACCGAAGAAGTGTACACCGCTTTTTAGAAAAAATGCCGCCGAATGAATTGTTGTTTGAACTCATTGAATATGCCGTTATGGCGCCCAATGCCATGAACCGTCAGGATTGGCGATTTACCTTAATCCGGTCTCATAAAGTAAAAAAACAAATTTCTTCTGTAGTAGAAAAGAAATGGTCACAGTCATGTGATGGAGAATCCGGAATTGACGATCCTATAAAGACATATGCAGGTAAATTTATTTCTTTTGTAAGCGCGCCTGTTTTAATCATGGCAGATATTAAAAAGCCACCGCGGTTTTTAATTAAACGATATGGTGAAAACGCAGCTAAAATTACAGGAAGCTACGCATCCGCTTGTATGGCTGTGCAAAATCTTCTTTTGGCATCACATGATAAAGGATTGGGCACATGTGTATATTCCGGATTTCTTGCGGCTGAAAATGAAGTCAAACAGATTTTAAACATTTCGGATAAAAGAGAACTGGTGTGTCTTATAGCACTGGGGTACCCTGATGAAAACCCGTTGCCACCGGGCCGAAATGATATTAAACATATACTAACAATTATAGATTAGGCAGATAATGACAAGAGAAGATATATTTAACGGCATAAAGGATTGCCTGGTTGAAGTAGTAGATATCAATCGTGCTGACATACATGAAACATCCAAATTGATTGATGATCTTGGTGCGGATTCGTTGGATTTACTGGACTTGATTTTTCAGCTTGAACAACGCTTCAAGATAAAGCTTTCTGCCCGTAAATTCGAAAAACAGATTCAAAAAGAACTGGGAGATATTCCGCTTGAAGTAGAAGGCGTATATACGAAAGAAGCTATGACCTTAATCCGCAAACACATGACAGAAATCCCGGAAAAAGAACTCTGTGATGGCCTTACCATTCAGGAATTTCCGAAAAGATTCAGGGTTTCAACCATGATAAATCTGGTTGAAAGTACATTGGAGAATAAAAATGAATAGAACTGTTTTGATCACAGGCGGAAGCGGTGAATTGGGCCAGGTGCTGGTAGCACGTTATACCGAGGCAAATGATCGGGTTTTTTTTACATTTCATCAAAATAGTAAAAACGCCGGAAAAATTGCCGAAAAGACAGGGGCTACGCCTATTCAGGCGGATTTAACCAAGCCGGACCAGGTAGCACAGATGATAGAGCAAATTGAAAAACAAGTCCCTGCTATAGATATTCTGATAAACAATGCCGGTGCAACTCAGGTTATGCCGTTTGCTCTGATTGAAGAAGAAGACTGGGATTATATTATTAATGCTAATCTGAAATCCATGTTTCTGACAACCAAGGCAGTCGCAAGAGGCATGATAGCCGCCAAAAAAGGTGTGATTATTAATATCGGATCTATTGCCGGGAAACGCCTCCTTGAAGTTCCGGTGCATTATGCGACAACAAAAGCAGCAGTATTCGGTTTTACAGTTTCACTGGCAAAAGAACTTGCTCGTTATCAAATTCGCGTAAATATGGTAACACCTGGCATGCTGGAATCCGGTGTCAGTAGTATGGTACCGGAAAAAAGAAAAGAGGAATATTTAAAACATTGTACTGCAGGAAGGCCTGGTAAAATGAGCGAAGTCGCTTCTGTTATCTATTTTTTATCAAGCGAAGATGCAAGCTATATAAATGCTCAGGAAATTATTGTAGATGGCGGATTATAGTAAAAGGAAAGTAAATGAAATTCCGTTTGGTTGACAGTATTATCCGATATTGCGAAAATACATCCATTAACACCCGAAAGGCAATTTCATTTGAGGAGTTCTCTCTTCTAAAGCGCTGGGGCAGAAAAGGAGAATTCCCTGAATTGCTGATTTTACAGCTTGCAGTGGAATCTGCTGCTTTTCTTATGGCGGTATCAAGTCAATTTAAATATATTGGCCTGCTTAAAACAATTGACTATGTCAAATATAAAGCACAAACAGCTCCGGGCGATATACTTGAATGTAAGATAAATACAATGCCCGACTCCAATGGCAGTAACAGCAGTTACAAGTATCTTATTAAAACCGGTAAACAAATTATTTCCGAAGGTGCTTTTACATTAGAACCTGTTCAATTAGAGATGTTTTATGACCCAAAAATTTACATGATGATGTTAGAGGAGATTTGTGTCCAGACTTTTTGATCGCAATTATACTTATTTTTCAACCGTTCGCGGCATGTGCCGTCAATGCAAAAAAATTATTCCGGCCCGTATTGTGTTTAAAGACAATAAAGTCTGGCAACAACGGCTTTGTCATACATGCGGCACAGATGATTCTGCGTTGATAGCAGGTGATGTAAACTGGTACCTTGAAAGAATAAGCGAACCAAGGATAGATCATTCACCGTTAATCTCTTCCGGTAATGAAAAAAGCAGCAGAAAGGGATGTCCTCATGACTGCGGCCCATGCAGCTGGCATGCAACACCTTGCCAACTGCCGGTGATATCAGTAACCAATGCCTGTAATCTTCGCTGCCCTATATGTTTTACTTATAATCGCTCGGATAAAATTTATAATATTTCCCTTGAAGAAATGAAGCGTCGTGTAGACAATGTGATTGAACAAAGCGGCGAATGTGATCTGTTTAATATTACCGGCGGAGAGCCAACGCTTCATCCTGATATTTTCGATATAATCAGGATATGCAAACGGCCGGAAATCGGTCGTGTAACTCTTAACAGCAATGGTATTACTTTAGCAAATGATCAATCTTTCTGTGACCGGCTGGCTGAGCTTGGTGTATATGTTATTTTGTCATTTAATACTTTTTCTTCCGAATCAAGCATCCGGATTCATGGAACAGACCTTGTTGAAACCAAACTTAAAGCAATTGATAATTTAAAAAAAGCCGGCGTAAGGATGACTTTATTGAATGTCCTTATTCAGGATGAAAACGAAGACCAACTGCCCAAACTAATTGATCTGATACGAAACAATGATCACATATTAAGCCTTACCATTCAAACCATGACTTATACGGGACAAGGTGGCGGCAACTATAAGCGCTCAAGACATATCCCTGTTGATGTTGCAACAAAGATTTTATGTGATGGGATTGGAGGTGAAATAAAACCCGAAGATTTTATTTCCAGACCTTCCGCCCATCCATTATGCTATTCTCTGTGTTATCTGTTTAAATTAGATACATTATTTTTACCGTTTTCAAATGTATTAAGTACTGCCGAACAACATGACATGCTAAAAGATTCATATTTGCTGCGGGTTAATGATGATCAGGACTTTTTTACAGATATAGTAAACCGTCTATATGCCCAGAACCGGACGGATATACTGCCAGTATTTAAGCAATTCGTGAAAGATATTTTTCCGCCAGGCAAACCATTGAGCCTTTCCGAACGCAGGATAAAGACGGAATCAGCCGTACGTATAATTTGTATACATTCGCATATGGATGAAGACACATTTGACTGTTCCAGAACAGTTTTATGTCCGGATCAGGTTCCATGTGAAGACACAAAACTTATTCCAGCCTGTACTTATAATCTTTTTTACCGCCAACAGGATGAAAACTTTTATGTCAGCTCATAAACTACTTGGTATTAC
The DNA here is from genome assembly GCA_043825875.1 of Pseudomonadota bacterium. Classification (GTDB taxonomy): domain Bacteria; phylum Desulfobacterota; class Desulfobacteria; order Desulfobacterales; family RPRI01; genus RPRI01. The sequence goes on along the minus strand of JBDRRF010000109.1, from coordinate 87,854 downwards.
TCAATCCACCTGTCCGGTTTGCAGGGAATTGGTCCCTGCAAAACTTCTTAATATAAACAATGACCTTTATTTTGAAAAGCTCTGTCCGGTTCATGGCATAAACAAGGTATTTGTAAGAGCCGATGTTAATGACTATATAAAAACACTTCATTATGTCAAGCCAGCTTCTCAACCTGTAAAAAGCTATGGAAACGCAGAAATGCCATGCCCAAAAGGATGCGGGTTTTGCGACCGTCATGAACAACATCTCTGCCTGCCGATTATTGAAATCACGCAAAAATGCAATCTGAATTGTCCTATATGCCTGGTGGATGCGGGCAGTAATGAGCAACTGTCTGTCGAAGAATTTTCTAACATGATAGATCATCTTATTGCAGCGGAAAAACAGATTGACGTCTTGAATTTATCCGGAGGTGAACCGCTCATTCATCCTGACCTTTTGGCCATTCTTGATAATGCTTTAAACCGACCGGAAATAGTTCGTGTAAGTATTTCAACAAACGGATTGCATCTTCTTAAAAAGCCGGATCTTCTTTCACAACTAAAGGCTCGTGATGTGGTTATTTCTCTTCAATTCGACGGGTTTGGTGATGCTATTTACCAAAAGCTTAGAGGCCTGCCACTAGTCAAAGAGAAACAAATGATTCTTGATCGCCTCATATCTGCTGATATTTCAACAAGCCTTACTATGACCGCTATGCGGGATTTAAATGAACACGCATTGTACGATATGATAAACTTGTTGTTTTCAACCGACAATATTATCAGCCTGATGATCCAGCCCATGGTATATGAAGGACGCGCAAGAGATCTTGCGGTTCCCAAAAAGCGGCTTACACTGCCTGAGATAATTCAGTTGTTGGGAAATACCGGCCAGGTAAAGGTTCGTGATTTTACGCCTTTGCCCTGTTCCCATCCGGCCTGTTTTTCACTTGCCTTTTATCTTATGCTTGACGAAGGTGGGTATGTATCGATTAACCACCTGATGGATGTCCCTGCCTGGCTGGATATTATTGCCAACCAGGGCATTTTCGGTCTTGATGAAGATTCTCATGAACAGATAAAAAAAAGTATTTATGAACTCTGGTCAGGGCCTGCGGCAAGTAATCCCGAATCCAAAAAAGCATTAAATGCGATCCGGGAATTGTTGCGTCACATCAGCAGTATTCCGGAATCAGGTTTTAATCCGCAAAAAGTATTTAAAGTCAGTGAAAGAAAAATAAAATCCATATTCATTCATTCTTTTCAGGATGTAGACACATTTGATCTTTCAAGAGCAAGGCGTTGCTGTAATGGCTACCCCCAGAAAGACGGAACCGTTATTCCGGTATGTGTACATAATGTGCTTAGCAGAAATCGCTGATGGTTGTAAGTAATTTTAAACATAAAACCAGTCCGTGGCTATATTCTTTATTGGGATGGTCGCTTGTTGGTCATTTTATCTACAGTATCGTTTATTGTATTATAAAAAAATCACCCGAAGAATTATTCTGGATTTCTCATGTTGCTTCGCTCATAGGCGGTATTGGCATTCTGAAAAATAGCCGGATGCTGATTTCAGTCTCTCTTATCAGCCTATTTATTCATCATTTGTTTTGGGTTTTTGAAACCTTGGTCTGGCTGATTGCTGGCAAATTTCCTTTCGGCACAACCTACTATCTTCAAAATGCCGATATCTGGTTATGGCTTCAGGTTGCCAATCATTTCTATGCGGTTCCCGTTTTGCTTTTTGTGGCCTACAAAAAAGGTGGAATTTCAAAGAATTCATGGATAGGATCGGGGGTGCTTTTTGGTATCCTTATATTAATCAGTTACTACTTTCTCCCTCCTGCCGCTAATGTGAATTGCGCCCATGCATTATGGCCCGGACTTGAAAAAACAGTATTTGCCGGTCTGGCAAACCTGCCTTCATGGCAGTATCTGATTTGTATTCTTGCTATAAATATTGTAGCGATTAATATTCCGGTGTATGGTGGCTTGCGCTTTGTTTATAGATTCATAAACAGATATTAATATTAGGAATGAGTAACTTGCCAGAAAATACTACCTGTTGATAATATTATTGCGTTAAAGCAACCGTTCTATTCCGACCCTCTTTTTTTGCCTGATAGAGTGCCTTATCAGCCATTTCGACTAACCGGGTAAGAGTTTGCTCCTTGACATTTATACTTTGGGCTATGCCCGCACTTGCAGTTAGTTGTATTTGTGTCGATTTATATTCAAATTGATGTTCAGCCACCGTTTCTCTGAATCTTTCTATCATCGTTTTGGCATCTTCAATGTTTGTATAAGGTAAAATAACCGCAAATTCCTCGCCACCATGACGACACGCTATATCAGTTTCCCGGATCGATCCGCTAAGCATTTTACCGATTTCGGAAAGGACAATATCTCCTGCAGGATGACCATGGGCATCATTGATATTTTTAAAATGGTCAAGATCTAAAATGCACAATGTCAATTCGGATTGATATCTATTTGCCCGCATAATTTCTTTCTCTAGAGATTCCATAAAAAACCGCCGGTTATAAAGACCGGTCAGTTCATCGCGAACGGACAAATTCGCAATGCGTTCATGGGCTTCTTTTACCTGCCGTTTAAGCCGTGCTTTATCCAAAGTATTTATAATAGTTCTGTAAAGTGATTTGCCGTTAATCTTATCCTTGGGCAGGTAATCAAAGGCACCGGCCTGAATAGTTTTTGAGGCTACTATTTCATCACCCTGGCCGGTAATGACTATTACGGGCACATCAAGAGCCTCTTTTTTCATATTGTTCAACATATCAAAACCATTACCATCCGGGAGAAGATAATCTAACAGAATCAGATCAATAGCTTCCATCTTTAATAGTTTTATAGCTTGATCAAGTCTTTTTACACGCTTTAAATCGATATTTATGTTGTCTTTTAAAAAGGTACTTAGGTTTTTAAAATCATTGTCAGTGTCTTCCACCGACAGAATTTTAATCTTTTGATCTATATTGATAATAGAAGAGTCCCCCGTATAAGGTGTTGTTTTATCATGGCGAATAGTCTGGATTTTTTGAACAATGTCAGCTATTCGCTTGCCTGCCTCTTCTATTTTATCAAGGTACTGGAAAGCCTTATCCGGATTGTTATTACTAAACCTCATTAATTCAATATTTCCCAACAGCGCCATCAGCGGTTGATTAAGCTCATGGGCCGTTGCGCCCGAAAGTTGCAGCAAAACCTTAAGCCTTTCCTCTTCAATGACCGATTTTTGCTGTTTGAGAATCTTCCGGTTGGCATTGTTTAATTCTTTTACCATTTTCTCCCGTTCAGTAGCATGGCGAATGGAGCGCCAAAGTGAATGGCTTTCTATAGTATTTTTACACAAATAATCCTGCGCTCCTTCGCTTATAGCCAAAACAGCGGTTTCCTCATCATCAAATTCGGTCAAAACTATAATAGGCAAATCAATAGATTCTGAACGTATTTTTTTAAGACATTCTATGCCATTACTGTCAGGCAATGACAGATCTAATAAAATAAGATCTATTTCTCCTTTTAACATATAGTCTAAACCTTCTGATAATGTTTTGGCAACTTTAACGACTATACTGGTTTTCTTCAAACCTGAAAGCATTGTTTGAATGGAGTAAATATCTTCAGGGCTGTCTTCTATTAGAAGTACTATAAATTCTGAGTTTATCATTGTATGCCTACGCCTTAAAAATATAATATTTCTTGTTTAATAAATATAGCATAATTATTGACGGCTTGTGAAATACTATTCAGTTTTGTGGATATGAACATCTTGCTGCTGGAATGGAATAGTAATTCCTTCGGTATCAAAACGTTTCTTGATTTTCTCCTGTGTAGCGAAAAAAGCATTCCAGTAATCTGCTGTATTCACCCAAGCTCTGACTCCAATATTAATACTGCTGTCGGCAAGTGCCAACACAACAATAGCCGGTGCAGGGTCTTTAAGAAATCTATTGTCTTCTTCGATAATTTGTTGCAGCACCTTTCTAACTTTATCCAAATCATCACTATAGCTCACACCTACTACTATATCGACACGACGCTGTGCCTTTGCAGTGTGGTTTATGATATTATCGCCTATCGCCTTTGAGTTTGGCACTATGATCTTTTTATTATCCGGAGACTTGAGTTCGGTTGTAAAAATCCCTATAACTTCTACTGTGCCTGAAGCTCCGCCAGCTTCGATGTAATCTCCTACTTTGAATGGTTTAAAAATGACCATAAGAATTCCAGCTGCAAAATTGGACAATGAACCTTGAAGAGACAGCGCAATGGCTAAACCGGCTGCACCAAGAATGGCGATAAAAGAAGTTGTCTGGATGCCAAGCTTGCCAAGGGCTGCCACAACAACAAAGGTCAGCAATGAAACATAAGCCAGACTGGAAACAAATGAAACAACAGTTTCTTCCACTTTATTTTTACGCAGAAGTTTTTTCAGCATAGACCTTATTGAACCGGCAATGATGCGACCCAAGACCAGAATAACAATCGCTAAAATTACTTTCAGGCCATACAGAACTGCCCATTCCTGTAATGTACCGACAATCTGTTCCATATTTTACCTCCTTCTGTTATTTATATATTATATGCTGCAATATCTTATCTGATTATTTTTTCATATTCGTTTTGGGTATCAATATCAATTCCGGCTTCAGTGTTTTCGATTTCAACCAGATTAAGTTTTTTTTTGTGCTCTTCAATTATAATTCTTCCACCGGTATCTCCCGACAAAGAAAGAAGTTCATGTTTATATTTTGACGGAAATATAACCGGACTTCCTTTTTTGCCGTTATAAACTGGAACTATGATGTTATCCGGGTTATCTTTAAAGATATCTATCAGCACATTAATTATTGTTTTGCTCAAAAATGGCTGATCACCGACAAAAAACATATATGCATCAGTTTTTTTATGCGATGCAGTGACCCCAAGTTTTACGGCTGCGCTTTGCCCTTGGTCAGCATGATCATTATATACAATTTTATCCAGATATTTAATTCCGATATCTTTTATGCCCGTATTTCTATAGATAAGTATTACTTCATCAAGATTGGATGCTTTCGCGGCTCTTATTACATATTCTACCATAGGAATACCTGATAAAGGCAACAGCAGTTTTTCCTTTTTCATCCGCTTTGAAAATCCTGATGCCAGAATAATGCCTGAAACCATTTCCAATCTCCAGCTTATGAATACAATCTGTTATCAGCTATTGCCGCGATAATGCATTTAGGAAGAAACTTCTTTTCTTTCAACCTGGCTGAAATGCTTTTTGCATATTTTCTTCTTTGAACATCATCTGCTTTATTTAACAAAACATACCTTTCGCTTCCATCCGGCACTCCTTTGAAAAGTCCGGCAGGAGATAATATCAAATTGACTACCGCTTCTTCGTCAAGTATTTCTCCCGGAGATCGTTTTACTATATTACATAAAAGCTCATGCCGATGCACATGTTCTTCATTTATTGGATTACCTATTGCATCAAGGCCTATAACACCTATTGTCTTGGTGGCATTGTCAGGCACTACTGGCTCGTAATCGGCAGGGGCTTTAATGGGTTTTCTTTTAGAACCATCACATTCTACCAGTATGTAATCAAAAATTAATTTTTCATAAAGATTTCCTATAAAATCTTTATTTGGTCCTGAAAGTTTTCTCCCATTGACAATGTTTACAACGTCAGAGCCAAAAACGGTGACGGTACTTTTATCAATACCATTAAAACTACCGATTTCCTCTGAATTATTTATTATTATTTTATCATATTTTTCTTTGATCGGATCGGGATAGAATATATGTGTAGAAGTGGTAACAAGCACCTTTTCATTAAAGGATTTGAGTGCCTGGGCAATGGCAAACATTGTGGTAGTTTTTCCGCCACCTCCCACAAAGCAGATAAGTTCTCTTACATTTAAACCTATATCAAACGCTTCAAGGATATCCATCAGCTACATTATTATAAAAAAGGTTCAACAAAAATCAGCATTTTGCCGCCGCATACATCTCCGCCTTTTGTGCCCAGATCATCGGTGAGATCTGCTTCTATAAGCGCCGGTTTCTTTTCGGTAAGAAGACAACGAAGAGATGCACTTCGTACCTGATTCTCTCCACATCCGCCACCGATTGACCCATAAGTTTTGCCATCCACGCAGATGAGCATTTTTGCACCAACCTCGCGCGGCGTTGATCCCGCTGCCTTAACAATAGTTGCAAGGCATACCGGTATATTTTGTTTTTGAAATTGTGCCAATTGTTCAAATATTTCCTTATTGGTCATTTTATACCTCTTACGGCATCGCTTAAATCCTTAGCCTGACCTACACCCTTGCGGCGCACACAAACCAGCTCAGCTGTTATTGAAAGAGCAATTTCTTCCGGAGATTCGGCTCCTATTGGAATCCCTATCGGAGTGCAGACATCTGCCAGCCGCTCTTTTGGTATTCCATTTTTCACCAGCATTTCCAGAACAAAACCGACTCTTCTGCGGCTTCCGATGAGGCCGATATAAGCTGTTTGTTGCAATACAATTTCTGCAAGGCATTCTGCATCATGTTCATGACCTCTTGTAATGATAACAACAAAGGAAGAACTGTTTATTAAAATACTACGCAGAGAAGTTATAAAATCATCGGCAATTACTTCGCATCCGGGGAAACGTGCCTGGTTTGCAAAATCAGGACGGTCGTCAATCACTGTAACTGCGAAACCGACTTCTTGCGCAAACTGTGCAAGAGGAATTGCTATATGACCAGCGCCGCAGATAATAAGTTTGGCACGGGTAGATATGAAATCAAAAAAGACGACCAGCCCGTCTTTAATCTCTAACAACTTCTTTTCTTGCTGTGTATATGCTTTTAAGGCAATATCAAGGATTAGTCCATCGGTTTCTTGTTCCCCGGTTCCCCCTTCCATTGTCCCGTCTTTATAGATAATAGTCTTTACACCAGGAGCAATGTGACCACCAGAAGAAGTAATTACAGTTGCAAGACAAAATACTTCCGCTTTGGCAATAAGATCGTTTATTTGTAAAATTATATTCATGGATTCCAGCACTTTTAGAGGTTACAGCTTTTTGCTTAATATGTTATCTGAACTGTTTCTAACAGCAACAATTTGGGCTGCAATGGAAATGGCAATTTCAGCCGGAGTATTTGCGCCAATACGAATGCCGACAGGTGAATGTATGCTTTTTATAATATCATCACTTACTCCTTTTTCGCGCAATTGCTGAAAAGCTTGAGCCACCTTTGTACGGCTTCCTATCATTCCGATATACTTGTATGGCTTTTCTATAAGCTTTTCTAAAACCTCATAATCATGAGCATGCCTGTGTGTAAGTATAACCATATAAGTGTTTTCCGAAAAAGATAGTTTTTCAATTGCCGGCAAATAATCTTCTGCAATAACATTATCCGTCCAGGGCAGTCTTTCCTTGTTTGCAAAATCAGGTCTGTTGTCAATAACTGTTACCTCAAAATCAAGCATTTTCACAATCTGGCTCAAAACATTTCCTATGTGCCCTGCACCAAAAACATAAAATTTAGGCTGCTGTACTATAGATTCAACAAAAACGCTCATTCCCCCGCCGCAGATCATACCGATATCTTTCAATTCATAGCGAACAAACTTGGAAGCTCTTGTACCCATTAGTGCCATAGCTTCATCAATAATTTTCTTTTCTATGGCTCCGCCACCGATTGTTCCAACTATTGATCCATCGGATTTAATGAGCATTCGGGCTCCCTCTTCGCGTGGCGCCGAACCAAGGGATTCTATAACTGTAGCCAGAACAACCGGCATATTGGATTGTTTGGCTGCTACAATTTCTTCAAAAATATCCATAACAATCTCCAAAAGTATTAAAATTAATAATTCTTTTCGTATTCCTCAAGCGCCGACCGAAGAATTTTAATGCTGGAAAGAGGACAGCCCTGTTCTTTTCCAAGCAATCCTTCAAATGGCGCAAGAATATCATCTTCAGTAAGTTGCTTTGCTTCTTCAACTGTCTTGTCTGTTGCAAGAGTAGTCATCATACTCAATTCCGCAACTGTGCTTTTACAACCATTTGATTGAAAACGCATAGCAAAAATTTTTCCTTCTTCAACTATTATCCACAGCTCAGCCATATCACCACACTCCGGATCAGTTGCCGAAACATAAACATCAGCAAGCCCTTCACACATATCACCGAAATTGCGCGGGTTTTCAGCATGATCTTTTATAAGCTCAGCAGCATTGGCAAATACTTTTTCTTCAGGGTTTTCATTAAATTCCCTGTGCATCACACAGCCTTTTCCGCAATCATCATCCATTGATATTCCTAAAAATAATTATTATATTTTTTTGATTAGTTCTATAAAAGCTTCCAGAGTTTTTAAATTATGGCATGGAAGAAAATAATCAACATAGGGCATAGCCGCAGACATACCCATGCAAAGCGGTTCATAATTATCGTATTTTAAGTTGGGGTTTAACCAGATAATTTTTTTAAAACCTTTTTTCAAAATCGACATCTGTTTTTTCAAGAGATCAATATCACCCTTATCCCATCCGTCGCTCAATATCACCAGAATTCTGCTTTTCTTACGAAGCTTTCCGCCATATCTATCATTGAACTCCTCAAAACTTCCACCCAAATTAGTCCCGCCTGACCAGAACAGAACATTATTTGAAAGCATGGAAAGAGCAACCTTTATAGACCGGTAATTGATAAGATCGGTTATCCTTTTTAGTTGTGCGCCAAAAACAAAGGTTTCCGTATTCCTAAGGTGCTTTTGCAATTCATAGATAAATTTAATTAAAAAAGTACTGTAAACATCCATCGAACCGCTTACATCAGCTAAAAGCACCAGTTTTGAACGTTTAGGCTTTTTTTCTTTTTTAAAAATATTAATTATTTCCCCGCCTTTTTGTCTTGACTGGCGTATAGATTTCTGAAGATCTATGATTTTACCTTTATTGCTGGATTTGTATCTTCGCCCCTTTTTTTCCTTTATATTAATCCGTAGAGATTTAAATAATTCGTCGTAAAGATAAAGCTCTTCAGGCTTAACATCTTCAAAGTCCTTCTCCTTAAACGGTGTTGATAAAGAATAACTGGGCAGCGCTTCTTCTTCAGACGGTAGGTTATTATCTTCTTCCGTTGTTTCTTTTGTTATTTTTCCTGCAACTTCTTCTTCTCCGTTCTCATCATCGGCATTTTTTGCAGTATTTTTATTTTCAAAAGATTCACCGTGAATATCATTTTCAGGATCATTGCAGCCCATATCGGGAAAATTATCTTCTGTTTTCCAGAAACTATCAAAAAGCTGATCAAAAATGGGGAAATATTTATGGCTTACTATCATTGTAGATTTGAGAGCCATATAAAATTCAAAGCGGCTTTCGATATTGACATATTTAAGGGCAGCCATTGAATCCAGTTGTTTTGTCATATGAACCGGAACCCGATTATTACGTAAAAGATTGGCAAACGAAAGAATACTTTTTACCAGGTTCTGGGAGCGTTGTTTATAGTCCTTCTCGCTAAACTCCCTTTTGACCTTTTTTACAGATGCTATAGGAGGTTGAGCCAATTTTCATCCCTCAAGACCGGCGTCAGACCCGATCAATACCTCGCTTTTCATATCCTTAAAACGTCTGACGTCTTCTTTGAATTTAAATAAACATCCGCAGGTAAGATCCATAATCTCTTCATCAATATCGTCTTTTTCGAGAATGGTAAGTGCCTGAGACCAGTCCAGCGTTTCAGCAACACCCGGGCGCTTATAGAAATCCTGATCCCTCAATTTAGCCATAATAGCGGATATTTTTCTGGCAAGATGATCGTTTATAGCAGGATTTTTTGCTTTGATAATTTCAATTTCCCTGTCAGGAGTCGGATAGTCAATATAATGATACAGGCATCTACGTTTTAAGGCATCATGAAGTTCACGTACCTGGTTTGATGTTATTATAACCACTGGTTTACTTACAGATTTTATAGTTCCCATCTCGGGTATTGTGATTTGAAAATCAGAAAGGATCTCAAGTAAAAATGCTTCAAATTCTTCATCGGCACGGTCGATTTCATCGATTAAAAGAACCACTTTTTCTTTGCTTCTGATCGCCATAAGCAATGGGCGTGGTATCAGAAATTCTTCTGTAAAAATATCGTCAAGCTGATATGAAACCCCGCATACATCAGTGGTCTTTATTTTCAAAAGCTGTTTTGCATAATTCCACTCACTAATGGCGCTTGTGGCATCAAGACCTTCGTAACACTGCAATCTGATCAGTTTTCGACCAAGAATATTGGAAAGAACTTTAGCGACTTCTGTTTTGCCGACACCAGGTTCACCCTCAAGTAGCAAAGGTTTTTCCATGGCAAGAGAGAGATATATAACAAAAGCAAGCTGGTCATCGCAAATATAAGAATCTTCTTTCATTGCTTTCTTTATTTGTTCGGTCGACAGTGGTTTTTCCATTATAACCTCTATTGTGGCATATCATCTTTAAAATATAAGCATAATATCTTTCTTGATATACCTAAGCTTACACACCTTAAAATGTCAACTATTTTTCATTATCACTAAATTTGCAATAAAAATTAGGTTACTACCTGAAATAATGAATATTTTAATTTAAAGAAAAAATTAGCCCTTAGAGCCACTTTCAAAACGTTTCAGTTTGGTCAAGCTCAAGGCGGGAGAAAATTTCAACCACAGTAATACATTGAGTATTTCGAGGATTGAAATTTGAGTCCAACGCAGAGATCGGCCAAAATGGGGCGTTTTGGAACTGGCTCCTGAAACAGTGAGATGTAATTTGAAACAAAAAAGGGCCGATTTTCTTATTAAGAAACCGGCCCTGTAAAACTTATTTAATATTTACAAAACAACTTCTTGTAAAATTGTAATAAAAACAGATTTACTTTCTTCTACTTCTTTGGATGGCACTTGGTACAAGTAGTAGGTGCTGCTTTTGTCTTGTTTTTCTTGTTATATTCTTTATGACAACCTTTGCAATTCTGATGAAACGCTTCGGCATTATATTCAAGTTTTTCTTTTTCTGAAAGCTTTGGCGCATCTTTGCCTTTTGGTTTTTCTCCCGGTTTCTTATGACATTCTATACAGCTTTGCACCTTATCTGCTGCCTTAAGATCGGCTAAAGGTTTGCCTTTTTCGTCATGGTGGCAATCACCACAAGTGGCTTTATATTCTTCAGTATGTTTCTTATGTGAAAAATGAACAGGTGCCTTTTTCATCTCACAACCCTTTGTTTCAAGGGTTAATATATCCGGAATTGTTGCACCGGCAAATATAGATCCTGAAAGAAACAGGGCTGCGATTCCCACAATAGATATCACTAACACTAATGGCTTTATTTTCATATTCTGCTAACCTTCCTTTCAACTTTATTTGACTACGACAAATTATCAAACCTTTCTTTTTTACACGGATATATTTTTACCAATTCAATAAAAACCTGTCAACTATAAAGAAATAAACTTATATATTCAGATGGATATTTGTGATATAAAGATATATTTTTATAAATTTTACAAATAATATTAATCTTACTCTTAAGCCGGATAGATAGAATGAATTATGAACCAGAAGTAATATCACGGATAAAACAGGGAAGATCAAAATTTATTGCTATGGCATCCGCCTATTTCTTAGGCGCTTTCAATGATAATTTTTTTAAGCAGGCAGCCATGTTGATGGCTGTTGTTGCCGGAAAAAGTGCATTGCAGGGAAAAGCGACAATCCTTTTTTCTCTTCCTTTTATATTGTTCTCGGCATATTCAGGATGGATGGCTGACCGTTTTTCTAAACGCAAAGTAATTATAGGCGCAAAACTTCTTGAACTGATAGCAATGTTAATCGGAGCTTACGGTATTATAAGCGTAAACTGGAACTGTATACTTGCAATGATATTTATTATGGGGCTTCAGTCGGCAATTTTCGGGCCTGCATTAAACGGTTCCATCCCTGAGCTTTATCCTGAAATCTATGTCGGGCATGCCAATGCAGTTGTAAAATTTGTCAGCACAGCAGCCATTTTGGCAGGGATATCATTAGCCGGTATAGTGCTTGATAAAAAAGGGATTTTTATGGGTGCCGATTTAGGCCAGGTACTTGTTGCTGCTGTAATATTAACAGTAGCCTTATTGGGAGTTTTGGTAAGCTTTGGAGTAAATAAGCGGGAACCTGTGGGAACCTCGGTATCTTTTCCTTTTACAGGGCCTTTTGACTCATTATTGGAATTTTTTGCGATACGCAAAGATCCGGAACTATTCTTAGCTATTCTTAGCGATGCTTTTTTTTATTTTTTAAGTCTTCTGGCAGTACTGCATATAAATACATTCGGCCTTAATCAGCTTGGTATTACACGAACCATGACAAGTCTTCTTACCGTTTCTCTGATGATAGGTATTTGTGCCGGATCTTTCTTGGCTGCAAGAATAGTTGCCAAAAAACCATGGTCAAGTGTATTGTTCCCATCTTCTCTTGGTTTGGGCATAGGTTTAATATTAACATTTGCTACGCCCATGATGCCGGAAAGTATCAGACAGATATTTCTTTTTCTTTTCCTTTTTATAACCGGTGCCTGCGGGGGAGTTTTTCTTATTCCGGTAACAAGTTTTATCCAGATTCGCCCGGCTCCGGATGCAAAGGGAAGAATAATTTCAGTATCGAATTTTTGCTCTTTTTCTGCAATGCTTATAGCAGGACAGGTGTTTATATTTATGGATCATTTATTCAGTCCATCAGCAAATATCGGGGTTTTGGGTATTTTTTCAGTAATTGCTTCGTTTTGTTTTTTAGCGATACGTAAACGTAAGGGAATAAATCATGTTTGAAAAAATTATAAGATTTATCTTAATACAATTACTAAAACTGCGTTATTCACTACAGGTTACAGGTCTTGATGCGATAAATAATCCAAACGGCAAAGGGATACTTTTTTTGCCGAACCATCCGGCCTTAATAGATCCCGTAATTATTATGTCATTACTGCATAAATCATTTAAACCAAGGCCGCTTGGTGATGAAGCCCAGACCAGTAAACCTGTAGTCCGCCAAATCATGAAACATCTAAGACCTGTTATAATTCCCGATATGGAAAAAAGCGACCGAGGCCAAAGCGAGCAGATACGTTTGGGTATGAAAGAGATTGTTATTGCCCTTAAGGATGGCGATAATGTGCTTATATATCCTTCAGGACATATTTACCGCAGCTATCTGGAAGATGTGGGAGGAAACGCAATTGTTGAACACATTTTAAAAGAAATTCCCGATATAAAAATAGTACTTGTCAGAACAAAAGGATTATGGGGCAGCAGTTTCAGTTATGCAGGAGGAAAAGCCCCAGCTATTTTTGGTTATATCAGTAAATATATTTTTAGCATTTTTGCAAATGGGATATTTTTTATTCCCAAAAGAAAAGTTACTGTTGAATTTAAAGAACCGGATGATATCCCAAGGCTTGCCGACAGGTTGACAATCAATCAATATCTGGAAAATTACTATAATGCTGATCCTTTGCATAATACCTATGTCCCATATTTCTGGTGGGAAAAAACAGAACAAAAGCTGCTACCCGAACCTGAAGTTAATAAGATTATCGGTGACCCTTCACTGGTTCCATCTGAAACAAAAAAAATTGTTACAAAGTATTTGAGTGATATCACAGGAATCTCATCGATAAACGACAACGACAGGCTTTCTAACGATCTGGGACTAGACAGTCTGAAAATAGTTGAGCTTATGGGATGGATAGAAAACGAATTCGGTTTTACAATTGATGATGTTGGTGCTCTTAAAACCGTTGGAGATTGTTATCTTGCCGCATGTGGTCAAATAATCGGAAAAAAGTTGGGAACATTAAAACATGTGCCATCCGGATGGTTTAAAGACAAAGCACAAGCGCCCCTTACCCTTCCTGCCGGAGAATCCATAGCAGATCTTTTTCTGTCACAGGCCCGCTTAAATCCGGGAAAAATTATTTTATCCGATCAGATAAGTGGTGCAAAAACATATCGTGAACTTGTAATTGCAATTACGTTATTAAAGTTTGAAATGGATAAAATGCCCGGAAATGTTATCGGAATAATGCTTCCTGCGTCCGTGAGCGCTGCTATTGTTTATCTTGCTGTAATGTTTAGCGGTAAAATTCCTGTTATGATAAACTGGACGGTTGGAACTGGTTTTATGCAGCATTGTTTAAATACAGCATCTGTAAAAAATATTATTACTGCTAAAGCTTTGCTTGAAAAATTAAAAAATCAGGGCTTGGATTATTCTTCAATAGATGTTAACTGGGTAGAACTTGAAAACATAGCAAAAAATATATCAGTGTTTCAAAAAGCATCGGCTTTTATAAAAAGCAGTATTTCCTTAAAGTCTCTTTCAAAGGTAAATATTTCGGATACGGCAGCTATTTTGTTTACAAGCGGCTCGGAAGCTAAACCCAAGGCGGTTCCGCTTTCACATAATAATTTTATAAGTAATTTGAAAGATTTTTCCGCGGTTTTACACTTTTTCTCAAATGATCGCTTACTTGGAATGCTTCCTCCTTTTCATTCACTGGGTCTTGCCGGCACTATTATCCTGCCGTTATGTGCAGGGCTTAAAACCGTGTATCACCCAAATCCCACTGAAGCTGTTTCAATTGCAGGCCTGATAGGTGCATATAAAGTTTCTTTACTTTTGGGAACCCCGACTTTTATCAATGGAATTATAAATGCAGCCAAGGCGCAGGATCTTTCAAGTATAAGACTTGTTTTTACCGGTGCGGAAAAATGCCCTGATCATGTTTATGATCTTTTCAACAAAACATGTCCCAAAGCAGTAATGTGTGAAGGCTATGGTATTACGGAATGTTCTCCTGTTGTTAGTGTAAATTCCGATAAAAATCCTGCTCCTGGAACAATCGGCAAAATACTTCCTTCTATGGAATATGCCATAATTCATCCTGAAAAGAAAACTAAAGTTTTTGCAGATGAACAGGGATTGCTTCTGGTGAAAGGGCCGAATGTTTTTGCAGGTTATTTGCAAAGTGACGTTAAATCACCTTTTGTTGAATTTGAAGGCAAAAATTTCTTTGACACCGGAGATCTTGTAAAAGAAGATATGTACAAAATATTAACATTTTGTGGCAGATTAAAACGTTTTATAAAACTAGGCGGAGAAATGGTTTCACTTCCCGCTATAGAGAATGTTCTTTTAAACGCTTTGTCGGATGAAAATGAAGAAGGGCCTGTGCTTGCTGTAGGAGCTACATCTTCAGAATATCATCCTGAGATGATACTTTATACCACAAGAGATATTGAACGGGAAGAAGTAAATAATCTTATTCGCCAAAGCGGCTTATCCGGTTTGCACAATGTAAGAAAGATAGTAAAGCTTGATAAGATCCCTGTTCTGGGAAGCGGAAAAACGGATTATCAAAGCCTGAAAAATCTGGCAATAGAATCAGACTAAAAAGTTATCCCACACAACCCAAACCCGGGTCCTGAACGGCTATCTTCCTGCGTTCCCGTTTCTTTTTTTTTATCTGGCACAAAAGTGTTTTGTAAACCGGAAATCCGGATATTTCATCAAGCTGCTCCATATCCGTTAAATCATTGACATTGGCCTCTTTCCATTCATCAGGTCCCAATGGCCCGCCACCGCCAACCTGGGCATATGCAAAACCTTTCATTATTTTTTCCGTTACAAGTGCTCTCATCAGCACCGAACCGCGGGCTGTTTTAATACTTACCTTGTTTCCCGTTTCTATACCGCGTTCTTTGGCATCTGTTTTATTCATTTGAACGATAGGAGAAGGATATATCTCTATAAATGCCGGTATGGCGCGCAGGCAGGATTTCATATCGGGTTTTAAAGGACCCGTTCCTAAAATAAGAGGATATTTTTCTGACAACTTGGGATTAACTGTATATGTTTCAAGAGTTTCTTCATATTTGGGAATACCGCTGTATCCGTATTTTTCAAGAATTGTGGATTTTATTTCAAATTTACCTGAAGGCGTGTCAAATCCGGGTTTGCCGTCGCTTCGCAAAAGACCTTTTTCCCATTTTCTGTATTCTGTATGTGTCCCGGCAATTTTGATAACATTCCTGTCGGCATTCATTAAGTCTTCTACCGTAAAGCCTGATTCACTCAATATGTATTCGAGAAGTTCTTTCTGATTCTGCGGATAGAGATGCCCGTATCCTAAACGTTTGGCAAGCTCCGTAAAAAAATCATAACCGGATCTTGCCTCATAAAGCGGTTCTATTATCTTTTCTCTTAATCTTAATGAAGACCCGTAATAGCAATAAGATGACTGTTCAAATGCCGTTGTTGCAGGAAGTACTATGTCAGCATAAGCGGCATCTGCTGTAAACTGCAAATCCATGGTAACCAGAAAATCCAGCTCCTGCAAAGCTTTTCGCCAAAGACCCGGATTAGGCCAGGATGTTATAAGCGATGCCCCGTAAATAATCATTGCCCTGATCTTATACGGATCTGCATCTATAATTGATTTGGGTAAAAGACTGGCATGGGGCTCTCCGCCGCAATAATAAGAATAAACCGGAAACTTGCCTTTGCCGATTGATTTTTCAAAACCGGGAGTTTCAATCTGTTTGCTTTTGCATATTGGAATACGATTTTCTCTTCTTGCAAAGCATCTTCCACCTTCTACATCAAGCTGTCCGGCAAGCGCCCACAATACCATTACCGCACGTATATTCTGAACCCCGCTTTTTGTATATTCCAGACCCGTATACATTATATAGGATGCGCCTTCGGCATCTGCAATGCTTTTGGCCAGACTTTCAATTCTGTTTTTATCTATTCCTGTAATTTTTGATACATAATCAGGAGTAAAATCTTTTACATACTCACGGAATTCATCAAATCCAAGTGTCCAATCCTTAACGAATTGTGTATCGAAAAGATTATCCCTTATAATAATATGAGACAAGCCCAAAGCCAATGCACCATCCGACCCAGGCCTGATAGGAAGCCATTCACTGCCTTCAAGCTCTGTTGCTTTTGTTTTTCTGGGATCTATTACTATAATCTCTGCGCCTTCTTCAGAGGCTGTTTTTAAGCGTTTAAACATCTCTGGTGGCGTGGAAGTAGACGGATCAGTACCCCATACCAGTATAAGATCGGAATTATCAACATCGGAAAACATATCGATGTGCAAACATCCCATTGTTAGCTTTGGGGCAAGAACTCCCAAAGATGTATAACATGGTGCGCCTACACCAAATGTGTTTGGAGAACCGAACGGAAATAATACACTTGATGCCAGATAAATTTCCGATCCCTTTAACTGGAATATATCCTTGAAAGATCTTTCATAGGAACCTGTGCCGGCATAAATACCTACAGTTTCCGGACCGAAGTTCTTCTTCAGTTCGTTTAATTTATCTGTAATAGTATCAAAAGCCTCGTCCCAGGAGATTTCTTCAAACTCATATGTCCCCTTCGGGCCTGTTCTTTTTAAAGGATGCTTTAGCCTTTTATCAGAATATACGATTTGTTTTGCGCTGCCTGCAATGGGACACAGAGTATTACCTGAAGGAGCTTCCGGGTCAGGTTCCAGCCAGTCTATTTTACCTTCTATATCAAAATGTATAATAGCGCCACAGCCAGGGCTATGAAAACATAAACCGCAAATTCCGTATTTTTTGTCCAATATTACTACTCCATGAAAATTGTTTTATATACGCGTACCAACAATAAATTGCGAATTGATATACTCCCACAGATTTTCCGTTTTTCTTATTTTCCAGGAAACATTGCCTTTGTCCGTTATTTTAAGGGGCGGATCAAATATATTTTTTTCTCCCAGTAAAAGGCTTTTTATATTATCTATACCACGCTTGTTCCCGTTTCCGTTTTCCACACCGCCCAACCAATGCTTAGGGTCAGATACCGACTCATCCCAGGAAAACGGATCGGAAAAAACAAGCATTGATTTTTCATTATTTAAAACCCTGTTTATATCCGCCAAATGCTGTATCGGGCGAGAAACCTTTTCCAGTACGTTTATAGAAGTTACCGTAGAAAAAGTATTTTTGGTAAACGGAAGCCTTAATGCATCTGCTACAATAAAATCAATCCTGTCATAATTCCAGGTGCTGTCAAAATCACATGAACGTTCTTCGGTTAGCAAACCTTCTATGGTCAAATCGAAATTCAGGCTTTTTTTAAACAACAATTCCCGTGCTTTTTTAATAAAAGATATGGAAGTATCAATACCTATTACATTAGAATGATATCTGCTTAATTCAAACGACAATCTCCCAACCGAACATCCGATATCAAGGGCAAAACCGCCTGATTCCCTGAAAAATGAAGACCACACCTTATAAGCGTCGGTTGCACCGGGGTCATTGAACATATCGGAAAAATGACTCCACAGATACGAAGACAACATGCTTTTTGAATTATATCCCGAAGCATCGGATATAACCTGCATTGTTAGTTCAGGTAAAATTACCGCAATACCGTCATGTATTACATAAGATCTTTTGCAGGAAGGGCACAAAAGTTCGCCTTCTATTACATCTTCTTTTTGCTCTTCTTTAATATCTATGCCCAGAGAAATTTCTTCATTTAAGCATTCCGGGCATATCAGCTTATCTATTAACCATTTTTTCATTTAAAACACCTTTCTTGAAATTTCACATAACTGCGGCAAAACATAATCGTAATGGGTCTCTTATAACCAAAACATTAAGCATCATATAGCTAAAAACAAGCTTTGATTTCACAGGCATTGATTTTTATTAGGCAACTTTGCAAAGATAATGAAGATTGAAACCATCATGCTCCATTTCACAAACTTCAATATATTCAAATCCGGCTTCCGCCAGCAGCTTTTCCGCTTTTTCCCTGCCCCACATCATACCAAGGCCGGTCCCGTTATCATTCAAACCCACCGGCATACAATGCATCAGGCTTACCGTATATAAAAACGCTCCCATAGGATGAGCCATATTGTCTGCCAGATTCGAAGATGCTTTTATATCTATCATTGAAAACATACCACCCGGAGCAAGCATATACCGAACGCCTTTAAGCGTTTTTAGCGGGTGGCTTTGATCATGTATGGAATCAAAAGCGCAAACATAATCAAATTTTTGCATAAAATCTTCTTTCTCACAAATTGCTGCCGCATCAAGCTCCACGCAAATGACGTTGGAAAGCCCCATCTGCTTAGCCCTTGTCCCGGCAGTATTGATTGCTTCACTATGATTATCTATACCGGTGAAAGTACTTTCGGGAAATGCTTTAGCCATAAGATGTAAAGCTACACCCTGACCGCAGCCAAGATCACAAACACTTATTCCGCTTTTAAGACGTTTAACCAGGTTGCCTTTGTCAACAGAAGGCAGAAAATGTTGTATAAGCACTTCGTTATGTTTTGCATTGGAAAGTTCTGTCATAAATTGCTGGAAATCAGGATACTGCGAAAAGGGTATTCCATCTCCTGTTTTAAAGCCTTTGTTAACAGAGTCCATAGCGCAAGATGTGAGCAAAGGTATTTCCTGGGTATAAACTCCTAAATTATTACTTCCTGACTTTCGGGTTAAAAATGATGCATGTTCCGGCGGAAGATAATATTGATCCTCACCATCAGTGGTATGGGATAATATAATAATTTTGCCGGTTACCATTATACCAAGCCATTCCTTAAGATAGCGTTCGTTAAGATTCGAAGCAGATGCAATTTGTGCAATAGTAACAGGTTTGCCAAGATCCTCAAGGATATCAAAAATTTCGTTTTTATAACCAATCCCCATGGCAAGATTCAAAGCGCCATAGTTTAAAATATCATTCATTGTTTTTGAAAAATCACTCATTTTAGCTCCATCAAATTATAGTATTTTCCCTCTCCACTCGTGGGAGAGGGCCAGGGTGAGGGGGCAAATTCAGAACCAATCCGTTTCCTCCAAAAGAGCTTAAAAGTTGTAAATCGAAACAAAATCATATGCAGTTTTGCTATTAACATATTATGCATTTTTTGTAAATTTTGGGATTGGAGATAAACAGGGGAATCGCATTTAGAAATAATAAAAATCTGTTGATTTAATCAATGCAAAGTGTTAGCAAAATTTAAGCACTAATGTTCATTATGAAATTTTTGATATTTTCTGGAACAAACAATCCAGTATCTAATGTTATTTTATTGCACGCTCTAAAGGATTCAATATGACCGGATACAATCAAGCCCCAATCTTCAGATAATTGAAGCATGGGGCTTTTGTTTTTTTAGGGCAGGCTATGCGGAATTTTAAGGATTTAATGTAAAAGAATCCTCTTTCTTTATGAGCCAAAAAACAGAATGATATACATAAAGATAGAAAAATATTACCATAAAAAATCTGTTATTAAGCTATATAATTGTTGAATATAATAAAATAAACAAATTACAAGTTTTGTGTAACTAACTTTTGGTTTTAGAATAATTTATTTATTAATCTTTCTATAGTTTCTTACAATTGTGAAGCTATCCAAAACTGTATAATTACTTGTTCGACTGAAAAGTTAGTATTATGGCATTCCAATTGAAAGACATAGTTCCTTGGGGTAGATCCTTTTCAGAGTATGTGGCGATGTTTACGTTGTCGGATGAGGATCTTGCCAAGCCTATTCTCGGTTGTGGTGATGGTCCCGCCAGCTTCAACGCTGAATTGACCAAGCGGGGAGGAACAATTGTTTCTGTTGATCCTCTGTACACATATGACGTGGATGAGATCAGCAAACGTATTGATGAAACCTTTGATATAGTAATTCAAGAAACAAGAATGAACATGAACGAATTCGTGTGGCAAAACATTCGTTCCATTGACGAATTGGCAAAAACCCGAATGAATGCGATGCATGAGTTCCTTTCGGATTACCCACAGGGCAAGCTCGAAAAACGGTATGTGGATAAGTCAGCTCCCATTTTAAGTTTCCCTGATGACGGCTTTGGTCTTGCAGTTGTTTCCCATTTTCTTTTTCTTTACAGTGATCATTTGGATCTAAAATTCCACCTCGACACTATCACTGAACTTTGCCGTGTGTGTGGAGAGGTGAGAATTTTCCCATTGTTGCAATTAGGAGCTGTGACCTCATCGCACGTCGAACCGTTAAGTGATCACTTCAGAGCTGAAGGATATGAGGTGGAACAAGTCCGGGTGCCTTACGAATTTCAACGTGGCGGAAATTTAATGCTGCAAATCAAGAAGGTCGAACCACGGCATTAAGTGCGACGGCAAAAAACCGCCGCGCCTTATGCTGGATGTTAGGCCGGAGATCAATTACCCATGGCAATACGAATCAAAGCAGAGCAACTGCAAAGCTTGGTGAACGAACTTGAGAGTCGGCTTGAGCAGTCCGGCTGCAATCATACCCTCAGGTTCGCGATGGAATGGGCTAGCAATCATCACATAAACAAGGATGATCTTTTAGATGTACTAGAGGCAAACGGTGGTCATTGTGATTGTGAGGTCACCTTCAACGTCGTCACGGATCAGGACATCGTTCTAGAGGAAAATTGGGATTGCAAGCTGTCCGATAATCCCTGGAGAGTTCCGTCTTCCTTCCAAGTCCGGGAACCTGAAAAGGCGTATTCGCTCTTTCTAGTTTCTCGCCAAAACGAAAAAGCAAACTGTTATGCGAAGGATGGCGAACTCCTTCTGCCGGCTCCGAAAGGTGCAAAGCCTCGAAAGCGAATTCGCCGTTCGGTGCACTTCTTTTTGGGTCTCGACTCCAGAGATCCGAACGAGATCGCGTTCGTCGAGCCTCGGGAGCCTTTGTCGGCCGCTAAATTGGCAAAAACCGCACGTGACACTGGGCTACCAGAATATGCCAACTTTTCCGATCGCGAAGCCCACTTTGTCCTCTCAAAACTTGAGCGTATGAAACCAGGCACTCCTATGGGAACTCACTTCATGACCGTCAAAGACATAGGTGGTCCACGCGAAGAGCTGAGGGTTCACAAAGTGATCCTCGCGAAAAGTAGGTAATAATCATTCCAATGAATGCGTACCACTTGTCACAATGTTAAATCGCGCTGTAAACCACTGTAAAACAATATATTTGAGCCTAACGGATCGCTTCAATGGACCCATACCGCTACGCGGTCTGGTCCATTGAGCTCCAAGTTAGCCCAGGAACAAACTATGCGAAGTTTTTGGTGTTTATTTTTTTTGCTCATTACTATGGGATGCTCTGATATGTCAAAAGAACCTGAACCAATCAATATTAAAACGCCTGAAGGCAATGTAATCGCTCATAAAGAAACCATCGACCCTGTTCCTCAGGAGATTTCCGTTATAACAGGTGATGAATTAAATCATCTAAAATCGCTTGTGGAGTTATGCCCAAGGTTTGTAGCTACTTATTTACCCAACGATAATGTTATAAATTTAAAGACATGTGATCTTGCATTCCGTGCATGGCAAATCAGTAAATCACCGAATCATTCAAACGAAAAAGTTGTTGAAATTCTTGGTGGATACCTTGGGAATAAATGCATTGCTGACCTCAATATGGAATGGGTCACCGTAACTGATGAATATGGGACTGATTACGCTGTCCGCAGCAAGATCTCCGAGGTAATGGCATTTCCATTCTCAACAGTAATGAAGAGAATCGAGGACAATGAATATGATTTTTTATACAATGTTTACTTCACGATCAAACAAACTCTTGAATCTGGTGACTACAAACCCCGTAACCAAGAGTTGTCTAATTAAATTCTAAAGGGGCTAACAAGGCTATTTCAGCCGACGCAAAAAGCCGCGCGGCTGAATAGCAGCGTTAGTTGCGACACGAAGTCGCATAATTGAGTGTATTAACAGATGGTTATTTCATCTGGAGAATACCCGGCATGTTCCTGCCGGTCCCTACGTGGGCGTGCTACTGTTGCGCTGATGACAGGGTGCGAAGCCCCACTGACAAAGTACCGAATCGGGTCGAAATGGTGACAGGCCGACCCCTCCGGGAACCTCCCCGGTTAAGGGCAAGGGACGAATGATATGGTGAAGTTAATTGAATGCCCGCACGCATCGTCAAGCATGGATAGACCTACTGAGGATTAACAGGTCGAAGACGTCTCCCCTGTGTGAGTCGTAAGCGGTAAGGTTGCAAGTCTCTAACGTGCTTGCACGGAACTGTAGTACCGCCGGTGTCCAGGGCGCACCTAAGTCATTCATTGGATCAATTATGTTCAACGTGTTAAGCCTGCTTCTTCGCCCTATGCAATGTAGGGCAGGCATTACCGTAAGGCGTGCTGTTGGAGCAGCAGGAAAGAGATGTCGGAGAAAGCAAATGCTATCGGATAACCCGATGGATAGAGTATGAAATATGACTCAACGCAAAAACCGTGAGCATCCGTTCCGGTGAACAGCGTGCAGACTTCCGGCTGGTGTCTCGTTGCGAGAGAACCTGGAGAACCTTTGGAGATGAGAAAGCAAAAGACAGCCATTAGAGCCGGTGCACTCATCGACCTTGCCTTGAAATGGAAATCCATAAACTGGAACCATATCCGGCATCAGGTTAGAAGGCTGCAGGTGCGTATCGCAAAGGCTGTTAAGGAAAACAGGTGGAATAAAGTTAAAGCGTTACAATATCTGTTAACCCGCTCTCTCTACGCCAAGTTACTGGCTGTGAAACGAGTGACCTCCAACAAGGGGGAAAAGACTCCTGGCATTGACGGTGTTCTGTGGCAAGGCACCCGAGCCAAATGGCGGGCTGTTTACAGCTTTCGCAGACGTGGCTACAAACCTCAACCACTTAGAAGAATTTATATACCCAAGAAGAACGGTAAGAAACGGCCATTATCAATCCCGACAATGTATGACCGGGCGATGCAGGCATTGTACAAATTAGTGCTGGCTCCGGTTGCGGAAACGACCGCCGACAGGAACTCATACGGCTTTCGTGAAGGCCGGTCATGTGCCGATGCCATCCAGGCGGCCTTTAACGCCCTGTCAAAGCCAAACTCGGCGACATGGGTGCTGGAGGGAGATATTAAAGGCTGTTTTGACAATATCTCGCATGAATGGATGCTTCGCAATATTGTGATGGACAAAGTCGTTCTTGGAAAGTGGCTGAAAGCAGGGTATGTAGAAAACGGCATTACATATCCTACTCGAAAGGGTACTCCGCAAGGTGGGATTATTAGTCCCACATTATCAAATATGACGCTGGATGGTCTGGAAGAAGCCGTTCATAGTGCAGTTCCCAGAAGATCCCGTGTCAACTTCGTCCGCTACGCCGATGATTTTATTATCACAGGCAAATCAAAACGCCTGTTGGAAAATCAGGTTAAACCGGCGGTAGAAGTATTTCTTGCGAAGCGTGGTCTTGAACTGTCACAGGAAAAGACCACGATCACCTATATTAAAAACGGATTTACGTTCCTCGGACAAACTTTCCGAAAGCACGGTCGTGTGCTGCACATAACACCGGAAAAAGAGGGAGTTCTCGCCCTTGTACGGAAAGTGGGAGCGTTAACCCGAAAACACGTCAGCGCTCCGATGCCGGTCTTGATCAAGAAGTTGAATGAAATGCTTCGAGGCTGGGCAAATTACCACCGCCATGTGGTAGCATCGGAAGCCTTCGGTCTAATCGATACTTATGTCTTTGAACAACTATGGCGTATAGTCAGACGGCGTCACCAAAACAAATCGAAAGGATGGCTGATAAAACATTACTGGTCAGCTTCCGGTAGAAAACATCGATTTGCTGTCCGTGCAAAAACAGCCTCAGGGAAAAGCAAGATTTATGAGGTTGTAAAATTACATGCCATTGGTATAAGAAGATATATAAAGATAAAGGCCGATGCAAACCCTTATATGCCGGAGTACGCAGAATATTTCTGGTACAGACGGAATATAAAGGACAGCAAATTGTTAGCGGCAATGTCGGCCCATGAATTCAGGGCCATGAAAGCCGCTTAGGAGGTAAAACAACCGGGCCGCCCCCCAAGGGCTGCCTTTTGAGAGGCTTGAGCCGTATGATGGGAAACTATCACGTACGGTTCTTAGGGGGGAAAGGGGTGGTGACACCCCTGACCTACCCGGTGCCTTTGGGAAACAAACTATGACAGAATCTGAGCAACTTCCTCAAGAGCTTCCGAAACAAGCTATTCAGCCATCTGAAGGCGAGTCAATTACAAGCCTGATGACCGGGAACACCTATACGATAGGTCAAAGAATTGGTGAGGGTAATTTCGGAATTGTGTATTCTTGCCATGATGTTTGGAACAATGAACTCGCAGCAAAGGTACTGAAACCAATTGGCACTTATGAAAAAGTTAAAGAAAATGCTGAAGGTGAATTTAAACGCCTTATGCAACTAAGGCACCCATTTATCACTTTTGTTTACGATGCATTCGAGTATCGAGATACCTTCTATATTATTGCAGAAAAGTGCTTTAGTCCAGTTTCGGCGATCTTCGATTTAGAAAATTTGAATGGAATGTCGTGGCTTATGCCAATGGCCAGGCAACTTCTTCAAGCAGTCAACTATTTGCATTTAAATAATTTCGTGCATCAGGACATCCATGAGGGGAATGTGTTCGCTACCTTTATCAGAGATGAAATGGTGCCTTCAAAAGAAAAAGTAATTCAATTTAAGTTGGGCGATTTGGGTGTTTCTAAATTGCTGCATGAGATAGATTTGTCCAACACAAGAGCGCAGTGGATGCTGCCACCTGAAGTTGTAAATCCTGGCGAATTTGGCCCTACTGATACTCGGATAGACATATACCATCTGGGTGTTTTGTTTTTACAGCTGGCGTACTCTAAGCGATTACAATTTAGCAATCAGGAAACCCTTGAAGGGAAGCCGAGAGAGATGGCACTTAAATTGCCTGCGCCATATAACTTCGCGTTGGAAAAATCATTGAGACGCCATGTCAAATTTAGAACCGCCACTGCGATGGAGTTTTGGCGTGATCTCAATGCACCCGCAATGCTTGAACCAGCAGCATTGCCGTGCAAATAAAGAAGCAGGCCTAACATTTGCTTTCACAGCGGCGGCAAAAAGCCGCCGCGCGTGAAGCAGCCGTTGAGCCTGTAGAATAAGTCTGGAAGCGGCATTCAGCGTAGGATGTATGAAAAAACAACCTTGGAGAATGCCCTACAATCGATGATCACGCGATGGGGAGGGGTAAAAAGACCCCTGAAAATTGCATAAAAATTTTATTTTGGAGTTATTCTACAGACTCGTTAGCCTTATGAAAAGAATATGGAAACAATAAAATTATCACAATATTTCGAGGTTCCACCAGAAGTAGCAGGCTATCTCGAATGGGGTAGCGGTATTCTTCGCGTGAACTGTAGTTTTGAGGATTGGGAATTTATTAACAACCATCCGGCGGGCACGCGGTCGTTTGCTACTCGATCAATCATGGCAACATTGACACATGAGACGTTTCATTTTTTGCAAATTTGTACTTCAGGCTTTTTATACAGCTTTGCATGTCAATATTTCGATCTGATGAGGAAATATATCAAACAGGAAGCTGGTTATCCCTTAACCGACGAAAAAATTAAGGCTTTCCTAAAAAATCCTTCTGGAGTTACTGACGATATAATCAATCATATATCCGTGCTGGATCGGCCGGGGTCTTCAGGCGTCACTGTTCGTGACATTGTCGAATCTGCAGCTTATCTATATGAGCATAAAACTCACTATATTGACCTTGATATAGCAGGATATGAAAAGTTTCTTTCACAAGATTTGCCGCCAAAGGAATATTATCATGCCTTTCATAAGGCGAAAGAAATATTAGGCAAAACTGCTTTCGATAATTTTTTATTCGCGGCATTCATTTCACTTTGTTTTAGCCGTCCTGAAGTTGTTTTTGACGATGTTCTGAAAAAGATTGCAGATCATAAGCTGATATATCGTGATGACAACGATATCCCAAAGTTTATCAACGCCATACAGTCTCTTTTTTCTGTTCACAGTGCACTTGGCTCTGCGGCTGAAGTTGCACTGCGCAAGGGTAGTCAATTTTGGCATCCTGTCTATAACAACGCTATTCTTTCATTAAATGAAACTGCTACCCAATACAGCCCTATTGCATTAGTCGTGGATCCAAATGCGATGACAATTGAAGCAGCTTTATCCAATGTGAGACCGACTGTCTTTAATAAGAATTACATTTTAATACCCAAATCATTTGAAAAAGGACGCTCTCAAAACCAACTCGAAGAAGAAATGACAGTATTTATTCTATTGGGTGCAATGATTATGGCAATTGGCCGTGCTGGTGAAGTACCTTCGCGTTTTAGGACAATCGCTAAAGGTAAGAATGAATACAACGGCTAACAAAATCAATACAGCGGACTCGCTACGCTCCCCGCTGATTTCGTCGTTATAGTCGTGTAGATTAAAACCAACGTGAGAAGTAAAGAATGTCGATTTTAGAGATTGGATGTTGTGGAGCATATTGTAAAACATGCCCTGAGTTCAGGAATTCGAGGTGCCAAGGGTGCAAGATTGGCTATGAGAATGGTAAAAGAGAAATAGAAAAAGCCAAGTGCAAGATGAAAGTTTGTTGCATTAAGAAAGGGCTAAACACATGTGCAGATTGTGCCGCTTATTCCACATGCGATACAATTCAAGGATTTTACGGTAAAAAGAGCTATAAATATAAGAAATATCAAGAAGCCACTCTGTTTATCAGGGAAAGGGGCTACAGCAGCTTTTTGGAAGTGGCCGATATATGGAAAAATCAATATGGAAAATTCAGATAACGATTATAACCTTGCAGTTCAGAGGGACAGCAAGGGCCGGGCCGCTTCCAAAATCAGTGCGATGGTACTCTGTTTCACATTTACAAAGGTCAGTGGAAGCCCTTGCTGCCCCTGACCGCAGCGTTCTACTTCATGAGCTAATACGATGGAAAATTTATACTGTTGGCGATGCAAAGAAATAATTCCGATGCTCGATGAGGATGAATGGAATCTTGTCTCTCCTCTTTTAACAAATATGATTCAACAAATTAAGGATTATAGAAAAAACAATAATTGTTCCCTTAAAGAAGCACAGAATGCGGTAGGGAATGAAGCATGTAGAAAATATTTTGAAATTACCGGCTACAAAGAAACAGATCATTTAGCTTTGTATCATCATAGACTTTCACTTTATGGCCCGCCTTGTAGTAAATGTGGAAAACCGTTACGGACTCCTAAGGCAAAATTATGTGCGGCATGTGGTACCTAAAGGTGAAAGTAGAACAACCGCTTTCAGTCAGACTGGCTTATCGCGGAGGTTCTGTTAAGTTTAGGTGCCTTTCTGAAAATGGTCTTGTTTTTCAACTTTATTACTAAAATTCCGCCAGCTGCTGAAGCGGAGCGTTATGCCTAAAAGATATAAATAAAAGTTTACAAACAGATTAATCTGATAAAAAACCAAACAAGGAAACGAGATGGTAACAGATAAAAATCAGCCTCATAAAAGTAAAATAACAATAATTTGCATGGTTTTATTGGCGATGCTTTCTGGATTTAAACTATATAAATCAATAGTTAAGCCTAATGATGCCAAAGATTGCCTTCCCTGTATTTCATATTATGAATCTAAAGAGTATGAAAAGGCATATAGAACTTGTTCTGAACTTGCAAGTAAAGGAAATATTTACGCAAAAGCAATGCTTGCGTCATTGTATGAAGATGGTTTGTATGTTCAGCAGGATTTTGACTTGGCTGAAAAACTTTATACGGAAGCTGTTAATGATCAATCTAATCAAACAGCACGGAGTGCCGGTTGCTTTGGTTTAGGTGGACTTTATATGAGGAAAGATTTTCCCAAGCATGATTTGAAAGTATCAGCTAATTGGTATAAATTATCTGCAGATCAAGGTATGAAACAGTCTCAATTAAAATATGGAACAATGCTTTTTCTTGGGTATGGCACTGAAAAGAATACGGAGCTGGCAAAGGCATATCTACAAAAAGCTTCCAAAAACGGCTTGAAAAAAGAAGCTGACACCATTTTATCAGTTATTAATAGTCCAGATGCTCATGCTGCGAGAGAAGAAATATTGAAGTTATTGGATAATAGAAAGAAGTGATAGTTGGCTCTGATGAAATGTTTAATAGAGGTAAGTATTAGTTCGTTTTTTAGTTTTGATAAACAGCACAACAAATCAATTAACCCAACGCCGAGTAAATACGGGCTTAGTCCACATAACGGCGGCGGCGTGGGTTATTTTCGCCGTTAGCTGTATAAGAAATAATCCATGGCAATATTTAAAATACTTTTTTCTCGTCCAAAAATAATTAAGGACTTTGATCACCATCCAGAGTTTGACATTCAATTGGTGTCTGGCTCTTTGAAGGCGGGAGATAAGTTTTGTTTATTCGAAACTCATCATGATTTCTGGTTCACTGTTCTTGAGGTAAGGAAAGGACCCGTGTCGACCATCGTTGTTGACCAATCAATTTCGTCTATTAATTGGCATCAAGGCACAATTGTCGATACAGAAAACCCTGAGGCAGGTCGAAAATTTGGTTATAGAACACGAGATGCTCAGCGCTTATATCATCCGAGTGTTCTTAACGATAAAGCCAAAAAAAACAGTTCTACCAACCAAGTTTTTACCGATGACTCTCAAGAATTCCAGGAGGCTTATGAAAAAGCCTTAAATCGAAATAAACAATTTAAATCTAAGCTATTTGAAATTCACATGGAAAGAAAAAAACTGAGAAATTTTGAACAGACAATTTCTGAAGCATATGCAGCATTTTCCATGCGTAATTATAAACTGGTCGTGCAATTGCTTGAGCCTTTTGAAAATGAACTCACTGATGCACAGCATGCAAAACTTGACTATGCACGTAGAAAGAATCTTTAAGGACAGCTAACAAGGCTATTTCAGCCGACGCAAAAAGCCGCGTGGCTGAATAGCAGCGTTACAAAAGTATCAACATCAGGGTTTAATTGGTACTGTACCAACTTTTTTGCTGTCTTTATTCTCCGTCACTTGGAGCTTATTTTTTGCTCTTTTGCTTTTTGAACATTTGATTTATGAATAAAGGCATCGGCCTTTAGGGTGGTTTTCTTCGTTGAAAGCTTTCTCGGTCATCAGGCTTGGTTTTAGTCTGGGGGGGATTTCGGGGACATTCTTTAGTTATACAGTTTCTATCAGATGCCTTTCTGGGCAAACTACTATGGAGGAAATTAAAGAAAAGAGAAAAGATAGAAGGAATAAATCATATCGGGTATCGCAAGCTATTGAGTTTCTATAAATATTGATGTTGCTGGAATTGGATTGAGGTTTTTTCTGCTATCTCGTTGAACTTCATAATATTACCTCCTATAAGGACAATAATGCGAGGCATTATAAATATATACTTGAAAAAGAAAGCCAGCACCATTTTGATCATTTTAATAAGTCTCTTTCTAAATGGATGCGCTACAATGGCATTATGGGATGGTAAAAGTTCTACTGATTATCGCGCCATTGAAGCGATTGCAGGAGAAGCTGAACAAATTTACATGACTTTCGATAGCATATACGATGAAGGCAAATGGAAGGCTTATAAGAAGATATGTATTCCATTTCATCTTCAAAAAAGCGATATAAAAAAGGCCAAAAAAAACTTCATCGGGATTTCAAGTGGCTTTCTTGTTATAAAAGATAATAGCTACTATAAAGGAAAAACTGCCGGAACAAATATATTAAATGAGACCATAAAATATTTAGAGCTGGCAATGGACCCGATGTTTCTTTATGCAGTCAATTATGATAATAATGATTTATGGGAGTTAAACGTCTCATTTAAGCTACGAAAAAAAGCAAATCAATTCTATTCAGATGCAGTAATCCGGCAAATGACAATAGCGTATAAGCATTTAAATGAAATTCCGCCATTCGTGAAAATAAGCCCATATGCGAAACTTCATTCTAATCTTCCCGAAAGTATTCCCGATAAATCCCCATATTATTATTCCATATGTTGCTATAAGCCAGAAGGAAGTATTTTAGAGGAATATAATTTTTCAGAATGGTCACCAATATTACCACAGGAAAAAATGCCTATCACTATCATTATTTATCGCTTGGAATCTGAATGGAGAAGAAGTTTTAAACATTCACTCCCTGCTAGAATATTTGGAACTCCATTAGCAATCATTGTTGATGCAGCTACATCGCCATTTCAATTGATAATCTTCTTTACAACTCCACTTTGGATGCCGCGATAATGAGAGAACAATTGGGGTCAAAGAAACATTTCTTTAAATACTATTTCCGGTGTTAAATATATTCAGGAGATTACAGAAGGTAATTTTAAATATAAAAAAGGGCAAAGACGGTTCTTCTCCATTTTTTAAGTTAAGATGTAAGATGAAAATATATCTGGAACGCTAAGGATATAATTTCCAGATGTCTGATATGGTTACATTGATAGCAGATTAATATTGCCTAAGTTTTTATCAATACTTTTTCAACTATATAGGGAGAACGCTATGAACGGCCTGTTTTCGATCGGAGATACAGCCCCGGATTTTTCTTTTGAGACCCCTTGGAATGAAAATAATAGTTTTTACAATATGCTTGAACAGAGCAAAGTTTTTTTATTGTTTCTAAGATATATCGGCTGTCCACTATGCCGGATGAAAATCGATGAGCTGATCCGGGATTTGGATCAGTTTGAAGCACACGGAGTAAGGCCTGTAGCTGTTTTGCAGAGCGCACCGGAAGTAATGAGAGATCAGAAAGAGCAGAAAGAAATGCCATTAACCGTCGTCTGTGATCCTAAAGCGGAGATTTTTGAACAATACGGTGTCAAGGTTGGGTCTATTTTTCGTTATTTAACGCCAAATGTTATTAGAAAAGGGCTGGCTTCTAATAAACTGGGATATGGGCATGGTAAATACGAAGGTCGGGAGAAACAGTTGCCCGCGGTTTTTCTGGTGGATACCGATAGAATCATCCGCTATGCCTACTATGGGAAAAATGTGGGTGATGTACCTGAAAATTCTACTCTGTTGAAGATAATTTCCTAATTAAAATATGCAGAATCGAAGAATCAGGTGTAACTCTTTAACTCCAAATAATTTAGAAGTAGATCTCGCTTAAGGATTTTCATGCAGGCCCTATTATTCCTTTATCAGGAAGCCGGTTCTCCCAGATAGCGGAACAAAATACCCTGCCAGAAAGCTGCCGCCGAATTGTTCCTGGTTTTTCTTTTTTTCAAAAAACCAGACCATAAGTCCCACAACAAACAGTAACAGGACAAACGCCAGAACAATATCCAGAAAAGCCTGGGTAGTAACGTCTATGCTTTTATACGTTTCTCAAATAGACGGTAATTTACTGCCCCATTTTTGAAACCATATCATCCAACAAGGCAGTTGAGCAGGCGAGCTGCTCAACTGCCTTGTTGGCCTCTTGAAATTGACAAGACCCTATCGATCATGATAATGTATTACAAAAACCAAATCGATCGAGGTGCAATCATGCAAACAGTAACAGTTTCTCCAAAATTTCAGGTGGTTATTCCTAAGTTAATCCGTGAAACTATGCGATTACGCCCTGGACAAAAATTAACAGTCATCGAGTATGAAGGAAGAATCGAATTAATTCCTGACAGAGATATTTCAGATCTCCGTGGGTTTATAAAAGGAATTGATACAGAATTCGAGCGTGAAAGTGACCGCTTATGAACATTGTCGATTCGTCTGGTTGGCTGGAATACTTTTCTGGTGGGCCTAATTCAACACAATTTTCTATGCCTTTAGAAGACGCTTCATCCCTAATTGTCCCTATCATTACCATATATGAAGTATTTAAAGTCGTGTTACGTGAAGCCGGAGAGAATGAGGCGTTGCAATCAGTAGCTGCAATGCAAAAAGGAAAAGTAATCGAACTTAGCATAAGCCTATCTTTAAGTGCTGCCAAGCTGAGTCTAATACATAAATTGCCGATGGCAGATAGCATAATTTTTGCCACTGCAAAATTATATCAATGTGATATATGGACACTGGACACCCATTTTAAGGATCTACCAGGAGTAAAATATTTTCCAAAACATGCATAGGCCAACAAGGGCGTTGAGTAGGACGCTCCTATCGCGCCTTTCAAATAAAGAAATGGGGTCACCCATTAAAGGGTTCGTCAAGAGAAAAAACACCCCCCGTATTAAAAAAGATGGTTTCTTTTTTAAATGACGTGTCAGTCTGCACTCACTCGGACACCGTTTTGGCTCCCGCCCCGCATACGACATTTCTTTGTTATGGTTAGAGTCGGTTTGATCCGATCCGCTCCAGTCACCCATCAGGATCAAGGTATCATAAGCAAGGCCGTTTATGAATCCAGGCAAAAGGAACTTTCTGATAATATGCTTTCCAAATAAGGGAAGAATCAGGTGTAACTCTCTAACCCCAAATGATTTAGAAGTAGAACTCCTTAAGGATTTTCATGCAGGCCCTATTATTTCTTTATCAAGAAGCCGGTTCTCCCAGATAGCGGAATAAAATATCCTGCCATTTTCTATCGCTTATTATCGCAGGCACCAGCCGGTTAATCTTTTCCCTTAGCGGACTTGCTGTCGGAAGGCCAATCCCGTACTGTTGCTTTTCAAAAATGGTGTTCAAAACTTGAATCTTGTTTTGCATTTTCCGGTTTACCAGATACCTTAATATAGGCGCATCATAAACAACCGCATCAACTTCTCCGGCCTCCAGCCCTTGCAAAGCATCCATGACGGAGGAGTAATCCTGAAAAGAAATCCGTTGCGTGTTAAGATATGAAGCGCTGGTGGAATGTTTTATTGACCCGACTTTCACCCGATTAAGATCTTCAGGCCCCCTGACATGTTGCTGAATCTGATTTACCGTGAGCGTTGAGGTGATCGCCGCTGTGAAGCTGGAAATAATAATTATGGCTATAAACATCCACACGAGGCCGACCAGTCGGCCTCCGAGGGTTCGCGGGGCCTTGTCACCATATCCAACCGTTGTCATGGTAACCGCCGACCACCAGAAGCCTGAACCAATACCTGCCAGAAAGCTTCCGCCGAATTGTTCCCGGTTTTTCTTCCTTTCAAAAAACCAGACAAGAAGTCCCACAACAAACAGTAACAGGACAAGCGCCAAAACAACTTCCAGAAAAGCCGGGGATAAGAACCGGTTAAACACAACCAGCCAGGAATTCTCTTTGCCTTGCAAAACTGCTATGCCAAGACCGCTGGTATGAAAAGGGTGGGTGAAATCAAACCGTTTTTCACGCTCGGAAGTAATGGTAAGTGCGGCAACAGCGGCATCAATGGATTTGTTTTCAACAGCATTAAGTAAGCCTTGCAGATCATATTCCTTAAAAACGTAATCATACTTAAGGTTTTTTGCAATGGCCTCCCACAGTTCGATACTGATACCTTTCCATTGACCCGTCTGGTCCTTAAACGCAAAGGGTGGCGATTGTTTGGTGCCGATAACAAGCTTTTTGGGCTGCAAATTACCTGGTGTGTTTACGACCGGGTTCGCTTCAACCCAATGTGGCGAAAGGCAATAGAGAAAAAACAAGAAAAAGCAGAGTAGAATATTAAGGTTGCAGTACTTCCCGATTCGGGACACACAAAAGCTGCGTCTCAATGGTTTCCCATGCATTTGATAATCTCCTGCAATAACAAAATAATAAATATTTTACATTAATATCAAGAAGTTCCGAAGCTGTCAATACTGGAATAACTTATAGTATGTTTGCCCCCAACGACAACGGAATTTGGGAGTCCAATGCCAACGTGTTGGCTCATTTGGCATGGCTTAAATTTTGCTTATTCTTTTTCCCATAACTGATCCCAAGTTTATCCATCCTGAACCTAAGAGTATTTGGATGTATAGATAAAAGTTCTGCTGCTCCTCCTTTACCATTAATTCTTCCATTTGTTGTTTCAAGCACCAAACGGATATGGCGGGCATCGATTTCGTTTAGGGTTAATACCCTTCCATCTGTAGAAGAAGGAAGCAATGTTTCCTCAACAGGATGAAAATGTAAATGCTCAAAAGTTAATTGCCCTCCTCTATATTGGATAAGCGCCCTTTCTACTACATTTTCAAGTTCACGAACATTTCCGCTCCATGGATATTCAATCATTTTTTCAATTGCCCCGGGCTTAACCGTTGGTAAAGTACGAAAATTCATTTCTTTGGATTTTCGTTTCAAAAAATACTTAACCAGCGCAGGAATATCTGATTTTCTTTGTCTTAATGGTGGAATCAGGATAGGAAAAACACTTAGCCTGTACCAAAGATCCTCACGGAATTTTTTATTAAAAACCAATTGTTCTAAATTACGGTGAGTGGCGGCAATAATTCTGGTATCAACAAGAATAGTTTTGGTACCACCTACTCGCTCAATTTCTTTTTGCTGAAGAACGCGTAATAACCGGCTTTGTGCCTGAATGGGCAAGTCTCCTATCTCATCAAGAAAAATTGTTCCTCCATTCGCCCTTTCAAAACGCCCTCTTTTTTGATTCACCGCTCCGGTAAATGCTCCTTTCTCATGTCCAAAAAGCTCACTGTCTATAAGGTGTTCGGGAATAGCACCACTGTTGACTTTGATAAAAGGGCCGTCTTTACGGTTTGAAGTATAATGAATAGCATCGGCTATTACTTCTTTACCAACACCGGTTTCACCTAAAAGCAATACAGGATTATCTCTCATTGCCACTTGCTGAACCATATCCATAACATTTTTCAATCCGGACTCTGCACCTATGATTTCTTCTCCGGTTAATTGACGCAGCTCCTGGGCAAGATACCTGTTGTCATCTTCTTTGAGTTTAAGTAATTCTTCATGCTTTAAGGCATTAGACATGGCAATTGCAATTGGGTCGTGAAGCATGGCAAGCAGACGTGCATGTGAATCCGAAAACCGGTCTTTTCCTGTGGCTCTTATAACAAAAACACTTATTCTGTCAGTATTGGTTGACAGTGAAAAAACCAATGAAGATGAATCAGGATAACCCAAAACATTTAATAAATTAAAGGCAAGCGGATTAAGTTCCGCCCTGTTAATAATTGTTATTTTTTTGGGTGTAAAATCGTACTCGTTAAGCTCCTTTCTTATATTCGCCGGGACATGTATAAGCCTGTCCATTATTCTTGCACCGGCATGATTTGCACCCGCAATGGTTTTTATTGTACCTATATTTCTATCTACCAAAATCAGCCACATTTCATCCAGTGGTATAAAATCTTTCAGGTACTCAAAAGTATGCAACATCGCCTGTTCTATCTCAAGATTTCCGCAAATCCTTATTGTAGCCTGATGGAAAAAATCTTTCTCATTGATATTCATTTCAATCACTCTTTCATTTCCTGATATACAAATTAAATAATTTCCGGTATATTGGATTGTATTTATAACATATTCCAATATATTGAAAGCACATTACAACATATTGGAATTATTTACAAGTGCTCATATATAACTTATTGATATATTTTTATTATATTTATTGGCCCGCTTTATGCTTATTAGTATAGGTTCATACCGATGATTACAAAACAACATCTGCAAAAACGGAGTGAATTATGATTAGTTTTGAATTGAGCGAAGAACAGGTTGCCTTAAAGGATATGGTTGATAAATTTGTAAAAAATGAAATCATACCTATTGCTGCCGAATATGACAAACTGGGGACACTTCCAATGGATGTTGCCCAGAAGGCACATGAACTGGGATTGATTAATGCGGGTGTTCCGGAAGAATATGGCGGGGCCGGCATGGGGATGATGGAAACATGTTTGATTGCCGAAGGTTTGACTTATGGGTGCGCCGGCATTGCCACTTCTTTGCTGTTAAACAGTATAGCAGTAATCCCGATAATGTTTTTCGGAACCCCGGAACAAAAAGAAAAGTATTTAAAGTTAATCTGCGAATCTGAAGAGATTAAGTTTGTAGCTTTTGCTGTAACCGAGCCCGGAGCCGGTTCGGATGTATCTGCCGTTTCAACCAGGGCTGAGAAGAAAGGTTTTGAATATGTGCTAAATGGTCGAAAAACCTTTATCACAAACGGAGATCTGGCATCAGTATATGTTGTTATAGCAAAAACAGACCCATCTAAAGCTCACAAGGGATTGAGCGCCTTTATAGTTCCCAAAGAAGCAGGAATAAAAGTAGGAAAAAAAGAAGATAAAATGGGTATCCGGGCATCTCATACGGTCGAGTTGATCTTGGAAGATGTAAGAATACCTGAAGAGAATTTGTTGGGCAAGGAAGGTCAGGGTTTTGTTGTGGCTATGGAAGCACTTGACCGGTCAAGGGCTTTGGCGGCTGCTACCGCATTGGGCCTTGGCCAAAGGGCACTGGATGAATCTTTAAAGTATGCATCCGAGAGGGTTCAGTTCGGCAAGCCTTTGATCGCCCAGCAGCTTATTCAACTGAAATTAGCTGAAATGTCCATGGAAATTGATGCAGCGCGTCTGCTTACCTGGAGAGCGGCATGGCTGGTTGATCAGGGAAAGCTTCCTATATTGGAGTCATCCCAGGCTAAAGCCATGGCCGGTGATGCAGCTGTAAGGGCAGCCATTCAGGCCGTCCAGATCTTTGGAGGATATGGCTATTCCAAGGAATATCCGGTTGAAAAACTTTACAGGGATGCTAAAATATTTCAGATATACGAAGGCACAAATGAAATACAGCGTTTGGTTATAGCAGCTGAGCTTGCCAAAAAAATAAAAACTATCTAAAGCGAGGGTATAATTATGGCGGGTATAATTGGATATGGGGTTTCAATCCCAAGAAAGAGGATTGTTACAAAGTCTATAGCTAAAGCCTGGCCGTTTGGAGGAATTGCGGGCGGAGTTAAAGAAAAAAGCGTAGCAGGCGAAGATGAAGATATTGTGACATTGGCTGTGGAAGCTTCTTTTAATGCCTTAAAACATGCCGGGCTGGATGCATCAGATATCGGGGCATTATATTTGGGCACCGTATCGGGTGCTTATATTGATAAGTCTTCAGCGATTCTGATTGCCGAGGCTTTGGGTGGTTCCGATGATGTTATAATAGCAGATTTTGGCGGATCGGTTCGGGCCGGTACGGCGGCATTGTTGGGGTGTGCCGGCCTTGTTGATTCAGGAAAGACTAAGTATGGCATGGCTATTGGAGCAGATTGCCAGGTAGCAGAAATGGGAACCCAGCTGGAAACGGCATATGGCGCAGGGGCGGCGGTTTTTATTTTAGGTGCAAGTGATGTAATTGCAGAACTTGGAAGCGGCGTAGCCCAATCAACATCTTTAA
The DNA here is from genome assembly GCA_043825875.1 of Pseudomonadota bacterium. Taxonomy (GTDB): domain Bacteria; phylum Desulfobacterota; class Desulfobacteria; order Desulfobacterales; family RPRI01; genus RPRI01. The sequence continues at coordinate 49,595 of JBDRRF010000109.1, read as the reverse complement.
ATACAACCTGGCGTATGGCAAAAAAAGATTATACCAATTTCTATGATGATGCCCGTTTTCACAGAACTGCGGGTTATTTTGCTCACATAAGACAGGCAATAGTTAAATGTTTAACCGAAACAAAACTTAAGCCTGAAGATATTTCATATCTGGCAGTTTCCCAGCCGGATGGAAAGAGCCCGGCAGATGTGGCAAAGTCTATGAAGTTTAAACCTGAAGCACTAAGTGTTACTGCTCTTTCCCCGATGACAGGAGACACCGGTTCAGCTTCATCCTTAATAGCTCTTGCAGCTGGCCTGGATAATGCCAAGCCTGATGAGAAGATACTTGTGGCTTCTTACGGATCGGGTGCAGGAAGCGATGCTTTTCTTGTTACTGCAACAAAGGGGATAGATGAAAAAAGAGGGCATATATCGCCTGTGCAGAATTATTTTAAGGAGGATTATAAGCAATACATAGAATATATTCAGTACGAAAAAATTAAGGGGAGACTAAAAGGCCTGGCCCTTCCGGAACCAATGTCTTCTGTTGATTCTTCTCCTTTATTTTGGCGTGATAAAGATTTTGTGTTTGGTCTGAAGGCTTTAAAATGCACCAAGTGCGGGTCCATAAATTTTCCAAAGCGAAACATATGCGTTGAGAAAGATTGCAGGAGCCGTGAGTTTGAGAAAGTTCCGTTACCCCGCAAGGGAGTAATCGAAACGTTTTTTCATCAGTTTATAGTTTATCTGGATCCTGAACAAGCGCCATTTCCAATGTGCATAGCAAGGGTAGCCGGAAAACAGGGAGAATACGGCGGCAAAATATCCGCCATGATGGTAGATAGCCCTATGGAGAAAGTAAAAGTAGGGGCAAAGGTCGAACTTGTTTTAAGGCGGCATGGCATGGAAAACGATATCGTAAAATACGGATATAAGTTCAGGCTTATAGACGAAAAAGCAGGGGGGTGATGATATGGCGCGTAAAAAGATTCCTTTAAATGTAGCAGTGGTAGGCGCTGGCATGATTCGTTTCGGAGAGCTTTTTGAAAAGAGCTTAGAAGACATGATATTTGAATCATATGAGAATTGCTTAAAAAGCGTTGACAAGGGAATAAAAGAAGATGCGATTGAAGCTGCATGGTTCGGATGTTGTTTACCCGGAACAAGCTTGAGAAAAGAAATAGTAAGCGGAGCCACCCTTTCCAATGCACTCACATTTTATGATAAACCTGTAAGCAGGGTGGAAAACGCCTGTTGTACCGGCAGTGATGCTATACGTCAGGCAGCTTTTGCCATTAAAGCCGGAGTATATGATGTAGTACTTGTAGTAGGCGCCGAGAAGATGAGAGACATTCCCGGTCGCGAATCCATGATAGGCCAAGCCAATACCTCATATCATCAGTGGTGGCATCCCAGAGGACTGACAGGGCCTGCGATGTACGGGCAATTCGGTGTAGCCCATATGGCAAAATACGGAACAAAGAAAGAACATTTTGCAATGATTGCGGTAAAGAATCATCACAACGGAACTCTTGATCCGTATGCCCATTTTCAGTTTGAAGTAACCATGGAACAGGTAATGAATGCTCCGATGATAAGCTGGCCCTTAGGGCTGTTTGATTGTTGCCCGACAACTGATGGTGCAGCAGCAATTATATTGACCAGAGAAGATATAGCCAAGGAATATACCGACAAGCCGATATATCTTTGGAGCAGTGCCCTTGCCTGCGATGATTTTTACGGGCACCAGAAACGGCATTATCACCAATGGGATACAACAACAGTAGCCAGTAAAACCGCATACGAGATAGCCGATATTTCGCCCAAAGACATAGATGTAGCCGAAATACATGACTGTTTTACCTGCACGGAATTAATAGATTACGAAGACCTTGGATTTTGTGAGCGTGGTAAGGGTGGTCAATGGATAGAAAACGGCGGGCCTATGATAGACGGTGAAATACCCTGCAATGTAAGCGGAGGATTAAAATCAAAGGGTCATCCCATAGGAGCCACAGGAGTAGCCCAGGCATGCGAGATATTCTGGCAATTACGTGGTGAAGCCGGTAAACGCCAGGTCAAGGATCCGAAAATAGGCCTTACGCATAACCTTGGGGGAACCGGAGCCGTTGCATTGGTTAATATTTTTGGAACGGAACCTAAATAAAAAAGTAAACGGCAGGTGAGTTGAACAGCAACAACGAGCGCACTCCCCGATGCTTGGCCTCGGGGAGCTTCAATATTGCCTATAATCTAATGCAAAGAGGAAGTATCTCATGAAGCAGATAAAAGCAGTAATTTCAAAAATTGGTCTTGACGGGCACGATGTAGGAGCCAAAATTGTAAGCGCAATGTTGCGTGATGCCGGTATGGAAGTGGTATATCTTGGAAGATTTCAAAGTCCCGAATCAATTTTTAAGGCCGTTGTAGAAGAAGATGCAGATGTTGTTGGTATAAGCTGTCAGTCATCAAATCATACCAGACTAGTTCCCAAGTTAATTGATATGTTGAAAAAAGAGGGAATGGACAATGTTGTAGTAATTGTAGGCGGAACCATTCCGGATCCTTTTCCTGATGAACTAAAGGCACTGGGTGTTGACGCAGTTATCGGGCCCGGAGCAATGTCTAATGTAATAGTAGAAACAATTACATCCCTTGTTGAAAAGAAAAGCAAAAGGGATTTAAATCCTGTCAGGGAGAAGCAAATATGAAAACAACGATTCAGGAAGACGCAAACAGGAAGTTCGAGTCGGCTTCAGGTATACCATTAAAAGAGATGTATAAGCCCGAAGACTTAAAAGATTTTGATTATGACAGGGATCTCGGTGAAGCCGGGGAATACCCTTATACAAGAGGTTTATATAAGGGAATGTTTAGAAACAAGATTTGGACAAGGAGATTTCTTTCAGGATTCGGTTCGGCAAAAGATTCCATGGAAAGACTGAAGTATCTGGCCAGCATAGGATCGGAAGGAGTTGAGGTTGTAAATGATTACCCCACTCAGGTCGGAATTGATGCTGACCATCCTATGGCAGTGGATGAAGCCGGTTTGGTTGGCATACCGGTATCCTCATTAGATGATGTTGAAACCATTTTAGAAGGCTTTCCTATTGACAAAACAACAATCACTTTCGAATCATCAGGGGCAAGCGGCCCGGTATTGCCCTGTATGTTTTTTGCTATGGCCCAAAAGCAGGGCGTTCCTTATTCTGCCTTAAACGGCGGTGCGGCTCTTAATTTATATTGCCAGTACTACAGCGGCTTTGTTACCCCTCAGCCTCTGGATTTATGGTCCAAACTTGCTGTTGATGTAGTCGAATACTGTTCGAAAAATAAATTAAGATTTGCAACATTTCATACAAGCGCACACAATGTTTCAGAAGAAGGGACGCCAGCTGTTATGGAAACAGCACTGGGGTTTGCTTCCACAATAGCATTTGCCGACCGGCTTGTAGAGCGCGGATTAAATTTTGACGAATTTGCAAACAGGGTTCCTTTTACTTTTACAATATGGATGGATTTTTTTGAAGAAATTGCGAAATTCAGGGCATCCAGAAGAATATGGGCAAAAATAGCAAGAGAAAGATACGGTTCCAAGAATCCGAGAGCACAAAAGCTTTATATCGCAGCACGGGTATCCGGACTTACAGCTATAGCCCAGCAGCCTCTTAACAACATAGGGCGAATTGCAGTACAGCTTATGTCTGCTGCCCTTGGCGGCTGTAATGCCATTGATCCTGTAATGTACGATGAGCCTTTATGTCTTCCTACGGAAATTGCAACCAGGATTGCAATGTGTACGCAAAATATCCTTGCTTATGAAACCGGAATTGCCAATGTAGTTGATCCTCTTGCCGGATCTTACTATGTTGAGTGGCTTACAAACGAGGTAGAAAAGAGGTCATGGGAACTTCTTCAGAAGATACTTGACAAGGGAGGTCTGGAAGAAGGAGTTAAAGACGGATGGATAAGGGCAATGATAGATGAAGCGGCATTAAAGCGTCAGACAGATATAGAAAGTGGAACCATGAAACTTATAGGAATTAATGATTTGGTGGTTCCACCTGAACAAGACCATAAAATTCCTATTCATGTGGTATCTAAAGCTTCGACTGCCGAACAGGTTCAGAGAGTAAGAGATATAAAAAAGAAGAGAAATAATAATGCTGTAAAAGAATTAATGAAAAAACTGGCAGAAGAAGACAAGCAGGGAAATGTCAATCTTACTCCAACCATGATAGAAGCCTGTAAAGAATATGCAACTATAGGCGAAATATGGGGTTCATTAAGAGTAGGCCGTGGTCATCATTATGACCCGTTTGAAATGATTGAATCACCTTTTAAAGACTGATGGCTTTTCGCTGTTTTGTGTGGGTAAACAGTTGACGCAACACATATATTAACCAAGGTTTTTAGACAGAATTAACAGGATGGACTTTGATGTTGCCCTATGTTTATCGAACTGCATCCAAGGGAGAGAGTTACCCACACGAAATAGCGAGCGAATCCGGAAAGAACTGCCGTAATTTCAAATCAGACTTAAAAACCATATTCGTCAATCATATACAACCGTTTTTCCTTTTCTCCTCTCCTCTCGTGGGAGAGGGCCACCCTACTCCACCCCCATTCATGAAGAAGAAATTAAAATAATACCCGACAATTACTTACACACAAAACCAGTCATTTAAACTTAAAAAATAAGTTGATTTAATCAATGTAAAGTGTTAGCGGAATTTAAGCATTATTATTCATTATGGAATTTTCTGGAACAAATAATCCGATATCTATTTCTATTATATTACAAGCTAAATATGTTGCAATTAATTAATTGCGTCAAATACGTGGAGATGATCTAAACATTATAAAAGAAGTATTTTTTATCAACACATATAGCACAGTAAGCAGCATTGTCCAAAAGATTGCATGTATGACAAAAACAGACAATAATTTAAGAAAAGAGATTCAAACTTTAAAAGAAAAAGTAATTAAAGGTCAAATATAAACTTGACACCATTTTACCTTGTTTCTGTTCGTCGGCTCATAGCTTTGCACTTAGGGTTGGCCGCTCCGTTCAGTCGCTTTCGCCTTCGGTTCACCTTCCGGTTCGCTCCGCGTTCAGACAAAACCTCACGATTCCGCCCTTGCCTTCAGCTAATGTTTATGCTAATGAAATTAACAATTAACAGGATTTACACACAGGGGACTTTCACCCCATAAGTTCACGCCCATGCAGGGCATACACCGGCTGGAGTTGACGGCATATCCGCCGCTCCTCAGCCACACGTTAGCAGCGAATAACTGATGAAAACATGGAAAAAAATTAGCCTATATATTGTGTGTGGACTGTTATGCTTAGTGCTTGTTCTTGGAGGATTATTTATTTATGGTATAGCACCTTCAGGACCTGGCGGTAACCCAAAAGTAGAAGCAAGCTGGAAAGATAATAGCAACATCATTATTAAACATCACGAAAAAGTCAGAATATTTAAGGCAGAGAGCAAGATCAAAGACATTAAAATCGGTTATGAACAATATTAAAATCTGATAACAAAATAAATTAACCTGACGCCGAGTAAGTAAAACTCTAAACCCTTTAACGGCGGCAGCGCAGGTTATTTCCGCTTTGAGCAGTAAATAGAGAGCATCATGGTAAAAAAGGAAAATTATCAACTCTTAAGTTCAGTGAACGAAGGAATCGTTGATATAGTCGTTACAGGTGAGCTATCCGCAGATGATGTCGATAAACTCCGTTCTAAAGTAATCGAAATCATACGAGAGAGTAATGCCAAAGGTGTATTAACAGATGTTCGCGCCTCAACTGGACCTCACAAAATTGTCGATGCATATTATCGTGTCAGGAGCCTCCCTTCGGATGTCAGAATAATGCCTTCCGCCGTTGTTGATGTACCTGAGAATCAGGATTATAAGTCATTTTTTGAGACTACGGCTGCAAATTCGGGCTGGAAAATAAAATGGTTTACTGACATTGAAAGTGCGAGAAAATGGTTAAAAAGCATGCTTTAAAAAACGAATGACAGGTTTTTGAAATAGTACAGAATAAATAAACGACTGCCCTACAAGCAACTATAGCAGGCGGCATATCGCCCTCGGTGGGGGTAAGTTTATCAAACTGGTACTATCCTCGAGAAACAAAGTCTGTACTAACGCTGCTCAGTTTGGTGTTATGTTTCAAGAGGTTGATTTTAAAATTAAAGGGGGTTTATCTATGGATTACTTTCAAATGACAGCACCATGTGGATTAGACTGCTTCAACTGTCACTTCTATTTAGCTAATGAAAATCAAGAAGCAAAAATTACAGTTGAACAAATAGCCAAAGAACACAACATGCCTGTTGAAATAATGCTATGTAATGGATGCCGCAATCACAATGGCAGGATACCATTACAAAAAATGGCTTTCGGTGAAGAACACCGTTGTGCAGCATATGAATGCTCCAAAAGCAAAAACTTGAATTTTTGCGGGGATTGTGATCAGTTCCCTTGTGATCATTTGCATCCCTATGCTGACAAATCAACCGAACTTCCCCATAACATGAAAGTTTTCAATCTGTGTTTAATTAATAAAATGGGGCTTGAAAATTGGGCTTCTTCAAAAGCATCTGAGGTGCGTAAAACCTACTTCACAAAGCCATGGACGCTCTCTGAAAAATAATGCGTTACCCATTAAGAAGAAATAGAATCGGGTAGCCGGATAATATTGAACAGAAAGTAGAAGCTGTATACGAACTGTCTTAGGGGTTGGAATGACGGTAAAAACGGGTTTTCACTCTGATTGCTATCGGTTTTAGAAAACTTTAGACTCACCAACACAGGAGGAAAGATGAGAATAATTCGAGGAGTGAGATTTTTGTTCCTAATCATCGTTGTATTCTTTTCATTCGCAGATTTAGACACATTCGCACAAGACGGATCATCCAAGCAAGAAGCAATTGAAAAGGTTTTTCGAGAAACTTTCCCCAACAAAAGTTTTCTCACAACCTGTCACCAGCCATTAAATAATGGTACGGGGATGGACGTTACGATCCAAGGTTCCCGCGCAAGCGTGTACTGCATGTCCAGGTATCAAGGGGCAAACGTGAAGATCGATATTTCAGTTGCCTCTCACTATAACAACCGTTCATCCGATTTTGGAACTACGTCTGTCGGGGATAAGAAAATCGGCTATATCGTTATCAATCTTCTTGGGCGTAAAGCTGCATTGCGAGAATATAACAATGGATCGTATAAAAACCGTGACGTGGAAATTTATGGAGATAGTTTCCGTTTCAGTGTTGGTACGGCGGGGGAAGAGATCATGAGCAGGAAAGAATTTTTTTCTGTCATTTCCGAGATTGATATAGATACTTTTACTAAAACAACCAGAGCTTTGTTGGGCATAAAGTAAACAGAGGATCTGGTCTGCTCTTGACTCTTTCAACACACGGAAAGTGGAAATTTGAGCAGGATAGCTTCCCAAACTGCATGTTAACATTTAAAGGAGGTATTTCGTGAAAAAATCATTGGGTTCTTTCATGTTTGCAGCTGTAATATCCATTTTTATTCTGCCTGCATTTGCAGGAGATGCAACAAACTTAGGGAATGATATTTTCAAGGTTTATGTGGATTCAATGGAAATCAATGCTTCATTTCCTGCATATCCAGATCATAATCCACCATTCCTGGACAAGAAAACAGTAGATATAAAAGCGAAAGAAGGAAATATTTTAGTTAAGTTAAAAATTGTTATCGATAATATAACAGATACAAAACAGCCCTTCAAATTAGGGGACATTCAGCTAATTAACGGAAACAAAAAACTATCATTTATAGCTGCTGGACTCAGTGTTCATCCCTTTATAATAAAGGCAAAGGACTATAAAAAAGAAAAAAATGTCGTGAAAGAGGTCGAATCACGAAAGACTACAACAGGAGGTTCGTATCGTTTCCCTATCTATATTTTCGAGGTGCCACAAAATAACCAAGCTCTGAAAATTAGGTACAAAAACACCAAATGGGTTGAACTAAAAGAAATAAAAGTGAATAATCAGTAACGAATAGAATTGATATTTTAATGCTAACAAATCATTTGAGAGGGAACGGGAAAGGCTGCGACTTTTTTCAAAGGCATCTGGCAGCTTAATATAATGGCTTCATATACTTTCTTCGGTGTGAGTTTCCTGCCCCCTCAATTTAATCGTTATTTCTTGCCAGAAACTGGCCGGGAAAATTTAGGCGAAAACTTGCTATCCAATTCGAATAATCTGATTAACAAATTTGTTTTCATTGGAGGTAAATCTCGGTTGTAGGTATGAAGCAGCAACCGTAGACATGCTCACCAGTAGCTGAATATTAAATTAGGGAAGTCGCACCTGAGCGGAATTTTTTAAAATAGATCGAAGCGCCGATAGTCATCGCATAAATGTGTTTGGTCTCATTGTGTCAATGTCCAAATTACCGACCCAAGGGTCCTAAATTAAGAGGAGGGATAACCGTGAACAAGAATAGAAAAGCAGTAAGCGATGTGCAACTGTCCGAAGAGATGCCCAAAATAGACCAACTGCCTAAGGGTTCGGACTACTTTGATTTCACCGGCATGATGGTCATGGGTGAATCCCAAGGCAACGAACTTTGCCTGGTGCTCATAGTTTGGCGTGTTGGTGGGGGGAAGAAGGGCAAATGGATGGTTGATGAAGCACCGATTCTCCAGACCAGTTTTATGATGCAGCCACATGACAAATGGGGCAAGCTGGAGGAAACCGTGTGCATCGGCAACCGCCAGGACCCCAGAGAATGGGAAGGCACTGACTTTCATTTAATAGAGGAAACCGATAAGGTTACCTGGAAAGTGGGAAACCGCGAGTTCATCAATCGCCCTCCTTACTGGGAGTACAAGGGCGAGCACATGGGGGTTGAGTGCAACCTCACGTTAGGTGGACTCGGAAATGCCACCAGAATCTATGGAGCATGGGATGATTTACCCAAAAAGATGTCGGGAGGGTTCGAGCAGCATTGTTGGGTAGAAGGTTCGATAACTGTCGAAGGAAAAGAATACGTTCTGGAGAACGGCTATGGCATTCATGATCGAATTGTCTTTGGAGAACAATGGGACCACCAGAAGAACATGGCTGTGCCCTACAGCTATCTATGGGGCATGAACGATGATCTCCAAATTTACTTGTGGGACCACCCTGGTATTGGAATGAGATTTTGCCGTGTCTTCATAGAAGATAAGGAGATTACCTTTACACAAGCTGACATCTCTTTGAATGAGCTTGAATGGTTTGTCGATCACAGCATGACGGGCATGCGCGTTCCCATCCGATGGCATGCCTCTATGAGTTCGGCAGCAGGAGTTTTGGACATAGACTTTACCGCCGGAGCAAGAGGAATATATTGCGTCAATACTGCTGGAGGAACTACCTTGCGTTACACATACATCTTGCATACCAACGGCCGATTCATGTTTCCTGATGGTCGTTGTGTTCAGATAAAGAACATGCGGACATATAAGGAATGGGGCAGAAGTACTATGCCGTTACCGAGTGGCGCTTTATAAGCAGGAAAGCAAAGTATAATCAAACAGGCGCAAATTGCCGTTTGGACCAACTCGGCGATGCTGAAACGGATGCTATTGATTGCAATTTCTTATTAATCTAAAATGCATAACAAGGTGGTAGGGGCGGCGAAGACCACGCTGCCCCTACCAGCTCTTCGTTGGGGATAAAGAATGAAAAAGATAATATTTCTCATGATAATGCTATCAGTCATCGCCTGTTCAAAACAATCAGATTCAACTGATAAGGCTTTGGACTCATCTCCAAGCTTGAAAATCAGCGTTCTGAAGTCTGGGAGAATCCTGACAAACGGTAAAGAAACAACGCTCTCCGAACTCGATCAAATGCTCACGAAACTGAAGAAGGTCAATGGTACTGCCTGGTACTACCGAGAAGATGGGCAAGAAGAACCACCGCTTCAAGCAATGGAAGTAATCAAATTGGTTGCGGATAAGGCTGTCACAATCACTTTATCCAGTAAGCCCGACTTTTCAGACTACGTTGGAGAGGATGGCCAATCACATCCAAGAACAAAATGAATCCCGAATCTGGTAGCCGGGGGTTTTTCTCCCCCAGCCCCCGACACACAGCAAGCGGGTCCGCACTGCGCGTCTCACTTAAATTACCGGGCCGTAACCGGATAAGATTGCCAAATAAAATAATAGGCAAATACTTCTTTACCCGCCTATTCATACGCTCTCAATCAAGACTTAAGGTTCACTGTTTGCTTACTCTATCTCCCCACCCGTTTCATCGGATTGCCCGGCATCGGGAACTTGGGCATCTGTTGCCTCAGAGTCAGCAGTAATTGTAAACTGGATCGTCCTTGCCACATTACCCGCAGAATCCAGAACATCCACATGCCAGGACCCAATTTCTTGGGGTTGAATGATTTTTGAACTATAAGTTCGCCATTCTGTTGACTTTACGGTTAAATCTACCCTGGCCCGCTCTGTTTCTCCGTAATACCAAACATGGGTTATAGTGGTGGGCACCTGGTTACCTACTATCCGGGTAAAACAAAACAGCTTGCCCACGGAAGCCGGAAAACTTTCATCGAAGCCTACTGGCTCCAAGGCAGAAACGCTCGTGCAGATAGCGGCAACATCCACACTTAGTTCAACGGCCTCCTGTGCAAGCGATGCAGCTGGAACAGAAAGAAAAACAATAGCCAAGCAAAGAACAATCATACGTGAAAATAAATGTACCATAACAATACCCTCCTTTTTTGATTTGTGTTGGAAAAGGTTGAAGAAGCAAATTTTCTTCTTACACTCGTTGGGCCCAGACTTTTGATTGTGCCAAAGTTAAAGTCTTTTCTTTAACTTTCAATTCTTCCATTTTTGCGTAAGGCTCCCAATACTTTTTGCACATCATTTCATGCAAATGAGAAAACATACCATCGAGCAATTCATACGCCGAAATATTGGATTTTATATCCAGCAACTTCTTTTGGATATTTTTATTTCTTGATTTGGCAGCTGCAATTTTGAACATTTGTTCTGCGTTCGTACAAATTTCCAAGTTAACTGATTTTAAAAGCTTTTGCTTATTTTGCATTTTTAAAACAAACTCATTGGAAGCATCTTTCCAGAACCTTGCGCTTGCACTCATTGAAAATTCAACCAATTTGGGAATGTCGTCAAAATAACAGGGTATTTCTTTTGTAATTGCGCCAATGGTTCCGGCTGCCCGGTAAAACAGGTGTTCGCCAGTAACAGATTTATAAATCATCCCCACAATTGCCTGCCAGTCCTGCAATTGCAGAATATGAATGGGATCCGCATATAAAACCCCTAGAATTTCATTAATCAGCATATGGGAGGGTGTAGCATAAATTGGGGTCAGACCTAATTTGGGCTGTTCTATTTGTCCCTCTTTGGGGTTGATATAAGCTGCTGTTTCAACATCTATAAGTCCAATGTGGAATTCGTCTGATGATTTCAAAAATTGGGGATATTTTGAGGGATCACCTACAACAATCAGGTTATCCGGTTTAAGGTCGCGCATGGCTACTTTTTTAATGTGTAACCAAGACAACAATTCAATAAGATTCGTACATATACATTGTATCTGAGTTTTATTATGCTGGAATGATTTTTCCTGTACATAATTTTTAATAACCGTTTCATACTCGGCAAATGTGTCTTTATGTTCATTTTTTACCTGCTTTAATATTTCTGCTGCTTCGCTGGGAATATTCTTTTGTTTGGAATCGGTTTCCCCTGTGCAAAGAAAACCTGAAAACCAATCTTTTTTTTGATAGGGTTGGATATCAGTATTTATAAATTTATTTTCAAACACTTTAAAGACGTGTTGAAGATTGATGCAGAGGTTTGAGGCTTTTTCACCATACCTTTCTTCAAATAAGTCGGAATCCCAAATAATGCCCTGATGTTCTTTTAACTCTTTTGAGAATTTATTATACACATCATGCAATTCATCTAAAACAAGCCCCAGAAAATAATGCTTTGAAAGATCCATAAAAAAGGTGAAATTTTCCCCTATTTTGAGATATTGTTGAAACTTGGGAAACCTGTTTAGCCCGTCAATACATACTTGTTCATTTTCTTTAGCATATCTTCCAATGGCATCTGCAAATGAAGGGATTCTTTTAAGAACAGTAGACACCTTTGGGATCAGGCACTCACGCGGGGCGAGCAGGTCGGCGATTCGCTTATCTGCTTTAATACAGTTAATGTATTGATCAAAATCTTTGATCGGCTCCGGTGGAATTTTTATCACAATATGGTCATCATAAATAACATAAAAACATTTGCTTCTGGCCCCGCTATCTTCTCCAATGCGCCCTAATGACATTCGTCTGAATACCCACTTGTCATCATGAAATATTCTAAGATCATAGACTACTGTTTTTCCATGTCCCGTGATATTTAACCGCTTATATTGGAATCTATCATCTTTTTTCGCTCCAATATGCAACAGGTAAAGACTTAGAAAATAAAGAATGATCTTTCTCATCTCACTATCATGTGGCCCAGGGGTAATTATAATCAGCTCGTTTTCATCCTTTGTTTTAACTTTTTTTCTTTTCCTAATTCGAGTTATGAGTTTATCGACAAATACACCCGCACAATACAAACAAAAAGCAAGCAAGCACCCAATCCATAAATTCTTGTCCAATAGTATTTCAAAAATTCCCCTTTTTAATTCTATCTCACGGGTAAGAACTATTTTCCAGCCTTTGAGACTGTTTAAAGAAGTACTTACGATTTTGTCAACTTCATCCTCTTTTAATATACTGAGCGATCCGTTTTCCTGCTCATAATAGATATCACCCAAGCCTTCCCAGATTTTGGTAACTTCTATTATTTCCCCATTAGATAAATACAGGATATGTTTGTTCCGGTTGGTTATAATAATGACTGAAAGTATCACAATGGAAAAGATAACGATTGCGGTGGCAATAATTTTAATTTTCATGTGCCCTCAATATGTGCGTAACTGCTGTCAGTCTTTCAAATCGTTAAATATCCCAATAAGCCCGCAGCCGAAAAGAAGTAAAGTAAAATATAGACTGCACAGCGCAATAAGAGCTTAGAGCCAGTTTCAAAACGCCCCATTTTGGCCGATCTTAAGCGTTGGGCTCAAATTTCGCACGAAGTGACACGTAGTGAAGCATAAGCGCTAACCTTTAGCGCTATCCTCGAAATACTAAATGTATTCCTGTGGTTGAAATTTTCTCCCGCCTTGAGCTTGACCAAACTGAAACGTTTTGAAAGTGGCTCCTTAGTTTGTTTGTTGCTTCTTCTATTGGGGATAACCCACCAACTGAGCAAGTGTATTTCTTTGATACGGTCTTAGCTTCCTTACTTATGCTAGGTTTTGCTTATCAATTGAGCCTAAACTCTTACATATATAAGTGTTGGCACCAATTCTTCTCTTATTCACCAAGCATACTGTCAAGAAGTTCTTTTTGTTTGGATTCATAAACGGCCTCGGTTATGAGGCCTTTATCATAAAGTGATTTAAGTTTTATTAGACTTTCTTCAAGATCAGGAACTGCTTTTGTGTCTGTAGCATTTTGAATTGCTCCCCTCCCCTGTCCGGATGACACCTTTTTTCCAGCGGAGGCAGCCGGAATCGCTTCTTCCCGGTTCAAAGGCAGTCCTGTGAGGGTTGTGGCGGCCAAGGCCAAATCTGCCAGAGTATATGTATGTGGGGCAAACTCCAAAGATCGTTCAGTTTTACGTCCAAAAAATGTGCTGTCATAAGTGAGCTTGATGGAGTCTTTCAGAAGTTGAATATATTTTACATCTGCCCATTTGAACTTTGTGATCGTTCTGATTCCTGAAGGATGGGCATAAGTTTGTTTAGGCACACTCATGAAAAATTTATCTTCTTCTACAATGGATTGGGCCTCATACGTTTTGCCGGCACATTTTTCGATTATTTCAGCAGCCTGGGCCTTAGTCATTTGTCCATAATATTTACTGCCGGAGACCATTTCCATAGGATCTGGCAATATGGTATCTCCATATGCAAAAGTTCCTATAAAAGATATGAGAATAAACACGGTTAAGCATTTGATAGAACATAACTGTTTCATAAATTAGTTTTTCTCCTTCATAGATTTAAATCGTTTATCTCCGGGTTATAGCGCTTGTCAAAATATTCCGATTCAATTTATAATTGTTTGGTAATGGCTGGAAGTGACATGTTTTCTACTTATTACTATATCGAATAAAAGTCAAGAACCAAGAACGGGCTTGAGCATTTATTTAGTTTTAAATCAAAATCTTGCATTCAAGAAAGACAATAAACAAGTAAAGGATAGTTCTTAAATTAACAAGCATGAGTCAGCTATTGAAATGATGCGTTTTTCGACAGCTTATAATCCTTGAAGAATTGTTAAGGCTGCTCTTTTTTAAAAATAAAAGAATCAAAAAATCTCCCTTTCTTTTTTTCTTGCGATAAATTAAGCCTTTTAGCATATTCGCCCGGATCAGCAGCTACAGGATGTGAAGAATCAAATTCCTTTATCATTTTCATTCCATCCTGATTTGGTTCCAAAAAACAAATAACTGCATTCGGTTTAGAAGTACGAACAGATTCTTGCAATACTTGTATTCTATCTTTTTCATGGATATGGTGTAATACACCAAAAAAGAAAATTGCATCAAAAGTACTATCATCAAATAACATATTTTGAGCATCAAAAGCTTGAAATGTTATCAAATGATCAACACCGGTTTTCTTAGCATCACTAAGCCAATCTTGCTTAGAATAGATTGAATCATCGGATTCGGGTTCTCCTGTCAATACATTATAACCATTTAAAGCAAGTAATATTGCAAAATAACCCTTCCCGGTTCCGACATCCAATATTTTTGCATTTTTGGGTAAATTTAAATATAAAATTACTTCGTTTGCATCTTCGGCTATAAAGCCAAATTGTTTTCCTATAATTTCTTTTGCTTGATTAATATCCATTTTATCTGCTTACCTTTTTGAGATTAACAAACTTCCTTAAACTTTGCCTTTGCTATAATTCGCAACTTGGCTTCACCTCCTAAGAAACAAGAATACGTCATTTCCAGTGAAACTATGCAATTTCAGGAGGTTATATTGCTATGGCACCTGAGCGTCTCCTCCATTGACACCATATGTTTCTTCCATTAATAACCCGGTGCATAGCTTCGGGTTAAATGCTACAAAGAAATACTACCGGATTTTTTAGGAACTGTTTATTACTAAAGGAAAGAAAGTAACGATTAAATAAGGCGCGGCGGCTTTTTGCCGTCGCCCTTAATTTTTTTGTTCGATGTTTTCATTAAAATCAAATTTGAATCCATCATCAGCACGCGAATAAACTATATTGTTCTTGTCAGGCCCATCAATTTTGATTTCATCAGGGCCAACATAGCTTATATTGAAGATTGTATCTTGACCAAAACGAGGATTATTTTTTTCATCTGTTGCCATAATTAGCATTTTCAATTCGTTCATGCTTGATGCCCAATGACCGAATTCTTTAAGTTCTGTTCCATTTTTTAATTTAACAAGTTGCTTATATGGCCCTTCTTTCGGGCCTTCTTCAAAGTGTAGTATAATTCTTTTCTCTTCATTCTCAAAAAGCCAAAGCCCAGTAGGACTTTGTTGTTCAAGCCACTTTTTATGATTTTTTGCCATCATTTTAAAAATGACAATTAAGACAACGATGATCGATATTATAATTATCAAGATTTTCATTTTATTCCATACGTCGAACAATTAATATAGGTAATATGTTTTTATTTTATGCCGGAAATAATCTGTATGCAAAGTGTTTAATTTGTAAAGGAATATATAGTTTTTGTCAAATTTTTACTCAGTAATGTCCGGTTAGGTTTTTGCATGTATTTAAAAGATAAGGGGAAAATATCAACCGCCGTCATTTTATACTATATCACCCGGCTGTAAATATTCTCACTGAAACGCCAGCAATTCTCGGTGAATGTAATTTTTGGTCATCAGATTTAGTGATATAGAAAAGTTTGCTGAAATATTGTGATAGAAACAGGAAAATTATTAACAAAAGAACCAATTTAAAAACATTTCAGTAAGGTTTTTAATTGATTTTGGCGCACTTATGGAAAATCATGATCCGTGCAAACTTCGTCGATTTCTAAAAATTGTTTTAGCTTTTTATGCTTAATTCAACGGCATTGATTAGTAATTAGTAAATCACTTTCATCCAAATAGAATGGTGCAATATCCTATTGTTTTAAATATAAACCTCCGTCATATGTATTTTCTGAAGCAGCACCTATAGTATTACGTCATTTATATACAGTGATAACATATTAATATATTAAAATAAATACTATCGATATATTAATTGAATCTAAATGAAATCATAATTATTATTAAATTTAATTTGTGGGCCGATTTTTATAAAATAAATTCTTGACAATTATCGTTAATTAAATTACTAAATAATATAAAGTCAAATAAGCACATTATATAATATAAATTCTATATTAATTAGGATGTTATGTATATAGCTTATTTGATTTACAATGCAAACATTAAGATATTGCATAGAGATAAGAAACGGTTTCATCTTCTAACCTTTAATCCTTAAAATAAAAGGAGAATTAATTAATGTCAGTTGAAGACAAAGTTAAAAAAATTATTGCAGAAAAATTAGGTGTTGAAATTGAAAAAGTTGTTCCTGAAGCTTTATTTGTTGATGATCTTGGTGCCGATTCGCTTGATCTGGTTGAATTAATTATGTCTATGGAAGAAGAGTTTGAAACGGATATCTCGGATGAAGTTGCTGAAAAGCTTGTAAGTGTTAAAGATGTAATCGATTATATAAACTCACATTAATAAAAATAGTATCGTGTTTTCGAATAAACATTAATGCAATAATTTATAACCATATTAAACTACTTAGATTGTATTTTATGACCGTATATTCTAATTGTTTTGATTAGGTTTTAAGGAGGATTTTTTGAGCAGGCGCGTTGTTATAACAGGAATTGGATTGGTTACACCTATTGGAATCGGAGTTAACGAAACATGGTCGGCGTTGTGTGCCGGGAAGTCGGGAATCTCTGAGATAACAAGGTTTGATACAACGGGATTTAACACAAAAATAGCAGCAGAAGTCAAAGGGTTTGCAGCAGAAGATTTCATGTCAAAAAAGGACTCCCAGCGTTCAGAACCTTTTATCGCCTATGCCGTAGCAGCTGCACGTATGGCTATTGAAGATTCCGGCCTTGTAATAAATGCCTCTAATTCAGACAGGGTTGGTACCATAACAGGGTGCGGGCTCGGAGGACTCGGCATAATGGAAAAGACGATCCTCGATTTGGACAAAAAAGGTCCGGGGCGTGTTAGTCCGTTTTTCATTCCTCTTATGATAGGTAATATGGCTCCTGGAATGATTTCGATTATATTCGGTGCAAAAGGCCCAAACGCATCTATTGCAACTGCCTGTGCTGCGGGAACGCATGCCGTGGGTGAATCATTCAGACTTATCCAAAACGGACATGCAGATGCTATGATAACCGGTGGAGTTGAATCAGTAATAACAAAGACCTGTGTAGCCGGTTTCGGTGCAATGAAAGCTCTTTCAACCCGAAATAATGAGCCTCAGCTTGCCTCTCGTCCATTTGACCGGGATCGCGACGGTTTTGTTGTCGGAGAAGGAAGCGGAATCGTTGTTCTTGAGTCACTTTCGAGTGCTCTTGAAAGAGGAGCAAATATATATGCTGAAGTATCCGGATTTGGAATGACCGGAGACGGATATCACATGACATCACCGCCTCCGGATGGAGAAGGCGCAGTAAGATGCATGAAAGCAGCCATAAATGATGCAGGAATTACACCTGACAAAGTTGATTATATAAACGCACATGGCACATCAACTCAGCTAAACGATGTATATGAAACAAGAGCGATAAAAACCGTATTTGGAGATCATGCCTATAAAATACCGGTAAGTTCAACAAAGTCGATGACCGGTCATCTTCTGGGAGCTGCAGGAGGTGTTGAAACTGTTTTTTCGGCGCTCGCAATAAAAAACAGTATAATACCACCTACTATAAATCTCGATAATCCGGACGAAGAATGCGATCTTGATTATGTTCCAAATGTTGCACGTAATGCAAATATAGATGTTGTAATGACAAATTCTTTCGGCTTTGGAGGCACTAATGCTGTCCTTGTTTTAAAAAAATACCATTCCTGATTCCATAAATTCTTATCGACAGTTAATCAATTACGATGGACTCATAAAGAGTCCATCATTAAGTCGCGCTTAAAGATCTCCTTTCCGGAATATAGAATAAAATAGAAAACAGGGGATGTATTTTTGAAGAACTCTTAATTGTATGTTAGGCTATTTTGGGATGAATATTATAAATTTCACACAAATACTTAAATCGGAAAATTGCTATCTTAGTGCGGATAAACATCTTTTGCCGATAAAAAATATCCCCGGATTGCCGTCGTTTATCTATTATTCACTGCTTATATCTGTTATAGTTAGAGATAGTTTTATAGCCCGAATCGGAAAATATAGTAAAAAAAGATGGGCACAATCTTCTTATCAGACAATTAAAATAATCGAATCTGCCGGAGGGAAATTGGATATATCCGGCCTCAACTATATATATGAACATAACGAGCCTGTTGTGTTTGTGTCAAACCACATGAGTATGATAGACACTTTGATTATGCCCACTATTATATTGGCATTTAAACAGGTTGCCTTTGTGATAAAAGAAGAACTGATTAAATATCCATTTTGGGGCCATATAATGAAGGCAGTAAATTCGATAGCAGTATCAAGACAAAATCCAAAGGAAGATCTATATAAAGTATTTTCGGCAGGAGAAGCATGTTTAAAAAGCGGAAAATCCGTATTTATATTTCCTCAGGCAACAAGAAACACAGTTTTCGATCCAGGCTCTTTTAATTCACTTGGAGTAAAACTTGCTAAAAGAGCGGGCGTACATGTAATTCCTGTTGCCCTTAAGACTGATTTTCAGGTAAACGGCAGGCTGCTCAAAGACATGGGAGCGGTTGATCCGCATAAAACAATTTATGTAAAGTTCGGAAAACCCCTCAAGATAGAAGGTAATGGCAGTAAAACTCACAAGATGGTAGTAGATTTTATTTCAACTAATCTCAAAGAATGGGGCGGTACGGTAAAAGAAGAACGCCTATAGCATTTAATCAACTCAGCACATAGCTTCATAAATTTGGTTTTGTATTTGTCATTTCGAACAAAGTGAGAAATCTTAATCCATTTCTTCCCATGCAAAAATCTTCTCATCAATAAGCAAATTACAAGCTCTTACGGTCTTTATGCTATCATTATGTAATACATTCATCATAATCATTGAAAGACCTGCGGATGCAAGCATTGAAAGATAGGTTCTTTCCATAATTAATTTTTGAGCTTTATGCCCTCTTCCTGTTGTAAGATTTGATAATCCTGCAATGGTTCTTACCGGAAAGCCGAATATTTCCGGCAGATGCTTTATTACATATAGAATTTCTTTGGCCTGAAATTTGCCGCTTTGCCAGGAGAGAGGAGCAATTATAGGATCTATAATCAGACGATTTTCGTCAATGCCGTGTTTTTTGAATTGCTCAAAAAGTTCAATAGCTATTTCCAGACGTTTATCCCCATCCGGCGGTACATGGCCGTTCGGATATAAAAGATAACCTATGATATCTGTCTGGTATTTTTTGGCAAGAGGAAGTATTTTATCAAGCTTTGCCGGTTCTAAGGAAAAGCCGTTTACTATCGCTTTGTTTTTGCATGCGCGAATACCAGCCTCCATGGCTTTTGGGTTTGCAGTATCTACAATCAAAGGAAGTTTGGAAACTTCCTGAATGGCATCAATCAGAAAAACCATCTGTTTTTCAGGCGTTCGTGACAATGGACCTGAATTTACATCTATAACCTGTGCACCTGCTTTCTCGCATTCCATAACAATCTTTTGTATCGGAACCGGATTCATTTGAGAAATTGCATCTGCAATTATTTGATCTGTAATCCTGATATTGTCTGCAACAATAATCATTTAACACAACTTTCAATGCAAACTATTTTTTACGTAAATATCAAAAATAACTTGTTCCATCCCAGCAGTGTGTACACAGTTTTTCTTTAGGAAGACCTATAGCATCAACAAGATCATCAAGCTTTTGATAACGCAATGTAGTTAATTTCAAATGCTGCCGGATTCTGTCAATCATCATAAGGTTTTTATCAGAACCTGCAAGAGCATATTCCTCAAGATTAACATCTTCACGTCCTTCTAGTTCCCGGATTACTTTTCTTCCGGCAAGATCAAGCGTTGATCTTGAAGCCGAAAAATTTAAAAAATCGCAAGGATAAATCAGTGTGGGGCAAGCTGGCCGCATGTGTGCTTCAAGGGCACCATAATCGAATAAGACTTGTATATTCTCTTTAAGTTGGGTACCTCTTACTATTGAATCTTCACAAAAAAGGATTCTCTTTCCTTCAATAAGTTTTTTTACAGGAATAAGTTTCATTCTTGCAACAAGGTCTCTTGTTTTCTGATTCTGAGGCATAAAACTTCTAGGCCATGTTGGAGTGTATTTTACAAATGGACGGACATAAGGAACTTTCTTTTCATTTGCATAGCCAATGGCATGCCCTATTCCTGAATCAGGTATACCGGCAACACAGTCGATTTCAACATTATCATTTTTAGCAAGAGCGCTGCCGCACCTGTTTCTAACATATTCTACATTAATACCTTCATATTCAGATGCAGGATAACCATAATAAACCCAGAGAAACGAACATACCTGCAACTTATCTCCCGGAGGTTTTTTTGCAATATATCCTTCTGCATCCATAAATATTATTTCGCCAGGGCCAAGAAAAGCCTCGGTTGTATACCCAAGATTCGGAAATGAACAATTTTCCGAAGCAACTGCAAAAGCGCCATCTTTTTTTCCTATAACAATCGGAGTTCTACCCAGCCTGTCTCTTGCAGCAAAAAGGCCTTTGTTTGTCAGCAAAAGGATTGAACATGAGCCTTTGATTAACTCCTGAGCCCTGGCTATTCCATCTTCAAAGTTATTTTCAGAACAAACAAGCATTGCCACAAGTTCCGTAGGATTGGTGTTTCCTCCACTGTATTCGGAAAAATGCATTTTTTTCTTAAATGCAACTTTTGCAAGTTCATCTATATTATTGAGTTTTCCAACAGTCGCTATGGCAAACGTTCCCATGTGCGATCCTATAATAAGCGGTTGGGAATCATTATCGCTGATAACTCCTATTCCAAGTTTTCCTTTAAACTTTGGAAGATCCGATTCAAATTTTGACCTGAAATAATTATTTTCTATGCTGTGAATAGATCTTTCAAAACCTTTACGGTTATAAACAGCCATACCACCACGTTTTGTGCCAAGATGTGAATGATAATCCGTACCATAGTAAAGATCGTTTACACAGTCATGTTTTGATACTACCCCAAAAAATCCGCCCATAATAATTCCCTTGGTTATTTATAAATTAGAATTATAGAACTATCTGACTATATTTGACTTATTATCATGATTTTAAAAAGCATGAGGATTTTTTATAACACGCAATTTAAATTAAACAAGCATAAAAATTGTTATTATTTAATCTTGATTTTAAGTTAAGCTCAAACTAACATGCATTTTCCAGTATTGCTAATATTTTTTAAAAGGCCCACAGGATTCAAAGGCTCAAGTTATCGACTTTAGGCCGATGGAAGTTGACACATTAAATTTCAAAGGAGTAACCATGCCAAGACGTAACGATATTAATAAAGTTCTTATAATAGGTTCAGGCCCGATTATCATCGGCCAGGCCTGCGAATTTGACTATTCAGGTACTCAGGCTTGCAAAGCACTGCGTTCGATGGGCTATAAAGTCGTTCTTGTTAATTCAAACCCGGCTACTATCATGACAGATCCGGGAACAGCCGATATTACATATATAGAACCACTTAATCTTAAAACACTCACAGAAATTATTGCTAAAGAAAGGCCTGATGCCCTTTTGCCTAATTTAGGCGGACAAACCGGATTAAACCTATCTTCAGAGCTATACAGTGCAGGCGTTTTAGAAAAATATTCTGTAAAAATTATTGGTGTAAATGTTGATGCAATAGAACGCGGTGAAGATCGCCAGGCTTTCAAGGATACTATGAATCGTCTTGGAATCGATATGCCAAAAAGCAAGATCGTAAACAATGTTGAAGACGCAGAACAAATTGCGAATGAACTTGGCTATCCGGTTGTTATACGTCCGGCCTATACTATGGGCGGAACAGGCGGCGGACTTGTATATAATATTGAAGAACTAAGAACCGTTGCCAGTCGTGGACTATCGGCAAGCCGGGTCCGTCAGATTCTTGTGGAAGAATCCGTTCTCGGCTGGGAAGAACTTGAACTCGAGGTAGTGCGCGATTCTAAAAACCAGATGATCACAGTCTGTTTTATTGAAAATATTGATGCCATGGGTATTCATACTGGCGACAGTTTTTGCTCGGCTCCAATGCTTACAATTGACCCAAAACTTCAAAAGCGCTTACAAGATTATTCTTATGCAATAGTTAAAGCCATAGAAGTCATAGGTGGCACAAACATTCAGTTTGCCCATGACCCAGAAACCGGAAGGGTTGTAGTAATTGAAATTAATCCCCGCACTTCCCGTTCTTCAGCTCTGGCATCAAAAGCAACCGGATTTCCTATCGCAAGAGTATCAACACTTCTTGCAGGTGGTATGACCTTAGATGAAATTCCTTACTGGCGGGATGGAACTCTTGAAAAGTACACACCCTCTGGCGATTATGTAGTTATAAAATTCGCCAGGTGGGCATTCGAAAAATTTGAAGGAGTAGAAGACAGGTTAGGCACTCAGATGAAAGCTGTTGGCGAAGTAATGAGCATAGGAAAAAATTACAAAGAAGCTTTTCAAAAAGCAATAAGAAGCCTTGAGATAAACCGCTATGGATTAGGTTTTGCCAAAGATTTTAATGAACAGCCTTTAGAGAATCTGATTAATATGCTTAGAATTCCAACCAGCGAGCGTCATTTTATCATGTATGAAGCTTTACGCAAAGGCGCAGACATCGAAGAGTTATATGAAATCACCCATATCAAACCCTGGTTTATTCAGCAGATGAAAGAACTGGTTGATATAGAAGAAAGTCTTTTGGAATGCAAGGGCAAACAACTTGCCGACAAGCTTCTTGTACAGGCAAAAAAAGACGGCTTTTCCGATAAGTATATTGCTGGGTTGCTTGATGTACCCGAAAAAATGATCAGGGAACAAAGAATAAAACTCGGAGTCATTGAAGCATGGGAACCTGTGCCTGTGAGCGGAGTTGAAAATTCGGCTTATTATTATTCTACATATAATGCTTCTGATAAAGTAGCTGTAAGCAACAGAAAAAAGATCATGGTTCTTGGCGGAGGCCCTAACCGGATAGGCCAGGGCATAGAATTTGATTATTGCTGTGTTCATACAGCGTTTGCTATAAGAGATGCCGGATTCGAATCCATAATGATAAACTGTAATCCTGAAACAGTATCAACCGACTATGATACCTCCGATAAATTATATTTCGAGCCTCTGACTGTAGAAGATGTTTTAAGCATATATGAAAAGGAAAAACCCGAAGGGGTTATAGTTCAATTTGGTGGCCAGACACCACTTAATATTGCAAAAGAGCTTGAAGAGGCCGGAGTCAAAATTCTTGGTACTTCTCCGGAAACTATTGATTTCGCCGAAGACCGCGACCAGTTCAGAAGAGTTATGCGAGAGCTTGGCATACCACAGCCAGAATCCGGTATGGCTATCAACATGGAAGAAGCAAAAGAAATAGCAGACAGAATAGGATATCCTCTTATGGTTCGTCCTTCATATGTTCTTGGGGGACGCGGAATGGAAATTATCCGAAACGAAGATATGTTAAAACATTATCTTAAAGCCGCAGTAAATGTTTCTACCGAACGGCCTGTTCTAATAGATAAATTCCTTGATAATGCTATAGAAGCGGAAGCCGATGCAATTGCAGACGGAACAAATGCTTTTGTTCCTGCCGTAATGGAGCATATTGAGCTTGCAGGCATTCATTCGGGAGATTCGGCATGTGTGATTCCTCCTGTAAGCATCCCGCCAAAACATATAGAAACGATAAATGAATATACAAAAAAAATTGCGGTAGCCCTTCATGTTGTTGGCCTGATGAATATACAATATGCAATACACGACAATACGGTTTATGTTCTTGAGGCAAATCCCAGAGCCTCCCGAACAGTTCCTATTGTATCAAAGGTTTGCAATATTTCGATGGCAAGACTTGCAACACAGATTGTTTTAGGCAAAACACTTTCCGAACTTAATCTTACACAGCACATAATTCCTTACTATGGCATAAAGGAATCGGTATTTCCTTTCAATATGTTTCATGAAGTCGATCCTGTATTGGGACCGGAAATGCGCTCAACAGGAGAAGTTCTTGGGCTTTCAACATCATACGGAAGAGCTTTTTATAAAGCACAAGAAGCTGCTCAACTTACACTCCCTCTTGAAGGATGCGTTTTATTTACAATTGCAGACAGGGATAAGACCGCTGCTCTTGAACCAGTTAGATTGTTCAGAGATCTTGGGTTTACAATTATGGCGACAAAAGGTACCTGCGAATTTTTAAAAGAAAAAGGGATAGAAGCCACACCTGTATCAAAGCTTGGTTTAGGAAGACCCGATTTAATGGATGCTATAAAGATAGGTAAAATAAATCTTTTAATTAATACCCCCAGTGGCAGAAAAAGTGCGCAAGACAGTTCCAATATCAGAAAAACAGCTATAAAGTACAAAGTTCCCTATATATCAACAACTGCTGCTGCAATCGCAGCAGCCAAAGGAATTGCTGCCCGCCGTGAAGAAGAACCCAAAGTATGCCCTTTGCAGGAATATCACAGTAGAATAAAACAGCTCAAAGAATAAGCTGCAATTCCCGGTGAATGCAATTTTTGGTCATCAGGTTTAGAGACATATAAAGAAAACCTCCTATCCGTGAACTGCTCATAGTTTACGGGTAAGGAGGTTTCAATAATATCCTATGCCAGGATTAAAGATTATTCAGGTGAAAAATTGCTTTTATCCGCTCCGCATACAGGACATACCCAATCATCGGGCAAATCTTCGAATGTTGTTCCCGGCTTTACACCATTATCCGGATCTCCGGTTTCAGGATCATAAATATATCCGCAAACCGAACAGGCATATTTTTGCATACCGCTACCCTGCTCCTTTGGTTTAGGTGCTTCAGCCTGATATGTAGGTGCGGTTTTCGGTGCCTTGCCTCTTTTGACAGTGTGATAATAGGCATATGTCATAGGTTCTTCATCGCTTAGGCTGTCACAGTTTTTAATTTCAGCCAGAAAAATCCGGTGGGTACCGCAATCCAGCTCTCCAATAACTTCAGCCTCAATAAAAGCCACGCTATGATCAGTTACAACAGGTACTCCGGTTTCTCCCATACGGTAATTAATATTTTCAAATTTATTTATTTCACGCCCGCATTTAAAACCGAAACACCCAATAAATTCCATAGGAGCTGAAGTGGATAATATTGATACGGAAAATTTTCGGCTTTCTTTGATAAAATCATGCGTAAGAT
This sequence comes from Pseudomonadota bacterium, assembly GCA_043825875.1. GTDB lineage: Bacteria > Desulfobacterota > Desulfobacteria > Desulfobacterales > RPRI01 > RPRI01. The sequence continues at coordinate 23,897 of JBDRRF010000109.1, read as the reverse complement.
TCTGCTTATTGATACTAACTGCTATGGTAGCAGGTTCCGATGTGATCTGGAAAACCGTGTTGGCTATCTGGCCGTTTAGTTTGCCGTTACGTTCAGAACTGATCACATATAATCCATAACTTAGCTTGTGAAGAGCCGAATTGTTCATTGCTTATATCTCCTTATTATTAATTTAAGTATACTGGTACTACTACAGGTTTGAGGAAAAATTACATTGCCCAAAAAGCATTAACGCCCGAACCAACCTATGACAACAATGTCTAAACAGCTTGATTCTTTTATACATTTCATATTAAATTCCTTGACAATTATATCTGTTTTTAGTTTATATCTCACATAAATATTCGGCAATCTTTTTTTCAATGATTTTAAAAAAATGGAAGCTTTTTTAGTTCAAAACCAATAACATATTGAACACTTAGTCAATGCTAAGCAAAGGAGGCAGATCGATATGGAAGGTTACATAGGTAAAATATTAAGAGTCAACTTAACTGATGGCGAATTTGAGGTTGAGGACATAGATCCAGATTTGATGAGGCAGTATATAGGTGGAAGGGGCTTGGGAACAAAAATATTATATGATGAAATAGATCCGGCAATTGATCCTCTGGATGCAGAAAACAAATTAATATTTTTAAATGGCCCTTTAACAGGAACAGGCGCTCCTACCGCTTCCAGGTATATGGTGATAACCAAAGCACCTTTAACCAATACCATAGCATGCAGCAATTGCGGCGGCTTTTTTGGTCCTGAGCTGAAACAAGCCGGTTATGACGGAATAATTTTTGAGGGTTGTTCTGAAGAACCAGTATATTTATGGATAGACAATGATAATGTTGAGATCCGGTCGGCCATCGATCTTTGGGGCAAAACAACGCACGAGACAGATGATCTTATAAAAGCAGAAATCGAAGATAAATTTGTTGCCAGGGAGACCCAGATAGCCTGCATCGGTCCTGCAGGGGAAAATATGTCAAAGCTTGCATGTATTATAAGCAACAGAAACAGAGCGGCAGGACGAACAGGCGTTGGGGCTGTCATGGGTTCGAAAAAGTTGAAAGCTATAGCCGTTAGAGGCACAAAGGGTATCAAAATAGCTGACAGGGAAGCTTTTAATACAGCAATTAAATCTGCTATGGACAAATTAAATGCAGGCCCCGTCACTTCTGAGGCATTACCTGCATTAGGTACCCCTGTATTAGTAAATATAGTTAATGAGTGCAAAATATTACCCACATATAACTGGCAGGTTTCTTTTTATGATAAAGCTGGTAAGATAAGCGGTGAAACTATGGCTGAAACCATAGTAACAAAACACAAAGGATGCTTTGCCTGTTCTATAGCCTGTGCAAAATGCACTAAGATTGAAGATCCTGAGTTCAAAGGTGAGGGTGAAGGACCTGAGTTTGAGAATGTAATATTGATGGGCTCCAGCTGTGGAATCGACGATCTTGCTCCTATAGCCAAGGCAAGTTATTTGTGCGGCGAGCTGGGAATGGATACTATTTCAGTTGGCGGTACAATAGCCACAGCAATGGAACTTTTCGAAAAAGGTTATATTACCGAAGAAGAAGCTGGTATGAAGCTGAATTTTGGTAATAAGGAAGCCCTTGTAGTTATGACGGAGAAGATGGGTAGAGGAGAAGGTTTCGGCGCTATTATGGCGGATGGCGGCGCCCGGTTAGCTGAAAGATTCGGTCATCCGGAACTCTTCATGGGCGTTAAGAAACTGGAAGCACCTGCTTATGATCCGCGAGGTGTTCAGGGTATGGGTCTTCAATATGCTACTTCCAACCGCGGGGCTTGTCATGTCAGAGGTTATACAATGGCAAACGAGATTCTTGGTGTACATGGTACAGTAGATCCTCTGATAACCGAGGGAAAAGCCGAATTAGTTATAACCTTTCAAAACCTGACTGCTATTATTGATTCCGTAGGCTTATGTCTGTTTGTAGCATTGTCGCCCGGCTTTTTGTATGAAGAAGTTCAGGGTCTGTTAAACGGTGCAACAGGTTTTAACTATACAGTAGAAGAGTTGGTGCAAGCCGGAGAAAGAATTTGGAATATTGAGCGTCAGTTCAATCAGAAAGCAGGTTTTACAAAAGAGGATGATACACTTCCTAAAAGACTGCTGGAAGAGCCCGCAGGACCCAATAATGATGTATGCAGGTTAGATGAGATGCTGCCGGAGTATTATAAGCTAAGAGGTTGGGAGAATGGCTTTCCTACTCAGGAGAAATTGTCGGAACTTGGACTTGAATAAGCTTTTGCATATCTAAAAGTATATAATATAAATGAATAATATTAACATTGAACTTAGAATGTTCATGACTTTCAAGCAATATCTGCCGGAAGGATCATCTGAAGGTAAGGCAAAGATATCTTTGGGGCAAGGTGCAACAATTGGAGATATTTCAAAAATTTTGAATATTCCTGCAAATTTGCCTAAGCTTGTTATACTTAACGGAGTATCACATGGCATTTCCGATGAAAATGAAGCCCTTGTTTTAAAAGAAGGTGATATAGTCAGTATATTTCCTCCAGCCGGCGGAGGTTGATTTATTTATGCTTGCTTGGTTAACGGCAACTGGTTTCCAGCGTAATTGCTGTAAAATTTAGTTAATAAGGATAGAAAAGAGTTTTTTGCTTAAATCCGCGATAAGTCCGATTTTTTATGGATTTTGCAATTCAACTGAATAAAGGAGAACCAAATGGACAAGATCAGGATAAAAATTGATCATAGCAAATGTACAGGATGCCGGCACTGTGAGACGGCATGTTCTTCCAATCACTATGAAAACTTGGTAAACCCGGCATTATCAAGAATAAGGGTGTATATAGATGAAGAGGCCAACCGATTCTTCCCTGTAATAGCCGGGCCTTTTACAGAGGCGGAATGCACCTGCAAGTATGATGTAATTATTGACGGAAAAGAATTTGATGAATGTGCAGTCTGTAGAGCTTCTTGTCCCCGAAGGACATGGTTCAGAGAACCTGATACGGGCGTGGCTTTAAAATGCGATCTTTGCGGAGAGCCCGCAGATCCCCATTGTGTTCAAATTTGTAACCATGGTGCTTTATCTATAGTAGAGGTTTGATCTTGTTATTACGTATGTAATATATACATTCTGTTTGAAGGATCATTGACCTATTAAAAAAAGCTTTTTTTATTGTTATAACATAAAAAAAGCTTTTTTTATTGCTGGGAACAGAAAAATTTATTTTGACAAACGCTGTAAATTATATTTAATTGCTACTCTTATAATGTGAGATGGTCACAGCTTGGAATGTGAGAAAGCTTGCCGATTAAATTTTAGTATTAGAGGGTTGGGGAACATGATTATAATTATTAAAAATACCTTAGTTATTAATAAGGTTATGAATAATTTCCTGCCCGACTGGAAAATATTATATGGATACTATTGAATTGAAAGAAGAGAATCATAAAATTGGGTCGGTTTTGGTTGTTGGTGGTGGAGTGGGCGGCATTCAGGCTTCCCTTGATCTAGCGGAATCAGGTTATTTTGTCTATCTGGCGGAAGAGACTCCCGCAATCGGGGGAGTAATGGCGCGATTGGATAAAACTTTTCCAACCAATGATTGCTCCATGTGTATTCTCTCCCCCAAGTTGGTTGAAAGTGGCAGACACCTAAATATCGACATATTAACCTGTTCGGAAATTCAAAGCGTAGAGGGTGATCCTGGAAATTTTAAGGTAAAAATCAAAAGGCGCCCGGTATATATTGATCCTGATAAATGTACTGGCTGCGGAGAGTGTACGCAAGTATGTCCTGTATCACTTCCCAGTGAGTTTGATGAAGGTATGGTGTCAAGAAAGGCTGTCAGCAGACCTTATCCCCAGGCTGTTCCGAATGTTTTTACGATTGAAAAAATTGCTAAGGCGCCCTGTAGAGACGCATGTCCGGCCGGAATAAATGTTCAGGGATATGTTGCTCTACTGTCACAGGGAAAATACAAAGAAGCACTTGATCTGATTAAAGAAAATCTGCCCCTTCCCGGAGTAATCGGAAGAATATGTCCTCATCCCTGTGAGTCGGCCTGCAAAAGAGGAATGATAGATGAACCTATTGCAATATGCAATTTAAAGAGGTTCCTTGCCGATAAACTTGGCGAAGACATAGATATCCCTTTTGTTTCTGAAAAAAAAGAAGAAAAGGTGGCAATTATAGGATCAGGGCCTTCCGGTCTGACCTGTGCTTATTTTCTTGCTCTTAAGGGATACCAGGTTACCATTTTTGAAGCACTGCCCGTAGCTGGCGGAATGCTGAGAGTTGGTATTCCTGATTATCGCTTGCCTCCTGATGTCCTTGAAAAAGAGATAAAATATATAGAAAAGATGGGCGTTGAGATAAAAACAAATTCACCCATTGGCAAGGATCATTCCATTAGTGGGCTTTTGGAAAAAGGATATAAGGCAGTATTTATTGCTACCGGTTGTCATAAAAACGTTTCACTGGGGATTGTCGGAGAAGATTGTGAAGGGGTGATTTCCGGAGTAGACTTTTTAAGAAACGTCAACCTGAAAAATAAAGTTGATACAGGCAAAAGGGTAGCAGTTATCGGCGGAGGTGATGTTGCAATTGATGCTGCGCGCTCGGCTATAAGAATAGGTGCAACAGAAGTATCTATAATATATCGTCGTTCCAGAAAAGAAATGCCCGCAAATCCTGAAGAAATAGAAAGTGCCATTTCGGAAGGAATCAATATTCAGTTCCTTACAGCACCTCTTGAAATACTTTCCGATAATAACAGGGCCACAACCCTTCGTTGCCAAAAAATGAAATTGGGCAGTCCGGATGCCAGCGGCAGAAGACGGCCTGTGATAATTGAAGGCTCTGAATTTGACATCGAAATTGATATGGTTATTCCGGCTATAGGCCAGGCTTCCGACCTTTCGATGATAGAAGAAAACAGTGGAGTACAAATATCCGGGAAAAAGGTTGCTGCTGATCCTGTGACGCTTGCCACCGATATGGATGGGGTTTTTGCAGGTGGCGATTGTGTGAGTGGGCCCTGGATAGCTATTGAAGCTGTAGCTGCTGGCAAGAAAGCAGCCGTATCAATTGACAGATATTTGCAAAAAGAAGATATGAAAGCGGGCAGGGAAAAAGAAATAAGCAAAGTTCAAGCCGAAGACAGTCCGCTTATGCCAAAGCCCAAAGCTCCCCGCCAGACTATGGCCGCACTTCCATTAGAAAACAGGAAAGAAGGTTTTAAGGAAGTAGAACTTGGATATGTTGAAGAAGAGGCAATAAATGAAGCAAACCGCTGCTTAAACTGCGGAATATGCTCTGAGTGCATGCAATGTGTTGCCGCCTGTAAAGCTGAAGCCGTAAACCATGAGATGACCGAAGAGATAGTTGAAATAAATGTGGGTTCTATCATTTTAAGCCCCGGTTTTGATTGTTTTGATCCGTCTGCCGATAAGCTTGCCAAATTTGGCGGGTATACAAGTTTAATCTCTCAATATGGATACGGCAAATATCCCAATGTTGTTACAAGCATTGAATTTGAAAGAATTTTATCGGCTTCGGGACCCTATAAAGGTCATCTGTCGAGGCCGTCTGACTTAAAAACGCCTCATAAAATTGCATGGATTCAATGTGTAGGTTCCAGGGACGTGACATGCAACAGCGGCTATTGCTCATCCGTTTGCTGCATGTATGCCATTAAAGAGGCTGTTATTGCTAAAGAGCACAGCCCTGAGCCTCTGGACATAAGCATCATGTATATGGACATGAGAAGTTATGGCAAAGGCTTTGACAAATACTATGAACGGGCCAAGAATGAACATGGTATCAATTTTATAAAATCAAAGGTCTATGGCATACAGGAGATAGGAGATACAGAAAATCTTGAGCTCAGGTATGTAACAGAAGAAGGTGATCTTAAATTTGAAGAATTTGATATGATTGTTCTTTCTGTTGGAATGAAACCAAAACCTGCTGTAATTGAAATGTCAAAAAGACTGGGAATAGATCTGGATCACTATGAATTCTGCAAAACAGATAATTTTACGCCGGTAAACACCTCCAAGCCCGGAATATATGTTTGCGGTGCATTTGAAGGACCTAAAGACATTCCTGAAACTGTTATGCAGGCAAGCGGCGCTGCCGCTGCATCAGCAGCTTTTCTTTCCGAATCCCGCGGAGAACTCGTCAAGATTAAGGAATTTCCTCCTGAAATTAACATAACCGGCGAACCGCCCAGGATAGGCGTTTTTGTCTGCCATTGCGGCATCAATATTGGCGGCGTGGTTGATGTCCCTGGTGTTAAGGAATATGCGAGATCATTGCCTAATGTAATTTATGTTGATGAGAATCTTTATACCTGTTCGCAAGATACCCAGGAACTTATAAAGGAAAAGATACAAGAGCACAGCCTTAACCGGGTAATAGTTGCGTCATGTACTCCAAGAACACATGAACCGCTTTTCCAGGAGACCATGCAGGAACAGGGCTTGAACAAATATCTGTTTGAAATGGCTAACATCCGCGATCAATGCAGCTGGGTCCATCAGCAACACCCGGAAGAAGCAACTAATAAGGCTAAAGATCTGGTCAGAATGGCTGTAGCCAAAGTAAGAGGCCTTGAACCGCTGAAGATGATTTCTCTTGAGACCGTTCCTGCTGCACTTGTGGTCGGTGGCGGAATTGCCGGAATGGTAAGCGCTCTTAATCTTGCAGAACAGGGATTTAGCGTCAGTCTGGTTGAAAAGGGTATGAAACTTGGCGGTATGGCAAAAAAGATCCATTATACCCTTGAAGGCGGCGATGTTCAGGCCTACCTGAATGAATTGATAGAAAAGGTTAACAATCATCCCCTGCTTAATGTTTATACCAAGGCTTCCATTGCTGAAAGCTCCGGATATATAGGCAACTTTGTAACAAAAATAAAAGTTGGCCCGAAAAAGGAAATTACAGAGATAAAGCATGGAGCCGTAGTTATAGCTACAGGTGCTGAGGAGCTAAAAACCAACGAATACTTTTACAAAAAAAACAGCAAAGTACTTTCTTTGCTTGATCTTGAATCCGAGATTATAAAGCAATCCAAAAAAATCAAAGATTGCAAGAATCTGGTTATGATACAATGTGTAGGATCACGGGATGAAGAAAGACCTTACTGTAGCCGGGTATGTTGCTCCGAAGCAATTAAAAACGCAATTTTATTAAAAAACACTAATCCGGAAGCAAATATATATATTCTTTATAGAGATATCAGAACCTACGGATTAAAGGAAGATTTCTACCGCGAAGCAAGGGAAAAAGGCATACTCTTTATTCATTACGAACCTGACGCCAAACCTGAAGTAGTTCCTTTTAAAGAAAATGGCAAAGACGGCCTCAGAGTCACTGTAAAAGATCCTCTTTTGGGAGAACAGATAGTAATCGATGCCGATCTTCTTGCACTTGCTATTGCAACTACACCGCCTTCCACAAACAAAGAGCTTTCGCAGTTTTTTAAAGTGCCTTTAAATGAAGATAAGTTCTTCCTTGAAGCACATATGAAACTTAGACCGGTCGAATTTGCCACTGATGGCGTTTTTATGTGCGGTCTTGCTCACAATCCGAAACTGATAGAAGAAAGCATTGCTCAGGCCCAGGCAGCCGCTTCACGTGCAGGTATGGTGCTATCCAGAAAAATAGTACAACTTCCGGGCGCTATTTCTTTTGTTAATAAAAATAAATGTATCGGTTGCGGAGAATGCACAAATGTCTGTCCTTTCGGGGCGGTAGCTCTTGATGAACAACAGCATATAGCTGTGGTTAATGATGCTTTGTGCAAAGGCTGTGGCATATGCTCGGCTTCCTGTAAATCCGGTGCGATCAACCTGTATGGATTTACTAATAGTCAAGTAGTAAGCATGATTGATTCCTTATAAGGAGAAGAGATGGAAGAAGGAAAAGAATCATCTGAATCAAATTGGGAACCAAAAATAATAACATTTCTTTGTAACTGGTGCAGTTATGCCGGAGCAGATCTTGCCGGCGTAAGTCGTATTCAATACCCTGCTAATACTCGTACAATCCGGGTTCCCTGTTCGGGCAGAGTCAATATTCTTTATATATTGAAGGCATTGCAACATGGGGTTGACGGAGTCTTAGTTTCTGGCTGCCATCCGGGAGATTGCCATTATCTGAGCGGCAATTTTTCAGCCCGGAGAAAGTTTGCGGTTTTGAGTCGACTTCTTGGACATGTCGGAATTGAAAAAGGAAGAGTGCAATTCTCATGGGTTTCGGCAGCCGAAGCAGGCCGGTTTGCAGAAGTTATTACCGAGGTAACTGAAGATGTAAAAAAACTGGGTCCGGCAAAACGCCTGGTTAAAAATTTAGGTTAAACATAGTAGTTAAGAATCGGATTGAATAGATGGAACAACTATTAAAAGAAATAAAAGAAGCTGTTCGAAAGTTATTTGAGGAAGAAAAAGTTGACCTTGTAATAGGGTATGAAAAAGGAACTCTTCCGCTAAGGTCTGCACCTTGTTTTGTGAAAAACGCCGAAGATGCAAAAAAACTAATCTGGAACAGCGGTTGTGAAAATAACCTTGCTACATATATTCCGGGTATGAAGGGAAAGATCGGAATTATTGCAAAAGGCTGCGACAGTCGTTCTCTGGTCGGACATATCAAGGAAAAACAAATTGAGCGGGAAAACCTGATAATAATCGGCGTTCCCTGCCATGGAATGCTGGATCGGAAATCAGTGGACAACGTAATCGCCGGTCGAGAAATCACAGCTATTGAAGAAAAACCGGATGAGATCATTTTCAAAGGTGATAATTTCGAGGAAACGATAGCAAAGAAAGAACTTTTACCTGATAACTGTATTACCTGTTCCCATAGGAACCCGGTTTTGTATGATGTTTTAATCGGAGAAGCTGTTGAAGAAAACAAAGACTCGGATGAATTTAAAAAAACAAAAGAAGATGAAGCAAAGACATCTGATGAAAGATGGGATTATTTTTCCAAAGAGATAGGCAAATGCATAAGGTGCTATGCCTGCCGTAATGCCTGTCCGCTTTGTTACTGTAAGGAATGCTGTGTAGACAGCTCACAACCTCAATGGTTCGGAAAATCCGTAGCTCTTTCTGATGCTCAAGTGTTTCATATTATGCGGGCATTTCATGTAGCCGGTCGCTGCGTTGACTGCGGGGCCTGTGTGCGGGCCTGCCCTATGGAAGTGGACTTGAGGTTTCTCAACAAAAAAGTTGAAAAGGATGTAAGAGAACTGTTTGACTTTGAGGCAGGTATTAATCTTGATGAACCTCCGCCGCTTTCAGTTTTCAGGCCTGATGATACTGATGATTTTATTAAACAATAGAGCCAATTATTAAACGGGCCAGTTTTCAAATTGGCCCGCTTAAGAGAATTACCTGATCAATATTAAGAAAGGGGTAGATAAGTGGAAGCAATAGAGCTCAATAAACTTGACTCTCAGTTTAAGTTTGACGTAGCGGCCCATCCGGGTGGCAGCGGACTCACAGCATGTTTTGCCTGTGGAGCCTGCACCGGCGGCTGTCCGGTATCTGAGGTTGATCCGGCGTATGATCCCCGAAAGATCATTCGCATGGTGCTTCTGGGAATGAAGGAAAAAGTACTTTCCTCTGATCTTATATGGCTTTGCGCCATGTGTTATAATTGTTCTTTTCATTGCCCCCAGAACGTACAGTTTGTTAAAGTTATGGGGGTTTTAAGGGAAATGGCGGCACAAGAAGGATATGTCAAACCTTCTTTTTTAAAAAATATGGATGATATTGACAGGTTTTCTCAGGATCTTCGACATCAGCTGGTTATCTCTATTGTTAAAAGAAAATCAGAAGACTTTAATATTGATCCAAAAGAGTTAGTGAAACAAATTTCCGATAAATGTTAAGGAAGAATGATTATGAGTTCGAATATTGAAAAGATCGGTGCTGTTATGGTAGTGGGCGGAGGGATTACCGGTATCCAGGCTTCTCTTGATCTTGCTGAACAGGGCTATATGGTTTATTTGGTTGAAAGCAGCCCGGCCATCGGTGGAGCCATGGCTCAGCTTGATAAAACCTTTCCTACCCTTGACTGTGCTATGTGAATTTTATCTCCCAAACTCGTGGAGTCTGGAAGATATAGCAACATCAAAATTATAGCAAACGCCAAAGTTGAAGCTTTAACAGGACAGGCTGGAAATTATAATGTAACCGTTCTTAAAAGACCGCGATATGTGGATGAAGACTTATGTACTGCCTGCGGTACATGTGTTAGCTATTGTCCGGTAGAGATGCCTGATTCATATAATGAAAAACTGGTTAATAACAAATGCCTTTATATTCCTTATCCGCAGGCGGTTCCGGCTTCATATGTGATAGATCCCAAATATTGCCTTTTTCAGACAAAAAATGAATGCCGCCAGTGCGAGCAGGCCTGCAAGGATCTTAAGGCGATAAAGCTTAACCAGCAGGAAGAACATATTGATATACAGGTAGGTTCAATTATTCTTGCCATTGGTTTTGATGAATTTGATGCAAGAAGAAAAAAAGCATATGGCTATGGTGAATATCCTAATGTAGTTACAAGCATAGAACTTGAAAGAATGCTTTCCGCATCCGGGCCTTTTCTTGGTAAAATAACGCGCCTGTCTGACAGAAAGCATCCGAAAAAAATTGCTTTCCTGCAGTGTGTCGGAAGCCGGGATATTGAAACAAACTCCTATTGTTCTTCCGTTTGTTGTACCTATGCCGTTAAAGAAGCAATGGTTGCCAAAGAACATGATCCGGATGTTGATATCACCATATTTTATATGGATATAAGAACCCAGGGTAAAGGCTTTGAAAGTTTCTATGAAAGAGCAAAAACCAAATTCGGCATTAAATTTGTAAGAAGCCGTCTGGCCTCAATGGAAAGAATACATGAGTCTGAAAACCTCTTGTTTAAGTTTGTTACAGAAGACGGTAAACATCACACAGAAGAATTTGATATGGCCGTTTTATCTGTTGGACTTGAGCCTTCAAGAACAGCAAAAGAATTAGCCGATACATTAGGCGTTAAGCTTAATAATGAAGGTTTCTGTCAAACCAATGAGTTTTCTCCCATAAACACCAACCGGGAAGGGATCTTTGTTGCCGGCGCATTTCAGTCACCCAAGGATATCCCGGAAAGCGTTATCCAGGCGAGCGGATCGGTTGCATTGGCTTCAGGGCTTTTATCTGAAGTCAGGGGCACGCTGGTTGAGGAAAAAGAATGTATTGCCGAAACTGATTTAGCCGGAGAAGACCCGCGCATAGGGGTTTTTGTCTGCCACTGCGGAGTCAATATAGCAGGGGTTGCCGATGTAACAAAAATAAGGGAATATGTAGAGACTTTGCCGGATGTAGTATATGCCGAGCAATCCATGTATGCCTGTTCCAAGGACAACCAGGATAAAATAAAACAGATAATAAAAGAACAAAATTTAAACCGGGTGGTAGTGGCGGCCTGCACTCCACGTACTCATGAGCCTCTTTTCCAGGAGACCATAAGAGAGGCCGGATTGAACCGCTGCCTTTTTGAAATGGCCAATATCCGTGACCATTGTTCCTGGGTACATGCCAATGAACCCCGTTTGGCAACTGAAAAAGCCATGGATTTGTTAAGGATGGGAGTAGCTAAAGCAAGGCTGTTATCTCCTTTAAAAGAAGAGTCTGTCCCTGTAACACCAAAGGCTCTGGTAATCGGAGGAGGATTGTCAGGAATGACGGCGGCACTTTCTCTGGCCGACCAGGGATTGGATTGCGTATTGCTGGAAAAAAACAAAACGCTTGGCGGCAATCTGCAGGGAATCTTCTATACTTTAAGTGATAATGACCCCCAGAAACTGTTAAGAGATACCATTGAAAAAGTTACAAGCCATTCAAAGATAAAAGTTTTTACCGAAGCGGATATAAAGGAAGTAACAGGTTATATCGGCAATTTTATAACCAGGTTTTCTGCCGGTAAAGAAGAAAAAACAGTTTCTCACGGTGTAATTATCGTGGCTACCGGAGCCCATGAATACGAACCAAAAGAATATTTGTATGGTGAGGATGAAAGAGTAATCACACAGCACAGCCTGGAAGAAAAACTGGCCTCAAGAAATTTTATTTCTGATGAACTTAAAGATGTAGTAATGATTCAATGCGTTGGTTCAAGGACCAAGGAAAGGCCTTATTGCAGTAAGATATGCTGTAGTCAGGCAATAAAAAACGCCCTGAAAATAAAGTCGATAAAGCCCAATGCCAATGTTTATATACTCTATAAAGACATCAGGGCATATGGTTTCCGCGAAGAGTATTATCGAAAGGCCAGAAACGAAGGTATAATCTTTATCAGATATGATGACGACACTTTGCCGGTTGTAAAAGAAGAAAACGGCGAATTAAGAGTTGAGGTTTTTGATCCTATATTAGGAGAAAATATCTTAATCTCTCCTTCCCTCCTGGCTTTAAGTGCGGGAGTTGTTCCGGGAGACAATGAAAGTATTTCGAAATTACTAAAAGTTCCTTTAAATGTCGAAGGCTTTTTCCTGGAAGCCCATGTCAAGCTTCGTCCGGTTGATTTTCCGACCGATGGAATTTTTGTAGCAGGCCTTGCTCACTCTCCCAAGCCTATAGACGAGACTATTGCTCAGGCTCAGGCAGCGGCAGCCCGTGCGGCAATCCCGTTAACCAGGGGCTATGTAATGGTTGAGCCTGTTGTAAGTATTGTTGATTCCAAAAAATGCTTTGGCTGCGGAATATGTGAATATTTATGTCCTTATGGTTCAATCAAGGTGACATCTGTTGAAGGTGAAGATAAGGCTCAAAGTATTTCAGCATCCTGTAAGGGTTGTGGTATTTGTGCTTCCAAGTGTCCCAGACAGGCAATCACTATGGGAAGATTTACAAATGAACAGATCATCGCTCAGATTGATGCGTTTTCTTTAGCAACGAGTGATGCGTAGAGAGGTTTATATATGAGTTTTGAACCGAAGATTCTCGGTATTTTATGTAACTGGTGTGCTTATGCCGGAGGTGATCTGGCAGGAGTTTCCCGAATTCAATATCCTCCCAATATGAAAGTGGTCAGGGTTATGTGCACCGGAAGAGTAGACCCGGAATTTATAATTGAGGGCTTTCTTGTCGGTTGTGACGGTATCTGGGTCGGCGGCTGACATCTCGGAGAATGCCATTACCAGTCTGGTAATGAAGAAGCAATCAATATGGTGGATGTAGCAAAAAGTATCATAAGCCATATTGGAATAAATCCGAACAGACTTCTGCTTGAATGGGTATCTGCCGCAGAGGGCCCACGTTTTGCTCAACTGGTAACCGATTTTACCAATCAATTAAGAGAACTGGGGCCTTTAGACGAAGATGCGAAAAACAATAATGGAAATTTGTCGCTTAAACTTAAAGCCGCTAAAAATGCAGTTAGCAGTGAGAAGTTAAGATGGGTTGCAGCCAAACAGACAGAATTCAGAAAAGATGGAAACAAATATGGCGAAGTATTTACCGATCAAGAACTCAAAAGAATGGTAGATGGTGTCGTTATTGAGGAAATTGCTCTTCAGCAGATTTTATTGCTTTTAGAACAGGAAAAATTATCTGTTAAAGAAATTTCTCAACGACTTGGGATATCTTCTCCTAAGATAATGGAACAGATGCTTGGTTTACGAAGAAAAGAGATTATTAAAATCGCTGAAATAAGGGGCAGGTCTCCCCTTTATGCGCTACAATAAGCATGAAACTTAAAAAGGAAGTAAAGTAGTGGAAGGGAAAAAGGTACTCGTTATTGGAAGCAGTCTATCCGGTATTCAGTCTGCTCTTGATATGGCTGAAGAAGGTAAACTTGTCTATCTTGTTGAAAGTGCACCGGGATTAAGCGGAGAAAAATTATTCCCGGTTGATTATTTAAAACATAAAACTCCTTTTGTCTCTTCCAAATGGGAGGAAGCAAAAAAACATCCGAATATCCATATTATATCCAATGGAGTTATAGAAGATGCCCGGAAAGAAAATGGAAGTTTTAAGATAAAAATTAAGAAAACGGCTTTGCGGGTATTGGAAGACAAGTGCAATGACTGCAAGGAATGCATAAAAGTTTGTCCGGTTAACTTACGTGATGATTATTCCAACGGGCTTGGCTTAAGAACTGCTGTCGATTATTTTAATTCGGAAACAAAATCTTACGGTATTATAAAAGAAAGGCCCATATGCGAAGAAACCTGCCCGGTTCATCTTGATGTTCGGGGGTATGTGGGTTTGATAGCAGATGGCAAGTATAAAGAAGCTTTAAATTTAATACGCGAAAAACTGCCTTTTCCAGCTACGATAGGAAGAATATGCCCCCATCCCTGTGAGGAAAAATGCAACCGCGCAAATAAGGATGCCCCTCTTTGCATTCGTGATCTGAAACGATTTGTAGCCGACGCTGAAATCGAAGATGGTTATGATGAAATCATACAAAAAGCTAAACCCAATGGTAAAAAAGTAGCCATAATCGGTGCCGGACCTGCTGGGCTTGCCTGTGCTCATGATCTTGCTGTAATGGGTTATGAGGTCGTGATATTCGAGGAACTTCCGGTTGCCGGTGGAATGCTCGCAGTAGGCATTCCGAAATACCGCTTGCCCAGAGATCTTTTAAACAAAGAGATAGATATTGTTACAAAACTCGGAGCCCAAATAAAGACCGGCATTCGCATAGGAAAGGACATGTCGGTTGATGATCTTTTTAATCAGGGTTTTGAATCTGTTTTTATTGCAGTTGGAGCACATAAGGGCCAGAATTTAAGAATTGACGGTGAAGATACAACAGGTGTTGTTTCCGGTGTCACATATCTTCGCGACCTTAATCTTGGGAAAGAAGTGCAGTTAGGTAAAAAAGTCGCAGTTATCGGCGGCGGAAATGTTGCTATGGATTCAGCCCGATCTTCTCTTCGTTTTGGAGCAAAGGAAGTATCAATCCTTTATAGAAGATCAAGAGAAGAGATGCCGGCAAGTGGAGAAGAGATTGATGCTGCCTTAGCCGAAGGCATTAAATTTGAATATCTGGTAGCACCTCAACAAGTACTTATAGATAATGGGAAGGTTGCCGGCTTAAAATGCATTCGCATGCAACTGGGCGAGCCCGATGCATCAGGAAGAAGAAGACCCGTAACCATAGAAGGATCGGAATTTGATATTGAGCTTGATATGATAATCCCTGCTATAGGACAAAAATCCGACCTTTCGTTTCTGCCTGAAAATGACACCGTGGAAACGACTAAATGGGGAACCATTGTTGCCGATTCCCGACAGTGTTGCACCAACAGGCAGGGAATCTTTGCCGGTGGTGATTGTGTTACCGGGCCGAATATTGCAATTGAAGCGGTTGCGGCAGGGAAAAAAGCGGCTTTATCCATAGACGAATATCTGAGACGAATATCTTAAAGGAAAATAGTAATACCATGGGAGAAATACAGCAAAGATATATAATAGACTTTAATGACATTCCTTGTAAAAGGCAGCATATGCCTGAACTGGAAGTCAAAGATCGTATAAGCAATTTTGAAGAAGTTGAGTTGGGTTTTAGGACTGAAAAAGCAAAAGAAGAAGCAAAAAGGTGTCTTAGCTGCCGCAGGTGCTTAGGATGCGGACTCTGCCTGGCGGTATGCCAACCCAAAGCGATAGTTTTTGAAGAAGAAGATGACTTTGTTGAATTATCGATTGATGAGATCATTATCGCACCCGAAATGGTAAGTTCTACTCCAATGGTAAATGAATATATTAATGTTATAAATGCTTTTCAATTTGAAAGCATGCTCTCATTAAATGGTCCTACAGGTGGACTAGTTATGCGCCCATTTGATGGAGAGATTCCGCAAAAAATCGCTTTTATTATAAATGGTGATAATAATTATCTTGCTTCCTATGCCGTTTGTGAGGCTGTATTAGCTCTTCAAAAGGTTGAGGATTTAGCTGTATCCATCTTTGTTTCGGATAAGGAAAAAATAATCAAGGCTCATGAAAATGAAATAACAGGTGGCATTACTATTGTGGAAGGCGAGATAAAAGAACTAAAGGAAAATGAAGAAACAAATAATCTTTTAGTTACATTTAATGAAAACGACCAAACAAAAGAAGAAGAATTTGATATGATAGTAAGAGTACAATTACCGAAAAGTTCTTCTTATCTTAAAGATTTGAGTATGAAACTGGGCTTAAATATTAACGATAAAATACTTTTGGATACACCAAGCCCTTCCCTGACCGATACCTCCGTTCCGGACATCTTTTATACAGGTCTTGTTTTATAAATAATAATGGTAAGGGTTCAAGGGGCCAGGGATTCCAGGATTCTAGTACAAGGCCCGGAAACAACCCTATCAGCTATGTTTAATGGACACAAGACAACAGCAAAAAGCAACCACTTGAATCCTTGAACCCTCGAATCCTGGGCCCCTTTTCCCCAAATCATTTGGTGAAGATCCAAATTGTTAAACCCAACAATGATGGGAGTCATATTATGGACAAGATATTAAGAATCAATATGGGAGAAGAAAAAGGCCCTTCTGTTGTAATTAATCCTCTTGGCGATTACGCAGGTCTTGGAGGAAGAGCCATGACTTCCGCTATAGTGTCAAAAGAAGTCCCTCCACTAAGCCACCCTCTTGGCACTGATAATAAGCTTGTAATTGCTCCAGGCCTTTTGAGCGGATCACTTGCCGCCATGTCGGGCCGCATTTCAGTAGGCTGTAAAAGCCCACTAACCGGAGGCATAAAAGAGTCAAATGCCGGAGGACAACCCGCCCAGGTTTTGGCAAGACTTGGTTATGCGGCTATTGTTCTTGAGGGAAAGCCTAAAGACGATACTCTTTATAAAATTACCATCAATAAAGACGGGGTAAAAATAATTGCCGACAGCAGTCTTGAAATGCTTGGCAATTACGATCTCATAAACAGGATGAAAAAAGAATTCGGGGATAAGATCTGCTGCATATCGATTGGCCCTGCCGGAGAAATGAAAATGTCTGCGGCCTCTATTGCCTTTACGGATATGGAATTAAGGCCGACCCGCCATGCAGGGCGTGGCGGCACCGGAGCCGTAATGGGAGCAAAAGGTGTAAAAGTTATTGTGTTAGATGATACCGACATGCCAAACAGAAGTCCGAAAAATCCTGAAAAATTCAAAGAAGCAAATAAAAATTTTGGTCAGGCTCTTAAAAATAATCCCGTTACCGGAAAGGGTCTTCCTGCTTTAGGAACCAATGCATTAATGAATGTAATGAATGAATCAGGAGGATTACCTACAAACAATTTCAAAATGGGTAAGTTTACCGGCGTTTCAAAAATAAGTGGCGAAACACTGGTGGAAACGGAAAGAGCCCGTGGAGGTGTTGTCACTCTTGGTTGTCACAGGGGATGTGTTATCAGGTGCTCAGGAATTTTTAACGACAAAGACGGTAATTACCTGACGAAACAACCGGAATATGAAACTGTGTGGGCTCATGGTGCAAACTGCGGTATAGACGATCTTGATACAATAGCTATGCTTGACCGCTTAGATGATGATTTCGGGCTTGATACCATAGAAATAGGAGCAGCGATTGCGGTTGCAATGGATGCAGGGATTGCAAAATTCGGAGACGCTGATGCTGCGATAAATCTGGTTAAAGAAGTTGGAAAAGGAACTCCTCTTGGCCGCATTCTCGGAAACGGTGCTGCCGTGACCGGCAAAGTATTTGGTGTGGAAAGAGTCCCTGTCGTAAAGGGCCAGTCATTGTCAGCCTATGATCCACGTGCTATTCAGGGTATGGGCGTTACTTATGCAACAAGTCCTATGGGAGCAGATCATACAGCCGGAAATGCCCGTTTAACGAATCTTTCAGGCTTGGGAATTAAAATTGACTCGAAAAAAAATGATTGCCTGATAGAGCTTTCAAGAATATTGCAGATAGCAACTGCTGCGCTTGACTCAACAGGAATGTGTTTATTTATAAATTATGCAATTTTAAGCAAACCGGAAAATTTCCAAACCTTTTTAGATCTTATTAATAGTTTTACAGGCCTTGATATGACAAAAGAAGATTTTATTGATCTTGGAAAATCCATATTAAAAAATGAAAGAGAATTTAACATAAAAGCCGGTTTTACTCCAAAGCATGACAGGCTTCCCGAATTCTTCAAAAACGAAACGCTTCCGCCCCACAATACAACTTTTATAGTTAAAGATGAAGAGCTGGATCAGGTTTTTAACTGGTAATTTGACTTTCCATATAAAAAAGGAGAGGCTTTTTTTATATCTTGAACGGATCTAATCGTATGCAAGAAATGAAGAGCAATAATGGACCATCAATATCAAAAAAAGAGACTCCATCATATGAACAGTACAAGAAAGACAAGATATGCTAAAATCCGACAGGCCCCAATAACAGAGCGCTGCTTAATTCGTTTGATTTAAAATAAAAATACCAAACCAGGAGTTTGAATCAATCTCAAAACATTGTTTTGACAAACTCTATAAACAAAAAAGCATAATAACAAAAGGCCGCCCTAAAAAAGAGCGGCCTTTATTATTTATAACAATACTATTTACAATAAATGACTAATCACATAACTCAAACAAAGCCGCAGCTCCCATACCGCCGCCGACGCACATGGATTCTACTCCGTATTTAACGCCTTTTTCCCTCATGTTTGACAAAAGAGTCGCGGTCAGCTTGGCACCGGTAGCTCCAAGAGGATGACCAAGAGCAATTGCACCGCCATGGATGTTTACTTTAGCCATGTCAATTCCTAGTTCCTGAATGCAGTACAGGGCCTGTGAAGCAAATGCTTCGTTTATTTCAAACAACCCTATTTCTTTTAAATCAACTCCTGCAATTTTTAATAGTTTTGGAATTGCATATTTTGGCCCTACGCCCATCTCATCGGCACGACAGCCGACCGTGGTATAGCATTTTACTTTTGCGAGTGGCTTTATACCTAATTCTTTTACTTTATCTTCACTCATTATAATTGCGGCTCCGGCTGCATCGGTTGTCTGTGAAGAGTTTCCGGCAGTAACAGTACCGCCCACAGAAAAAACAGCCCTTAATTTGCCCAGACCTTCTACAGTTGTTTGGGGCCGGATTCCATCATCATAGTCAATTATAAAAGTCTCTTTTTTAAAAGTTCCGTCCTTTT
Source organism: Pseudomonadota bacterium (assembly GCA_043825875.1). Classification (GTDB taxonomy): domain Bacteria; phylum Desulfobacterota; class Desulfobacteria; order Desulfobacterales; family RPRI01; genus RPRI01. The sequence continues at coordinate 4,741 of JBDRRF010000109.1, read as the reverse complement.
GAAGAACATATTTTATTGCAGGTGTTGGCACTATCTCTTTAAAAAGCTTCTTGTTTAATGCTTCTGTAGCCTTCATATGGGAATTAAACGCAAATTCATCCTGGGCCTGGCGGGAAATATTATAACGGGTTGCCACTGTTTCAGCTGTATTTCCCATATTGCCCCAAAGAGCGGCATGAGTTTTTGCATATTCCGGGTGTGGTCTTGGAAGATTTCCTGCCATAGGAACCATGGTCATAGATTCCACACCGCCTGCAATAACTATTTCAGACCAGCCTGCCCTTACCCGTAAGGTGGCGCCAGCTATGGCCTCAAGCCCTGAAGAGCATAAACGGTTAATTGTAAATCCTGATGTTTCATCGGGAAAGCCGGCTATCTGTGCGCCAACGCGACCGATATTAAGCCCTTGCTCGGCTTCAGGAAAAGCACAACCAATCGCAAAATCCTCAACATCTTTCTTTTCAATATTAGGTGTTCTTTCAACAGCTGCACTAACAATAAAAGCCAGGAGATCTTCCGGTCTTGTATCCTTAAAAGTCCCTCTTGCGCTTTTGCAGCCTGGGGTTCTTACTGCTGTTACTATATATGCATCTCTCATTTAGTTTTCCTCCCTGAGATTAAGATATTCAATTATTAGTTTCTAAGAGGCTTGCCTGTCGACAACATATGATCGATTCTTGCCACTGTTTTTTCTTCATGCAGAAAATCAATAAAGGCTTGTCTTTCAAGCTTTAAAATTATTTCTTCATCAATTTGGCTGTTTGATCTGACATCTCCGCCGCTTATTACAATACCGATTCTTTTTGCCAGAAAGGCATCATACTCGCTGACATATTTTCCATTGAACATGTTTAACATTTCAACATTAACCATGCCCTGGGCTGCATCACCGAATACCAAAAGCTTTCTTTTAACAGGAGGAGCATAACCTTCATCAAGCATCTTTAATACTTCTTTTTTCGCTTCGCCGATAAGATAATCGCGGTTAAATACTATCCTGTCATTTGGCCCTAAAAATCCTATAGATCTTGCATCAGCAGCAGAACTTGAAACCTTTGCTGATGAAATCGCCATAAAAGCAGGAATAAAATATTTAGCCAGATCAATTCCTCTTATACTTGCTTCGGGAATTGTTGATACAAATTTTTTCCAGAGATTCAAACATCCGCCACCGGAAGGAATTAATCCGACTCCTATTTCAACAAGCCCCATATAAAGCTCGGAATGGACAACCATCCTGTCTGCTCCAAGGCATACTTCGCAACCACCGCCAAGAGTTAAACCATATGGCGCTGCAACAACCGGAAAAGAAGAATATCTTTCTCTCTGGACCGCCTGCTGAATCCTTTCCAGCATAGCATCAATTTCATCAAATTTCTTTTCTTTGGTCAGTGCGCCAACCGGAACCAGATCGGCTCCAGCCGAAAATACTCCGGACTGATTGCCGATAACAAGACCTGCACCATTCTGATCTACATAATCAAGAGATTCATTAATGAAATCTATAACCTCGTTATTTAATGCATTCATCTTGGTATGAAATTCACAGCAGAAAACGCCATCACCCAGATCTACAATAGATGCTGATTTACTGTCTTTTACAATCTTATTATTTGCTTTAAGCCCTGCAATAGAAATTATATTGCTGCTTACAACATATTCAACATAACCTTTGGTGCTAAAATCATAATAGGATATTTTGCCGTTTTCGGTTTTATAAAATGATGTTATTCCTGATGCCAGCATGTTTTTCACATTTTCAGGAACTTTCAAGCCCTCTTTTTCCATCATTTCAACTGATTTTTGAACACCAATTGCATCCCATGTTTCAAAGGGACCCATTTCATAATTGTAGCCCCATTTCATTGAGTTATCTATTTCAATTATAGTATCCGATATTTCCGGAATTCTTGTTGCTGCATATATCAGTCCGTTTGCAATTACTTTCCATACATACTTTGCACCCTTGTCATCAGCATAAACTATTGCTTTTAATTTATCGGAAAGTGTTCTTGCTTTTTTTGCTTCTCCAAGGCAGGCAAAATCAGGTTTTCCAAATTCTTCATATTCTAATGTTGCGGGGTTTATCACCTTTTTAAGTTTCTTTTTGTCAGGCGTTTTTTCAGTCTTATAAAAACCCGCCTTAGTTTTATTTCCAAGGAGCTTTTTATCAATCATTTTATTAATAAAATCAGGAATAACAAAGGTATCCCTTTCTTCATCATTTACAACAAGCTCATAGGTGTTTTTTGAAACATGCCCCACCGTATCAAGGCCTATCATATCGGAAGTCTTGAATATCGCTGTAGACGGTCTGCCAATGGCAGGCCCAAGGAGAGCATCCACCTCATGAATCTTAAGTCCTTCTTCCATCATAAGCTGCATGGATTTGATCATAGTCTGGACACCTATTCTGTTTCCAATAAAATTCGGGGTATCCTTTGCTATTACAATTCCTTTACCAAGGATTTTTTCCCCGAAATCAGACATGAAGCTAAGCACTTCCGGAAGTGTTTCAGCTCCTGGTATAATTTCAAGAAGCTTCATATATCTTACAGGATTGAAAAAATGTATCCCCATAAAATGTTTTTTAAAATCATCGCTGAGTCCTTCCGACATTGATTTTAAAGGAATACCGGAAGTATTTGAGGAAACAATGGAGCCTTGTTTTCTGACTTTTTCAATTTTTGTGAAAAGATCGCGTTTAATTTTAAGATTTTCAAGAACTACTTCAACGATCCAATCACATGATGCAAGCTTATCAAAATCGTCCTCAAGATTTCCTATTGAGATAAGATCGGCATCTTTTTTATGCATAAGTTGTGGTGGTCTTGATTTTATAATGGAATCCAAACCGGCCTTTACTATTTTATTTCTTTCCTTAGGGTCTTTTTTCTGCTCATCTGTCAAATCGAACGGAACAATATCCAGCAACAGTGTCTTGATACCTGCACTGGCGATAAGTGCTGCTATTCCTCCACCCATAACACCGGAGCCGATAACAGCGGCAGTTCTTATTTTTCTCATAATTACCTCCTGAAATAATGTTGATGAAACCGTAAAAAACCTCACATCGTCATACTGGTAAAAGCTGACATCCGAAACATATTAAATTAACCGGATGCCCCCGGCTCACAACATGCCGGAACACGCTTATCAAGTCCGACATGACAAAACAGGATTTTTTTGACTTTTTACGGCATTATAATTGTTATAGTGCCCGATTATTTAACAGACGATTAATCTTTATGTCAAGTTCATAAAAAAACTATATTTTCCCTTAAATCCCATTTAATTACTATGAATTTATGGAATTAACCGAATGTTTAAGACTTCCGGAAGCTTTATTGTTTCAACTTACAAATCAGGAATTTATAAACTTGGACTCATAAGTTGTCTCTTAAAGTTTATGGTGGAATTCGCCGTGCCAATCCATACGCACTGACTGAACATCGAGTTACCATGCTTTAAGCCGTTTTGGAAAGCAAACTCTGTTTAGCTGAAATATCTTTTAAAGCTCACAACTTTTTTCATACCATTGCTAAAAAATATTTCTTGCTTTATTTTTTCTGTTAAAAATTTCTCGCATAAATATATGTAACACACTTATTATTCCGGCAATTGAACATCTTCATTAATTCTTCACGATGCCAGTGTTTATTATAGAAATCATCTACAGAATCGATATGGTATAAAAATATGTTAAAGCATCTTCTAAGTAGCAACATCAACCATTATCCCAATTGAATTGAGGAAAACAATGAATATTAAAGAAAAAGAGATTTTAAGTAAAGTTCCGGAAGTAACCTTGATCTTCTGGATTATAAAGATTCTCGCTACAACCATTGGTGAGACTGGCGGGGACGCCGTATCCATGTCAATGAACCTCGGCTATCTCGTAAGTACCGGAATCTTTGCAGCTATATTTGTAATAGCAGTAACAGCACAGGTTTACGCGAAGAAATTCCATCCTGTCCTTTACTGGACAACAATTATTGCAACAACAACAGTGGGAACGACATTGGCGGATTTCGCGGATCGTTCTCTTGGAATTGGCTATGCGGGTGGAACGACAATATTATTCACATTGCTGTTGGTATCATTATTTCTCTGGTATCGTACACTTGGTTCGATAGCCGTTGATACCGTTAATTCGCCAAAATCTGAAATGTTTTATTGGGTAACAATCATGTTTTCGCAAACCCTGGGCACTGCCCTTGGCGATTGGACAGCTGATACAGCCGGTATTGGGTATATTGGTGGTGCAATTGTATTTGGTGCAATGTTGGCAGCAATCGCAGTTGCGTACTACCGAACAAACATATCCCGCACCACTCTGTTTTGGGCGGCATTCATCCTTACCCGGCCGCTCGGCGCGGTCATCGGCGATTTTCTTGACAAACCCATAAGCAAAGGCGGCTTGGAGTTAAGCCGCTACTCAGCGTCGGCCACCCTTCTTGTGTTAACCGTGTCGTGTATCTTTATCTTTTCGCATAAACCGGCAACACGAAAACATTGACAACCTAGTATTTGTGGATAAAATTATATTAACTCAAAAAATCAATCTTTGTATAGTCCGTAACATAAAAAGCGATTTTATTCGAGCCACTTTCAAAACGTTTCAGTTTGGTCAAGCTCAAGGCGGGAGAAAATTTCAACCACAGGAATACATTTAGTATTTCGAGGATTGAAATTTGAGCCCAACGCAGAGATCGGCCAAAATGGGGCGTTTTGAAACTGG
>JBDRRF010000108.1:0-15400 GCA_043825875.1 Pseudomonadota bacterium | reverse complement strand
CTGAATACATCGAATGTTCCCCACACCCGTGGGGATGAACCGTCGTCCCTTTCTTTTAATATTCTCGCATGTTCATGTTCCCCACACCCGTGGGGATGAACCGTTCTTTCCTCTTTTTGACAAGTATCATCTTGAATGTTCCCCACACCCGTGGGGATGAACCGGCCGGGCCCTTCTTGGGCCGTAATTAATTTTTATGTTCCCCACACCCGTGGGGATGAACCGAATATAAGACAACATTTGTTTATAGTCTTGATATGTTCCCCACACCCGTGGGGATGAACCGCTTTACGACGAACTTCAACCGTGATATCCTTTATGTTCCCCACACCCGTGGGGATGAACCGATAGCCACAAACAGCGAACGCAAACGCTACAAATGTTCCCCACACCCGTGGGGATGAACCGGAATCAGCCAATATAAATAACTGAACCGGCACATGTTCCCCACACCCGTGGGGATGAACCGGTTCATGAATAAAAATCAGGCCATTCTCAGGAATGTTCCCCACACCCGTGGGGATGAACCGCGTTACAAACGAAAACAAATTGTTGCTGAAAGATGTTCCCCACACCCGTGGGGATGAACCGTTTTTCTTTAAAGATTGTGCCTATGCTCACGCATGTTCCCCACACCCGTGGGGATGAACCGCTAATATCAGGGCAAATGTACCTGATAATCAAATGTTCCCCACACCCGTGGGGATGAACCGCTTGTTGGGACAGAAAGAGGTTGGCTTTGCGGATGTTCCCCACACCCGTGGGGATGAACCGATTACTAAAGCAATCTTATGGAGGGAGGCTGTATGTTCCCCACACCCGTGGGGATGAACCGGCTTCGGAGGATGCCTTTAACGAGTTTATGGAATGTTCCCCACACCCGTGGGGATGAACCGCCCTTGGACATTCCAGGGGCTTTTTTGCGTTCATGTTCCCCACACCCGTGGGGATGAACCGCTCCTCGATACAGAAGCTTCAGCGAAAGCGGCATGTTCCCCACACCCGTGGGGATGAACCGATCGTATAAAAGATATTCGAGATGATCTGGATATGTTCCCCACACCCGTGGGGATGAACCGATCGTTTTAGCAGTTTTCATGTTGTACCTTCTATGTTCCCCACACCCGTGGGGATGAACCGGAAAAATAAATTTAAACACGAAAATGTTATGATGTTCCCCACACCCGTGGGGATGAACCGTTACCGGCTTATTTGTGGAGTAATTATGACGAATGTTCCCCACACCCGTGGGGATGAACCTATATTTTTCATCTCTCCATTCCAATTGGTCACATGTTCCCCACACCCGTGGGGATGAACCGTCGATGGCAGGTTATACGCAGTTTGAGGTGTAATGTTCCCCACACCCGTGGGGATGAACCGTATTCGACGCCTCTGTTTAAAGGAACTTTTTGAAAAAAGAAATTCGATATCAAATCATCATCTTCACAATAGCTATAGCGATAATGATACCTGCGATGTCGGCGATAACGCATACCGGTACCAGGTATTTTGTTTTGCGGATACCTACTGCTCCTAAATAAACGGCAAGAACATAAAATGTGGTTTCGGCGCTACCGATAATTACTGCGCTGATTTTACTTGCAAGTGAATCAGGGCCGGTGCTGTTTACTATGTCTGTGAAAATGGCAGTTGATGCGCTTCCTGAAAGAGGTTTTATGATTGCAACGGAAAGTATTTCAGGTGGAATTCCTAATATATCAAGGGGACCGGATAAGATCGATTTGATAATATCAAAAGCGCCGGATGCTGCAAAAGCTTTGACGGCTATGAAAATAGCAAGAAGATACGGAAAGATTTTAACAATTACCTGGATTCCCTCTTTTGCTCCTGACACAAAGGAGTCATATACCGGCACCTTTTTGAATGCGCCATATAAGACCGTAAACAAAATAAAAGCCGGGATCATAAGCTGGGAGATATAACCGATAGTCTTCATTTTAGCAGCCTTCTAAATAGAAAAAGTATGCTTACCGCAACAGCGGCAGATATCAATGTCGCGCATATGGTTGGAAATACTATGCCGGACGGATTCAAAGATCCAAAGTCCGAAAGAATTCCTACAACAGTAAAGGGTACAAACTGGATGCTTGCAGTATTAAGTACAATAAAAAGCATCATTTCAAATGTCAGATTATCCTTGTCTTCATTTAAAGTCTGAAGATCCTGCATTGCTTTTATACCAAGCGGTGTTGCGGCATTTCCAAGGCCGAAGAAATTTGCCAGAATGTTAAGCGTGATGGATGTCACAGCAGGATGGTTTTCCGGGATTGCTTTAAACAGGCGGTTAATAACAGGCTTGAAAAAATGTGAAATTTTATAAATAAGCCCTGATTCTTCTATAATCTTTGTAATGCCAAGCCATAATGATACTATGCCTGCCAGAAAAAGCGATATTTCAACCGCAGTTTTCGCTCCGTCAAAAATGGCTTTTGTAAGCTCTTCCAGTCTTCCTGTAAAGATCGCAGTGACAATACTTACGGTAATAAGAACAATCCAGATGGCATTCATTGTGATTTATCTATTTCCTCAAAATTTGCACCCACATTTTCTGTGATTACCTTTCAAGCTGTACTCCGGAATAACGCACAAGCGCAGCAAGGGCTCCTGCGGCATCAGAAGGAAAACTGTAACAGGGGATACCCCCAGCTTTTAATATTTTGATGGTTTCCGTCCAAAGCCTTTTATCTGTCATGAGATTGCATATTATCGGTTTTTTCTTCTGCCTGCCGGCATTGGCAATTTCTTTAGCTATGCTTTCCGTATCCACAAAAAAGGGCGTCACAAAATTTATAAAAATACTGTCTATATGATCTTCATTTATCATTGCCTCTATTGCAATGCGAAAGTGTTCACTTAATCCTGTTGCAAGCAGATCAACAGGGTTATTGACACAAGCTTCAGGATGAAGTTGTTCTGTCAGATAATCTCTTACTTGTTCCGAAAGCATGGGTATATCAAGCCCTGAATCTATAAGCACATCTGTTGCAATAATTGCAGGACCTCCGGTGTTTGTAATAATTCCCACACGGTTTCCTTTCGGAAGCGGCTGCAAAGCAAAAGCTGCTGCTGCCCGGCATAATTCGCCTTCATTTTTAAATACAAGGATGCCGGCTTTTTCTAAAATAATATCTGTGATTATATCTTTTTCCGCCGAACTGCCGGTATGGGAATATACTGCTTTTTCACCTTCACCGGTACGGCCTGCTTTCATAGCAAGAATAGGCTTTTTTTCTGCTATTTTTCTTGCAGCTTCAACAAATGCTTTGTGATCTGAAATACTTTCAATATAAAGTACTATAACGCGGGTTCCTGCATCATCTCCGAAGTATTTTAATATTTCGGTAATGGATATATCGCAGGCATTTCCATTAGATGCATATAGGTGGGTTCCGATTCCCATTTCATAAAAACCCTGGTGTATCAACTCTCCCACACCACCGCTTTGTGCAGCTATTGAAATATAGCCGGCTTCAGGTTTTGTGAATGCAAAATTACAATAAGCCCTTACGTTCGGATCAGTATTTATTATGCCCTGGCAATTGGGACCGAAGATCCTGATGCCGTATTTTTTTGCACATAAAAGGAAAGCCTTCTCAATAGCTTCGCCTTCAGGGCCTGTTTCTTTAAAGCCTGCGGAATTTATAATAATGGATTTAACGCCTTTTTTACCGCAATCTTCTACTGCCTGCGGGACAAACCTGTTTGGAATAATAATGTGAGCAAGATCTATTTCGCCGGGGACATCCAGAATGCTTTTATATGCCCTTATGCCTTGTATCTCATCTGCCTGTGGATTTATCGGATATATTGAACCTGTATAACCAAAATCTACAAGGTTTTTTAATATTCTGTTTCCAATGGAAAGTTCTTTTACTGATGCACCGATTATGGCAACTGACTTTGGTTTAAACAAACTGTCAAGCATGCTGGTTATTTTCCTCAAGTTGTTCGATAAAAGCTTCGATATTTGTTGTTGTCTGATCGTCTGATATACACCTTAGATCATTTAAATCGCCGTTTATTATAAGATATGGAATCTTTGTTTCTTTTTCAAGCCTTTGAGGCATTCCATAGCGGCAGTTGGAATTGTGCGGGCAGGTTTTTGCATCATGGTAAATAATACCATCGATTTTAAAGAAATCCATCATCTCCTTGATATATTCCTGTTTAGCCTCATCCGATCTTGTAATAAACAACCTGGTGTAAGCTTTCGCCATACTGGTAAAAGGATCTTCGGGGTCAAAATCTGTGAATATCCAGCTGTTGCAATATGTGGAAGCAAGCACATTTGTATTAAGGCTTGTAAACATTTCGGAGTGGTCGCGCAGCCTGCCCCAGATGGGCATGCCTTCCCAGTATATTCTGAACTTCTCGTTATCAAGAGAACCCTGCCTGTCTTGTATCCTTTGACTTAATTCAGCGTAAAGAAGTTTATAGTAATCGACTGCCTGTTGCGTTCCCCTAAGTACTACTGCTGGCGCCATATGAATTGTGCCGTCGAAAAAAGTAATGGGAGAAGGAACGGCTGCTGCTGTATCTAAAACTTTTTTCCACAAATCGGAACATTCACGGGAAAGAGCTACAGCTTTTTTCATGTTGTCGGCGTCATATTTTTTGCCGGATATTTTTTCCAAAGGTTTGATAAGAGCTTCTAATTGCCTTGCCACAGATTCAATATGTGATTTATTCACATCTTTAATGCCCCTGTGTGTGTTTACTACAAGCAAAGGAACATTAAACCCTTTTGAATACCAGAAAAACCAGTCCTGAACATCTCTGCACTGGTTCGTATTGCATACAAGAACATCGGGTTTGGGTACGCATTCTATTCCTTCATATGCTTTTTTAAGCGGTGTTAAACCTCTTATATATGCTCCTATGTCAGAAGTAAGATACGAGCATATATCAGGAGAATACCCGCGGGCATTTGCATAAGGAATCATTTCCGTTGACATACGGGTTGCGCCAAGCATTGCGCCGTGATTTTCGGGAAAATATACAAGAAAACCCATGCCCCTTAATATTTCGGCCGGCCCAACACTGGAACACCATGCAATTTTTTTTTCTCCGGTTTTTGCCGCATTATCCATTTCATAAAAATACTGCGACATTATTTTATTCATTTCAAAAGCAGCATTAATAGTTTTTCTGACTGCTTTTTTATCTTCTGCCATATTTAATCCCGTATTAGAGTTAATTTATGAATTTGTGGTATATATAGCTATAGTTATTACATCATAAAATACGGGTCAACATCAATAACCACACTAACATCTTTCCCGCAAATTTTACTGGCTGTTTCAAGGACAATTATTTTTGCAAACCGATGGAGGGGATTAAAACTATAGCCTTTTAAAAGAATTTGCCACCTGTAACGGTCAGCAACCTTGGCAACGGAAGCTTCAACAGGGCCAAGCACAATTACAGATTTTTCAAATGATTTGTTCCCGTTTTTCAATTCATTGCAATGTTTCCCCAAAGTTTTTGCACATTCTTGGGTTCTTTTCTTATCTTTGCCTGAAAGCCTGATCATAATCATTTTTGAAAATGGAGGGTAATTCAAATCCTTTCGAAAAACTATCTCTTTTTCATAAAAAGATATAAAATCCTGTTTTTTTGCTGACAGAATAGTGAAATGATCCGGATTATATGTCTGGAGTATAACGCTTCCTTTTGAATCTCCACGTCCTGCTCTGCCTGAGACCTGGGCTAAAAGCCCAAAGGTGCGTTCGCACGCCCTGAAATCGGGGAAAGAAAGTGATAGATCCGCACAGATTATGCCTACAAGTGTAATGCCTGGATAATCATGCCCTTTTGCAACCATTTGGGTTCCGATAAGTATATCAATGTTATGCTCGCTCAAATCTTTTAATATTTTTAATACGGAGCCTTTACGAATTGTTGTATCCGAATCCATCCTTGCAACTCTGGCCTGCGGGAAAAGAGTTTTAACCGCTTCTTCAATTTTTTCCGTGCCAAGCCCAAGAAGTTTAATTGCAGCAGATCCGCATTTGGCGCACTTGGAATTTGCAGCTTTTGTATAACCGCAATAATGACATTTGTATGCATTTGCTGATTTATGAAGTGTAAGCGAAATATCGCAGTTTTTACATTTGACAGCTTCTCCGCAAGCAGAACATACAGGAAAACCTGCAAAACCTCTGCGGTTTAGAAACAGCAGAACCTGTTCTTTTCGGGACAAAGTGCTTTTAATACCATCTATAAGCTCTTGTGAAAAATACCGTCTCATTCCCCGGCTGTTACGGTTATTTTTTAAATCCACAACATTAACTTCAGGCAGCGTCCTGTTTTCTATACGCTTTGTTAAAGAAAGTCCTGAAAATTTATTTGATAAAACGTTTTGATACGACTGAACCGAAGGAGTTGCAGAACCGAGCAGTACTATACAGTTTTCAAGTTTTGCCCTGACAACTGCAAGATCTCGTGCATTATATCTAAGTCCTCCTTCCTGCTTATACGATGAATCATGTTCTTCATCGACTACTATTAATCCGATGTTTGTTAAAGGAGCAAAAACAGCAGATCTTGCACCGATTGCAATCAAAGTCTTTTTATCTGTTATTCTGCTCCATTGATCATATTTTTCTCCGGAAGAAAGACCGCTGTGCAAAATTGCCACACATTCACCAAAACGTGCCCTGAACCTTTTTTCTATCTGAGATATAAGCGCTATCTCGGGCACTAGAACAAGAACGGAATACCCCTTATCAATGGCTGCGGAGGCAAGTTTCATGTAAACTTCGGTTTTGCCGCTTCCCGTAACTCCGGAAAGAAGAAAAGGAGAAAAGCCTTTGCCAAGAAAGTTTATTACATTGGAAATAACACTTTCCTGTTCATGGGTTGGAACAGGAGCAATATCCGGACTTATTTCTTCTCCGAAAGGATCACGATAAACCGGTTTTTTGGATAAAATAAGATATCCATCACTTTCTAATGCTTTAACAACTCTTGCTGCATTGGGAACATATTCTTTTAAACGTTTAAGAGACAGTTCGCCATAAGTTTTTAAGCAATCTATTACCTTTTTCCGTGATAATGATAACTTGCTGTCAGGCAACCCGCCGCCGGAAAGACATACGTATGATTCCAACCTGGCTTTTGTCTTGCCGGGTTTTATTTCTTTTTCTCTTACTATCCAGCCTCGTTTTTCCATTGAAAAGAGAAGTGAAGCTGAAATATTTTCATTCAGTTTCCCGCAAAGTCCTTTGATACTAAAGGGGCATGTTTCAAGTAAGCTTAAAACTCTTTTATCAAGGGCAAAAATCCGGTTTGCATCCAGCACTTCTTTTCCTGCAGCAGTAATTGAATATTTTATAATTTCATAAGAATTAAGACCACCTGGAAGAGCTGTTTTTATTACTGCACCGATAGGATAAATATAATAATCTGCAATCCATTTTAAAAAAGGTACCATAGAAGGCGGGAAAAGAGATGTTTTATCTATAACATCTCTTATAGGTTTTATTTCTTTATCATCATATTCACTTGTATGTTTACTTTCGGAAAGCACATACCCTGTTATGTTTCTTTGCCCGAAGGGAACAGTCACTCTTTTCCCCGGTAAAAAAACATCATGTATGCCTTCGGGAACAATGTAAGTGAATATGCTATATACAGGCAAATCAACCGCAACATCAATATATTTAGTGTTGTTTGACATTTTTGTTTGCAAAATATATAATTATTGTTAATATTTTTAAAATTGTATGCTATATTTACAGTAAGACAATATTTGGATAAAAAAGCAACCTGTTTAAATGGAGATATAGATTTTTTATGCGGTTGTTTTATTTATACTCTGTACTTTCTCTGTTTTTTTTAAAATTTATTTTTTAAACGTGTAAAATGGAAAGGAGAAATTCATGCACACGCCATTTAAAAAACCTGTTATGATTTTATCTATTATTGCACTGCTAATTATATCATCCGGTTCCACGGTGCTTGCAATAGACTACACCAATACGGAAACACATGAAGGTATTGCTATGATTGCCGACTTTGTTGCGGTGAGACCGGTTGGAATTGTCAGTCTTGCTACAGGTTCTGCTGTATTTATTCTTTCTTCCCCCTTCTCTGCTCTTGGTGGAAATATTGCAGCAGCCTGGGATAAATTAGTAGTTGAACCTGCAGGATATACCTTTAAAAGACCTCTCGGGCAATTTAAATAATATAAGGCTTCTATACTGTTGCAGATGCCTACTGTTGGTCGATTACAAGTTTTACAAATCGTTTCATTTTACTATTAGAGCATAAGCGCTATCCATAAGCGCTTATGCTCTAAATATTTGCTATTGTGCCACGCGGATTTTTAAGGTCTTGTCTTGTTGTATCCTAACTATTTATGTGTTTTTTATGCCCGTAATCCATATGATGTTTTTTCCTTTCGTCTATGGGTATATATTCCGTCAACGGCGGACCGTCATATATTTGCCGCGGACGACTTAATTTCCATTTGGGATCATCCGCACTTTCCTTCCACTGAGCTATCCACCCTGGAAGTCTTCCTATTGCAAACATGACTGTAAACATATTGGTAGGTATGCCAAGAGCTCTTAATAAAATACCGCTGTAAAAGTCTATGTTAGGATAGAGGTTATGTTCCAGAAAATAAGTATCTTTCAATGCGACCTCTTCCAGCGCTTTTGCTATATCAAGCAAAGGGTCGCTTGTCTGAAGTTTTTCAAGAATAATATCACAAGTATTTTTCATAATCTTTGCTCTCGGGTCATAGGTTTTATAAACCCTGTGCCCAAAACCCATTAGTCTGAAAGGATTTTTTTTATCTTTAGCCCTTTCAACAGCTTTTTTAACATTACCACCATCTTTTCTTTTTATTCTTGTAAGCATTTCTACAACAGCCTGATTTGCCCCTCCATGCAAAGGACCCCAAAGGGCTGCAATTCCGGCGGAAATAGCGGCGTAAAGATTTACTCTCCCGCTTCCGACCATCCTGACTGTAGAACTTGAGCAGTTTTGCTCGTGATCTGCATGGAGAATCCAGAAAACATTTAAAGCCTTGACCATCTCATCATCGATCTGATAGGGCCTGACCGGGCTGTCGAACATCATGTTAAGAAAATTAGCACAATAGGACAGATCCGGGCGCGGATAAACAACTTTATGCCCTCTGGATATCTTGTAAGACATGGCGGCAAGTGTTCGAATCTTGGAAAGCAGGCGTGTAACAGTTAAATTTATTTGTTCTACAGATTCGACTTTAAGTTCGGGATAAAAACTTCTAAGAGCAGTAACCATTGAAGAAAGAATTCCCATAGGATGAGAAGCCCTTGGAAAACTCTGAAAAAACGATTGCATGTCTTCATGAATAAGAGAATTATCGTTTAAAAGAATGGAAAAATCGGTTAGTTGCTTTCTTGTAGGCAGCACTCCGTTTACCAAAAGATATGTTGTTTCAATAAATAAAGAATTTTCAGCAAGCTGTTCAACGGGGATTCCCCTGTAACGGAGAATACCCTTTTCCCCATCCATAAAAGTAATTGAACTTATACAGCTACCGGTATTGGCAAAACCGGTATCAAGAGTTATTAAGCCTGTTTTTTCACGAAGTATGGAAATATCAACTGCTTTTTCACCCTCTGTACCCGTAACTACGGGCAGAGTGTATTTTTCCCCTCCGTATATCAATTCTACATGTTCTGCCATAATATTTCCCTTTTTTCGCAAAATGAAAACATTTATACAAAAACTTCTTTCAGGTCAAGCAAGACCGGCAATTTCCGATAAAGGCTTTTTAAAATAGAGAGACTTTTGAGTAACCTGCATTTAATACTTTTTCGGGGTAAGAAGTCTTATGCGAATGAGCCAGTTTCAAAACGCCCCATTTTGGCCGATCTTAAGCGTTGGGCTCAAATTTCAATCCTCGAAATACTAAATGTATTCCTGTGGTTGAAATTTTCTCCCGCCTTGAGCTTGATCAAACTGAAACGTTTTGAAAGTGGCTCGAACAATTGGGTTTATAACCTGTTATTCCTCTATGGTAATATATTTATTTATATATCAAAAAAATACCAATAGTCAAATTCCAAATCACAAATATAGTATTTGAGATTTGGAAATAACCCTTTTTGGTACTTCATTGAAGTCCTGTGGCAAATTTTATTGAAATTTGAATGTATTCCCCATACCCGGACGGAACGCATTTGTGGCAAGCGCTATAGACAAGTTCTTTTGTAAGTTATTGCATAAAATCACTTAAGG
The DNA here is from genome assembly GCA_043825875.1 of Pseudomonadota bacterium. Taxonomy (GTDB): domain Bacteria; phylum Desulfobacterota; class Desulfobacteria; order Desulfobacterales; family RPRI01; genus RPRI01. Next base: position 5,137 of record JBDRRF010000108.1, on the reverse strand, counting down.
AATCGGTATGTTCTAGTGTAAGCTCATAAGATTTTACAAAAGGGTATTCATCGAATACTTTGGCAACGAAAACTATTCTAACTCTGAATTATCTGAATTATGTGGGTTTAATTGAAAATTATTCTCAAGATTACTCATTAAAGCATTGATTTCAGCTTCCGACATGTTTAGCTTATTTCTAAGCAATGTATTTAGTTCCGCATTGTGCTCATGAAAAATTTTTAGCCAGCGGCGGATTGTGCGAAATTTTACTCCTAGGACTTTTTTTGTATATGAAAGTTGGTTGCCATCGGCCAAAAGCTTAAGAGCTTTTAAGACATTCTCTTCAGATGAACATAAATTATAAAATATAGTTCCGGTTCTGTTGCAAAAAGATTTTTTACATACTTTACAAAGGAAGCGGCGGCCTGGTTTTTTACCTTTTCTGTGGTATGTTCCGTTTAAAACGATATTTGCTTTTCCTTTGTTACCATATAATGAGCAATTTGTATTTGGACATACAAGTTTGTCTAACTCGCTTTGCTTATTTGCCTGAACGGTAAAGTCTTCAAATGAATTTCTATGCTCCGGGTGGGGATCAAATGATTTATGCCTGTCAACGATCAGGGCGCCGGAATCATTATCCGGTATTGACGTTTTGATACCGGATAATGATTCCGATGAATATTTTTCTAACATATCATGATCTTTGCTTAATATTTCCGAATCAACAACTAACGTCTCTTTCGGTTCGGACCTTTTGATTAGATCATTTTCTTCCTTCAGTTTATGGTTTTCAAGCAACCAATGCCATGGCCCGCCGGATCTCATCACAATATCTAATCCTGCTTCATACAGTATATTGTGATTTTTTGATGTTGCTTGTTTATCATTTTTTAATATCTTAAATCCCATGGTACTCAACAATTCATGAGTTTCTTTCATTGCTGAATACATGCCAACTATGTATCTTTCTTTTTTATCAATATCGGCAAGGTAATGTGCTACCTGTATGGTTTTATAATACGCTATGTTTATGCTGGAAATATATGAAGAAAAAAATAATAATGCGCCTTCCTTGAGAGCAACAATATCACTGATGCTTTCTGGCGTAAGCCAGCCCTCAAATGATTTTTGCTTCTTTAGCTGTTCAAATGCGCCTTTTTTTAAGGGTAGCCAGATGCTATGCCCCACATAATAGCCTCGGGAATCCAAAACCATAAAATTTAAATCAGGAATAATTGCAGATGCCTTTTCGACAACATCTCTTCTAAGTGGTTTAAGTGTATGGTAAATGTCATTATGACACGAAAGCACCATATTATACTGCTTGTCAGTTCTAATAATTTCTCTGGTTAAAGTAAGGTCATCAACTTTTCTGCGGTATGTTCCGTTTAAGGCAATATTTGCTTTTTCCTTTTTCCCATATAATGAGAAATTCTTATTTGGATATACAAGTTTGTCTAACCCGCTTTGCCGCTTAGCCTGAACGGTAAAGTCTTCAAATGAATTCCTATGCTCCGGTTGATGATCAAATGGTTTGCATCTGTCAACGATCAGGGCGCCGGAATCATTATCCGGTGTTGACGTTTTGATGCCGGATATTTTATCCAATGAATATTTTTCAAACATTTCTATATCTTTGCTTAATGTTTCCGGATCAACAACTGACATCTCTTTTGGTTCGGACCTTTCGGTCAGATCATTTTCCTCCTTTGGTTTATGTTTTTCAAGCAACCAATGCCATGGCCCGCCGGGTCTCATAACAATATCTAATCCGGTTTCATAAAGTATATTGTAATCTTCCGATATTGCTTGTTTATCATTTTTTGATAATTTAAAGCCTAAGGTACTTAGCAGTTCATGAGTTTCTTTCATGGCCGTATACATACCAACTATGTATCTTTCTTTTTTATCAATATCGGTGAGGTAATGCGTGGCGTTTATTTGGTTATAGTACGCTACATTTATGCTGGAAATATATATAGAAAACAATAATAATGCGCCTTCCTTAAGAGCAACAACATCGCTGATGATTTCGGGTGTAAGCCAGCCCTCAAATGATTTTTGCTTCTTTAGCTGATCAAATGCATCTTTTTTTAAGGGTAGCCAGATGCTATGTCCCACATAATGGCCCCAGGAATCCAAAACAATAAAGTTCAAATCAGGAATGATTGAAGATGCCTTTTCGACAACATCTCTTCTAAGCGGTTTTAGCGCACGGTAAATATCATTATGGCACGAAAGTACCATATTATACTGCTTGTCAGTTCTAATTTTTTCTTTGGATAAAGTAAAGGCATCGTCCAATTTTCCGGAGTATTTGAATAGTGTATTTGGCAATGAATCCGCTAATACCGGCGAGGACGCAAACCATCTTTTTTGCAAGGTATACCACATGGGTTGGTCTGCGTTAAGAGCTACACATACCTGCATGGGAATACCTGTAACCTCTGAAAGATCATGGAGATTTTCGAAGCGAACACGGCGTCGGTTTGATTCCCAATTGCGTAATTGTCTAACGCTTACTCTTATCAGGTCTGAAATAAATTCCTGGCTTACTCCACGCCATTTTCTATAGTCTTTTAATAGAGATCCAAGCGATTTATACAGTTTGGGACTATCATAGGAACTCTTTGTACCTCGTAAAACAAGCATGAATAGTATAACACCTATAAGAATACAAATAAAAAAATACAATAAATGAAGAAACCAATGCCTCAAGCATTCTTACACTAATATATTGTATTTATAAATATTAAATAACCGGAAGTAATTTATACTACATAACATAATTTTTTTAACAATAGCAATGAATTCATCAAAATACCAGTTTTTTATGTTTGAGTTTTTAAAAAAGCCGTCGTTCTTTTAATTTAATAGAGGTGCTCATCGGCATAAATCAGCTCTTTTGAAAGAGAGTAACAATTTATACTGCAATGTCAGGCAAGGCATGAAATAGCAAAAGAGCTGATTCATGCCGATGAGAGAATATAACTATAACAACTATGAAGTTGGAAAGAAAAAACATAAAACGAGTGGGAATAGTAAAGTATTTTGGATTGTCAATAAGTTCGTTATTTGTTCTGTTTTAATTGCCGGTATTGGGCAGTCTATGAATTTACCTAAAGTAATCGATAAGAACAACAGTAATCAATACAAAGACATTCTTGTTTCTGCCATGTACCGCACAGTTGAAATGTATTTACCAAGGATTCCCTGATTAAGTAGCGAAAAGCCCTCCTGCCATGAGGTTTGCCATTGAGTATCATTGGAAGGGTGGGAGGATTTCCCCAAAACCTATAGCCCAGAGGGCTTGCCACGGGCCCAAATCGGAGTTTCGTGCGGATTTAAACAGAAAGGCATGGTAAGAGAAAAACATGCATGCCAAATTACCCTAAGCAATTTCGTTACTATCCAAGCAATACAGACTGCTTTAGCGATGCTACAGAGACAGCCGTCTCGTGGCTATTGATGCCTGGAATATTACGCATATCTCCATTGATGAAAAAAATGCATTCTTCCATATTGCGAAAAACGGCAGCAAAGAACACCTTGAATTGACCGCTAACGATGAGCACATGAGCAATTTTCTTATTTGTAGCCAGCGCTGTAGCCACATTGTTGATTTCTCCGGGGTAAACCTTCAAGAATACTTGTGCCTGCACAGCAGATCTTTCAGGTATGACCAGAATGGTGAAAGCGATTATGTTATCATTGACAAGTCCGGTAAGCTTTCTGCTTATAAGCTTTCTGCTCAATCCAAGCTTTCTGCTCAAATTCATAATAGTCTCTCTGGGATTCAACTTCAGAGCATCTATCAATCTGGTCTCCGATTCGTCAAGGTCACGTTGTTCTGACAGCCCAGCCAGGCCAGCGCTGCAATCATAATGTGCCCATGTTCTTTTCACCACCTTCAGGACCATAATCTCTTCAATACTAACAAGGCCCGGAACCTTGCTCAATTCGCCGTCAACAAAAGCAAGCATTTCTTCGATATCATGGAACACCGCAAATAACGTCATATCAAAGTGACCCGCTGTGATATTGATAGTCTGAACACAGGCTAACGGTTTCAAATATACGACCGCGGCATTGGAACTGCCGGGAGTGATATTCAACCCAAAAAATGCCCTAGTCTGGAATTTCATCGCTACCGGATTCAGCACAGGGATTATTTTGATCATTCTTTCATCAAGAAGCCTTTGAAGCCTTATCTGAACTGTTGTTGAAGTTACACCCAGCTTCTTGGCAATCTGGCGATTGCTTTGTCTGGAATTGGCTTCAAGTTCTTTTATCAGCATCAGGTCAAGCTCATCGACCTGGTACTTTGACGTTTTTTTCTTTTCGACCATTATAACACTTCCGGTATATACGAAAACATTGTTTCTAAGCTCGACCTTTCAACTTCATAAATGGTCTCTGTATAAATGGTTACTGCATGTTTGTCAAGAACCGATGATGGGCGCCAACATTAATCAGTTGACTATTTCCTAACAGCATATGGCCCAAAAAAAAGATAATTACGGGCCATATCACCGAGAAGCTAAAAATATATCTTGACATTTGGCATGTTCGTTTATAAATGGTTACCGTATGTTTGTCAAGAATCGATGATGAGCGCTAATGTTAACCATTTGACGATTTACTAACAACATCTGGCCATATATAAAGACATCTATGGGCCATATCACCATAAAACTACAAAATTATCTTGACATTCGGTATGCTCGATGCTGAAATAAACACTAAAGAGAATCGTTCTTATATATTCCTGCTTCAATACTGGACCCTGGCTTTTATACCACGAACAATTTCTTGCTGTTATCTAATTAGGATGGATCAGGATGTAGTTTGCTATACCTTATTTGATGTTAGAGTTTAATAAGAAAAGGAGGTGAGACAAACAAAGTAGGTGGAAATTGTATCTTTTTTTAAAACACTTAATTTAGGAGGAAAGACATGGGTAAGAGAAGATGGGAGGAAACATGTTTGTTTGTGTTTGCAATTTTTGTGCTGTTAGGAATTTTCTCTTCGAATGCGGCAGCAGAAATGGAATCCAGTTTTCATGGTTTTTTTGAATCCAGTTTTGTTTTGCGTGATACAACTGGTATTCAAAACGGTTTTTTCGATCAAACAGAAGGAGTACAACAGCGAA
>JBDRRF010000107.1:0-65133 GCA_043825875.1 Pseudomonadota bacterium | reverse complement strand
CCACTTTCAAAACGTTTCAGTTTGGTCAAGCTCAAGGCGGGAGAAAATTTCAACCACAGGAATACATTTAGTATTTCGAGGATTGAAATTTGAGCCCAACGCTTAAGATCGGCCAAAATGGGGCGTTTTGAAACTGGCTCACTATTCTTTAGATTAAAATAAGGCGTCTAATGCTAAAAAGCAGGATTAAATACAGAGTTATTTACGGTGATACCGACAACATGGGATATGCATATAATGCAAATTATCTGCGCTGGTTTGAAATGGGGCGTGGCGAAATGTTCAGAAACCTTGGATTGACATATAAGACTATAGAAGAAAAAGGATATTTCATGCCCTTATCCGAAGTGCAATGCAAATTTTTATCCCCTGCTAAATATGATGATGTTCTTTTAATTGAAACAACTCTTGATGCAAGCTTTAAAGGCGGTATGAAATTTACTTATCGTGTATTAGATGAAGAAGAAAAGATAGTACTGGCCACAGGAGCTTCAAAGCATGCCTTTGTTAATAAGGACAGAAAAATTGTCAGGCCGCCTAATTTTGTTATTGATGTCATAAAAAAAGCTTTGGCAGGTATTTAATATGGATATTGATATTTCAAAATTTAAAGACTGCAAAATATTTGTAATCGGCGATCTGATGATTGACGAATACCTGTGGGGTGATGTTGACAGGATTTCGCCCGAAGCTCCGGTTCCGGTAATAGCTGTGAATAAAGAAGATTCAACTTTAGGGGGTTCGGGAAATGTAATAAACAATCTTGTTGCGCTTGGAGCCAAAGTTTTTGCTGCCGGTGTTATTGGAGCCGACAGAAGCGGAAATATGCTGATTAAGAAGTTTGCTGCTCTTGGAGTTGACGTGCAAGGAATTATTCAGGAGCCAGGTCGGCCTACAACTCGAAAGACAAGGATTATTGCTGGAAATCAGCATGTCTTAAGAATTGATAGGGAAACAATAAAAACAATTTCAAATTATACTTTTGATAAAATTATTCATTTTATTGAAAATAAAATCCAGGAAGCAGATGTAGTAATTATTTCCGATTACGGCAAAGGTTTGATCAGTAAGAAATTGATATCAAAGATAGTGAAGACAGCAAAAAAATATGGCATAGTGACGATAACAGACCCCAAAGGCCTTGATTATTCTAAGTACTCCGGTGTTACCCTGATTACTCCCAACATGAAGGAGGCTGCCCTTGCTTCAGGAATAGAAATAAAAAATAATTCATCCCTGCTAAAGGCGGGCGAAAAAATTATTGAAAGCACCGGTGTCCCAAATGTTCTTATTACCTGTGGCAAAGACGGGATGGTTCTTTTTGAAAAAGGCAAAAGGCCATATAAAATTAAAGCAAAAGCAAGGCAGGTATTTGATGTTTCAGGAGCCGGCGATACGGTTGTGGCCATACTAGGACTTTGTACGGCATTCGGCACACCGTTTAAGGTTGGAGCCTCAATTGCAAATACTGCTGCCGGAATTGTCGTAGGAAAGATAGGAACAGCTACAGTATCAGAAGAAGAACTATCGGCAGCTTTAACTGCTTGTTCCGATGACTACAGAATAAAGCAAAAAAGTCTGCCCGAGCTTTCCGCTTTGCTTTTGGACCTGAAAGAAAAAGGTAAAAAAATAGTATTAACAAACGGCTGTTTCGACCTTTTGCATGCAGGTCATATCAAGTTGTTTTCAGCTTCAAAAAAAGAAGGTGATATCCTGATAGTTGCAATTGATGATGATGATTCGGTTAAAAAACTTAAAGGAAACGGAAGGCCGGTTATCAAGGCTAAAGAAAGAGTCAGGATATTAAGTGCTCTCGACAGTGTAGATTATGTCATTGTTTTTCCTGCTAATAAGCTTGGGAATCTGCTTGAAGCCGTGCGCCCGGATGTACTTACCAAAGGAAGCAATTATTCATCCGAAGAAGTTTTCGGACGTGATATTGTAGAAAAATACGGTGGACGTGTTGCTCTTATTCAAATCAGGGAAAATATTTCTGCAACCAGCATCATAGATTCAATAAGAAAAAGTGATTCCGTTTATTAATGCTTTATTTTAAAAAAAGTTCCGATGGAATAATTTTTAAGGTGTATGTTCAGCCCCGGTCTTCAAAAAACATGATAGCCGGACTTTTTGGGGATGCCCTGAAAATAAAACTTACAGCTCCTCCGGTCGATGGATCAGCAAATAATATGTGCATCAACTATCTTGCCAAAAGACTTTCAGTTTCCGCATCAAGGCTTGAAATTGTTTCCGGGCATACCGGAAAGACGAAATATATACTTTTAAAAAATGACGTAAAATCTTTATCCTTGTCTCCCGAAGCATTTATATCAAAAATTGATGAACTTTTAAAAAGTTTATAAGCAGGCCAATGGCATATAACATAAAAATTAAATCTTAAAGGCGCTGCCATCAACTAAATATAATTTGACTTATTTTCCTTTTGGTTATAAATTTTTATATACTGTAAATAACTCCATCAATCTAAATCTGCTAAATAAAAATGCACACTCTACTTAATTACATTTAAGAGGAGAATTTAAATTTCCTGTATTAGCCCGTTTGTTTTGTTGTTACACCAGATCAACCTCTAATTTTTAAGCCTTTGGTTTTCTAATGCAACTAAGCTTTTTTGGCTTTTATGTTTCATAAACAGCGTTAACTAATAACCGCAAACTAAAAAGGAGGGTAAAATGGCTGAGAGTGTATACAAAATAATTGAACTTGTCGGAACAAGCCCAAAATCGTGGGAAGACGCAGCAAAAAATGCTGTTGAAAGGGCGTCAAAATCTCTTCGTGAATTACGGATTGCCGAAATTACAAAACTGGATATGAAGATTGAAAAAGGAAAAATAGCCGCATTCAGGGCACGGGTTCAGGTTTCATTTAAATACGAAGATGAAACCAAATAATTTATTTTATAGTTTTTACCGATAAAATAGCTAAAAGTTACATTATGTTATAATCTGCAAAGTATTCATAAAAAACTTTCTGCTGTTTATCGGTAATAAACAGCTTGACTTATTTTAGCTGATTAACTAATAAAGATTCACTCGCAAAAAGGCTATCAATAAGTTGCGGGCAAGAAGAAGCCTTTGAAAGTATAAGCTGTTTTCTTAAATCAGATCAAAATTATTGCGGGGTGGAGCAGTCTGGTAGCTCGTCGGGCTCATAACCCGAAGGTCGTTGGTTCAAATCCAGCCCCCGCTACCAAACAAAAAAAGAGGTTACAGGCAATGCTGTTGTAACCTCTTTTTTTTATTTTTCCGGTCACAAAGATGTGTGATCGGCTACAAGTCCATTATCTTAGGTTTCCAGATAATTCCTGTATTTTTTGCGCTTGAATGACAGAATCCCTTATGTAATAATACGTCATAATTTATGAAAATACTGCTTTTGTAAATGTAATTTTATCTGTTTATGCTAGTACATAACAAAACAAAGATACTGCGCATTTTAACTATGAAAAAGAAATTATTAATACCTGCTATGTTAAAACCCGGCGATACAATCGGAATAGCCGCACCGGCAAGTCCTTTTGATAAAGACAAATTTAAAAAAGGTATTTCGGTTCTAAAATCGTTGGGCTTTAATGTCCGTATCCCAGAAGAAATATATAGTGTGACAGGATATCTGGCTGGTGATGATAATCAGCGCGCTTCAATTATAAATGATCTTTTTTCGGATAAAAAAATAAAAGCTGTATTTTGTGCTAGAGGCGGATTTGGTTCAATGAAGCTGTTGCCTTTGCTGGATTACAGAGCTATTTCTAATAACCCTAAAATATTAATTGGCTATAGTGATATAAGTGCTCTTTTGGCTGCTGTTTATAAAAAATGCGGCATAGTTTCTTTTCACGGCCCAATGGTTACAACGCTTGGAACTGCCACCAAAAAAACAGTGCGTGCTATGTTAACGGTCTTAACTTCACAATCTGATATTAAGATAAAGACCAATAGAGCTGTTGTTTTAACACCGGGAAAAGTATCGGCAACTCTATTAGGAGGAAATTTATCAACACTTTGCCATCTTACAGGCACTCCTTATTTTCCTTCTTTAAAAGACTGTATTCTTTTTATTGAAGACAGGGGTGAAGCTCTATACAGAATAGACAGAATGCTTACTCATATGAAACTTGCAGGATGTTTTAGCGGTTTGGCTGGTTTGGTAATAGGTTCATTTACAGAGTGCGGACCTGTAAAAAAAGTGTATAAATTAATACAGGATTTGTTTAAAGAGTATAATATCCCTGTTTTTGCCGGCTTGGAAGCCGGACACGGAAAGGAAAATATTACTATCCCGTTTGGCTTAAAAGCTGATCTTGACACAGAAAGTAAAATAATTTCTTTTAACCGGCCAAAATTTTAAACAGCTTGCATTCGCCATAGCGCCCTCAGTATTGTGGCGGGGTGTAAAACCCCGCCCTACGGTATCTTAATGAATCATGTATCTGTAAAAAAAGGTAATAATGGCAGCATGAAAGAAGTAAATAATGCCATGATATCCGCCCTTTCTGAAAATGTTTTCCCAGGTGCGGTTCTTATTGTTTCGGTAAGAGGCAAAGTTATTTTTTTTGAAGCATATGGTTTTGCAAATAAATTATCGCTTCTAAAGATGACAAAGCATACTGTTTTTGATTTGGCGTCTCTTACAAAACCTTTTGCCACAACACTTGCTGTTATGAAACTTGTCGAGCAAGGAAATCTTGAAGTAAAAGATAAGCTTGGATCAATTATTCCTCAGTTTAAAAATACCCCGAAAGCCGACATCAGCATCAAAAATCTTCTTTTGCATAATTCGGGGTTTCCTGATTATCGTCCATATTATTATAAACTATCCGATTTCAGGCAAAGTGAAAGGCAAAATGTTTTAAGAAAGCTGCTTATTAAAGAGCCGTTGATTTGCCAGCCAGGTGAAAAGACTTTGTACAGCGATCTTGGTTTTATGATTTTAAGATGGGTTGTTGAATATATTTCGGGGTGTCGTTTGGATCATTTTGTTTATGAGAAAGTATATAAACCACTTGGGCTTGAAAATCTTTTTTTTATTAATCTTGAATCAGAGCCCAAAAATAAAAAAAACAAAATATTTGCTGCTACCGAATTTTGCGCCTGGCGTAATATGCTTATAGATGGTGTTGTGCATGATGAGAATGCTTATGCAATGGGCGGAATAGAAGGCCATGCCGGCCTTTTTGGCACTGCAAGTGATGTTAACAAATTATTATCTCAACTGCTTTTTGCATTTTACGGATTATCCAAACACCCTATTATTATTGAAGAAATTATCAGAAAATTTTGGAGCCGCAATAAAGGATCTGACCGGGTTTTTGGTTTTGACACCCCGTCTTTAAAAGACTCGAGCAGCGGAAGATGTTTTTCATATAACACTGTCGGCCATCTCGGTTTTACGGGTACTTCTTTCTGGATGGATCTGGAAAAGTCTGTAATTGCGATATTGCTTACAAATCGTATACATACTACGCGGGATAATTTAAAAATTAAAGATTTCAGGCCGGTTTTACACGATACCATAATGGCAAATCTGACAGACAGTGGATTTTTATAAGCCTTTTACCGGTTTATGTGAAAGTTTATAAGTTGATAAAGCAGATGAATTAGCTTTATAAAAGCATCAAATATTTTGTAAATTTCCCTTGTAATTTAAGATAATTTCTGGTAGCTGTTCATGTAATTTATAATTGGGTTTGCCAAAATTGGTTTTATAAATTTATGCTCCATTCTGTGCAAAGTGGATTGAGCCTATGTTCTTTGACTGTGTGAATATTGCACACAAATAGGTCTATTGAATGTATGAAAAAAATTACATCTTACTCCAAAATTGATATGCGTTCCTTGCAGTTGCATGATTTTATTAAGAAGCCGCCAAAATTAGTTGTTGCTGAAGTGTCTGTTTGTAATATATTAATATAACTAGTCTTTAATACATCCTTGAGGGAATATGAATCTTTTTATAGACAAAATTTTAGGCGCATTTTCGAGTGATCTTGCTATTGATCTTGGTACGGCAAATACACTCATTTATGTTAAAGGAAAAGGGATTGTTCTGAACGAACCCTCTGTAGTTGCTGTTAATAAGGACGATAATACTAAAAGCCGTGTTCTTGCTGTAGGTATGGAGGCAAAAAATATGCTGGGAAGGACACCCGGCAATATTGTTGCTGTTCGTCCCATGCGTGAAGGTGTTATCGCTGATTTTGAAGTTACCGAGGCGATGCTGCGCCATTTTATTCAAAAAGTTCATAACAGAAGAACTTTTGTCAGGCCAAGGATAATCATTGCTGTTCCCTCAGGAATTACACAGGTTGAAAAACGTGCTGTAAGGGAATCCGCGGAATCAGCGGGAGCGCGGGAAGTATTTTTGATTGAAGAGCCTATGGCGGCTGCGATAGGAGCCGGGTTGCCTATTTCCGAACCTATTTGCAATATGATTATAGATATTGGCGGAGGTACTACCGAAGTTGCAGTTATTTCTCTTGCCGGGATTGTTTATAGCAGATCAGTAAGAGTGGCAGGTGATAAGATGGATAGTTCTATCATCCAATACATAAAGAGGAAATATAACCTGCTTATAGGAGAAAGATCGGCTGAAATAATAAAAACAACCATTGGTAATGCTTACCCTGATGCAGAAAATATTGAAACAATCGAGGTTAAGGGCAGAGACCTGGCTTCAGGGATTCCCAAAATATTATCCATTGATTCTGAAGAGATACGCCTTGCAATTTCAGAACAAATTGACGCAATCGTTGAGACGGTAAAGATTGCATTGGAACATACCCCTCCTGAACTGGCATCGGATATTGTTGACAGGGGAATTATATTAACCGGGGGAGGCGCATTGTTAAAAAATCTTGACAAGCTGTTAAGAGAAGAGACGAGTTTGCCCATAAGTGTTGCTGAAGATCCTTTGTTAGCGGTAGCTATGGGTGCAGGAAGAGCATTAGACAGTATTGAAATCCTAAAAAAGATCGTACTATCGTAATTTCATGTTTTCAAAAAAAACAATGATAGTAGTCTGTGTAATAATACTTGTGACTGCAAATATCATTGTGCTCTCGGTTTCCAGTAAGCATCGTTATCCACCATCTACTTTTGGAAGGATAGCGTTGATCGTAATATCCCCATTACAGAATGTCCTGACACAAACAGTTAATTATACAAAAAACATTTGGAAAAATTACTTTTATCTTGTGTCAATGGCACGTGAGAACGACAGACTTAAAAAAGAAATGGGGTGCCTGATTCAAAAGAACAACGAGTATCATGAAGCAGTACTTTCCAATATCAGGTTTCGCAGCTTACTTGATTTTCGTCAAAGCATACCTTATGAATCTATCGCTGCCGAAGTAATTTCTGTTGATCCTTCTATGTTGTATCGAACAGTAGTTATTGATAAAGGCAAAATAAATGGTGTTAAAATAGGTTTACCTGTTATTGCTCCGCAAGGTATTGTCGGTCAGGTAATTGATGCTGCTGATCATTATTCCAGGGTTTTATTGATTTTAGATCAAGAAAGTTCCGTGGATGCTGTTGTGCAGGAGAGCAGGGCACGCGGAATTATAAAAGGCGCATCTTCGGATCAATGTATCTTTAAATATATATTGCGAAGGCATGAGATAAAAATTTGGGACTCTGTAATTTCATCCGGACTGGATGGTGTTTACCCTAAAGGACTTCCTATCGGGCATATTTCATATATTAACAAGAAAAAATCAGGCCTTTTTCAGGAAGTAAAAGTAACGCCGCATGTTGATTTTAATAAACTGGAAGAGGTTCTTGTTTTGATAAATCAAACACCGAAGAGTTATACAAATAATAAATGAAATATTTATTTTACGTCTGCTTATGCCTCATATTGGCCCTCATTCAAACAACTGTTGTCCGTTATTTTGGGATGCTAAGAGGGTTTTATGATCTTTTCATAGTGGTTGTTGTATTTCTAGGTCTTTACCGTAATTTTCGCGAAAGCATTCCTGTAATTTTGTTAGCAGGTTTTATAATGGATAACCTGTATAATGGTCCTTTTGGTTTATATGTTACCGTATACATATGGCTATATATATGTATCAGATGGAGCTCGGTATATTTTAACGTTAGAAGCAGTATGTTTTTGGTCTTTGTAGTTGCAGCAGGAGTGTTGTTTGAAAATATAATTTATATAGGCTCATTTATGATGTTTAATCCTGAATTACTATTTGTCGAAAATTTATCCGGCAAAATATTTACACAATTTGTCTGGGCTCTTGTTACAGGGTATTTTTTTATTATGCTTATTAAAAAAACTTATCATTATGCCTGATCAGGCCTGCTTGAAAACAGACAAGTATTATAACGATATTTCATGCCGCTATGTTTGATATAAAAATTGGATTTTAGGTGATGGGCAATTTTTTAAGAAGTACTGATAATAAATGGTTTCGGCATCGTTTGTCGGTGGCAACGTATTTTGTTACTACTGCATTTGCTCTTCTTTTCCTGCGTATTTTTTATTTGCAGATTATCGAAGGCCCCGAATATAGACAACTTTCAGAGAACAACTGTATCCGTTTGCAAAATATAGAATATTCCCGCGGGTTGATTTTCGATCGCAACGGGGTTTTGCTTGTTGATAACAGGCCTTCTTTTAATCTAAGTGTTGTATTAAGTAACGCTAAACCTGTTGAATCTACAATCGGCAAGCTTTCAAAATATATAGATATGCCCACCGAAGGATTAAGCTCGCAGATCAATGGTATAAAAGGTATGGCATGCTATAAGCCGGCTTTGTTGAAACAGGACATAGGAAGAGATGCTCTTGCCGCTATAGAAGCGCACAAGTATGATTTGCCTGGGGTTTCTGTGGATGTTAAACCCAAAAGACATTATATATACGGCAATAGAGCTGCACATCTTATTGGTTACTTAAGCGAGATAAACGCAAACGAACTAAAAGATGAGAAATATAGCAGAAATAAACCCGGTGATTATATCGGTAAATTTGGAGTTGAAAAATCATTTGGTAAATTTCTGACAGGAAAGAGGGGGATACGTTATGTTGAGGTAAATGCAGTTGGTCAGGTTGTAAGGGTTTTGAAAACGGTTGAGGCGAAAGCCGGGAGCAATATTTACCTCACAATTGATGAAAATCTCCAAAAAAAAGCTGAAGAACTGCTGAAAGATAGAGCCGGTGCGGCTATTGCGATGGATCCTTTTTCCGGTGAAGTTTTGGCAATGGTCAGCAGCCCCTCTTTTGATTCTAATTTATTTGTATCGGGGATGTCACATGAAGAATGGGAAAATATCATTTCACACCCTGACCGGCCTATAGAAAATAAAGCTATCAAAGGAGCTTATCCTCCGGCCTCAACATATAAAATATTAACTGCTATAGCGGCTTTGGAAGAAAAAATTATCGACTTCAATACATTGAGCTATTGTCCCGGTTATCTTAGACATGGAAACCGAAACTATATGTGCTGGAAAAGAGGGGGGCATGGCTGGACTAATATTGTAAAAGCGCTTGCGGTATCCTGTGACGTATTTTTTTATGAGATCGGGCAAAAGCTTGATATTGACAAGCTTGAATTCTACGCAAAAGCCTGTGGTCTTGGTGCCCCGACAGGTATTGATCTGGAACAGGAGGGTACGGGTTTAATTCCTTCTACTAAATGGAAAAAAAAAAGATTGGGTTATGCATGGACCAGTGGGGAGAATCTTTCCGCAGTTATCGGGCAGGGTTATAATCTTACCACTCCTATTCAGATATTGTTGCTGACATCCGAAATAGCCAATGGAGGGGAAAGGATCAAGCCGTTGGTTGTAAAAAAGATAATGACTCCGGACGGAAAACTTGTTATGGAAAGCAAGCCTGAAAAATTAGGCCGTATTCCTGCTAGCCAGAAAACGATTGATATTATAAGACAGGGTTTATGTGATGCAGTTAATAAAAATTACGGAACTGCCTATAGGGCACGTCCAGACGGTGGAATTAAAATGTGTGGTAAAACCGGAACTGCACAGGTTGTAGGAAGAAAGCAAGTAGATAGCAACTATGATGAAAAAACGGTGCTTTACCAACATAAACCTCATGCATGGTTTACTTGTTATGCTCCGGCAACAGATCCCAAAATTGCGATAACTGTAATTGTTGAACATGGTGAGCATGGATCAAGTGCTGCTGCACCTATAGCAAAAGAGCTTGTTCAGGCTTATTTGAATCCGGCAAATGAAGAAACCCAAACTTCTTCGAACTAACCTGCAATTATAAAAGGAGCCACTTTCAAAACGTTTCAGTTTGGTCAAGCTCAAGGCGGGAGAAAATTTCAACCGCAGGAATACATTAAGTATTTTGAGGATTGAAATTTGAGCCCAACGCAGAGATCGGCCAAAATGGGGCGTTTTGAAACTGGCTCAAAGGACTATTTGCTATAAAATGATTGACCGAAGACTTGTTCAAAATTTTGACTGGGGTTTACTTGGTCTTACCATTGTTCTTTCCTTTATAGGTATCATGACTTTATATAGTGCTGTTACTGCCGGTAAATCAGTACAGGACGTTCTATTTTTCAAACAAATCATCTGGTACATTATTGGTTTCGTACTGATGATTTTTTCTTTTTTATTTAACTATAAATATTTAGACAGATGGGCTTTTATCATATACGGGGTTTGTATTTTACTTCTTGTGCTGGTTTTGTTTTTCGGGAAATCGGCAGGAGGATCAAGGCGTTGGCTGATATTAGGCCCTGTAACATTTCAGCCGTCCGAATTTGCCAAATTAGCCGTTATCTTTGTTATTGCCAAGTATTATTCAAAAATCGTAAGCACTAATGGGTTGTTAATGAGTGAACTAATAGTTCCTGCAATATTATGTATAATTCCTTTTTCTTTAATTGTGCTGCAACCGGATCTTGGAACAGCTATGCTTATTATCTTAATAGTAGCATCCATGTCGGTATTTGTGAAAATTGAAAAAAAAGCTTTTATCTTTATTTCAACAACTGGTGCTATTGCAATTTCAACTATTTGGTTTTTTTTAAGAGATTATCAAAAAAAAAGGATTATTACTTTTTTAAATCCGGAGCAAGATCCTCTCGGTGCAGGTTATCATATCATTCAGTCAAAAATTGCAATCGGTTCAGGAATGATATCGGGCAAGGGTTTTCTTAAGGGAACTCAAAGTGCCCTGTCTTTTTTACCTGAGCAGCAAACTGATTTTATTTTTTCCGTTTTTGCAGAAGAATGGGGGTTTATCGGCTGCTTACTTTTACTCCTTGTTTTTTTTATGTTTATTGCGCGGTGTTTAAAAATCATATATGGCAGCAGAAATCATTTTGGGGCCATTTTGTCTTTTGGAATTACCGCAATGCTATTGTGGCATATAGTTGTAAATATGGGGATGGCTTTGGGTTTGTTGCCGGTGGTTGGCGTAACATTACCTTTCATAAGTTATGGCGGTTCATCCATAGTAATTACACTAATAAGCATAGGCATACTGTTGAATATCAGCATGAGAAGATTTTTATTCAATTAATTTTTTCTATTTAACATAGATAGGTATCAAAACAAATAAATTGAATTTATAATGTATAAAATATTTACAAAAAACCTTTGACAAGTTGTTGGTGCCGGTGTTATAGAGCGCCAGATTTAACAATCTTAGAAAAAGTTACTGCTCTGACGGCAAAATAAAAAGAATGTCATGAATTTTATACAGTAATTGTTTTCTGAGTCGGCGAAAATCAAATTTTGTGTAAAAAGTTTGAGGCTGTTGGAAGTCATCAGATTTTGAGCTTTAATGCGTTTGTACAATGCAATTATTTTAATGCCGCAGTGCTTTGAATCAGATACGGTAGTAAATTATGTTTATGCAGAAGGTACGTTCGTTAAGTGTTAAATTTTGTTTTAAGGCAAAAATGATTGTTTCCAAGGGTCGTTTTATGTTTAATTGTTTGTTATTGTTTGTTATGGAGGCTGTAATATGATTAAAGTGAATCTATCTGTTCTCCCGCAGATCGTCAATTTCCTCTTTCTTGTCTGGGCGATGAATATTGTTGTATACAGGCCGATACGCAAAATCCTTATAGAGAGAAAAGATAAAATAAACGGCCTTGAGCAAAGCATTAATAATATGACCAAAAGTATCCAGGAAAAAGACGATTCTTATGCTTTGGGAATTAAAAATGCTAGATTAAAAGGACAGAAGGAAAAAGAAGCCTTAATGTCTGTAGCCCAGAATGAAGAGCAACAACTAATTGATAAAATAAATAAAAAAGCACAGGAAGATCTATCGCAGATGCGTGAAAAAATCGTAAAAGATACCGAAAGTGTTAGAAAAGCACTGTTGAATGAGGTAGATGCGTGTGCCGATGCTATTTGTCAAAAAATCCTGGGGAGGGCTGCTTAATGAAAATATCTTTTTTCAGAAATAAGAGCCGCGCATTTTTAGTACTGTTTATATCGTTTCTGTTGATCTTTTCCGCCGGTATCGGTCTTTGTTCCTCTGGAGGCGGCGAGGGCGGTGGACATGCAGTTGGTTGGGTAAATACTGACACTTACCGTGTTATGAATTTTGCGGTATTGGCCATCGGGCTTTTTCTTCTGCTGAAAAAACCCACTGCAAACGCTCTTAACGACCGAATCAATGCAATAAAAGAACAGTTAAGCGAACTGGAAACACAAAAAGCAGATACCGAAAAAAGTGTGGCATTGTGTAATGATAAAATAGCCAAGCTTGATAAAGAATCCGAAAAAATAATTGCTGAATATTTGAAGCAGGGTGAAGAAGCAAAAGGAAGAATACTTGATGCGGCAAATGCTTCAGTTTCAAAGTTAGAGGAGCAGGCCCGTAGAAATATTGAGCATGAATTTAAGAAGGCACGATTAAAGTTACAGGAAGAGGTAATAGTAAAAGCACTGGAAAAGGCTGAAGAAAAAATAAAAAAAGGAATTACTGCAAAAGATCAGGAAATACTGGTAAGTGAATATTTAGAGAAGGTGGTGGCATAGTGAAAAATTTAGCTATATCAAGGCGTTATGCTAAGGCACTTCTTCTTATCGGCAAAGAGGACGGTAATGCTGAGGTTTATAGAAAAGAGCTGGATGAGTTAGCCGGATTGATTGCAAAAGAAAAAGCTCTTGAACAGGTGCTTATAAATCCGTTGCATGATGCCGCAGCACGCAAAAAAGTTTTACAAATATTAATTGAAAAAATGAAACTTTCAAAAGCAATGAGATCATTCCTTTTTCTGTTATTTGATAAAGGTCGAATAGGATTTCTTGTTACTATTAACGAATTTTATCAGAAGCTGGCCGATGAACTTAAAAATATTGCAAGGGCCAGTCTGGTTTCGGCTACAGAACTTACATCCGAAACCGTGGAAAAGATCCGTAATACCCTGTCAAAAATGACAGGTAAAGATATTGTTCTGGATGTCAGGGTAGATTCCGGTCTTATTGGCGGTGTGGTTTCCAGAATAGGTGATCTTGTTTTGGATGGTAGCATCAAAACACAATTGCTCAACATGAGAGAATCTTTAAAAAGGGGTGAGAGTGTATAATGGAATTAAGAGCTGAAGAAATAAGTCAGATAATTAAAGGTCAGATTGCTGATTATGACAAGAAAGTAGAGTTGAGCGAAACCGGTGTTGTCTTGTCAGTTGGTGATGGTATTGCCAGGGTATACGGACTAGAAAAAGCGATGTCTTTGGAATTGGTTGAATTTCCTGGTGGAATCTTGGGTCTGGTGCTTAACCTTGAAGAAGATAACGTGGGTATCGCCGTTATGGGCGAAGTTACCCATATTAAAGAAGGTGATGTTGTTAAACGCACAGGCCGTATTGCTCAGGTTCCGGTTGGTGAACCGGTTCTGGGGCGTGTTGTGTCTGCTGTCGGTGAACCTATTGATGGTAAAGGCCCGATAGATGCTAAAGAGTTCAGAAGAGTTGAAATGGTGGCACCTGGTGTTATAGCCAGAAAAAGTGTTCATGAGTCAATGCTGACAGGTCTTAAAGCAATTGATGCTATGACTCCGGTTGGCCGTGGTCAGCGTGAACTTATTATTGGTGACCGCCAGATCGGAAAAACTGCTATAGCGATAGATTCTATTCTGAGCCAGAAAGGGCAGAATGTTTATTGTATTTATGTTGCTTGCGGCCAGAAAAAATCGACAGTTGCCCAGGTTGTTTCCGTTCTGGAAAAACACGGCGCGATGGAATATACGACGGTTGTAGCAGCTTGCGCAAGCGATCCTGCAACATTACAGTATGTCGCACCCTATGCAGGTTGTGCTATGGGGGAATATTTCCGTGATAAAGGTCAGCATGCATTAATTATTTATGACGATCTTTCAAAGCAGGCTGCTGCTTATCGTCAGGTTTCACTTCTTTTGAGACGTCCGCCCGGACGAGAAGCTTATCCTGGAGATATTTTTTATAACCATTCCAGGCTCCTTGAACGTTCATGCAAATTAAATGACGAACTTGGTGCAGGTTCACTTACTGCCTTACCAATTATTGAAACTCAGGCAGGTGACGTTTCCGCTTATATTCCAACAAATGTTATATCAATTACTGACGGGCAGATATATCTTGAGCCGAGTCTCTTCTTTGCTGGTGTTAGACCGGCGATAAATGTTGGTCTTTCGGTATCACGAGTTGGAGGAGCTGCTCAGGTCAAAGCCATGAAGCAGGTTGCCGGAAGCCTCAGGCTGGATCTTGCCCAGTATCGTGAACTTGAAGCTTTTGCTGCTTTTGGAAGTGATCTTGATAAAGCTACACAAAGACAGCTTACACGAGGGGCGCGGCTTGTTGAAATATTAAAGCAGCCACAATATAAACCTCTTTCTATGGAAAAACAGGTAACAATTCTTTACGCCGGAACCAGAGGTTTTCTTGATAATTATCCGATAAATGTTCTAGCTAAATATGAGGCAGGTCTATTTACTTTTATTTCAGATAGATATCCTCAAATATTCACAGAGCTTGCCGATAAAAAGGCCATAAGTGATGAGCTTGATAAGATTATGACCGAAGCGCTTAAAGCTTATGATGAAGAATTTAAAGATACAATAAAATAAAGCAAACCGGAATTTTATAAATAATCTGTTTTGCGTGATATATAAAGGTTGACTTAAATGGCAACATTAAAAGATGTCCAAATAAAAATAGGCGCGGTAAAGAAGACTAAGCAGATAACAAAAGCTATGAATATGGTTGCTGCTTCAAGACTTAGAGGTGCTCAAACCAGTATGATCGGTTTCAGGCCATATGCAAGCAAATTTGCAGAAGTTTTGGGAAGTCTTGCCGAACGTGGTGGCAGTGGAGTAGCTCCATTACTTGCCATACGTGAAAAGATTTCAAAAATAAATATCGTTCTTTGTACTTCGGACAGAGGTTTGTGCGGTGGATTTAATGCAAACCTTATTGGAAAAGCGGAATCATTCGCTAAAGAAAAAGCAGCTTCGGATATCAAGGTTTCTTTTACTAACTATGGTAAAAAAGGGAGAGACTGGGTAAGAAAAAGTGATTATGAAATTGAAAGTGAATACATCGGAGTTGTAGGAGGAAAATTCGGATTTAATGTATCTGTTAATGCAGGAAGAGAGCTTATAGATGGATTTTTAAACGGAGAATATGATGAAGTCTACGTAGTCTATTCTGAATTTGTAAGTGCGGCCAGACAGATCCCGGTAATCAAGCAGCTTCTTCCGATACCGCCTCTTGAAATAATTGAAAAGAGTGAAGATGAAACCAAACAATATCTTCCTGAACATATATGTGAGCCTTCTCCAGCTGAACTGCTGAATGAAATGCTCCCAAAAAATGTGTTTGTTCAGATCTACAGCGCTCTTTTAGAAACATCAACAAGTGAACATGCTGCAAGAATGGCTGCAATGAACAATGCAACCAAGGCATGCAATGACATTATTGAGAGTCTTACTCTGGCTTACAATAAGGCCCGGCAGTCTGCTATCACCTCGGATCTCATGGATATTGTAGGCGGAGCAGAAGCGCTTAAAGGGTAAGAACTGAATATACCGTGTATAGTTTAGTTTATAGGAGGTCTATAGATGGGAGAAAATTTAGGTAAAATAAAGCAAGTTATGGGACCTGTTGTTGACGTTGGGTTCGAAGAAGGTAAGCTTCCGAATATACTTACCGCACTTCTGATTTCAAATCCATCAATCAATGATGAACCGGATAATCTTGTTGTAGAAGTTGCACAGCATCTTGGGGATAATGTTGTACGTTGTATTGCCATGGATGTAACAGATGGTCTGGTACGAGGTATGCCGGTTAAAGACACGGGAAACCCGATCATGGTACCTGTTGGTCCGGCTGGTCTTGGGAGAGTATTAAATGTTGTCGGACGTCCGGTTGACGGGCTTGGGCCTGTAAGCCAGGAAAAGATGATGCCGATTCACAGGTTAGCCCCGAAATTTACAGAACAGGATACAACGGTTCGTGTTCTTGAAACGGGAGTAAAAGTTATTGATCTGCTTGTACCGTTTCCCAGAGGCGGAAAAATGGGAATGTTTGGTGGTGCTGGTGTTGGCAAAACAGTTATCATGATGGAAATGGTTCATAACATTGCTATGCAACATGGTGGTATATCAGTATTTGCCGGAGTGGGTGAAAGAACTCGTGAAGGAAATGACTTGTATCATGAAATGAAGGATTCAGGCGTTCTTCCTAAAGCCGCGCTTATTTATGGCCAGATGACTGAACCGCCCGGAGCAAGAGCAAGGGTTGCGTTAACAGCTCTGACTGCTGCCGAGTATTATCGTGATATTGAAGGACAGGACGTTCTCATATTTATTGATAATATTTTCCGTTTTACTCAGGCTGGTTCCGAGGTTTCGGCACTCTTGGGTCGTATGCCTTCTGCTGTTGGATACCAACCGACTCTTGCAGTTGACCTTGGCGAACTCCAGGAACGTATTACTTCTACAGACAAAGGTTCAATTACGGCTGTACAATGTGTTTATGTTCCGGCTGATGACTTGACAGACCCTGCACCTGCAACAACTTTTGCTCATTTGGATGGAACAGTTGTTTTATCTCGGCAAATTGCAGAGCTTGGAATTTATCCGGCTGTTGATCCGCTTGATTCAACATCAAGAATTCTGGATGCTTCTTATATCGGTGAAGAACATTATGGCGTTTCGCGTACAGTTCAGCAGATTCTTCAAAAATACAAAGAGCTTCAGGATATTATAGCAATTCTTGGTATAGAAGAGTTATCTGATGAAGATAGAGTTATTGTTGGCAGGGCAAGAAAAATTCAAAGATATTTATCCCAGCCGTTTCATGTTGCAGAAACTTTTACAGGCATGCCGGGTAAATATGTAAAAATTGAAGACACAGTTAGGGGCTTTAAAGAAATATGTGAAGGCAAGCATGATGATCTTCCCGAACGAGCCTTCTATATGGTCGGTAGTATTGAAGAGGCCAGAGAAAAGGCTAAGCAAATGGCCGAAGAACAGTAATATGTGAGGATAACCGATATGGCCGGAAACATAAAATTAGAAGTTGTTACGCCGGAAAAATCCGTAGTTAGCGAAGAAGCACAGATTGTTATGGCACCTGGTGCAATGGGAGAATTTGGAGTTCTTGTTGGCCACACCCCCTTTTTTACCACATTAAAAATGGGAATTATTAAGTATAAGGATGTAAAAGGTGAAGAAAGGTGCGTCTTTGTTACAGAAGGGTTTGCGGAAGCTTTGCCTGACAAAGTAACCGTGCTTGCTGAAACTGCGGAAAGAAGGCGTGATATAGATATAGAAAGGGCAAAAGCCGCTTTAAAACGTGCTGAAGAACGTTTGGTAAAAGAAAGTGGCAAACAGGATATGGACTTTATGAGAGCTAAAGTAGCTCTGGATAGGGCTTTACACCGCGTCCAGCTTGCTGAAACAAGACGGCAGTAAGTTTAGCAGTTATTATTTAACACGAAAAATATAAAAATCTGATGGCATGTTATAAAGCCATCAAATAAAGATAATAAAAAAGGGCAGCCAAGTATTAATGGCGTGCCCTTTTTTGGTTTTAAGATATCTTAGTAATGGTTTTTATAGTATTGAATAATATCCAGAAGATCTCGCCGGATTATCCGTTTTTTTGTTCAAAATTTTTCATAAAATCGGTTAAAGCTTTAACACCCTCTAAAGTTGTCGCATTATAAATGGATGCGCGGCACCCACCGACGGAACGATGCCCCTTCAAGCCACCCAGGCCGTTTTTAGTTGCTTCCTGAATGAATTTACCTTCAAGCTCTTCGCTTGGGAGTCGGAAAGTTATATTCATCAAAGATCTGCTGTCCGGTGTTGCTGTTCCTTTATAAAAATTGCTGGAATCAAAAATATCATATAAAAGCTTGGCTTTTTCTTTATTAATTACTTCAATTTTATCAAGTCCGCCTATAGTTTCTTCCAGCCATTTTAAGACAAGCTGAATAAGGTATATGGAAAAGCAGGGAGGAGTATTATAAAGTGAATTGGAAGAAGAAAATGTTGTATATTTAAGCATTGACGGAAGATTGTCAGGAACAAGTTTGAGCATATCTTCACGGATGATTACCATGCATACTCCTGCAGGACCTATATTTTTTTGTGCTCCTGCATAAATTATCCCAAAAGGTTTTGGATCAAACGGTCTGCTCATGATATCAGAAGACATATCAGCAACTATAGGTACACCTTTAGTATCAGGGAATTGAGACCATTGTGTTCCTTTTATTGTGTTATTGGATGTAATGTGCGCATAAACTGATTCACTATTAAACTGAGCATTATACGGGATGTAAGAGAAATTTTTATCTTTTGAGGATGCTACAATATTTATATTTTTGCCAAGTATCTGAGCTTCTTTAATGGCTTTTGTTGACCATGTGCCAGTCTCAACATAATCTGCTGATTTGCCGTCGGGAAGACAATTCATAGGTACCATTGCAAACTGAAGGCTTGCGCCCCCCTGAAGAAAAAGAACTTGATAACCGTCATCAAGTTTTAAAAGTCTTTTTGTACGGGCAACTGCATCATTTATTACTTCATCAAAAGGTTTTGATCTGTGGCTTATTTCAGTTATGGACATTCCTGTTCCGGCAAAATTCATAAAAGATTCTTTTGCTTCTTCAAGAACGCTTAAAGGTAAAGCTGCCGGTCCTGCATTAAAATTATAAATCCTGTTATATTTCATAAACCGCCTCCAGTTAATTGTTCTTATCTAATATATATAACTAATATAAAACTTATTTTTATGGAGCTTGTTATTGACCAGATTATATATTTCATGTCAACTATATTTTTGTGCTATTGTCAACAGCATATCAAAATTCCATATAGGTTATGCTATGACACTCGCGATTGAAGACAAAAGTCGGAGCAAGGTGGTTAACTGCCAAGCCGTCAATTAAAGACGGAAAAATTAATTTATGTCATCAAAAAGGGATATATGTACACGAAGGGCATGCAATGCCTGACCATATTCATCTTTTGCTGAGTGTACCACCGAAATATAGTGTTTCAAATACAATAGGGT
Source organism: Pseudomonadota bacterium (assembly GCA_043825875.1). Lineage (GTDB taxonomy): Bacteria > Desulfobacterota > Desulfobacteria > Desulfobacterales > RPRI01 > RPRI01. The sequence continues at coordinate 45,596 of JBDRRF010000107.1, read as the reverse complement.
TCATAAAAGGTAAAAGTGCAATAAGGATACATCGTGATCTTTAGAAAACCAAAAGGATGACAGGTTTGAATTTTTGGGCAAGAGGATATTGTGTAAGTACCGTTGGTCTTGATGAAGACATAATCAAAAAATATATCAAAGAGCAAGACAAAGATAATGAATAACTAAACAGCTCCTATAGGGGCTTTCCTATGACAAAGCCCCCTTCGAAGGGGCTTCATCAAACCACCAGCTATGCTGGTGGTCGGTGATTATTCCGGTGATATCCATATAGAAGGTTAAAGTATCTTCTACCAGAGAATCTTTGATAGGTCTGTAATATCAACCCCGAAAGAAAAACAGGCGAATAAGAGTTCTTTTTTTAGTGTGATTTATTATATTGTTTTTTTTATAATCGGGTATTAGATTTAAAACAATATGGCCATTATGTAGTTGCAGGCGCTCACTCAATACAGCACGTTAATTAGCAAAAACATTGTTGACTATCAGCATATAATTTAGCCGGTATATAAAACAAATGCGAATATGGGATATAAGTCCGGGATATTTAAACAACCAGAGTCTTCTTGGAGAACATCGCGAGCTTCATGCAATCGTTTCTATTATAAGCAATAACAAGAAGGGCTATTCACGTCATCCGGAAACTTTACGCTGGAAATCTTTTGGATGGGCACTTTCAAAACGGCATTCTCTTTTAGTTTCCGAAATGAGTTTAAGAAATTTTAAGCACCATTCTCCGGTTGATCTTCTATCTGCAAAAGACATTTGGCCAAAGACCTTCATTGATTTTCCGGGTTCTCAATTTGGTCTTCTAAAAAATAAATACATAGACCGTTTGCCCGGAAGAATACCCCTTCCCAGAAATACTAAAGAGTTATGGGCTCAGCACAAATATTCCGTTATGGCCAGAAATCAGGGTTTGTATAAATCAATAGGCAAAAAAATATCAAAATCTAAAAAATATGAAGGATTCAATGAGCTTGCTTTAGAATTGACTGAAATACTTCGCATACAGCCTGCGACCGTGAATTTGAAAAATACTACAGAGCATATGTGGGGGTATGTTTCCGGCAATTTGACCGACAGGGGCACAGACTCTAAGAGTTTAAATGAAATACTATCGGAAATTCAACGTTTGGCAATTATGTATAAAGAACCTTATTTAATGGCTTCCACGGCGTTGAGCGAATTGAGATCATGGATATAAACATTAAGAAAAATGCGGCCCAAAAATTTATTCCGATTCAGAACATCCCTGATCTTTTCCGGCAAGAGGAAATTTATGGGAGTAAGTATTGTTTGAAATTACCATCTGGACCGCCTGATTATTTTTTATATTGATCAATATGGGACCAAGTAAATTGGCAGTCATTTCTTCCGGCTTTCCTTTGGGGATATTGGCAACCACATACAACTCAAGATCATCTATTTTGATATCATCCCAGGACATAGCTTTTGCTGTTTCCTCCGCGTCAACTAAATAAGCAGGCATAAACATAAAAGGACTGGTTATAACAAAGGCAAGCGTAGGATCATCTATAGACTGGTACCAGAAGAAAGGAGAGTTTTCTTTATGGCGGAACATAATAAAGCGCTTGTTTTCCGGAAAGCCAAGCATACCGAAAGGCATATGGATTATTTTATCTTTTGTTGCGTTAATTGTCCCGAATCGAGTTGTTTTTATCTTCACTTTGAATCACCACCTGGTTTATTTTTATTTAATATGGATGCAGCTATTGTAAGATCGGATTCATCTACTTCCGCAGCTTTAATATTCTGCTCTAGTATTTTATCATATATCTCCTGACGATGGATGCTTACGGATTTTGGCGCTTCAATCCCCAGCTTGACTACAGATCCTTTGACTTCAATTATTGTAACAACAATATCGTCACCGATTGTAATTTTTTCATCTGCTTTTCGTGTAATTATCAGCATGATTTTCCCATGGCACTTTCCCTAGTCATTATTTCAAATAGTCTACCAGACTCAATTGCATTACTTTGCTGGAAGAGTTCAAAGCAGCCTGGTAGGCAAGTTCCATTTCTTTAATATTAATAATTGCTTCTGCCATATCCGCATCCTCAATATTTGAAAGCTGGTCGATGTTGACAAGATTTAAATCCTGAAATATTAGTTCTTTCATTTCCATTCGGTTCATCTTAGAACCAACATCGGATATCTTGTTTGTTATATGATTGAAATGACTATCCAGGTCGTCAAGACCGGCTTGAATCCCATCAACATTATCGTTTGTTAAATTATCTCTTAAAAGGCCTAAGTCAGTAAAAATCGTCCCGAATACTTGCTGGCCGTAGCTTCCTACGGAAATAGTGGTATCCGTGCCTATTTTTACGCTAAAAGGTTCATTGTTTCCTAAATAGGTTCCGGTTTGGTCGAACGCAAGAGAATCCGTTTTTGTTCCAGAGAATATATATCTTCCGCTTACTTCAGTATTTGATAGTGACACAATCTCATCTAATATATTTTGCACATTTAAAGCGGCTGAGGCTCTTTGTTCTTTTCCTGTTGTGGAAGATGCCATCTGAACACATATCGCTTTTGCATCGGAAATTAAATTCTGGACATTAGTCAATGCAGTTTCCGATGCTGTAAGCCAGGATTTTCCCAATGAAACATTTCTTCCCAACTGATCAATGCCTGAAATAACAGACTTGATCTTCAATGATTGGGTAAGGGCAACCGGATCATCCGACAAACTGGAAATGCGTTTGCCGGAAGAAGCGATTTGATTAGCCTTGCTCATATCTTCACTGATCTTGCCCAGATTGTATTTTACAGAATCATAAACACTTTTATTAGTTACCCGCATAACATTACTCTCCTGCTTTTACTTCACGCTAAGCAAAGTATTCAGCATTTCATCCGCAATACTTATAAGTTTTGCAGCAGCCGAATAAGCGTGCTGATACTTTATCAGGTTAGTCATTTCTTCATCCAATGACACAGCCGATATACTGTCTCTTATGTTATTTAAATTATCAAACATTACTTCATTAAAAGTTTTGCTGTTTGAAATTCCTGCCGACATCGTACCAATTGAGCCTGCCAGTGAATGATAATAGTCTTCCAGTGTGGTTGTTACACTTCCCTCTGTGTTGCCATTTATTCGGTCGCATGTCCAGGTTGAGATTGACATAGCCGCGTTCTGTATATTGGCTACAGAAATTGCATTGGCATTATTTCCCGAAGCAAAGGAGCCATCACTTGCCACCCTGGCAGCAGTAATAGCATTAACATCTGAACTGATTGCATTGCTTACAGAAATATCACCGGCACTCGAACCTGTAAAAAAAGTGTTTACACCAAGAGCAGCCAATGCATTGCTTGTGTCTTCGGAAAAGGCAAAGGTAAAACCACTGTCAGCATTTATGTTTAAGGTGCTATCGGTTGTTATGGATGAGTTAATATTTGCAACCGCATCAATTGCGGTTACTAAGTCATCAAGAGTTGTTGTGGCATCAATATTAATAGTAGTTGCCCCTCCTCCAACCACAGCCCCTGTTGAGTCATAAACCCATAGATTAAAAGTGCCGGTACCAACCTTGGAATAATAATCAAGCCCGGAATCAATGGTGGTTAATTCTTCCGTTGTATCCGTGGCAGAATATGTTCCGGTTATAGCCGATAAACTGCTTAACCCAATTCCCTGACTATGCTGTTGATTTACCGACCATGCAAGTTCTTTGGCCATAGAGTCCAGATCCAGTTGGTATTTGGTAAGGATCTGGTCACGCATATCAAGCCATCCGCCAAGTTTTCCATTGCTTATATAGCTGGTGATATCAGTAGTTGAGCCACCTGAACCTTGCCATTCTACCTTATCTCCGTTAACGCCACCAAGTGCCAGATCAGAACTGTCATTTCCGTTGACCAATACACAACCCCTTGCTGTAACTATCGTAAGGGTTCCATTGTCCTGCTCGAAAGATTTTACATCGATATATCCCGACAATTCCGATACCAGCTCATTGCGCTTATCCCTTAAGTCGTTGGCCATACCGCCAGCCTCCATACCGACAATTTGCCCGTTGGTTGCTGCTATTTCACTGGTAATCTGATTTATCTTGCCTATTCCGGATGTTATTGCATTAGTCAAATTTATCTTAACCTGATTCATGCTAACATCAATAGTATTTAATTGTTCAGAAATCTGAGAAGTGTATTCATAAAGAGCGGTTCGTTCAGAAGATCCTGTCGGGTTATTTGATATATCCTGCCACAAATTCCAGAAGTTGGCCATCATGGTGCTTATACTTACTTCCGAATTTTCATTAAAGATTCCCTCTAAAACCTTCATATAGTTTTCCAGCTCATTAGAAGAAGACAAATCCGATTTTTGTTGCATAAGCTGGTTTTCAATAAACTGATCGGAGATTCTCCTTACAGTGCTTGTATTTACTCCCCGGCCAAGAAGCAAGTTACCATATGATCCGGGAAGCTTCGCTTCATAAACCGGAGACTGCCTTGTATAACCTTCAGTATTAACATTTGCTATATTATGAGAAGTTACCTCGATGCCATAGCGCTGAGCAGTCAAAGCACTGTTTGCAATATCTCCTACCAAACCCAGGCTCGACATTTTTAGACCTCCCTGCTCATAAAGACATTGTTTCTTGAGTGATTATATCTGCATCTTCCATTGTATATAACTTCCTGATGTGCCTGTCCGGTTATGATTGATATAATTTCATCAAGAAATTGAAGCGAATGCTCAATTGTATCAGTATTGACTTTGCGCATCGTATCAATCCCGCTTTTAATGCCTTGCAGCGTATCATATAATTTCTGAAATCTCGGCTTATCCTTTTCCTGTATAATTTCTGTAATAAGAACCGGAAATTGTGACCATCTGTTAAAATCGGCGACCTGTTCCGATCCGGCAAAATGGTGTCTTTCCAATTTAGAACGAATGGCGGAAAAAACTTTTTGCTCTATGAAATTTATCTTTGCGCATACTTTGGTTTTTTCTTTTGATATATCCCAAAGATTATCCAAATCCATATTCGCCAATGCTTCTTTTTCATTTTTAAAGCAAGCAAGTAGCTCATCATAAAGAGATATCCCTTCATACAGGCCATTTTCAAGCAGCTCAATTATAGTATTATCCATAAAGCAAATTCTCCAAATTGGTTATCGGCAAATTCCGCCTTTTTCTTAACAACATATCTTCATAAAAAGTTATAACTAATAGTAATTATATTGTAATAATTAATAAACTTTCTCAAACAGCCGGAAGCAAAAATCTCAAAAACATTTTATTGTCGCTCCATAAGCTGCGCAAAAAGCATGTCTGCAAGACCTATCCCACCGCTATCTGCCATCTGTTCACTTAATTTTTCATCAAACATTGCATAAAGCATATTGCTTTCATGGCTCTTTCCAACTGTGCCTGATTCTGTTGCGCTGGATCTCATTGTCTTTAACATATATGTCAGAAAAATCGATTCAAAATCTTGGCATGTTTTTTTTAGTTTTTCCGGTGAATTTTTTTGAATTTCAGTTGAAACAGGAGCCTGCATAATGTCTTTAATCATATTTCTTTACTCCTTTTAAATAATTTCCAGTTCAGCCTGAAGCGCTCCTGCTGCTTTAATTGTCTGAAGGATAGTAATAAGATCTCTTGGCGTAACCCCGATAGCATTAAGAGCACGGACCAGTTCGCCAACCGTTTTCCCACTATTTATTAATACCAGGCTTGTTTTTTCTTCATTTGCGTTTACTTCCGTATTCGGACTTACAACCGTTGCCCCACCGGTAGCAACTACCGTACCATTAGGCATCTGTGCCGGTGCCGCGTTTGCAGAGCGTGATACCCCGAACGGCTGAGGCTGCGAAACTTCTTTTGTCTCTTTAATTTGTATATTCAAGTTACCATGGGCAACAGCAACAATTGAAATTGTAACACTTTCTCCAATAACAACAGTGCCTGTTTTCTCGTTTACTATTACTTTGGCAACATTATCCGGCTTAACATCAAGATTGCCAAGTTTAGCAATCAAACCAACAACATCATTTTGGTATACTTCCGGAACCCTGATTTTAAGAGTACCTGAATCTAACGGTTTAGCCAGATCTTCTCCGAATTGCATCTTAATTGCTTCTGCAACCCTTGTTGCGGTTTCAAAATCGGGATTATTTAACATAAGAGTTAGATTGTTTCTATTCTCAAGTGACAAAAGAACCTCTTTTTCAACTGTTGCACCATTTACTATTCTTCCAACTGTCGGATGATTCTTTGTTACACCGCCGCCGGCATCTCCTCCTGAACTGAAGCCTCCAACCACAATAGGCCCCTGAGCAAGCGCATATACTTTGCCGTCAACACCTTTTAAAGGGGTAAGCAAAAGTGTCCCGCCAAGAAGGCTTTTGGCATCACCAATGGATGAAACCGTCACATCCAAATCTTTACCGATCCTGGCAAACGGCGGCAGTTCGGTGCTTACCATTACAGCCGCAACATTGTTTACCTTCATATCATCCTGGCTCACATGTATTCCCATCTTTTCAAGCATGTTGGCAAGAGCCTGAATTGTAAAGGTAGTGCCGCTCTTATCACCGCTGCCGTTAAGACCGACGATCAAACCATAACCAAAAAGCTGGTTTGAACGGATTCCTTTTATAGAAGATAAATCTTTTATACGGGCAGAAAATCCCTTTGAAGGAATAACAAAGCACAGTAATAATACCAGCAGAAATATTATCTTAAAACGGCCATACATAATCAATAACCCCCATCAGCCATCCAGGCCTTTGCTTATCCGCTACCGGGCCATTCCCGGAATAAGAGATTTTAGCATCAGCAACATAAGCCGAAGAAACCTCATTTGCCGTACTGATATCTTCAGCTCTTACTATTCCGGATAGTGCAATAAATTCAGTTTCATTGTTTACTTTTACTTCCCGTTTACCATTGATAAATAAATTGCCGTTTGGGAAAACCTCTATAACTACAGCAGATACATATGCTTTGACATGGCCGTCTCTGTTGCTGGAACCTTTCCCGTCGAATTTTGTACCTAAGGTTGCATTTATCAGATCATCGCTTCCCGGATTTTGAGCAAGGCGCGGATTTTTTTCTGCCAGAGCCTTCATATAACCTAAAAATTCCAGTTTTGCGTTAGCACTGGATGATCTGCTTGAGCTAGTGCTGGCATTGAGGTTTGCCTCAGGATCTTCAACAATTCTTACAATAACAATATCACCTACCCGCCGCGCTCTTCTGTCTGGGAAAAGTAATGACCCTTCCGATTCAGACCACAAAGATCCTTCTGATACTTGTGGCGGCTGATAGGCATAGGGAAGCTTGTCAGGACTTTTTACTTCAACTTTTGCAGCCTGTTTAATGTATTGAGAACCAGCCGAACAACCGGTAATCAAACCAAGCAAAATGCATAATGTTGCAATATTTTTATGAATCATTTTTCCCTCAAAAATTTACAGTAACGATAGAGCTGTTAATAACCTTTGCATAAACGCTCTTTTTGCTCATCGCATTCTGAACTCTGATATAATCACCCTTATAACCTTTTTCCAGAATTCTTCCGGGTGCAGTTACTTTTATACTTCCATGCTCCGCAAGTATTGTAACCATATCTCCCTTGCTGACAATCGGTGTTTTCTTAAGCATCCAATCTTTAAGACAATCCTTTTCCTTTATATCGTGTTTGGCCATAAGACCGATTGCCTGATCTAAATCTTTGAAAGTATCTGATTTAAGGCGGGATATGTTTATTCTTTCAAGGTGTATATCTTCTGCAGCAATAATGTCTCCCTTATTTAAATTACTAGAAGCGCACACAACAGAATCGAATACATCAACCCAGCCTGAAAGTTTAACTTCCGTTTTTGGTATGTCATCCACACTGACAATGGCAATCAATCGCACATATCCTTTAAGTTCTTCACGGCCTTTCCTGAATAAGTTCAAAGATACTTTTCCGGCTGGCAGCTCTTTGTTGCCGCTTACAGTGAATCGGGACAAAAGAATATCATCATTTGTTTTTTTAAGTTGGGAACTAATAAACTGATTATAAGCTTTCCTGAATACTGCTTCGGATATAGTCTGGCTGGAATCATTTGAGATCTTTGCACCCCGATGATTGCCATTTGACCCGGCTTCAGAAATTGCTCCAAAAGCCAAAAGATATATAATGATAATGGTTGCGCGAACAAAGCTATTCATTATAACTACCTCTTGATGTTGTTTGCCATCTGCAGCATATTGTCTGCAGTTTGAATCGATTTGCTGGACACCTCATAAGCTCTCTGGGCCATAATCATAGCCACCATCTCTTCTACCACATCAACATTCGACATCTCTATAAACCCTTGTGCGATGGTGCCCAATCCTTCCGAACCCGGAGTACCTGATACAGCTTCACCGGAGGCATCGGTTTTTCCATAAAGATTATGTCCCTTGCTGAAAAGACCCGCCGGATTCGCAAAAGAATATAACTCAATTACTCCAACTACATTTCCTGTTCCGGAGGAGTCAAAAGTTGTCACCGTTCCTGTACCGTCAATACTTATTGATATGGTATCGGCAGGGATTGACATTGCAGGCTGCAATTTTTCTCCGTTCGCAGTACAAACGTTCCCATCCTTATCCATTTTGAAATTGCCCGCCCGGGTATAAACCTCTTCGTCATTACTTATAACTTTAAAAAACCCTTTCCCTTCTATGGCCATGTCCAGTTCATTTTTTGATTCCTTGAAATCCCCCTGCATAAACATTTTTTGAACACTAACCGGCATTGTTCCCATACCGACCTGGATACCTGCCGGGATCTGATCTCCGGAAGAAGTCGTTGATCCGCCCTGACTCATGGTCTGATACATAAGATCCTGAAAATCCGGCCTGCTCTTCTTGAACCCTACGGTATTAACGTTGGCAAGATTATTTGAAATAACATCAATCATCATTTTCTGTGCATCCATTCCGGATGCAGCCGACCACATTCCTCTTAACATAAATACCTCCTGTTTATTTAAAGCAATTCAGAATCATTGACCATTTTGCCTGTTGTCTCGTCCGTACTCTGAATTGCTTTTTGAATGGACTCAAAAGTTCTGAAGGTCTCTACCATCCTTACCATCTCTTCAGTCACATTAACATTTGATTTCTCAATATAACCTTGCTTGATACTGGTTTTCTCCGCACTCTTAATATCTTTTGCGTTTCCTGTATAAATAAAATAATTCATCCCTTCTTTTTTCAGAAGTTTTGCATCCTTAATATCTACTACAAATATTTTATCACCAGGACTGCCGTCTTCGATAATTCGACCATCTCCTCCGATGGCAATATCTCTTCCGGTTATAGCTATAGGGCCATTCTCTCCCAATACCTGGTCCCCGTTGCGGTTGACCAGCATACCGTCTTTGTTAAGACCAAAAGATCCATCTCTTGAATATTTAATGCCGTTAGGCGTCTGGATCTTGAAAAAACCCTGATCCTCCAATGCAACATCTAATGAATTACCTGTGTAAACGATAGGGCCTGAAGATAAATCGATTGCAGATATGTTCTTAGAAAGATTTTGATCAAAAGATACGATATCTTGCTTAAACGCATTTGTATTTATATTGGCAAGATTGTTTGAAAGAGTATCAAACCTGATTTGCTGTATTAAAGAACCTCCAACCAAATTATAATTACTTGATATCATTTTTTACTCCACTCCCATTTGTTCCAATCGCAAAAAGTCAAAAATTCTTTTTGTCTGTTTATCATTATTCGAAAGCATTTGTTAAATATTAAAAGCAATATCGGTGCCAGAAACATACTGCATCAGGAATATAATGTTTATTTTTTTGTGAAAATGCTTGGTTTTAATAAGTTAAGAAACAGGAAGATAGAAGAAATGCAACTATACAGAGAATATACAAAATGTTTATTTTAAAGCCTTTATGCTTGTTTACCAATTGTCAATGCCAGGTCGGGTAGTAAAAAAATATATTAGAGAGCTGCACCCCGGATAATAGGGAATATTTTTCCTACCCCGATAATTTTTTACCGCTTAGTGAATAGACAAATACAAGGATTTCCGCTACAATCATATATAATTCAGGTGGAATTTCCTGATCCGGTTGAAGTTGTGATAACATCTCAACAAGATCAGGATCATTGTGAATATGGATATCATTTTCTTTTGCTACCTGGATGATTTTTTCCGCAAGCTTTCCCTTGCCTGTTGCTATAACACGCGGCGCTTTCTCACGATCGGGAGTATATCTTAATGCAACTGCTTTATCGGATTCATTATTTGAAGACATTTATCCTACCAGATTAACATTGTTTTCTGTAGTTTGAATTATATTAAATATGAGTGGTTCAGTGACAATTTCCGGCTCTTTAAGCCGGCATTCAATATGCTGTATGTAAAAACCTTTTTCCAAAAGATTATTTTTGAAAGATTCCATACTATTTTCCAGTATTTCAACGGTTCCGGCAACTGCTGCTCCAAACATTCCGTAAAGTGTTTTGCCTTTTAAGGTAAAATCCGCTCTGATCGGGCCAAGGTTCGACAGCTCAAGAAATAAGGATATCTTCAGGGGGTTTTCATTTTCTTCCGATTCTTCAGGAATATCCTTTAACAGCTTTGGCAGCCTAAACAGCAATTGAGCAGTACAAAAATGACCATCCGGCAATAAAAGTGGCAGAGGAATAAACATTTTTCTTTCCTGTTCAACGCCTGATATATTGAGCAATTGCAAACTCTTTATTACTGATAATAATTTTTTGGCATCCTCATCATCTGTCTTTGAGATCAAGCCCAGAAGCAATCCTTTTACATCGTTTTTTATGAGCTGCCTGATTTGTTCAGGCTCTAATGCTTTTGGCCCTATCGCCTTTTTTAGTTTGGATTCCAGAAACAAACCGGACCGGTTTATGATCTCCTTTACATATTCAGCTTTGCCGGATTTTATAAGCTTTTTAGGCAGACTATCGATAATTTGACTATATGAGATTTTCTCAGGCGTCGAACCTTTGACGGTTGAGATTTTTTCAAATACAGATTTCCATAAATTATCTTTTAAAGCAGAAAGTATAGCCGAAATATTTGCAGCTTCGGGTTTTACATTTTGAATACCAAGCGCCCTTAATTCCGGAACCGGAGATAATTTTAAAACTTTAAAGATCATTTCCGAACCGACTTTCAATGGAACCTGTGTACTTGCGCTAAAATCGCGCCCTTTTATATTGATAAGCGCAGTTTTTGAATCAAGAAGTTTAAGAACTCTTCCTTTAATAATTTCATTTTTTATAAACCTGACCGTGTTTGATGAGTGCAGTTGATCTGAGTCATAAATCAAAACTCCTGAACTTGGCAGGCCGTTAATTTCTACCACAATAAACTCCTGTTTTATGACCTTTGCTTAGACTTTACGGCGATTAAGAGTTATTCTAAATGACTGCTATTTTAAGCCGGGTAGATTTTTATTCAAATCAAGAATTAATTTCACTTCGCCTTTCGGGACCAAAAGCCTGTTTGCAATTTCTTCCACATTACAGCCTTGTCTATCAAGCTTAATTATTTCTTTTTGCTTAAGAAGAATCGACTTTGTATCCTGATTAGACTGGTCATGTTTTTTTTCAGTATCAGAAAGGATTATATTCGCCCTGTTTAGTAACACATTAATACTATCTATGCGCTGGTCTAACTGAGCATTTATCTTTTTTATCATATCGTATTTTGTAGTAACCTGCTCAGTGAAACATCCGCTGATCTGACCCGCATCATTTAGCAAAGATTCAAATATTTTGATGCCTTCTTCAAACCTTTCTGCTTTTGGCATAGATCGTATTTTTCTGATCAGATATATGCAGGCAATAATCGCAAATATATCAATGCTTATTAAGAGAATTATCAGACCTTTAATGTCAAACATCGCCATATTTACACCGTAATATCGATAATGTGTTCATCATCAGAAGGTATTGATTCATTGTCTGCCATATCTTTATCCTTTTGTTTCTGATTTTGACGTTTCTGATTTTTTCTTTCATTTTCATTCCCGATTTCCACATTCCCGCCGGCATTAGATTCTAGAACCTTAATTTTATCTTCTTTTTTCTGAATTTCAGCATGCTGTGCAACGAATTGCTGGTTTAATTCCAGATTTTGTTTCCTGACATTGTGTATTTCCTTAATAGCTGTTCCCTGGCTTAATATACTATTAATGTTTGATGAGCTGCTCATTTTATTTATCCATTAACGGATATAATTTCCGTATGGCCTCCTTAAAACCGGTTTTAATGCATCCTCATATTTGCACTTCTTCCATTGTGATTTTATGTTCCTATTTTATACAGCATGATATTTAGTTATAAATACTTCCTGTATCCTTCCATTTTCAAGCACAGTATTAATTGCTGATTTGATATCATTCTTTATCTCAGCCACGGGTGGAAGCGATTTGACGCCTTTAATCTTATCCAGCAACTTGTCATATATTATTTTTCTAAGTTTGTTTTGTTTTCCGGTCATTTCCTCGCGTAATTTTTCTTCCTGAATATCAAAAGAAATATCAAGCAGCATGTATGTGTAATACTTGTTTTGCTCAAAAGGAACTATAAATGTATCAAATACTAATGCATAATTTTCATTTCTAACTGATGTTTTCTCTATTGGTATCGGCATATTTTCAACTTGTGGCTGCCTTATGATAAAAAAATATAAAGTTGTTATTATAAAACATAGCATAATAACTATTGCGGATATTTTATGTACAATCGTAATTTTCTTTATCTTAAATAACGAAAGTATTGCATCTACCGAAAATGTTATTTTCTTTCTTGTGGAAGAACTGTTCTTTAGCGGTTCATTTTCGATTATACTATCCGGCTTTTCAGCTTCTGCCTGGATCTTTTGGTTATCAGTTTTCGAGCTGTCAAGTTCATTTCCCGTTAAACTCTCGTCACTTTGAATTCTATCAAGTTCGTTTCCGCTAAACTTTTCATCAGTTTGAGTTTCATCAAGTTCATTTCCGGCAAATTGTTCATCGCTTTCTACTTCATCAAGTTCGTTTCCACTAAACTTTTCATCACTCTCTACTTCATCGAGTTCATTTCCGCTAAACTTTTCATCGCTTTGCACTTCATCAAGTTCGTTTTCTGTGAATTGTTCTTCATTAATATCACTTTTATTCGGATCCATGCTCAACCTTCGAAATATGCTTTCAGCTTCGTTCTTAATATGATGATAGCTTTTGAGTGTATTTGGGATATCCGTGATTCAGTCAATCCCATTATTTCTGCAATTTCTTTTAAGGTCAACTCGTCAAAATAATACAGCGAAATAACCATTTGTACCTTATCAGGCAAATTTTCCAAAGCAGCCGCAATTACTTTTTTAAGTTCACTTTTTTTGATTTTATCAAACGGTGACGGAGTATCTGATTCCATTCTGCTAACCGGTGTAATCGAAGTGCTCAAAGAAGGCTCATCAAGGCTTAAAAGGTGTACATTATGCGTTCTGCCCGCCATTTTATAATAAATTTCAAGACTGACCCCCAATTCTTGTGCAATTTCTTCATCTTCAGGAGTTCTGTCAAGCTTTATCTGAAGTGCTGTTATAGCGGATTCAATTTGTTGAATTTCTTTTCTTACAGATCTTGGAATCCAATCAAGTCTTCTCATTTCATCCAGAATAGCCCCTCTTATCCTGTAAGATGCATAAGTCTCAAATTTGATTCCTCTGCTATAATCAAAATTGTCGATCGCTTCAAACAAACCTATTATGCCGGCGCTATGCAAATCATCCTTTAAAACATGCGAAGGCATTCTAATTGCCAGCCTGTCTGAGATATATTTAACAAGCGGCGCATATTTTATAATAAGTTCTTCTCTGCGACTTTCCTTTTCTTCTTCAAGGTTAAGTTGAGAAGCTTCAACATATCGATTTACTTCAGCGCTTATTGTTAACATCGGGATCTCCGCCGATCAGTCTTTTCCAGAAAAATTTTATATTGCCATCAATTTGCATGTTTTTATCTCTTTTTGAAATGTGATTAGCTAATAGCCTAAAGCTATTGCACGACTTGGCTTCCGGGAAAGCGCGCATTACCGGTTTTCTACGTGCAACAGCTTCCCTTAATAAATTATCGCGAGGTATAAAGCCGGCGTACTCAATGGAAATTCCGCCCATAAATCTGTTCACAACTTTTACGAATTTATCATAAACGGATTTTGCCTCCTTTTCATCATTCACCATATTCAGTATTAAGTAAAAATTTTTTATTTCATATTTAAAGTATAATATTTTTATCAGAGCATATGCATCAGTTACCGAAGTAGGTTCAGGAGTTACTACTATCATTCTTTCGTCAGCAGCCAGATTAAAATAAATAACATTAGATGATACTCCGGCACCGGTATCAACAAGCAGTAAATCATACTTGCGATTTAACATATCAAACTCATTTAAGAGATTTATCTTCTGGCCTTCGGTAAGTTGTGTCAATTCCTGAACTCCTGAACTTGCAGGAATAATATCGACACCTTCCGGTCCTTTAACAATAATCTGGGAAAGCTCCTTTTCCCCGTTTATAATGTTTTCGATATTATATTTAGGATTGAGACCGAAAATAATATCTATATTTGCCAAACCCAAATCGGCATCAAAAATCAAAACGCGATAGCCGATACGCCTAAAAGCAATAGCGAGATTAACAACTATATTGGTTTTACCAACACCGCCTTTACCGCTGGCAACGGCAATAACTCTGGGACCTTTTGCTTTTTTACCCGATTCAGCTGTTTTGTCTTTTTTGAGTTTGAAAACGTTTTGAGATTTGATTTCTACCATTTGTCTCAAATTTGTCGCTTGGTCCATTGAAGTAAGCTCCAGTCAAATTATTGATTATATCCCATTGTTCAAACCATAAACACCATACAAAATTATGATATGTAATTTAGATTAATTATTATTAAATAATAGCTTTGCTATCCTGTTTTTCGAAGCTGCCTCTATATCATCCGGGACATTCTGTCCGGTTGTCAGGTATGATATCGGGAGCTGTTTTTTCATTAATTGATTTATAATAGACCCGTACTTTTCTGATTCATCCAGCTTCGTAAATATATATCCCTTGAAGTTAAGCATACTGAAATTTACTGCTGTTTTATTCATTTCATCTTCTGAAGTAGCTATATTAAGAAGTAAATGAGATTGTATTTTCAAATCATCTGTCATTATATTCTTTAACTCTTCTATTCTTTTTCTGTCGTATTGACTCTGACCGGCAGTATCTATTATAATAGCATCCATATTCTTAAGCTTTCCGATTGCCGTTAAAAGATCTTTTCTGTTAAACGCCGGGAAACAGGGGATTCCCAAAATATTTGCATATGTTTTAAGCTGTTCCATTGCTCCGATTCGGTAGCTGTCTATAGAAATTAACCCAACCTTTTTTTTGCTTTTTAACGTAAGCTGTGCAGCAAGCTTTGCTATAGTTGTAGTTTTTCCCACACCGGTGGTACCTATCATAGCAGTAATAGTCTGTTTGCCGTTTATAGTTTCGAAAGGTTTATAAATCCCTATATATTCCATCATAGACTTTATGATTTCAGTTCTAACAGGTTTGAGATTATTCTGCGTCCCATTATTCAATGCTCCAGCTTTTGCAAGAAACATTTTTGAATAATTTTCATTAATCCCGTTTTTAAGTAATTTTGCATAAATAGATAATGCATCCGGTTTCGTTATTAATTTATCGGCGATACCTTCTGAATGATTCAAAATATAAATCATTTCCTTGATGTTCATAAGCTCTGATTTCATATCTTCATAGTAACCGGAAGAGGAAGCAACTGTATCAGTATTAGAGGCTATGGCAGCAATTTCAAAAATTTGGTCATTGGTGTTTTCTTTCAGTTTTCTGGAAGACAAAATCATAGCATCTGCACCCAGATCTTTCTTAACCAATGAAATAGCTTCACTAATTGTCTTAGCTTTATATTTATGAATTTGCACTGTTTAATCTAACCTCTCCTATTGACGTAAATTTCATATCACTTAATAATTCGCTATGTGACAATACCTTTAATGAAGGAATAAAATATTCCACCATTTTTTTCAGATGCCTGCGTAAAGTAGGACTTGATAGAAGAATTGGTTGCATATTATGCATCATTGCTTTTTCCGATTGCTCTTTGATCGATTCCAAAAGTTGATCAGCCATATTAGGTTCTACTGCAAGATATGAACCATGTTCGGTTTTTTGTATGTTTTTAAGAAGTATATTTTCAATATCAGCTGATATTGTTATAAGATTTAAGTATCCTTTTTCATCCAGGTAAGGAGAAATAATAGAACGTGCAAGTTTATGGCGGACATATTCCGTCAAAAGTTCGGTGTCTTTTGTAAGAGGTGCATAATCTGCAAGGGTTTCTACAATGGTCAACATGTCTTTTATCCCTACTTGTTCTCTTAAGAGATTTTGCAATACTTTTTGCACTCCACCCAAAGAAAGCAGGTTTGGCACAAGCTCTTCAACTACTTTTGGATATGATTTGCTAAGATTATTTAAAAGATTTTGCACTTCCTGCCGTCCTATAAGTTCCCAGGCATGCTTTCTGATAACCTCTGTTAAATGAGTCGCCATTACGGTTACATTATCAACAACGGTATAACCGGCTATATTTGCTTCTTCTTTTTTCGCTTTCGGAATCCAGACGGCAGGCAGGTTAAATGATGGTTCACAAGTTTCGATTCCTTCAATTTTTCTGGTTGCGTCTCCGGGATCCATAGCAAGATAATGGTTTACCATCAAATCAGATCCAGCAATTTTTACGCCTTTAAGAAGAATTTGATATTCGGAGGAGTTTAGCTGAAGGTTATCTCTGATATGAATAGGGGGAATTACAATTCCAAGTTCAACTGCGAACTGGCGGCGAATAGAGCGAACCTTATCAAGAAACTCGCCTCCCTGCTCTTTATCAACAAGCGCAATAAGACCGTATCCTACCTCGAGTTCCATGATATCAACCATAAGCAGATGCTCAACTACTTCCGGGCCGGCTTCAGCTTCTATTTCTTTACTTTCAATTGCCTGCGCATCTTCAGCTGTTTTCATTTTGTTTCTATAGAAATATACTCCACCTGCTATAAAAAGGGAAAGTACCATAAAAGAAAAATGTGGCAGCCCCGGTATAAGTCCAAACAAAAAAATTGTGCCTGCGGCTAAATACATTGCTTTATGATAGGCAAAAAACTGGGCTCCGAATTCCTTGCCCATTGTATCATTTGATCCCGATCTGCTAAGTACAATACCGGCTGCGGTAGATATCAAAAGCGCCGGAATTTGTGATACCAAGCCATCACCAACTGTCAGCAGTGTATAATTTTGTGCAGCATCAACAATGGGCAGCTGTTTTTGAACCACACCTATGATAAATCCGCCAAGTATATTGATCAATGTTATAATAATGCCGGCAATAGCATCCCCTCTAACAAATTTAGCCGCGCCATCCATGGCTCCGTGGAATTCAGCTTCTTTAGCTATAACTGTTCTGCGCCTTCTGGCTTCTTTTTCATCTATCATTCCTGCATTTAAATCGGCATCTATACTCATCTGCTTGCCAGGCATTGCATCAAGGGTAAATCTTGCTGCAACTTCTGCGATTCTTGAAGCACCCTTGGTAATTACAATAAAATTAACTATGACAAGTATTATAAAAATAATCATACCTACTACAAAGTTGCCGCCTACCACAAAGTTACCGAACGACATAATAACTTTTCCTGCTGCATTCGTACTTTCATTTCCATGCAGAAGTATTAACCGGGTTGAAGCCACATTTAAAGACAACCTGAAAAGAGTTGTAAGCAACAGCAATGTTGGAAATATTGAGAAATCAAGTGGTGTAAGAGTGAACATGGAAATAAGCATAATGGTAACTGCAAGAGTAATATTTATAGCCAGAAGAAAATCAAGCATCATAGGCGGCACCGGAATGATCATTACCAGAAGAATTCCGATAACCCCTGCAGCTGTTAATATTTCACTGCTTGACGCAGCACCTGGTTTTATACCTACAACTTCTTCCATTACTTTTCGCTCCACAAGTATAATTTATTTATTATATTTACCTTTTAATTTGTAAATATACGCCAGAACCTCGGCTACAGCCTGAAACAATTCAGTCGGAATTTCTCTTCCGATTTCCACAAGCTTGTATATATTTCTGGCAAGCTCCTTGTTTTCTACTACCGGCACATTATGTTCTGCAGCAAGGCTTTTGATTCGCATGGCAATTTCACCCGCACCTTTTGCCACTAGTTTAGGAGCGTTCATATTAAGACTGTCGTATTTAAGTGCAACCGCAAAATGAGTCGGGTTCGTTATAATTACGTCTGCCTCAGGAACTGCCTGCATCATTCTTTTTCTGGCCATTTCCATTTGAATAGTTTTTATTCTTGATTTGACCAGCGGATCACCATCTGTCTTTTTATATTCATCTTTAATTTCCTGCTTGCTCATTTTTATTCTTTTTTCAAACTCCCATCTTTGAAAACCATAATCGAGTACCGCAAGTACTACCATAGCAATAGAGCATCGCAAAAATATTCTGAAAACAATGGAAAAGATATATTGAAAAATAGACCCGATTCCCAACTCTCCAAGCATGGAAACATTATCCATTTCATGTATTATTGTTAAATAAGCCGTTACCCCTATTATGATAAGCTTTACGATTGATTTGGCCAACTCCATTATTGATTGCATGGAAACCAATCTTTTTAATCCTTTCAAAGGATTTAACTTTGAAAACTTGGGCTTAATCGACTCTCCCGAAAACATGAAACCAACCTGCATTACATTTGACAAAACAGCCCCGATAAAAACAGCAGCAAGCAGAGGACCTATGATCACAAGAAATGAAAAAATAAATTGTTGAATAAATTCTAAAACACCGGTAACGCTCTGGTCGTTTATCGTTGGATTGGAAAATATTCCTTTCATCAATTCATGGATATTAGAAAGCATAAAAGAACCGAATGTTCCCATAGCAAACAGTCCTGAGAAAAGAACAACAACAGAAGAAAGTTCTTTGCTTTTAGCTACCTCTCCTTTATTGCGTGTTTCTTCTCTTTTTTTAGGAGTAGGTTTCTCGGTTTTTTCTTCGGTTGACTCTTCAGCCATTATCTATCCTTACAATCTATCCATTGATCAAAAACATCATATTTATTAACTGTGTGTTTAAATTATCCAAATATTTTTCTATAAAGTGCAGCATTACCCATAATGATATGCCGAAAAAAATCAGGCCTGTTGCTATCTGAACAGGAAACGCCACTACCATGACATTCATCTGAGGCAAAAGTCTGGTAATAAGGCCGAATGAAATCTGAATGAATAAAATAGATGCTATTACAGGTGCACCTATCTGAATCGCTATAGAAAACATTTCTCCGGATCTTCGCGATACCTCCATAAAGACCTGTTTGTTTATGTGTACTGAACCCGGCTGTATGATTGCAAAGCTTTCTCTGATCGCATTAAATATTATATAGTGTCCGTTTAAAATAAGAAAAAGTACTATGGCAAGTAAATAAGCTATATTGGAAAGAATAGAAGACTGAATACCGCTTTGAGGATCTAAAACATTTGCTATGGAAAACCCTATTTCCATTCCGGCTATTTGACCCATAATGCGGATACCTTCAAAAAAAAGCTGGACAAGTAATCCTAAAATCATGCCTATAATCAATTCTCCGATTATCAGGATGCCCATTCCCAATGGTGAGTCGGGATATATTGCTGTATAAGGACCGCTTACAGGATAAAGTATAAAAGCCAATATAATCGTCAGTCCGGCCTTTACCATAACCGGAATAACTTTGGAACTAAAGAAGGGCATCATAAATAAAATAACCCCTATCCTTATAAGAATAAAAAGAAATATCTTGATTTCGCTATATTGTATATTAAGCAGATCCATATCGATTGTTACCTTATAAAATTCGGTATTTGTTCAATAGCGTTTATCGTAAAAGTCATGATATGCCCAAACATCCAACCTCCGAAAAGCATAATTCCAAAAAATATGGCGAGTATTTTGGGCACGAATGTAAGCGTCATCTCATGAATCTGAGTTACAGCCTGAAAGATACTGATTATAAGACCTACCGTAAGCCCGATAAGTAAAATCGGAAGTGAAACCAATATTGTTGTTTTAATTGCTTCCTGCAAATAATTTATCACAATGTCAGGCGACATATATTCCTCTTTCTAAAGAAAACTTTTTACCATGGAGGTTACTATCAGGTTCCATCCATCAACCAAAACGAAAAGCATCAGTTTAAACGGCAATGATATCAGAATCGGCGGAAGCATCATCATTCCCATACTTAGCAAAACGCTTGCTACAACCATATCAATAATCAAAAAGGGTACAAACAGAACAAATCCGATAATAAAAGCAGTCTTAAGTTCGCTTATAACAAAAGCAGGTATAAGTGTTGCCATAGAAATGTCTTCCGGCGTTCTTGGCTTTTCGGCTTTAGACATTTTCACAAATATTGCCAAATCTTTTTCCCGTGTCTGTTTGAACATAAATTTACGAATTGGAAGCATAGCCTCTTTGATAGCTGTTTCCTGCGAAATTCTCTTTTCCAGATACGGCTGCAGAGCATTGTTGTTGATCTCCTGCCATTGTGGCATCATGATAAAAAAAGTCAGAAACATTGAAAGACCGGCTATTATCTGATTTGATGGAGTCTGCTGGGTTCCAATACTTTGCCTTAAAAAGGAAAATACTATAGCAAGCCTGGTAAAAGGAGTCATCATTATCAAAATAGCCGGCGCAAGGCTTAAAACGGTCAATAAAAAAAGGATTTGAATAAGTACTGATACCTGTTCCGGATTGTCTGCTGACTCAACGCCTATACGCAATGAAGGCAAAGCAATATCGGCTGCCGCTACGCTTTTTGCTGCCAGTATTAACAACATAGCTACAATGATAAAACAAAATAATATATTTTTTATGCTCTTTTTACTTGATTGCATAAAAGCTGCGGTATTTATATATTTATTCATCATCTTCATTGCTATCCTTTAACCTGGCCAGACAATTTATAGAGTTTTGTGTAATTCCGATCACAAGCCTTTCACCCGATATTTCAATTACCTGAATTTTTTCTTTAGGCGACAGATGCATGGATGAAATAACCTTGATAAGTTGCTCTTTACCGGTCCCTTTTTGAAAAAACATAAATCTTTTCATAATATAAAGAACCGAAATTAAAACGGCCAGCACGATCGCAAGCATTGCCGCTGTCTTTAAACCCGTACTCAATAAATTGACCTCGAAAATTCCGTTCATGGCAAATCCTTTAAGCCAAAGATTTAATACGTTCGGTAGGGCTTATAATGTTTGTTAGTCGTATACCGAATTTATCTTCCACAACTACAACTTCGCCCTTTGCAATAAGTTTATCGCATATGTATATATCAATAGGATCTCCGATATTCTTATTTAATTCTATAACCGAACCCTGGCCCAACTGGAGAAGGTCATTTATAAGCATCTTGGCCTGTCCCAACTCCACCCGGATTTCGAGAGGGATATCCATAATAAGATCGATGTCATATTTTTGATTTGACTCTATCTCTTCCATATCCTGTGAGTCATTACTAGCTGCGCCGTCATTATCATTTAATTCATCCATTTTTTTACTCCGAATATACTTTTTGTGCTATTCTTATTGCCTTCTTATTGTTCATTGACCCAACATAACCTTTAAATTTATTAATATCATCAACGCTTACAAGAACAGGATCATCTACTTTCTGACCCGTAAGCAGTACATCATTTGTTTTCATCTCAAGAAATTCGCGGCCGGTTATTTTTATCCTGCCCAGTGTGCATTTTAAGTTGATATTTAAATCTTTAATTTTATTTTCTATGTGCGGCCGCCATGTAAGGTCTGCCTCAACTTTTTCACTCCGAAAATTATCTTTAAGTTTTTCCCCAATCGGCTCAATCACATCATAAGGCAGACAAATAGTCATTCCTCCGGTAAAATTACCTACATTAACAGCAAACTTTGTAGCAATAACCATATCTGTGGGTTTAGCTATCCCTGCAAATTGAGGATCCATTTCCGTACGTACGCAAACCATCTTCAAATCCTTGACATCAGACCAGGCCTTTTGCAAATCAACCAGTATAATATCTACGATCCGGCTTACCAACTTTTTCTCAATAGCAGTAAAGCTTTTTCCTTCCAGTTTTACATGGCTTAAGCCTTTTCCTCCGAAAAGGGCATCCACAAAAGCAAAAACCAGCCATCCCTCAAAAACCAGAAGCGCAAAACCCTTAAGTGGTTCCATTTTAAAAATATTAAGGCTGGTAGGCACAGGAAGAGACCGGCAAAAATCACCAAACTTGACCGAATCTATATCATCAATGCTTACATCGGCTGTTAAGCCAACAGTTTCAGGAAGGCTTTCGTTTACAAGATTTAGAAACCGTTCGTTTATCATACCCAAAGCCGGCAGCCTTAGATGATCCGGGCGGCTTTTTTTTGCAAAATCATATAACTGGTTTGCCCCGCCTGTTTCAGGAACATCGGTTTCGGTTTCAACACTTCCTTCGTCTATCCCGCCTAAAAGGGAATCAACTTCATCTTGTGATAATATATTCGCCATAGCTATTTTCTATTGCACAACAAATTCTGTGAAGTATATTTTATAAACAACGTTTCCACCCAGAGCCTGATTAATCCTCGCCAAAAGAGTCTGCTTCAAATCCAGTTTCCCTTCAACAGTATATATTTCTTCAAAAGACCGGCTGGAAAGCAGCATTAAAATAGTATCTTTAAGCTGGGTTTTATAAGTTTCCAGCTTTTTCTTTTCATCTTCTCCCATAACTTCAAGTTCCATGGTTATTTTAAGATATTTTTTGCCTGTTCCTGATGTGTCCATCAGGTTGACTATAAATGATTCAAGCGGGAAAATAAGCCGGGCTTCTTCAGTATTATGTTCATTTTGTTTCGCAGCAGTTTCTGAGCCTTCCGCTTTATGACTATCATCGCCGCCTTTGTTCAAAAACATAGTCCAGCCGAAAAACCCGGCGATCCCTATAACCAAAACTGCACCAACTATAATCAATAACTTGCCCATTGGCTTTTTCGGGCTTTGCACTTCCTTTACTTCTTCTGTTTTTTCTTTTTCTTCAGCCATATACTACACCTCTTTATGTTTGAATATTATTTCTACTCTCCTGTTTAAAGCTCTGTGCTTTAAGCTATCATTAGGAAACAATGGTCGGGATGCCCCATAACCTCCGACATGAAACCGGGATTCAGGCAGTTTTTTGTTTGTTATAAAATAGTCCAGCACGGAAATTCCCCTATATCCAGCCAGTTCCCAGTTAGATTCATATTTGCCTGATTTAAGAGGTACATCATCAGTATGACCCATGATCATAATTTCATTTGAACTAGAATCAATTACAGCGGCAATGGAATCAAGAATCCGGTAGTTTTCCTTTTTCATTGCAGATTTTCCCGTCTCAAAAAGTATATTTTCACTAATTGTCACCACAATACCGCGTTCATCTTCTTTAATGCCGACAGACTTATCGATATTTTTAAGCGCTGCTTTTATATTTCCATACTCACCATTTTTTACGTAACCCGAGTATGTTGTCCCTCCTATTGATTCTTTAAGACAGTTTAAAGTCTCTTTTAAAGATTTCTGGTTTATAGAAGACATTGTTAGGATCATCACAAAAAAAGTAATGATAAGCATAATAACATCCGAAAATGTTACCATCCACCCATCTTTATTTATGGCTTCATCGCCATTTGCTGCTATTTGTCTTCTTCTCATATTAGTAGACATTGAAGTTAAATCTCTTGTAAGTAAAGTTTCCCGAAGGTGTTTCGGAATATACTTTTTTAACAGGCAAATCACCTTTAAATATTATCTCGATTCTTCTGTTTTTCTGTCTTGATTCGGATGTATCGTTAGAATCTTTAGGATGCTGGCTTCCGTTTCCATAAGCTGTTATTCTGTGAGGCTTTATCTTGCATTCTTCTATGAAATATTTTTGTAATTGAACAGCCATTAGAGTAGAAAGTTCCCAGTTGGAACTATAACCTTTTTCCTGTGCATCACGATTATCCGTATATCCTATAATCAAAACAGGATAATCTCCCTGATTGATAAAGTTTCCCAGTTTTTTCAGCAAAGCAATTGACTCCGGCTTAAGAACATGTTTGTTTGCATAAAAAAGATCTTTTTCTCCTATTGTAAGTATTTCTATTCCTGCTTTGCCTTTTATTCCGATGTTTTTATTTATATTTTTATCCAGCCCGCTCATAATGTTTTCCAAATGATTCTTTTGATCAATGGTTGCAGGAGAAGCAAAAGAATTATCATTAGATCTTCCAAACGACTTGGCCAAAGAGTTTATAGCGGTATATTTTCTTTTTTGATTAAGTGTTGCCATAGAGTTTAGTAAAATAAAAAATGTCAAAATAATCATAAATAGTGAGACTGTAATAGCTGTTCCAACGTTTCTTGCCGTATCATTGGCGGTGTTATTTTTTGTTATAGCCATAATTTAAATCCTAACGGCGGCTAACGGGAACAAATGCTTTTAGTTTCTCTTCAAGAATCCTGGGATTATCTCCGTTTGAAAGCGAAATAACTCCCTGAATCACCATTTCTTTCGTCAATATTTCTTCCTTGCTTCTTGTTTTAAGCTTTCCGGCAATGGGAAGACATACGATATTAGCCATTATAGAACCGTAAAAAGTGGTAAGAAGAGCTACTGACATTGACGGCCCTATTTTACCTGGATCATCCATAGACTGTAGCATTTGAATCAATCCGATCAAAGTACCTATCATTCCCAGGGCAGGCGCGTAGGTTCCCATAGTTGTAAATATTTCCGCCCCCAGACTGTGGCGGTTTCTTATAAAATCAATTTCTGTTTCCAGAATATTTTTTATCTCTACAGGCTCTAAACCGTCTATTGAAAGCTGAATTGCTTTTTTCAAAAACTCGTCTTTTAATCCGACAAGTTCTCCTTCCAGCGCAAGCAGTCCTTCCCGCCTGACTTTGTTTGAATAACCGACAAAGGCCCTGATCAATCCTTCACTTTCTGTGTTAGTGGTAAAAAATGCATTTTTTACCACTCTGAAAACACCAAGAATTTCACTTAGAGGATAGTTAATCATTGTTGCTCCCAGAGTACCTCCCCCAACAATCATTAATGCCGGAAAATCTATAAACAGCTTAAGTCCACCGCCAATGAAAATAGCGATAAATACAAGCCCGAATGCTGAAAAGATGCCTAAAACTGTTGCGATATCCATAATATCCCACATAACTCTTACTTTAAATTGCGGCTATTGATTTTTGATATACAGCAACCTTTATGCCAATATCGCCAGGCCGGAGTATGTATTTAAAGGTGTTTGAAATAACTTGTATTACAGATTGTTATGCTTGACAGGCTGATGGGTGGTGATTGTTTGCAGAAAGGTTTTTCGTCAAAGAACAGGGTGGATGTCAAGATATTGGCAACCACCCTGTTATGGAATAAAATTAACGTTTTAAATTAATAAGTTCTGAAAGCATTTGGTCGATAGTCGTAATGATTTTAGAATTTGCCTGATAACCTCGTTGGGTGGTAATCATTCTGACAAATTCTGTTGCAAGATCAACATTGGATTGCTCAAGGGAGTTGGGGGAAAGACTTCCAAGCCCATTGCTGCCCGGTTTTCCGGTGATCGGTTCTCCACTTAATCGTGTTTGGCTGAAAAGATTACCACCTACCTTATATAATCCCTGTTCATTCTGAAATTTTGCCAACCCTACCCTGTAAAGTGGAAGCACCTGACCATTTGAATATTGCCCTGTAATAACTCCGTCTGTGGCTACTATTACCGCCTGAAGATCACCTGCTCCATATCCGTCTGCTGACTGGAAGACTGTTGTTGAAGAAGAAGCATACTGAGTTGTAGATAAAGCATCGTTTGCCCATTCACTTCCATTAAAACGGCTTCCGAAATCAAGCTTAACGCTCATTGCTGAACCCGCAATAAATTCGGGAGGAAAAGTAAAATATCCTCCGTTTGCAACAGCATCGGCATTGGTCAGATCTGTCCATGTACCGTCTCCATCATTTAATGAACAGGTAATGCTGTTTGCAACCCCGGAAATATCTCCTGATGTTCCGTTAAATTCTATGGTCCCTCTGGCAAGCAGCCCCTGCTGAGTCGCATCTGTTATAGTTCTTAAATCTTCAGAAGGATTTACCGTAACAATATATTCCCATACCGGATCGGTAGCTGTTTCACCTTTATCAAAATAGATTGATACATCATGCGTGCTGCCAAGAGAATCATATACCTTAAGGGTTGTTTGATACGAATAGTCGGTATCTGCAAGATATTCTCCGCCAGCATCCGATCCATCCCAAAGAGCCGAAAGAGCTGTGTTTGAGCCTGTTGTATTATTGGTTGAGCTTGAATCAAGATTCATAATCATTGTCAGATTGGTTGTTTCAGCCGGAGATGATGTGAAGGAAGATAAAGTAATATCTGTTATTGTCCCCTGATCCTGGCCTGTAGTCTCATCCAGTTTCCAACCTTGTACTATAAAGCCGGCAGGATTTACAAAGTTGCCGTCTTTATCAAACCGGAATTCACCCGCTCTGCTGTAATAGTCATTGTCGGCTGTGCCGGGGTCTCTTACCATAAAAAATCCGGCGCCGCCTATGGCCAGGTCTGTGCTTGAATCAGTGGATTCAAAAGATCCTTGTGAAAAGCTGCTTGAAATATCCGCAAGTGCGGTACCGCGCCCAACCTGTGCTGAACCTGCGGTTGTTGCAACTGACTGACTTAGAACATCCTGAAAAGTTACCCTGCTTTCTTTAAAACCTACAGTGTTTACATTGGCGATATTATCTCCGATTACCGTCATTGCGTTACCAAGGGCGTTTAGCCCGCTGATGCCTGAAAAAAGTCCGCTAGAGATCGACATATATTTCCTCCTTGTTTTTGTAAATTTATTAAAAATTTAAATCTTAATTGCAAAATTTATTACTTATAATTATACGTTTGTTTTTGTTATTTCGATCACATCTTCCGGTGATACCAGACATCCTCCAACCATCAGATATGGGGTTTTATTTCCATTGGTAACCCCGGTAACTTCTCCTGAAAAATAGGCATATGCCGATACATCCGCACCGCTTTCATTAATAGCTCTTATTTCAATTGAATAAATACCATCATCCAATTTCTTCCCTTTGTTATCAAGTCCATCCCAGCTTATGGTGTACTCACCCGAATCTTTGAGGCCTTCTTTAATATTTCTTACTTCAACCCCTGCGGAATTTAATATGGAAATGCTCACATCGGCTTTATCATCCAAATAATAAACACTGGAACCAACCGTACCATCGCTTATAGCTATCTTGCTGTTATTTGTTTTAACCGTTTTACCGATATAATCTATAATGTTATTATTTTCACCCGTAGGCATAGAATTGTGAATTTCACCTAAAGTTGTATTCATATTTGTAAGTTGTTCGAGGCTGCTGAACTGCGCTAACTGAGCGGAAAATTGCTGACTATCCATAGGGTTTAGCGGATCCTGGAACTTAAGCTGGGTAACCAGTAAATTCAAAAAATCTTCTTTCCCCATTTCTTTTTTGGCTTGTGTAGATGATGCCGAATCACCTGCAGCAACAGTTGATTGCGAATAGTAAGTGCCGGTTGAGTCAATGACCATGATACATACCTCTCTTATTTATGTTTTGGTGTTTAAAACCTAAGCAGTTAAATCCAGCAGATAATCTTTGCCTGCTTTGATCAAAACTTCGGAAGATATATCTTCTTTTGTATTATCATTAAAAAATAAATTGCCGCCTGTTTCCTGAAATTGTTTATGCTCACGGCCATATCCCTCATTTAAATCCGTTAAAGCACCGCCAAAATTAGAATCAACCTGAATATCCAGCCTGTCCAGCTTAATACCCTGGCTTGCAAGTACATTTTTCAGATCATGCGAATTCGCAAGAAGAACTTCCTTTGCAGAAGCACTTTCTGCTACCATTTTAAGCTGCAAAACACTGTCTTTAATCTCCATAGATAATTTCACACTGCCAAGCTCAGGTGGAGTTAATTGCAGATTTATAATCCTGTCACCCCTTGAAACAGACTTTGAAATTTGTTTTCCCAAAAGCTCCATAGTATTTGCCGGTAAAAAACTACTGCTCGAACGACGCTCCAGCGCAGCAGACAAGGTTTCAAATTTAACAGCAGGTGTTGCCTCCTGAAGAATGTCGTTAGATTTTAACTTAACGTCTTTGATATCCTTTTCGGGATTAACATCATTTTTATTTGCGTATAAATCATTTATATCTAAAATCTTGCCTGAAACATCCTGCCTTGCAGTATCGGTATTTTTAATACCCTGATTGCCATAGTCAGTTCTTTGAGTTCCCGTCTTTTGTGTAGATTCCGATATGTGGTTACCCCGAAAAATATGACTTGCGCTTTTTTTCTTTTCTTTACCTTGCAAAACTTCCGATTTGAGCTGTGAAAGAGACGGACTGTTTAATTTGAGTTTGAAATCTTCATCAGGAGCTACCGATCTTTCGATGATCTTATCTATAGATGCTTTTACATCCATTGGTAATTTATCGGCACTGCTTTCTGTTTTTGCAAA
Organism: Pseudomonadota bacterium; assembly: GCA_043825875.1. Classification (GTDB taxonomy): domain Bacteria; phylum Desulfobacterota; class Desulfobacteria; order Desulfobacterales; family RPRI01; genus RPRI01. Next base: position 16,871 of record JBDRRF010000107.1, on the reverse strand, counting down.
ATTAACTGATATCGGTTTTAAAGTTTCCGGTTTTAAAATATTTTCCTTAAACCGGAAATTATTGTTTTTTTCGGCTGTATCAGAATCAATTATATTACGCATATTATGATTTTGTGATTCTTGACGAGTTTTAGTTTGCCGGGTTGTTCCGGATATTTCATCTTCAAATTGTTCCAGCGCAGCAATAAATCTATCTATTGAAACAAGGCCGGTTTCTTTATCGGGAGTAATCTCAAGTCCCAGTTTCTCATGTTTTTCCAAAAACCTGACAGCAGAAATCTTTTCTTCCATCTTGCTGGATTCATTATTGGGCCTGTTTTTGAATGTTTTTAATTGTACTATAAGCTTATTTAAATCCAGACCGCCGGAAGTTGACCGGGCAGCATTCAACACATTATCAGCATCCTTGAGACTCAAACCTAAGTCCTTTAAAGCGGATTCAATACTTGGGATAACCGATGGCTCCAGGTAGGTAGGATGATCAGATTTGTTTTTTCCTGAAGAGTCAGAGGCAGAGGAAAGTAAATGCGTTTCAATCTCGGAAAAAATATCAGATAGTTTTATCTTCCCGTCCGGATTATTTTCCAACAGTCTATCAATGCATAGTTTCGCATCTGTTTTACTATAACCGCATTGAGTTAAAAAAAGATTTAAGCTTTGGATATCTGATTCTTTCAAATATATTTTATCTAAAGATTTTCCCTTTTCTAAAAGACCCTTTCTCAATTTCTCAAGATAACTCAGATTGCTATTTTCTTTCTGATTAAGTATTTTTGATTGAGCAGTATTTTTGTTTCCATCAGTTTTAAGGAAATTGCGCATTGATTTTTTTATTAAGGCTTCAAAATTATTTGCCCCGTTTAACTCTGTCTGCGTTGTTGGGCTTGTGCTAAAACTGCCAAGTAAATTAAGTATCGATTTGGCTATCATTATATTTGTCATCATATTGAAAAACCCTTTAATAAGTAAGTTTGCAATACATATAGCAAGCACCGTACCAACTTTTATAAATATTTTATTATTCAATTAATACTTATAGATACAAAATTTTTACTTAATTTATTGCCAAAATAGCTGTTTGATAAAGGGAAAATATATTCCGTGTGTAAAAGGCAATATGGGAAAAAAATTCCACATTAGCCAAATGGAATTAACAGACTTGATATGCCTTATAAAAGAGTCTAAAGTATGATAAACTTTAATCCGGTGAATCCGGCATGAAGCCATCCGTGGAAGCTATGAAATTGTGAGGTGTAATAAAATGAAAATTACAACAGTTAAAAAAACATTAATTGCCTTTTTGCTGTTATATGTATTGATATCTTCCTGCACTTCAACTTCTACCAACCGATATAGTGCTTCAACTCAAAATTTGAATCGTATTAATTCTTATCAGGAAGAAAAGAAAAACAACAATATTCTGCCTGTAATCTACGATTATATTATAAAATATTATCCAGTCGAAGTTAATAATGATGTCATAATAAATGGTGCTCTGAAAGGTTTAAAACAAAAACTCGGTGCTGATAATTTTCGGATCATAGGAAAGAACAAAAACACTATTATTCTTTCTTTTGATAATTCAAGGCTTCCCAATTCCCGAAAAGAAATACTTCGCACAAACCCGAAAAAAACAATTTCAGATATTTATGAATCAGCGCTTTACTTCTACCCGGACACAACTTCTTCCGTACTGATCCAATCCATAGCAGACGGAATGCTTTCCTCCCTAGATCCTCATTCATCCTATTTAAACCCCGCCGATTATCAGGAGCTGAAAATCGGATCCAAGGGAAGTCTCACAGGTGTGGGTATTGAAATCTCCATTAAGGACGATGTTCTTACCGTTGTTTCTCCAATAGAAGGGTCACCTGCACAGGTGGCAGGTCTTAAGTCCGGGGATAAAATCATCAAAATCGATAATGTTTTGACCAGAGGCATGTCCCTGATAGAGGCGGTTAGAAAAATTCGTGGGCCTACAGGCAGCAAAGTGACTTTATCCATCCAAAGAGACGAATGGACAAACCTGGAGGAAATAACAATTGCCCGCAGGTCAATAGCAATTCAAAGCGTAAAGTCAAAAATTATTGATGGTAAATACGGGTATATAAGGATTAATTATTTTCAAGCTAACACATCGAATGATTTCAAAAATATCATTGATAATATCGCAAGGGAGAAAAGAACAAAAGGAATTATCATAGATCTTAGAAATAATCCTGGAGGATTATTGAACCAGGTAGTTAAAACTACCGATTTTTTTCTTGATTCCGGCACTATTGTCTTTACAAAAAGCCGCGTTGAAAATCTAAATATGACTTTTAATGCCCATCAAGATAACAATGACTATAAACTTCCTGTAATTATTCTTGTTAATTCCGGAACTGCATCCGGAGCCGAAATTTTTGCAGCAGCCCTTCAAGACTATAAAAAAGCTTTTGTGATAGGCGAAAGAACCTTCGGGAAGGGCACTGTTCAAACCATTTATCCGTTAGAAGATGGATCTGCTATAAAATTGACCACGGCAAAATATATCACGCCAAATGGCAATGAAATCCAGCAAAACGGTATTATACCAGATCTTACGCTGTTAACTGAAAAAAATGTTGTTAAAAAACGTGAGGAAAATCTGCAAAATTCAATGTTAAACGAATATGGGAAAACCACCGGAGAAAAGTTAACAATTCTTATTGATAGCAGCAAAGAAGATCCTATGATAGAACTTGCCACTGAAATATTTAAAAAGTCTTCATCCGCTAGTTATGTTGATTTGCTACTGTCTGCAAAACAAATTGCTGCAAAATCCGATAATTCCTTAGCCAAAAAAGATTCGGAAAGTAAATATACAGAAACATTGGCTGCTTTGAGAACAACTGATAATCAGCCTCCCGACATTTCGGTTTATGAGCCACTTGTTAAACGTGGTGTCAAAATAATCCACAAGGATAAGACGCTACTAGTAAAAGGAAAATTAACGGATGAAAGCAGTATTTATGAAGTTTTCATTAATGGGGTAGAAGCCTCATTGTCTGAAGATGGAGAATTTTGGGCAAAGATTAAATTGGGAATCGGTGAAAATAACATTAAAATAAAAGCAGCTGATATTTACAATAATGTAGCAGAGCGGTCATTTGTTGTTTCCCGTGAAATACCAACATCTATTAGTTCAACAAAACGTGCAGAAACACAGCTTAAGATTTCGGATGGCAAATACTTTGCTTTGATTATCGCTGTTGAAGATTATTTATCGCAAGAGTTAACCGATTTGGACAATCCGGTAAAAGATGCAAAAGCGTTACATCATATTTTAACGGCTAACTATTCTTTTAAATCTGACAATACAATACTGCTTTTAAATCCGAACAGAACTAAATTGATTGAAGCTTTTGATAAACTAAGTCAGGTTATCGGCCCTGATGATAATCTTTTAATTTTTTATGCCGGGCATGGATACTGGGATGAACGTTTCAGGCAGGGATATTGGCTACCAAGCGATGCAAGTAAAAACAACAGGGCTCAATGGGTATCAAACAGCACTATCCGTGATTTTATCAGGGGAATAAATACTAAACACACTTTGTTAATTACAGATGCATGTTTTAGCGGCGGTATTTTTAAAACCCGTTCAGCATTTAAAGAATCATCTGTTGCCATTCAGAAACTCTACACTATACCAAGCCGCAAAGCCATAACCAGCGGGACATTAAATGAGGTTCCTGATAGAAGTGTATTCGTAGAATTTTTATTGAAAAGACTAAGCGATAACTCAAAGAAGTATTTATCTTCGGAAGAATTATTCTCAAGCTTTCGCCAGGCTGTAATCAATAACAGCCCTGTAAACCAAATCCCGCAATTTGGAGAGATAAGAGAAGCCGGTGATGAAGGCGGCGACTTTATTTTTTTCCGTAAATAAATCATGATGATTGCGGCAGAACTATCAGTCATCAGGTTCCGCAAAATGTTTTATAATCCTTATCACCGTCTTTGGGCAAGTCTTGATACTCGTGTGTTTGTGGCAGCTCTTTATATGGTGAGCGAAGAACCTGAAGAAATTTCTCTGCTGATTCGGCCTTGCCTGTCTGCACACAGTCTTTAATAACTTCTTCAACGTGATGATTTCTTGGAATTACTACGGGATTGTTTTGCCGCATCAGTTCCAGTACTTCTTGTGTAACTACGTCTTGCTCACTTAGTCTTTTTTGCCAAAGGTCGAAACATTCCTCAAGTTCACTATGAATCTGAGATGCCAAATCATCAGATGTCAAAGATTTTGTCAAAAGATCAAAAGTTACCGTGTAGTCTAAGCGCTTTTCCTTGAGCCGGTTTAAAACAGCATCTATCAGTTTTTTATCTTCCTGATTAAAAGATGTCAGACCAAGCTTTTTTTTCATCATTTTCATATACTCTTTTTCAAACCGGTCGGGTAAATCCGATATCATTGGATTTACCTGATCTAAAGCTTTTTTAGCGTCTGGATTAATGAGCGTTAACAGGCATTCAGCGAACCGGGCTATGTTCCAGTGTAGAATTGCAGGTTGATTTCCAAAGGCATATCTACCCATAGTATCTATAGAGCTGTAAACGGTTTCGGGATCATAGATTCCCATCATTGCACAAGGGCCATAGTCGATGGTTTCTCCGGAAAGGGTTATGTTATCGGTATTCATTACACCGTGAATAAAACCGACCCTCATCCAATCAACAACTAATTGAATCTGCTTTTCAATGAATTTATCAATAAGCATAACATATTGATTTTGTCCTTCTGCGATCAATTCCGGATAGTGACGCTTAATAGTATAGTTACACAGAGTTTTGAGAGATTGAAGATCACCACGGGCTGCGAAGTACTGAAAAGTGCCGATACGTATATGACTTGAAGCAACACGAGTAACGACAGCTCCCGGTACTTGAGTTTCACGAAAAACCGTTTCTCCGGTAGTTACAACTGCCAGACTGCGTGTTGTAGCAATACCTAAGGCTTTCATGGCTTCACTCATAATAAACTCTCGTACAGCCGGACCAAGGGCACAACGCCCATCGCCACCTCTTGAAAATGAGGTGCGGCCGGAACCTTTAAGCTGAATGTCCAGCCTTTGCCCGAATTGATCTAATACTTCCCCGAGAAGATGCGCTCTTCCATCTCCGAGTTGGGGGACAAAACCACCGAACTGGTGGCCTGCATACGCTGTCGCAATGGGTTCCGATCCGGGCAGTATTTGATTTCCTGAAAAAACTTGTGCCAGAGCATCCGAATCATTTTTCAATTCATCCGAAATCATTAGCTGCTTAGCCAGGGTGGAATTCCACAAAAAGAGTTGCGGATCACGAACAGGCGCAGGCCGTATCTTTTCGTAAAAAACCTCATCTAATTTTGCGTAAGAATTTATAAATTTCAATTAAACCTCCACGAGGAAAATTAAACAATCATGGGCGCATGGATTGTTTTTATTCTTCTATTATTATTTCAGATGCGATACAAATTGTATCACCTTTTTGATTTTCTAAGAAAGTTTTTTTATAAGAAAAGAAATAACGGCAGACGTAAACGCATCGTTGCGGTCACCGGCGATCATGTGACCTGCTTCCTTAATATCTAAATACTCAGCACTTGGCACTGTCTTTAAGAAGGCTTGTGCCCCGGCTTTGCTCAGCACATCGCTCATTCGGCCGCGAACAAGCATAATAGGTACTTCGATAGCCAGAGCAGCGCGCTCATACCGTTTTGTATCGAATTTATCATTTACTTGCTCATCATCGGAAATAATGGCGGGATCCCAGTGCCATCTATATCGACCATCAGAACCGAGTCGCAGGTTATTCTCCAAACCGCTAAGATCATCCGGGCGTGATCGATGAGGAAGATAGCCTGAAACGGCAGAGGCAGCCTCTTCAAGCGATACGAAACCATCAGGGTAACTGCGCATGAACTCAAGAATGCGCTCCCGGCCTACCTGTTCAAGTTGTGGCGCCACATCAACCAGGATCAAGGCGCTACATGCAACTTGCGGTGCTTCTCCTGCCGCTATCAGGGATGCCAACCCGCCAAGAGAGGCGCCAACAAAAGCAACGGGCTGCCCGATGAGATCTACCACGGTGCGCAGATCTTTCGCATAGGCATCGATAGAATAATTACCATCAGCTGCCCAGTCGCTATAACCGTGGCCACGAAGATCGAGATTGATTGCCAGGAACCCGGCTTCACCGAGCACACTCATTGTATTGCCCCAGGAATATCTTGTTTGACCACCGCCGTGCAAAAGCAGTACCGGCTTACCGTTCCACTGCCCCTCTACATCCGCAGATAATTCAAATGAATCCCCAACTAAAAAACGCACAGCCATTCTTTACCTCATTCGGAATCAGTATTTACAGTGTACGATAAATATTTCTCCTTATATAAAAGTATACGGCTTACTGATTTTTCAGCTTCCACCTCTATCTCGTTAGAATCGCGCATATTCTTTTTTATTTCCTCAAAGGCATATTCAATATTTGGCCCTGCATGGCATATCAGCGCCATATCGATTCCGGCATAAAGAATTTGTTTTATTACAGTTTTAATATCATAATTATTTATTATCGCCCCCATGTCCAGGTCATCAGTCATCACAATACCTTGATAACCCATTTGCTCGCGCAAAAGCTTTTTGGCTATCTTTTCAGAAAAGCTTGCCGGCCATTTTTCATCGATGTTTGAATAAAGTATGTGAGAAAGCATTATTGCCGAAACATCGTGTCTTATAGCTGCATAAAACGGTATAAGGTCAAAAGATTCCAGATCACTAAGTTCAATATCAAGAACAGGCAGTTCAAGATGGGAATCAGGAACAGTTCTTCCTATACCTGGAAAATGTTTGGCTACAGCCATTAATTTTCTTGCCTGCATGTTCTCTATGACTGTAACACCCATTTTTAAAACCCAGTATGGATCAGAGCCAAAAGCCCTGCCGGCCATTATGCTGTTAATGCCTTCCGGAGCAACATCAACAACAGGAGCCATATCCATATTTATTCCGACCCCGAGTAATTCATTTGCAGTTGTTTGGGCAAAGAGAACAGCATCGTTTTCGCTTTTCATCTCAGGATTTCCTGAAAATCGGGTAAAATAAGGCTCTTTGAGCCTTGCAACCTGACCGCCTTCCTGGTCAATAGAGATAATCAGGGGAGGTTGATTGCATGATCTTGCATAAGCCTGAGCTGAATCACAAAGATTTTTGATCTGTTCGGGTGTTTGTACATTTTGTGCAAAAAGTATTAACCCCCCAACCTTTATAGTATCTATAAGAAACATCAATTCACGTGTTAATTGTGTTCCGTCAAAACCTGCCATTAGACGCTGGCCTGCAATCTGTTCAATAGAAAAATCGGCAATATTCATTATCTGTTCCTGGATAACTATATAAGTATTTATAAAAACATAATCATTTTTATCTGAGTCCCTATGGTTGACTTAAATCATACAATACAAAAAATCAACTTAATCTCATATTACATTCAAAATCCCAAAATCCTTTCCAATAATTCACAATTTCCCGCAAAATTGTTTCTTTTATACTTGACATGAATTTTTATCTTGACTATAGAATTTGCGCAAAGTGGCATTATATCGAGGTTTTTGGAAAAGATACTATAATTAATAAATATCGCCCAATATATCAAAGAATTGGGTTTGGTTTTTATATATGAAACTGGAAGAGCTGTTAACCCAAAAGAAAAAAGTTATTATCGATAAATGGTTTGATGTTGTTGTCAACACCTATCCTGCCGATACTTCCAGATTTATCAAAAGCCAGAAAAATCCTTTTGCCAATCCTGTAGGAAGTACAACCCATAAAGGTCTTAGCGTTTTAATGGATGAACTTCTTGGTGAAATGAATGTTGATACAATAAATTTATTTCTTGATCCTATTATAAGGATCAGAGCCATTCAGGATTTTACCCCATCCAGGGCGGTCTCTTTTGTCTTTTCACTAAAAGAAATAATAAGAGACCAGTTTAAAGGTAAAGATTTTAATAACTATAACATGTTATTAGAGTTGATACAGTTCCACGAAAAAATTGATTTAGTCGCAAAGATAGGTTTTGACATTTATATGAGATGCAGAGAGAAAATTTATCATATAAAAGCAAACGAAGAAAAAAACAGAACCTTCAGAGCGTTTGAAAGAGCCGGTTTGATTAAAGAGATTCCGGAGAATGAAACGGGATCTCAATTGGTTTAACAATGATTAATATTAAAGCTTGAGTGGTTGACTATTGTATTTATAAAGCAGCTGTCTTAAGCCATGGAGCGAGGTAATGTTAAATGGTTAAGTGCATGTTCTCACTCACTGTAGTAGTTATTTTATCGGTGCTTGCCTTTGTCGGGGTTGAGACGTCCGGTTATACAGCGCAATTTGTGTTCGGAATTGTAATACCGTACGCAGCCCTTATCGTCTTTGTTATTGGAGTGATAAACCGTGTAGTTGGATGGGCGCGCTCTCCGGTGCCTTTTGCTATTCCAACTACTGCCGGGCAACAGAAATCTTTGCCGTGGATTAAACATGCAAGTCTGGATAATCCAACCACAACCAGAGGTGTTTTCGGCAGAATGTTTCTGGAAGTATTTCTTTTCCGTTCCTTATTTAGAAATACGAGAACCCAGTTAAGCGATGGACCCAAAATTTCTTTTAATCTTGAGATTTTACTCTGGCTTGCCTCTCTTGCTTTTCATGCCTCTTTTTTTACTGTTTTAGCTAGACATTTAAGGCTTTTTACTGATCCTGTGCCATCTGCCATAAAGTTACTTGAAAGTATAGACGGCATGCTGCAAATCGGAGTCCCTGGAATATTGCTTTCCGGATTTGTTCTCCTTTTGGCTGTTTCTTATCTTCTTCTCAGAAGGATTGTAGAACCTCAGGTAAAATACATTTCACTCACCCAGGATTATTTCCCTCTGTTTTTGATTATAGGAATAGCTATAAGCGGAATATTGATGCGGCATGTATTTAAAGTAGATATTATAAGCGCAAAGCAGCTTGCTATGGGTCTTGTCACACTTCATCCGATAATCCCTGAGGGTATTGGTGGTATTTTTTATGTGCATATCTTTTTTGTAAGTACATTACTTGCCTATTTCCCTTTCAGCAAGCTTATGCACATGGGTGGTATTTTTATGAGTCCTACAAGAAATCTGCCGGGCAACACCCGGGCGGTCAGACATATAAATCCATGGAATTATCCTGTACATACTCATACATATGAAGAGTACGAGGACGATTTCAGGGAGAAAATGATTGATGCTGGACTGCCGGTTGAAAAGGAGTAACTAATGTCAGACCTTCCAAAAGACAACAATGAACTGATAGAAAAAATAGATTACAAGCCTAGTAGTAACAATTGGATGGATGTACCCGTTCAAATCAGAAAGGGTATGTACTGTTATGCTTCAAATCCCAAAAGTGTGGAATACCTTAGTCTTCCAAATGCACGTGCATGGAACCCGCTTGATGAAGACTGGAAACTTCCTGTAAACTGGAAGGAGATAGTCCATAATGCTTTCAAGGAACGGCTTGACAAATTTCGTTCTTTTAAGGTTTTTATGGATATCTGCGTAAGATGCGGAGCATGCGCCGATAAATGCCATTTCTTTATAGGTACGGGCGATCCGAAAAACATGCCGGTATTAAGAGCCGAACTTCTTCGTTCGGTTTACAGAAACGATTTTACCACAGCAGGGAAAATTTTAGGCAGGGTTGCCGGGGCACGTGAACTCACTTTAGATGTTTTGAAAGAATGGTGGTACTATTTCTTTCAATGCACCGAATGCCGCCGCTGCTCGGTATTCTGTCCTTATGGTATTGATACCGCTGAAATAACAATAATGGCCAGGGAGATATTTAATCTGCTCGGGCTAAATATAGACTGGATCGCAACACCTGTTGCAAATTGTTATCGTACTGGAAACCATCTAGGCATCCAGCCGCATGCTTACAAAGAAATGCTGGAATTCTTTGTAGATGATATAGAAGAAAAAACCGGAGTGGTGGTAAAGCCTTCATTTAACAGGAAGGGCGCAGATATATTATTTATTACCCCATCCGGTGATGTTTTTGCCGATCCCGGTACATATACTGCCATGGGTTATCTGATGCTCTTTCATTATTTAGAGGAGCAGGGTCTTAATATTACATGGAGCACCTATGCTTCCGAAGGTGGAAACTTTGGTTTCTTTACTTCCCATGAGACAATGAAGCGTCTTAACGCAAAGATGTATGCCGAAGCAAAACGGCTTGGTGTTAAGTGGATACTCGGTGGTGAGTGCGGGCATATGTGGCGTGTTATAACTCAGTATATGGATACAATGAACGGGCCTGCGGATTTTCTTGAAAATCCGGTTTCTCCCATTACCGGTACAAAGTTTGAAAACGCCAACTCAACAAAAATGGTCCATATTTCAGAATTTACAGCCGATCTTATATATCATGGGAAACTGAAACTTGATAAAAGCCGTAATGATAATCTAAAGGTAACTTTTCATGATTCATGCAATCCGTCCAGAGGCATGGGGATGTTTGAAGAGCCAAGGTATGTTATAAAAAATACCTGTAATAATTTTTATGAAATGCCGAGTAATACCATCAGAGAACAGACTTTCTGCTGCGGCAGCGGTTCCGGCCTTAACGCCGGTGAAGATATGGAATTAAGGATGTGCGGAGGTCTTCCAAGGGCTAACGCGGTAAAGCATGTTCACGATCAATTTGGTGTAAATATGCTTGCTACTATCTGCGCAATTGACAGGGCTGCTCTTCCGCCTCTTATGGATTACTGGGTTCCTGGAGTAGATGTAACCGGAGTTACCGAGTTAGTTGCAAACGCTTTGATAATGCCGGGTGAGAAAGAAAGAACTGTTAACCTTCGCGATGAACCGCTTCCAGGAATGGAGGAGTAAAATGTCTCACGAAAAAGAAGATAAAAAGATGTATAATAAAGGGGAAGTGATAACCGGTATTGTTATATTTTTAATTATTTTCACTTTTCCTTTCTGGTATAACATGGGAAAAGCGACACCGGTTCCTGAACCTGTACTTACCGAGAAAGCTAAGGCTGCTAAAGAATGTGTTGAGCCGGCAGCTTATATGAAAACTGAACATATGCAGGTTTTAGATAGCTGGAGACGTTCGGTTGTAAGGAAGACGAATAGATTATATATTAACAGCAGTGACAAGGAATTTGAAATGAGTTTGTCCAACGGTTGTCTGGATTGCCATTCAAATAAGGCAGAATTTTGTGATAAGTGTCATACCTATGCATCGGTAAGTCCTTACTGCTGGGATTGCCATATTGATAATCCGAAGGAGAAATAGTGATGGAAAACAGCAGAAGAAAATTCTTAAAAATAGCTGGAATTTCAGCACTGGGCCTGAGCGCAACACCGGTTTTGGATGCTTTTGCAATAGATATACAAGATCTGGATATAGACAACCTGATTGTTAAATCGATTGATGCGGCTCCAAAAAAAGAAGCTCTCACCGCCAAAAGATGGGGAATGGTCATTGATACCAGAAAGATTAAATCGGAACATGATCTTGAACCAATAATTGCGGCCTGTAGTAAAATTCACAATATTCCTGTTATGGAAAACAAGCGGCATGAAATAAAGTGGATATGGGAAGAAGAATTCAAACATGCTTTTCCCAATTTAGAGAATGAATACTTAAATGAGCGCATAAAGCATTTGCCTTTTCTGGTTCTTTGCAATCAATGCAAAGATGCCCCATGCGTCAGGGCCTGTCCGACAAAGGCAACTTTCAAACGTGAAGATGGAATTGTTATGATGGATTTCCATAGGTGTATCGGCTGCCGGTTTTGCATGGCTGCTTGTCCTTATGGATCAAGAAATTTCAATTTCAGGGACCCAAGGCCTTTTATAAAAGAAAACAATAAAAAATTCCCGACAAGAACTAAAGGCGTTGTCGAAAAATGCAATTTCTGCGCCGAGCGCCTTGCTGTTGGATTACAACCGGCGTGTGTTGAAGCATCCAACGGCATTATGGCTTTCGGAGATCTTGAAGATCCTGGATCCAATGTCAGACATTTACTTAAAACTAACTATACAATTCGACGCAAAGTGGCCCTCGGTACGGGGCCCTCTATTTATTATATAGTATGAGGTGGTTATGCTTGAATTAGCACTTAAAGGAAGCAAAAAATATTATGGTTGGATTGCAGGCCTGCTCGCCGTTATAGGCGTTGGGTTTGGCTTTTATTTATGGCAGCTTGATTTCGGCCTTGGTATAACCGGGATGAGCAGAGATGTATCATGGGGGTTTTATATAGCCCAGTTTACATTTCTTGTCGGGGTCGCCGCATCAGCCGTAATGCTGGTACTACCGTATTATCTGCACCATTATAAGGCATTCGGGAAAATAACAATTCTGGGAGAATTTCTGGCTGTAGCTGCTGTAACCATGTGTGTTCTGTTTATACTTATGGATCTTGGTCAGCCTATGCGCCTTTTAAATGTTATGTTGTACCCCACTCCAAATTCCATACTTTTCTGGGATATGATAGTGCTAAACGGTTATCTGTTTTTAAATATTATAATTGGCTGGCAGGTTCTCCAGGGAGAAAGAAACGGCGTTGCTCCGGCTAAATGGGTAAAAGTTTTAATCTATATATCAATACCCTGGGCAGTCAGCATTCATACCGTAACAGCATTTTTATACTGCGGTCTTCCCGGCAGAGGTTTCTGGCTTACGGCAATACTTGCTCCTCGTTTTCTTGCTTCCGCATTTGCAGCAGGTCCGGCTTTTTTGATTCTTCTTTGCCTTCTTGTAAGAAAACTTACAAAATTTGATCCGGGAAAAGAGCAGATTCAGACCTTGGCTAAAATCGTTACATATGGAATTTGCTTAAACGTATTTTTCCTTCTCTGTGAGGTTTTTGTAGTATTTTACAGCAAAATCCCGGAGCATATGGCTCATATGATTTATCTGTTTGCCGGATTGCATGGCCACGGTGTTCTTGTGCCATGGATGTGGACATCTGTAGCGTTGATGCTTATATCCATAATCCTTCTTGTAAATCCTTTTACAAGACAGAAAGAGGGAATACTTATGGTAGCATGTATCTGTGTATTTTGCGGCACATGGATTGACAAAGGGCTTGGCATGATTTCAGGAGGCTTTGTACCATCTCCGTTGCATCATGTTACCGAATATGTTCCCACAATGCCGGAGATAGCCATTACATTAGGCGTTTATGCTGTAGGATTTTTAGTACTGACAATCCTTTATAAAATAGCTACAACGGTTAAGGAGCAACTTCAAGGCGTATAGATATTACTCGTTAAGCTTATAAATTATAAGGGGGTAACCTTAATAAGGATACCCCCTTTTTTTATTTCAAGTTAATAACGTCTCAAACGGAATAGATTTATAACAATTGCTATAAGTGCATTAATTATTCTGTGCAAATAAATGCTATGACTATTGAAGAAAACAATAAAACCTCATCTTCTACCGAAGATACAATAAATAAAATCTGCGTTCTTTTGCGGACGCAAACAGGCCACGATTTTTCCCAGTATAAGGATATTACCCTGATCAACCGTATAAAACGGAGGATGGCTTTACACCAGATCAGAAAGCCGGATCAATATCTTAGATTTATGTTTCAAAATAAGGCGGAATCAGATGCTCTCTTTCACGACACACTCATTGGTGCTACAACTTTTTTCCATGATCCGGCTGCTTTCGAAATACTTAAAAAAAATATAATCCCTAAACTTTTTTCAAATGAAACATCTAAAGGAGTTATCCGGATATGGGTTTGCGGTTGCTCCACCGGCGAGGAAGCCTATTCTATTGCAATTCTGGTTAAGGAATATATGGAATCCATTAAAGAGTCATACAAGGTGCAGATATTTGCCACTGATATTGACAAGTATTCTATTGAACAGGCCCGAAGCGCAATATTTCCGTCAAACATCAATATTGATGTATCCCCTGAAAGACTGGCTCGTTTTTTTATCTATGACTCCAAAGAAGGCTTCTATCATATCCGAAAATCTATCCGCGATCTTCTTGTTTTTTCCGAACATGATGTGACTAAAGATCCTCCATTTTCAGAATTGAACTTAATAAGCTGCCGCAACACACTTCTTTATATGGCCAGAGATCTTCGTTCAAAGTTGATCCCACTTTTTCATTACGCGCTTAAACCGGGCGGCTTTCTTTTTATGGGAACATTAGAGACGGTGGAAGAATTTGTGACGGCATTTGAACCTGTCGACAGTAAAGTAAAAATCTACCACCGTAAGGATATTTAATCTAAATTAACAATGCATGGCAGGTAAGGGTTAATTTTTCCTGCTGATGGAGATAATTTTTATATCCTTAACAGGTTTACTTCCCGAACCAACCTTGACTTTTCCGATATTGTCTATCACATCCATTCCATTTACTACTTTGCCAAACACGGTATGTTTGCCTGCCAGCCAATCGGTGTCCACCAGATTAATGAAAAATTGTGAGCCGTTCGTATTTGGGCCTGAATTTGCCATAGCCAGACAACCACGGACCAGCGCATGTTTTGAACCGTTTTCGGAATAGACATAGCCCATATTTTCATAAGCTTCTTTAATGGTAAGTTTTTCAAGGCGGGCTTTAAATTCTTCTTTTCTTCCATCAAGTTCCTTTTGCGACTTAATATTCATAGCTTTAAAAATCGGTCTGGTAAGATTTCGCTCAAAATCCTGCTGGCTGCGAATCATCAGGAAGCGATGAGGCCCTGTCCGGTTATCAAATGCTTTTAAGTTATCCAAACCTAAAGCAGTAGCATCAATTTCATCGGCAAAAGCATAACCTGGGCCGCCTGTGCCAGTACCCAAAGGGCATCCACCCTGAATCATAAAATCTTTTATTACCCTGTGAAAAATTAGTCCGTCATAAAAAGGGCGTTTAACTTTCTTACCGGTTTTGATATCTTTAAATTCCTTTGTGCCTTCTGCCAACCCGATAAAATTGGCAACCGTTTTAGGAGCTTCATCATCAAACAATTCCACATCAATATCTCCCATGCTTGTTTTAATAACATACACGGGATTTTCAATCTGCTTTTTCCCTTCAGCCCACCCAATACTACTACCGGCAATAACCACACAGCAAATTATGATTATGGTAAATATTATGTTTTTCATTATAACCCCCTTTTCTTATGTTTAATTATATATTGTAAATTCATTCCTTTTTAGACGCTTCATCGGCAAGCAGTGTATCCAGGGGACTTATCGGTACTTTGGACATATTACGCAATACATGAGTATAGATCATTGTTGTTTCGACATTTTTGTGTCCTAAAAAGTCCTGGACTTCTCTGATATTTACACCATTCATAAGTAAATGTGTTGCAAAACTATGGCGCAAGGTATGTACGGTAGCGTGTTTGGCAATACCAGCCTTTTTTACTGCAGAAGCAACAATTTTCTGAACGGAGCTGGGACTTATATGATGTCGGCGAACCTTGCCGGAACGGGGGTCAACTGAAAGAGTCGCAGAAGGAAAAGCATACTGCCAGCGCCATTCTTTTGCTGCATTTTGGTATTTTCTATCAAGGGCACCCGGCATATAAACTTCGCCAAAGCCTTTGGATAAATCCTGCTCATGAATTTTTTCAACTGCGTCCAGATGCTTTTTTAGCTTACTTCTAACAGCATCGGGAAGAACTGTTATTCTATCTTTATCACCTTTTGACGCCCGGACTATAATAGATTTTGCTCCAAAATCAATATCTTTAACCCGCAATCGGACTAATTCCATCAGCCGCATTCCGGTACCATAGAGAAGATGCACAACAAGAGCTTCCCTTTCATTTAATTGCTCAAGCAAACTGCGAACTTCATCCTGGGTTAATACAGCAGGAAGCTTCGGGCCTCTTTTGGCCCGTACAGTTTTACCCAAATCCTTTAAATCAATTTTGAGAACTTCCCGAAACAAAAACAATAGCGCATTTAAGGCTTGATTTTGAGTTGAAGACGATACTTGCTGCTTGATTGCCAGGTGGCTGAGAAAATCTCTGACATCCTTTTCATCAGCTCCCTGATTTACCCAGTCTTTATTTTTTGCTTTGGTCAGGTAGGCATGAAAACGTTTGAACCAGTCTATATAAGTTCTTTCAGTGCTGTAGGCATAGTGCTTAATACGTAATATTTCGCGAATTTCTTTTATTATTTTTTGATCATCCGGAAATTTGTTTTCAGCCTCTGTGTCTGCATTTGGTGAAAGTATTGCAGTACCACCGGATGTAGGCAGGAAATTATTAATGTAAAGTTTTATGGCATTTTCAGCCTGTGTGATTTGCCAATCCTGAAGTTCCCGGTCTTTTTTTAAAGCATCAAGAAATAATTGAACTCTTAAATCCAATGCTTTATCCTGCCGGGTATTGGAAAATTTTATAAACTTGTTAACCCAGTTAGCATAAAATGGAATTTGGTTTTCAGAAACCAGTTCATTGTCCAGGATATATTTTTGAAAATCAGGTAAAATATTATTCATTATTGTAATATAACAGCCTTGCTTTTGGAAAATTCGTGATAACACGTATTACGTATAACATGATAATAAACACATTATGCGTAACTCTTCAATAATAATTATTTGATTTTTTGCAAATAATATTTTATAGGAATTAGTGTTTAATAAAAAGTAACCCTTTAAACCTATAAATTACGTACTACGTATATTAATTGTTACACAAAAACAATGAAAGGCGGTAACGAATATGTGCCCTTTAATCAAAGCAGAATGTATTGAGTCTAAATGTAAATTTTGGGTCGAATCAGAAAATAAATATGATTGTATATTCTTTCATACATTCTACGCAGTCAA
>JBDRRF010000106.1:0-30897 GCA_043825875.1 Pseudomonadota bacterium | reverse complement strand
GCCTAATCCTTTTATCTGTCATCCTTATCCGCTGGAACGCATGCGCGTCAAAACTTGAAGCAGGAGCCCAGTGCATTAGTAGTGCATGCTGGGATCTGTGCGGGGGGTGCCGAGTAATCGGCATTCCTACCGCGATCTCTTGGGTTTTTTCTTTAAGCACTTGTTGTAGGAAGGGCAGATGGAAAAATGATAAAATCAGACCAGTTGCCCCCGCAGAGAGCGGAAAAATACTAAGCAGTATAAATCTGGCTAAAGCTTAAGGTGGCAGACTCTGCCGCTATTTAACAAGATTATCTTTCTTTATAGGCGGTAACAAATTCGTCAACAGTAATACCGGCCTGACGGATAGCACTTCTGAGTGTTCCGATAGCAAGATTCTTATGTAATGGAATTGCGCATCCTCTGTCGTCCTTGCGCATGATGACATGGCTGCCTTTCTGGCGTGCTTCATAAAATCCAAGGCTTTTAAATATGTTAACAGCTTCCTTACCTGAGATTCTCGGAAGTTCAGGCATGAACGGCAACCTCAAATGTTGTCATTATCGGTCGGTAAGTATGCTTCATGGGGAATTCTTCCAGATAAAGTTCTGTAGCTTCCTGAAGATTTTTCACTGCTTCTTCTATAGTTTCCCCCTGACTTGCTGTTCCCACCTCGGGACACAAAGCCACATAAAGATTTTCTTCTTTATGTACGATAGCGGTAAATGTATTCATTTGTTCACCCCATAAATGATTTTTTATCCCTGTACAAGTTTTCCAAATTTTCTGCTGAACCTTCTCTACTTTTCTATCGTATCTCCAGTTAAAAATCAACCGGAAAGGAGGTGATGTAATTGGCTACATCCAGCCTTGAGACAATGGAAATATATTTTGGGCGTTTTTTGTGTGCATGGAGGGTATTTATAGGAGGGGAAAAGGGTCTACTCAGCTTTTGGCTCTTGATTTTTTTCTTTAACCGCTTGTTTGGGGAAGGTGGATGGAAAAATGGTAAAATCAGACCAATTGCTAACCTTTATTTTCAAGCTCTGACTGGCGGGATAGATAACTCTTTACATAATATAGCGTTATCGAATGTGTGCTACCACTTTTTATGGAAAATACTTATAAACTTCTCTTCGGTGCAAGAATCTCACAAAATAGACCATATCGTTTTCAATGATAAGACCAAGCCGGTAATCGCCAAGCCTGATACGGTAATAGTTGCCTTCAGCTTTAAGTTTTTTGAGATTCCCTATTTCAATGATACTCACTGCTTCATCAACTTCATTTATTATCCGTTGTATCCGTTCAAGAAGTTCTTTGTCCTGTTTTCTTTTTTTTAAATCCCTCGCAAAACTTTTTTTAAACTCAAGATTCAAGAATGGCCTTCCAGTATATTAAAAATTTCCTTTCTGCTTACGGGCTCTGTATCTTCCCCTTCACGTATTGCACGTATTAAGGCTACATCTTCCATAGCCTCAATAATTATGTCATGAAAATCATTCTTTCTTTCTTCAAGCATCTCAATAATAGCTTCCTTTAAAACCTGTTTGAGCTTGCCTTCATCAATTAAGGTTTGCATGATAATAGCTCCTGAATAAAATATTTTATCAGCTTTGCACCAACTGTTCATACTGTTAAAATTTATGTTTTTGAGGAAGGGATTAACGCTCTTAACAAATTGTGCTAATAATATTTCGATCCCTATCCTTTCGAAATGATATTGATAATAGCATAAAATTGCACCCCCGGCAAATTTTCTTGACAACGATTCAAACCGTATGTAAATATACATAAAATTATTTGAAGAAAAACTTATGGAAAAATATTTTAATAATATAATTGTGGAATCGGGAAATAAAAATTGGTGTTGGCGGGCCTATGAAAAACAATTGCCCGCGAGGCTCTATTGATTTAAATATTTGATATAAAAGAAATAAACTAAGGATCGCGGACAATACAAAATGTTTTGCGATTTTTTTATTTTAAAGGGTCGTAAAACAAAAATTTACGGCCCTTTTTTTATAGACTTTATTTGAAAGTCTATAAAATATAATATATAAACGGGGCACACGCGATATAGATATAAAAAAGTCCATAAATTATAATATATAAGGAATACCAATGTTATTAAATCAATTTCCGGACAAAAAAGAATTTTGCGCTCTTTCTGAAAAGAGCAATGTTATCCCGCTTTGCGTGGAAATACTTGCGGATACCGAAACCCCGGTTTCTTTGCTGCGTAAATTTTACGATGGCAAAGGCCCGGTCTTTTTGCTTGAAAGTGTTGAGGGTGGTGAAAGATGGGGGAGATACAGTTTTCTCGGAACTTCGGCACGAAGCCATATATGCGTATTTAAAGATCATGTTGAAGTAAAAGAAAACGGTACGGTTAAAAAAATTCCTCATGGAAATAAACCGCTTGATGTTTTAAGAGATATCATGAAGGATTACCGGCCTGCATCGCTTGCCGGGTTGCCGCGTTTCTGGGGAGGAATGGTCGGCTATCTTTCATATGAGATGGTTTCTTTTTTTGAGCCTGTTCCGTGCGTGATACCTGATGATAAGCCCCTATCTCATTTTATAATACCGGATGAGATAATTGTTTTTGATAATATCCGAAATACGCTTCTTGGAATAAGCATCTGCTTTACAGATGATGATAAAGATCCTGAGATCTCATATAATAAAGCAAAAGCACGTATAGAAGCGATGACGGAAAATATCAAAAAGCAGATCTCTTTTAATGATGAGGATTCGGTAAAAGGAAATTTTTCTCTTTATCCAAAGCAAAAACCGGAAATATTTTTAAATCATGTTGAAAAAACAAAAGAATATATAAGAGCAGGAGATATAATCCAGGCGGTTATATCCCAGCCTTTCATATGTGACGATGCCCCGGATTTCTGGACGCTATACAGGGTGCAAAGATATATCAATCCTTCACCCTATCTTTTCTTTATGCACCTTGGAGATGTTGCTCTTGTTGGGTCATCTCCGGAAACAATGGTAAGGCTTGAAAACAGGGTGGCTACACTTCGCCCGATTGCCGGAACACGCAAAAGAGGAAACAGCGAACAGGAAGACAGAGCCCTTGCCGATGAACTTCTTTCCGATGAAAAAGAAAGGGCAGAGCATCTCATGCTTGTGGATCTAGGTCGTAACGATCTAGGCCGGGTTGCGGAAACAGGCAGCGTACAGGTAACAGATCTTATGGTAATTGAAAGATATTCCCATGTAATGCATCTGGTTTCGAGCATAAACTGCGATCTTGAAAAAGAATATGATGCATGGGATCTTCTTGCTGCGACCTTTCCTGCTGGCACTTTATCGGGTGCGCCGAAAGTAAGAGCCATGGAAATCATAGCGGAACTTGAAAAAGAGCCGAGGGGGCCATACGGCGGAGCTGTTGGATATATCTCTTTTAACGGCAATATGGATCTGGCTATTACGATAAGAACCGCCTGTGTTGAAAAAGGAAAGCTTGTGGTAAGAGCAGGAGCCGGAATAGTGGCCGATTCAATCCCGGACAGTGAGCTGAAGGAAACCGAAAACAAGGCTATGGCCATTCAAAATGCATTACAGCTTATCCAAAAGCAAAAGAGTCTATTAATACCGGAGGACCAGAAATGATATTAATGATAGATAATTTTGATTCATTCACATATAATCTTGTTCAATACTTAAGACAACTTGGAGCCGATGTTAAGGTTATAAGAAACAATGCGGCGACATTGGATGAAATTATAGCATGGAATCCATCCGGTATTGTTATATCTCCCGGTCCTGGCAGGCCCGAATCGGCAGGGATTTCAATGGACGTAATCAAACATTTTACAGGCAAAATTCCTGTTCTTGGCGTATGTTTAGGCCATCAGGCTATAGCTGCGGTGTTTGGCGGTGATATCGTTTCAGCAAAAAAGCTTATGCACGGAAAAGTATCTTCTGTAACATCCGATGGTAAAACAATATACAAGGGAATTGCCAACCCTTTTAAAGCTATGCGCTATCATTCTCTGGCCGTATCAAAAGAAACTCTGCCTTCATGTTTTGATATAACCGCCGAATCGGAAGAAGGAGAAATTATGGGGTTAAGGCATAAAAGCCATAAGACTGAAGGTGTTCAGTTTCACCCGGAATCTATAATGACTTCTGTTGGAAAACGTTTATTAAGAAATTTCCTAAACAGCGTAGACTAACAGGGAGCGGGGGCAAGATGCAACCCCTTGGCCCCCTTGTTAAGGGGGAATTTTTTTGTAGAGGCGGGTTCGTAACCCGCCCGATAGCTCATTAAGAGGAAAAGCAATGTTTAAAGAAAGCTTGAAAAAGATAATAGAAAGAACGGATCTTGGTGAAGAAGAAATGTTTCAGATGTTAAGTGAAATTTTTTCAGGAAACATAACGGATGCACAAATAGGAGCCTTTATGGCTGCTCTTGCCACAAAGGGTGAAACATTTGAAGAGCTTGCCGGAGCAGCTTCTGCTATGCGTAAAAAAGCGCGGCGTATCCAGGCAACTGCAAAAACCGTTGTTGATACATGTGGCACAGGAGGAGACGGTGCCAGTACTTTTAACATTTCTACAACAAGCGCTTTTGTTGTAGCAGGCTCCGGTGTAACTGTCGCAAAACACGGAAACCGTTCAGTTTCAAGCAAATGTGGAAGCGCCGATCTCCTTGAGGAGCTCGGCATCAAGCTGGATACTGCTCCTGAAATAGTAGAAGAAGCCATACAGGAGATCGGAATCGGCTTTCTTTTTGCCCCTCTTTATCATGAAGCCATGAGATATGCGGCAAAAGCAAGAAAAGAGATCGGCTTAAGAAGCATATTTAACATGCTTGGCCCCCTTACCAATCCGGCATCTGCAAATTATCAGATCTTAGGTGTTTATGCTCCGAATCTTACGGAAATGTTCGCTCAGGCACTTCGTATTCTTGGTGTAAAAAGAGCATTTGTAGTACACGGGCATGACGGTCTTGATGAGATTTCAATTTGTGCCCCTACAAGAATATCTGAGTTAAATGATGGCTTGATTCGAACTTATGATATTGATCCTGAAGATTTTTTCGGTAAAACGGCTAATGCCGGTGATCTTATTGGTGGTACAGCTTCCGATAATGCCCAGATTACGAAAAATATTTTAAACGGAGAAAAAGGGCCAAAAAGAGATATAATTCTTATAAATGCTTCCGCAGCTTTAGTTGCGGCAGGAAAAGCTGCAAACTTAAAAGAAGGTATAAAGCTTGCCGAAACATCTATTGATTCAGGTGCTGCCAAATCAAAACTTGAATCTCTGGTTCGCTTTACCCAGGAAAACGGATAATGGATTTTTTAACAAAGATAGTCGAGCATAAAAAAAGTGAAGTTAAAGCCTGTAAAAAGAATGTTTCAGAAGAAAGACTTCGCGATCAGGCACAAAATATAAAAAGACGCCCTTTTTTACAAAAATTTATAAAGCCAGGGCCTTCCGGTGTTAATATAATAGCCGAGATTAAAAGAGCTTCACCCTCAAAAGGAGTATTATGCCCCGATCTTGATCCGGCAAAATATGCCAAAGGATATGAAGATGGCGGTGCGGCGGCAATATCGGTTTTAACCGATAAAAAATTTTTCATGGGAAATCCGGATGATCTTATTGCAGCAAGAAAAGCATCGTCTCTTCCGGTTTTAAGGAAAGATTTTTTGATATCATCATATCAGATATATGAAGCAGCGGCTATGGGAGCTGATGCTGCGCTTCTTATTGTAAGAATTCTTTCTCTAAAACAGCTAAAAGATTATCTTGCTCTCTGCAATGAGCTGAATCTCGATGCGCTTGTTGAAGTTAATTCTGAAAAAGATCTTGAAGCAGCATCGGAGGCAGGTGCAAAGCTTATCGGAATAAACAATAGAAATTTAAGCTCCTTTGATACCGATATAAAAACCGCAATGAGTTTGTCTTCTCTTTTAAACGCAGATCAGATCGCAGTTGCGGCAAGCGGAATAACAAACCGGAAAGACATTGAAAAAAATCTTTCTTTTGGAGTATTTAATTTTCTTATTGGTGAAAGCATTGTGAAAGCCGATAATCCGGCTTTATTTTTAAAGTCTTTAATGAAGCCGGGAAAAGATGAATTAATATAAATGATAGAACAAATTAACAGCACAAACAATCTTAGCAATAAACCCCAGATTAAAATCTGCGGCATCACAAGAGTAAGTGATGCAGTTTCATGTGCAAAGCTTGGAGCGGATGCATTGGGATTTGTTTTTTATCCAAAAAGCCCAAGATATATTGCTCCGGACGCAGCGCGTGAAATATCACAGGCTTTGCCAAAAGAAATTAAAACAGTCGGGGTTTTTGTTAATGAAAGTTTTTCATCGATAATGGATACTGTTGAAAAAAGCCGTATTTGTGCAGTTCAACTTCACGGTAATGAAACTCCTCAGCTTGTGGCTGACCTTTGCAAAGAAAACCTGATTGTCATAAAAGCTCTTTTTATTGAAAAAAAGCCTTTTATTGAAGAAGTAAAAAAATATGAAGCATCGGCGTTTATCGTAGAGTATGGCAAAGGTACTCTTCCCGGCGGAAACGCCCTTTCATGGGAATGGGAAAAGGCAAAAACAGTGGGAGAAAATTATCCTCTTATACTGGCTGGCGGTCTTTCACCGGATAATATACAAACAGCAATATCTCTTTGCAGCCCTGATGCGGTTGATATAAGCTCCGGTGTTGAATCTTCTTACGGGATAAAGGATATCGAAAAAGTAAAATCTTTTATAAGCATTGTATCAGGATGCATGCTTACAAAAACAACAAGGAGAATATTTTGATGAACTCTTTAACAAACAAAGAATCTCTTGCAGGCGGTTTTGCTCCTTTAAAAACCGTACCATGTCCTGATACAAACGGACATTTCGGGATTTACGGAGGGCGTTATGTCGGTGAGACTCTGATGCCTGCTCTCCTTGAGCTTGAAGAAGCATATAACAAAATTACGCCGGATGAAAAATTCAAAAAAGAGTTGGACGATCTTCTGGCCCTTTATACAGGCCGCCCCACCCCTCTTTTTCATGCAAAAAGATTAAGCGATCATTTAAAGGGTGCTGCAATATATTTAAAACGTGAAGACCTCGCGCATACGGGAGCACATAAGATAAACAATACTCTCGGCCAAGCGCTTCTTGCCAAATGGATGGGGAAAAAGAAAGTAATCGCCGAAACCGGAGCGGGCCAGCATGGGGTTGCAACTGCCACGGTAGCTGCTCTTTTCGGAATGGAATGCAAGATTTTTATGGGAACCGAAGATGTAAAAAGACAGGCTCCGAATGTTTTACGCATGAAACTTCTTGGAGCAGAGGTCGTGCCTGTTGAATCCGGAACAGGCACACTCAAGGATGCCATGAATGAAGCAATGCGATATTGGGTTGGAGCGGTTGTTGATACCTTTTATATAATAGGCTCTGTTGCAGGCCCTCATCCGTATCCTGCTATGGTGCGTGATTTCCAGAAAATTATAGGAATAGAAGCAAGACAACAGATTCTGGAGCAAACAGGTCGCCTTCCTGATCTTTTGATAGCATGTGTGGGAGGAGGAAGTAATGCAATGGGGCTTTTCTTTCCGTTTATAGATGATCCGGTTGATATGATAGGTGTTGAAGCTGCCGGTAAAGGCATTTCTACCGGTAAACATGCGGCAACCCTTGGCGAAGGTTCTGTAGGAGTACTGCACGGGTCGAAATCATATGTTCTTCAGGATGAAAACGGGCAGATAATTGAGGCTCATTCAATATCCGCCGGGCTTGATTATCCGGGAGTTGGTCCTGAACATTCTTTGTTTAAAGATGTAAAAAGAGCAAGCTACGTTTCTATAAATGATGATCAGGCACTTAATGCTTTTAAAACCCTTTGCAGGCTTGAGGGAATAATACCTGCTCTTGAAAGTTCCCATGCGCTGGCTTTTGTAATGGAGCAGGCACCGCGTATGAAAAAAGAAGAAATTATAATCGTTAATCTTTCAGGCAGAGGTGATAAGGATCTTGGGATTGTTTCAACAATAATTTAGGTTGTAAAGACGCAAGATTTTGCGTCTTTACGGGATTTGTAGGTGCGGATTAACAACCCGGCTGTATGGAAGGAGAATTCAGAACAAATGAAGACAAATAGAATTGATAAAGCATTTGATGCGTTGAAACAAAAAAAAGAAAAAGCCCTTGTCGGATTTCTTTCGGCAGGAGATCCGGATCTTGATACTTCGCTTAAAATAATTGAATCGATGTGTAAAGCAGGACTTGATATTTTAGAGCTTGGTATTGCTTTTTCCGATCCTACGGCTGATGGGCCGGTGATCCAAAGGTCTTCCGCAAGAGCTCTTAAAAAAGGCATAACTATAAAAAAAGTTATGGAAATGACAAAAAAAATCAGGACATTTTCAGATATCCCCATAATTCTTTTCAGCTATTATAATCCTATACTTTCATATGGCGCAGAAGCATTTTACAACGATTCTATTTCTGCCGGTGCAGACGGAGTGCTTGTAGTGGATCTTCCTCCTGAAGAATCGGATGAAATGACTTCAAAATGGCCGGGCAAAGAGCTTGCTCTTATTCGTCTTGTAGCACCTACTACTCCTGTTGAAAGAATGAAAAAAATTACCGAATCAGCTTCCGGATTTTTATATCTTGTTTCAAAAACAGGCGTTACAGGAAGCGACGGGCTTGATACAGGAGAAGTTACAGTTAATTCAAAGCTCCTTGGCTCTGTGACTAAACTTCCAATATGTGTCGGATTCGGAATAAGCGAGCCTGAAGATGTAAGAAAAATTGCACCGGATGTAGATGGAATCGTTGTAGGAAGCGCATTTGAGCGTATAATTGAAGAAAACCTGAATAATCCGAATCTTCACGAAATATTAGGTGAAAAAGTCAGTAATCTGAAAGCGGCAACAAAACTATAAATAGTGTCCGTCCAGAAATTGTAGATTGCGGTTCAGATCAAGGCCGCAGAGTTTTTGAAAACGCAGGCGTAATGGGCTTACGTCGAGTATTACAAAAACGCGAGAACGCAGATATGTATCGCAAGATGCCGTTTATAGATGGGCACTAACTATTTCTTCCATCCGCCGATAAGATGCAGGTGAAGATGAAATATTACCTGACCGCCGCCTTTTTCCACGTTGAAAAGGAGTTTGTAACCTGATTTTGAAACAGACTCTTTTTCCGCCATCATTTTTGCGGTCATGATCATTTCTGATACTATATTTTCATCTTCTTCGGTTAAATCGTTTACACTTCTTATATGCTTTTTGGGAACAATAAGTAAATGGACAGGTGCATGCGGGTTAATGTCTCTAAATACAACAAGGTTGTCGTTTTCAAAAAGAAAAGAGCTCGGAATTTCTCCCTTTACAATTTTACAGAAAATACAATCAGGTTCCATACGGTTATCCTCCATAGACTAATCGAGACTTTGCATAAAATCCGATCAGATTTGACATCCTAAAATTATTTCAAACTTTTTACTACCTCTTTCAGTATTAAATTTTTGTGCAGGGGTCAAGGTTAAACGCTATAAAACAAAGTTTACGATATATTTTACACAAGCGACCTGTGATGCTATCAGCTATCTTTTTCCTTGAAGGGAATTACTTTTACAGTGAGTCCATCCACATCCTGGATAACCACTCTATCCTCTGCCGACAGGAGAAAATCGCTTTCAGCTCGCCACAACTCTCCATTTACAATAATCTGTCCTTCAGATTCCCGCCAGTATTTAATTACACCAGTTTTTCCCAACATCGCCTCTGCTCCGCAAACGGATTTTTTCTTTCGGTTTTTAATAAACCAGATCAGAGGAAAAATCACATGCTCTATAAACTCGAATAGCAGGAATCCGATTACCAAAATAAATATTATCTTTTTCATATCAGATTCCACTTAGTCAACAATCAAGTGCCCCACAGCCAGCACCAGAATAATAAAAATAAAAATAAAAATAAATTTTCGGTATTTTTTTAATATTATCATAGGTGCATTTCTCTGAAGTTATTTTTTCTTTCATTTTAGGCCGTTACCAATTGGATTAAATCTGTGATTATATTACTGAGTCAGGCCCAGATTTAATGATCCCTTTGATGGCTTGAATGGTGATCGTCTCTTTCGTAATGCCGCCTTTCATGATGCTCTTTGCGATAGCCTATCAGGAAAACAAAAAATAAAGAGATTATCAAAAAAATGATAGCCACAATATAAATTGTCCTTTTCCTGAGACCAGAGGTGCTAAAAACAGAGGTACTTTTTGGAATATAAGATTTTTTGAATTTAAACCGGAAAAAATGATTATAATTCCAATAGCTTTTTGTAGCCTCAGCAAGCGAATCCAAAACCGGCATTATCTTTTCGGGCAAGATTTTCTGCTTCGTGCCGTTGGAAATTTTAAGCTTGGTACTGGTTTCGCGTCTATCATAAATATCATGTTTTTCCGTTGCAATTTTCTCACTTGGTAACTTTATCTTTTCTTCCTTTACGTTTTTTCCGGCTTTACAATCATGAAGTGATAGTGTGGGGCAGTAATATCTCGTCTGGTCCCATTTTGGCAGTTGCTGTAAATTAGCAAGAAATTGTCGTTTGTTCAAGCTGGATTGATCGTTTTGCCTTGATCTAATGAATAAAATATCTTCTAAAACAATACAATCACCACTTTGTGCGGTATTTGGGCCTGCATATGTTTTCCAAAAAATTTTACCGTCTGTTTTCTTAGTTATTTCATATCGCTCAAGCCTGAAAGTAAGATTCTCTTTCATACTAGCGGCAGAAATATTATTCAAACTCTGATCGGAATTTTCTGAATATAGTTCACCTTTTTTATTGATACCTCGATCGAACGTCCATAATATCATTTCTTCTTTAGTAACTTTCTTGCCGGTATCGCATTTGCATACTTCAACGTTATCACAATAGTATTTTGTCTTCAGCCAATCAGGAAATCGTTTGAGTTGATCCATAAACTCTAATTTCAAATAACCGTCGCGCTGGTTTTCAGGTGGACCGATGAACAGGATAATACCTTTCTTAAAGCATATTCCTTCCTGTAGCGCACCTAAACCGAAATGGGCTTCCCATCTCAACTCACCGCTACTGGATTCAATGATTTTGTAATTACCCAATTTATAAATACTTACATTCATTTTTTTCCAACAAAAAAGCGCGTAAACAAATTTTTTATCATCATTATATCTTGCCAAGCAAAAGGATTTATTTCGGAATATTTACATTATCATCATCATAGATTCCTTTTTCGGCAGTTGTATGGCAGGCTATGCAGTTGGATAATGAACCGATAGATTTTCGCTTAAACACATCCATACTGATTTCATGGTGTTTTCTCTGAATATATGGAATGTCTGTGATCCTTTGCGATGTTTGATCCCCTATACATTTCATTATCTTTGCAGACAGTTTTGCTGAGGAATGATCTGCTGCATTGGCTTTAAGATATTTTGCAATTGCATCTTTTGCGTCAGGATCAAGATCAATCGCCTCACCGAAATGATCTTCCGGGCTGTATAAAATCTTATCCCATGAACCGGATGGTAATAATTCGGGCTGATACGCGAAATGGCAGGCTCCGCAACTTTCTTTGTATGTTGGGTTATTAACTGCCACCAGATTGTCTTTTCCGGCATGCTCAGAATGATTTCGCTCCCTTTTTCGGTGTTGCCTCTTTCCTCTATGATCGTCGTCATCAGCAAAGGCGGTAGAAAAGACCCCGTTTGCCATAAGTAAAAATGCCAATAAAAAAATAATCCATTTATGCATTCTGTTCATAAATTATCTCCTTTCTAAGATGTGTGTTATTCAAATAAATTAATTAACATAACGGCATCCTAATATATCCTTTTAACAGATAACATCTATGGTTAACACAGGTATTATAAAGATTTTAATAAAAGCAGAATCAGCATACAAACTAGTTGTGTATAAAATTAAGTAGATATGTTTTAGATCAACAGAGAATGGAAAGGTTTTGCAAATAAATGGGAGGTGGTACGATAGTTTTACAGGTATAAAATGAGTCAAAGTCCTCAATGGCATGATAAATTGAAGTATAATCTAAATGAGCAACCATGATGAACTCAGTATCAAAGATTTTTATATTAAACATCTGGGTTTTTGTGTTGGCTGCTTTAAGCATTTGCCCATTTTCCAGATTACAACTCTTGCACAGGTTGCCCATGCATCGCATGTGAAACAGAATATTTGTTTTTTTCTTCGATACAGGGTAAAAACCATTAAAGCAGGTATTCCCGCAGAAACAGGCATCTGCATATACGCTGCTTGTGCAAAAAATCAGTAGTAGGAATAAGGTTGTTAATATCTTATTTGATTTTCGATTTTCCATAATGACTATACCATCATGCCCATAACTTTTATTATGAGCCAGTTTCAAAACGCCCCATTTTGGCCGATCTTAAGCGTTGGGCTCAAATTTCGCACGAAGTGAAGCTTTAGCGCTATCCTCGAAATACTTAATGTATTCCTGCGGTTGAAATTTCCTCCCGCCTTGAGCTTGACCAAACTGAAACGTTTTGAAAGTGGCTTTTATGTTTAAAAAAACAATACCTCAACCGGTAGTTATGTTGCAATAAAATTATATTTTGTGTTTGCTGGAGTCTTATGGCAATTGCTGTAACTGTAATATGTTAAAACAAAATTCCCATTGACCATAAACCGGTTTTAATCTATATAGTTATAATAATCGCTATATTACTGAGCCAGTTTCAAAACGTCCCATTTTGGCCGATCTCTGTGTTGGGCTCAAATTTCAATCCTCGAAATACTTAATGTATTCCTGTGGTTGAAATTTTCTCCCGCCTTGAGCTTGACCAAACTGAAACGTTTTGAAAGTGGCGCTACTTTTTAAAATATATAAAAAGGAAAAAACTATGGGAAGAGTTCTGATTGTTGATGATGAAGAAGAAATACGTAGTATTCTTGCTGAGTTTTTAACCACTATGAACTTTGAGGTAGTTACTGCTATTGATGGACATGATGCTTTATACAATCTCCAGAAAAGCAATTTTGATTTGGTAATATCAGATCTTGTTATGCCGAATATGGATGGATTAGAACTTCTAAAAAAAGTTTTAGACATTGATGATAAGATAGTTTTTGTAATGATTACCGGGCATCCTACCATTCATACGGCTGTAGAAGCTATAAAAGAAGGGGCCTACGACTATATTACAAAACCTTTCCGGTTTGAAGATGTTCAACACAGAATAAATCGGGCATTTGAAAAAAAAGTATTGAGCGACCGTTTAAAAAACACCAAAGGTATCACATGGGCTTTGCTGCTTTCAATTCCCATATGGTTAATCTTGGGGATTCTTTTAGCGTCCTTCCTGCGATAAACAAAAGCTGAAATTATTCGAATAGTAAATAGTTCAAGTCATTTCTTACTATTCGAATAAGTTTAGCCTTCTGCATAAACTAATAGTTATACGGGGGTATTTAATTGAAATTATTCAGGACTGTTCTTTTGGCCCTTGCTTTTATTTTGATCCTTCAAGAATCAGATACTGCTTTTTCTTCCGACAAAAAACCAAAAATTCTAATACTTCCGTTTAATATGCATTCTGAAAAAGATTTATCGTACCTGCAAAAAGGTATTGAGGAAATGCTTTCCACAAGGCTTGCCTTTAAAGATACGATGATTATTTCTGAAAAAGAAAATGTTGCTCCGGAATTTAATAATATTTCTCCCGCCATTGACAAAAATACTGCTTTTGCCATAGCAAAAAAAACAGAGGCGGATTATGTTCTTTTCGGAAGCCTGACTGTATTAGGAGAAATCATAAGTACGGATGCAAAATTTTATGATATTCATTCCGAAACCCCGATTGTAGTATTCAGCAAAACAGGGAATATGCAAGGAGATGTGATACATCATATTGATGAGCTTGCATTAAAAATAAGGGAAAGTATTTCTGTAAAAGATAGAAACATAAAATCTGAAAAATTTCTGACAGAAGACAATGAAACGACTCTAAGCAAGAAAAAAAACAAGGTAAAAATATTTTCCGATGATGCCGGATCAAGCCCTGTTGAGCATGAAGCGGTTTTATGGAAGTCCAAACAATTTAAAACCAAGCTTAAATGTATTTCACTCGGAGATATAGATAATGACAGTAAAATAGAAACCGTTCTTGCTGATGACCATAATATTTATATTTATCGTAAAAACGGTAAAAACTTCGAAAAAGTAAAGGAAATAAACGGCGAATCAAACTTGTTTTACAAAAGTGTGGATATTGCGGATATAAACGGCAATAAAACAGATGAAATATTTATAACCGGCGTTGATGACAGTGGAAGAGTATTGTCTTTTGTTTTAGAATGGAACGGAAAAAGCTTTATAAAGATCGCTTATAAAACAGAGTGGTATTATCGAATCATTGACCTTCCTGCACGTGGCGGAAAAGTTCTTTTTGGTCAAAAAAGTGGTTTTAGAGATATATTTTCAGGTGATATATATGCACTGAAATGGGTTAACGGAAAGTATCTCCCGGCAAAAAAGGAGTTTTTACCCAAAGGAATTAATGTTTACGCTTTTACCAAATCGGATTTATTAAACAGCGGGCAGGAAATGATATTAGGTTTTGATAACAGTAATTATCTGCGGCTTTTTGATGTAAATGGTAATGAAGAATGGATAAGCAGTGATACTTATGGAGAAAGCAGTAAATATCTTGAGTCATCCAAAGAAATAGAAGAATCACAAAAAATAAGACATGATCCTGACCCAATGCCTCAAAACAGACTTTATCTTCCCCAGCGTATTTTTGTTGATGACATTGATAAAGACGGTAAGAAAGAAGTTTTACTTGTAAAAAATATTGATACGACCGGAGGCGTATTTTCAAGAGTCAGAGTTTTTAAAAGCGGTTTTTTTGAATGCCTTTTATGGGACAATGTAGGACTTGCTCCAAAATGGAAAACAAGAACATTCTCCGGATATATTAGCGATTATACTTTTGACGATATTGATAATGACGGAAGTGATGAAGTTATTTTTTTACTTGTAACGCAAAACGGCTATTCAATATTCGGATCTGACAAGAGTTATGTAGTAATCTGGAAGATGAATGGAATATGAGTTATTTTTATTTTTTATACTGTTCTTTTAAAAAATTTCTCAAGTTCCTTAATTGAGAATTTTATCCATGTGGGGCGGCCATGCGGGCAGTAAGACGGCATTTTGCAATCATCTAACTGATCTAATAAAGCTCTTGTTTCCTTATCGGAAAGATTTTGGCTGGCTCTTATTGCACCGTGGCACGCTATAAGTTTTATAAGCTCATCTGATGTCTTTTCAACTCCGGGGGCAAAACCTGTTTCAATTAATTTTTCTACTGTTTCTATAATAATGATCTTAGCATCTTTATCTGCAATAAAAGCCGGTACGGACTTTACGGCAAAAGCATTGCCTCCGAATGGTTCCACCTCGAATCCGGCCTTTTGGAAATCCGGCAACAATTTTTCAAAAACTGTTGTTTCTCTATACCCAAATTCTATAACTTCAGGAACAAGAAGAATCTGTACGGAATATCTGAATGAATCTGCACTTTTTTGAATCTGTTCATAAAGGATGCGTTCATGAGCGGCATGCTGGTCTATAAGAAATAATCCTTCAGCCGATTCACAGATTATATATGTTTCGTGAAGCTGCCCTAATACTCTTAAATCTTTAAATTGCTTCTTTTCCCAAAGCTTTTCCTGAAAATCGGAGCTAAGCTTCTGTTTGCTGTTTTCTACATGAGGCGTAATATCTTTTACTTTCAAATCAGGAACTTTCAAATCAGGGGCAGCTTTGCTTTGAACATAAACATCTTTTGCGGCAGGCTGATAAAAATTCTTGGGTTCAAAAACGCTTGCCGGTTCAGCTTTTTGATCTTTTAGTATAAAATCTGTGTTGCGTTTTTTAAAAGGGTCCAACAGATCCAGAGTTTCTTTTACTGCGTTTTTCACTGCTTCATGAATTTTATTTTGGTCTGAAAAGCGGACTTCATTTTTTGCAGGATGAACATTAACATCTACTTCGTTATAGGCAACGCTTAAGAAGATAACCGCAACAGGAAACTCTCCTTTGATCAGTCTTGATGCATATCCTTCAATGAGGGCATGCTGAACCACCCTGTCACGCACAAGACGGCCGTTAACATATATGTATATCCCGCGGGTCGTACGTTTTTTTACCATGGGAGAAGATATCCAGCCTTTAACAGATATATCCCCATTAGAAAAACCAAGTCTGTATAAATTGCTTTTTGTTTCTTTCCCCAGTATCTCTTCTATTCTTACTGTAGAATCAGTTGATGAAAGCAGATTATAAAGAGTTTTTCCATTATGAAGAAGTTTAAAGTGAATATCCGGATGGGCAAGGGCCATAGTAGAAATTACATCTGTGATATGCCCCATTTCAGTTTCTATTGATTTTAAAAATTTTCGTCGTACCGGGGTATTAAAAAAAATATCCTTAACCGAAATCATTGTACCTTCGGGAGAGCCTTTATCCTTTACAGATATTAGTTTGCCGCCTTCTATTTTTATCTCGATTCCGGTATCGGATTTTTCGTTTTGAGTTACAAGTGAAAAACGTGAAATAGAAGCAATGCTTGGAAGTGCTTCGCCCCTGAATCCAAAAGTATTTATTGAAAAAAGATCCTCATCATTTTCTATTTTGCTGGTAGCATATCTTTCAATTGATAGCAGGGCATCATCTTTTACCATACCCGTGCCGTTATCCGAAACCCTTATGAGAGATTTCCCTCCTTTTTCAATTTCAACAAGAATACGCGAACTTTTGGCATCAAGAGCATTTTCAACAAGTTCTTTTACGACTGAAGCCGGACGTTCAACTATTTCACCTGCGGCGATTTTGTTTGAAATATTTTCAGGAAGTATTCTTATTGGCATATAGATTATAAAGGGTACCAGGATTCGAGGGTTCCAGGGTTTATTTTCTTCTCATTTGGGGGTAATCCCTATTTATTCTGTAAAAAATTAGAAAGATATTCCGTATCGATGGGAGTAAGATCAAACTTCAGGCATGCTTCTTCAACAAGTTTTGCACGACTTTTTCCCGGCTCGTATTTTAAAGTTTCCGAAATCCACTTTACTGCTTTTCTTAAATTCTCGCCATCCGGCTGTATGCTCATAATTTATTTCCTTTTAGCCTTTACTATTCAATCTTTGGTTTTCGCTTATGAAAGTCAGTTGCCTGTTCGAAATTATAGGCAGTTTTTAAAAGTACTTCTTCGTTAAAATGCTTCCCCAATATCTGCAACCCTATAGGCAGGCCGCCTGACGAAAATCCACAAGGAACGGATATGCCGGGTATTCCGGAAAGGTTTGCAGAAAGCGTAAAAATATCAGAAAGATACATTGTAAGCGGGTCTTCCGATTTTTCTCCTATCTTAAATGCAGGAGTTGGTGCTACAGGAGAAAGAATTACGTCGCAAATCTCAAATGCCTTATTAAAATCTTCGGTGATCAGAGTACGTACCTGGGATGCTTTTTTATAATAAGCGTCATAGTATCCGGCCGAAAGACAATATGTTCCGATAATTATACGACGCTTTACCTCCGGCCCGAAACCTGTTGATCGTGTATTTTTATACATCTCAATGAGATTTTTTGCATCTTGATCTCTGAACCCATATTTTACGCCATCAAAACGGGCAAGATTGGAGCTTGCCTCTGAAGGGGCAATAACATAATAAGCCGGTACTGCATAATCGGTATTGGGAAGCGAAACATCAACACATTGAGCGCCAAGGTTTTCAAGTACCTTTCTTGCGTTTGTTATTGCTTCTGATACTTCCGGATCAAGACCTTTTACTGTGTCATATTCTTTTGGTATTCCTATTTTTATACCGTTTAAGCCTTCGTTTAAAAATGAAGGGTAATCCGGAACAACTTTTGGAACGGATGTTGAATCCGAAGGGTCATAACCTGAAATTACTCCGGCAAGAATGGCGCAATCGGTAACATCTTTTGTAACAGGGCCAATTTGATCAAGGGAAGACGCAAAAGCAATCAGGCCGAAGCGTGAAACCCTTCCATATGTCGGCTTCATTCCCACAACACCGCAGTGTGAGGCAGGCTGACGAATAGATCCGCCAGTATCCGAGCCAAGAGAGCCTATGCACATATCAGCAGCAACAGCAGCGGCTGATCCCCCGCTGGAACCTCCGGGAATTCTGCTCAAGTCCCATGGATTTCGGGTAAGTTTGATGCCGGAGTTTTCATTCGATGAACCCATGGCGAACTCATCCATATTAGATTTTCCTACTATAACTGCTCCGGCGTTTTTAAGCATGGATATAACCGTGGCATCATAAGGAGGAATAAAATTATCCAGAATTTTGGAAGCACATGTTGTGCGTATTCCTTTTGTGCAGATAAGGTCTTTTACAGCTATAGGGATGCCGGTAAGTTTTGCTATATTGCCTTTTGATATAGCTTCATCTGCAAGCTTTGCTTCTTTAATTGCAGAATCCGAGGCTATGGTAATATAAGCTCCGACTTTTTCATCAACTTCAGCAATCCGGTCAAGAACCGCTCTTGTGAGCTCCATAGAAGATATCTCTTTGCTCTTTAACAGTTCATGCGCTTTTTTTATGGTTAATTCGTGCAGTTTCATTTTGGCTATCCCACTACTTTCGGAACTAAAAAATTTCCGTTTTCTTTTTCAGGAGCATTTTCTAAAAGCGTATCCCTTTTAATGCTTTGCTTTATTTCGTCATCTCTGAAAGCATTTGTCAGATTAATCGCATGAGAAGTAGGCGGCACACCCTCAGTATTCATATAATTAAGTGTTTCAATATATTTTAATATATCATCAATCTGAACAACGAATTTTTGAATGGATTCTTCATCCATATCAAGACGGGCAAGATTAGCCACATGTATAATATCTTCTCTGGTTATTTTCATAATATTGGACTCATTTTGGTACAATTATTCCATTAAGTTTATCTTTTTTCAGTTTGTTAAGGATAGTTTCAGCCCTTGCTCTATCGCTAAACTCACCTATCCTTACTCTGTGCCACATCCCTCTTCCTTTAATTTCTGCCGAAGAGCTGTATGCCGAATAACCTTTTTTGGTAAGTTCCCCAACCATTTTTTCAGCATTATTTTGATCTTTGACTGAAGCAACCTGTATTGTAAAAACCTGTCCGGCAGCCTTCAAAGGCACAGCAGGCTCTTTAGTAATGACTTTTTTTTCGGTTTTTGCAGGTTCCGGCTCTTTTGGAGAAGAATCTATACGTACCCGGCCTGAGGAAGGAATTACATCCCGTTTAGGAACAGCTTTTATTTTAATGCTTTCCGGCAATTCCTTTGTGCTGCTCAAGTCCTCATAAAAGTCCAGATCCTGTTTGCCGGATGAAGTAAGTCTGTCCATTAAAACATTGATCTTTGTCATTACTTCTTCTTTTTCCTTGGCAATGGTGTTTTTAACCTCTACTATGATATCTTTTTTCAGATTCTTTACATCAAATTGTATAGGCGCAGTTCCTCTTCCAACCATAATGCCCAGTATAAACATCCATCCGGAAATAATAAGAATTATAATAAACCACTTTATTGTTTTTTTGCGAGTCAATATAAGATAAGGGCTTTTTTCATCGGCAAGCTTTTTTGTTTTTTCTTCCATAAATTGATCCCTCCATAAAAGTAAAAACCAACTTTTTAAATGTCTTTTTGCTTATATACCAAGTATGTTTACATTATTTCGGGAGCGCTTACCCCAAGCAGACTAAGACCGTTTCTTATTACTTTTTTTATTGCAAACACAAGAAATAACCTGTTTCTTGCTATAACCGGATCATCAGAAAGAACTCTGTGTTTATTATAATAGCTATGAAAGGAGGCAGCAAGATTCATAAGATAATATGTTATGCGGTGCGGCTCAAGAAGCTCTGCGCTTGATCTCACAACCTCAGGATAGGCGGATAATGTTTTTAAAATCTGGATTTCTTCCGATTCCTTTAAAATAATTACATGCTTCTCATCCCATTTAAGTTCATTTATTCCAAGCTCATCCGCCTTTCTTAATATGCTTGAAATTCTTGCATGCACATATTGAACATAATATACCGGATTCTCATTTGACTTTTTCTTTGCAAGTTCCAAATCAAAGTCGAGATGACTCTCAAAATGGCGGGTTAAAAATATAAATCTGGCTGCATCAGATCCTACCTCTTTGATTACGTCTTCCAGTGTAACAAACTCGCCAGATCTTGTTGACATAGCAACGGGTTCGCCATTTCGCAAAAGATTTACAAGCTGGATCAAAATTACATTGAACTGTTCTTTTTGTCGTCCCGAAGCTTCGATTGAAGCGCAAATACGCTGAATATACCCATGGTGGTCGGCACCCCATACATCTATTAAGCGTTCAAATCCGCGGTCAAATTTATCCATATGATAAGCAATATCTGACGCAAAATATGTGGTAAGACCATTGTTTCGTATAGTAACACGGTCTTTTTCATCTCCGTATTCCGATGTTTTAAACCAGAATGCCCCGTCTTTTTCATAGATAATTTTTTTGTTTTTAAAGTCTTCTATTATGGAATTAACTTTTCCTGAATCAAAAAGACTTTGTTCACTATACCAGTTGTCAAATTTTACACCAAAAAGATCAAGGTCGTTTTTTATGCCGGCGAGTATATCATCTGCGGCAAAATGCGCACACAACTGTATTGCTTTTTCTTCGGGTTCATCAAGCAGGTTGGTTGGTTGTTCCTGTTTTATTTTCAGGGCTATATCCCGAATATAATCCCCTTGGTAGCAATCATCGGGGAAATCAACTTTTTCATTATGCAATTCTTTGTATCTCAAATAGACAGAACGTCCAAGAGTGTTAATTTGCCTCCCGGAATCATTGATATAATATTCCCGCTTGACATCGTAGCCGCAAAATAAAAGAATATTTGCTATACTGTCTCCAACGGCAGCCCCTCTTCCGTGCCCTACATGAAGAGGCCCGGTGGGATTTGCACTTACAAACTCAACCTGGACTTTTTTGTTTTTTCCTATGTCACAGGAACCGTATTTTTCATCATTTTCGTAGATTTTCTGCAAAACAGAATGCCACGCGCAAGGATTTATAAAGAAGTTTATAAAACCCGGCCCTGCGATTTCAATTTTTTCAATAACACTTTTTGTGTCTTCCAATTCGCCTGAAATAATTTCAGCGATTTTCCTTGGAGGCATTTTTTGTATAGAAGCCATAACCATTGCAAAATTTGAAGAAAAGTCGCCATGTGCAGAAATTTTCGGTTCTTCGATAGTAACGGATGGGAAGTTATTCGAACTTAATTTATTTTTATCGAAAGCTTTTTTTGCAGCAGAAAGTATAAGATCAGAAAGTATATGTTTCATTTATAATTAATTTTGTCCTTTAAAATAGAGAGTGTCCTTACAGATGATAACTAAAGCAAAGGAGCCAGTTTCAAAACGTCCCATTTTGGCCGATCTCTGCGTTGGGCTCAAATTCCAATCCTCGAAATACCCCATGTATTCCTGCGGTTGAAATTTTCTCCCGCCTTGAGCTTGACCAAACTGAAACGTTTTGAAAGTGGCTCAAAGGTGTTATAATTTTTAACCTATAGTTTAATTCATAGATTTATTCAATTATTATGTCAAGATAGTTTGGTTTCCCAATTATCAGCACAATATCAGTTTAATGAAAAATAAAATTATAAACCGGTATGAAACAAGCGAAAGACATTAAATTTAAAATATGTTTTGCAATAAATATCAAATTTATTCTATTTATCCGTTCATATATTAAGTAATTTTATATAGTATTAATGGAGACTTGCATGGTTTTTTATATGCCATGTTTTGGCTTGACATATATGATGATTTGGGATACGCCTATCAGTCAAAGATTTAATCTGGAGTAATAATTGGTAATCTGTTATCCGTTTTATTGATGCGGAGAGCTTCAAAACATTTAAGTATAAGGAGCAAAGAAATGGTAGGGATAACGTCTTACGGGAGCTACGTTCCCCTTTGGAGAATGGGCGGTAAGGCAATGGGCATGAGAACTGAAAAAGCCATTGCCTGTTTCGACGAGGATAGTTTAACGATGGCAGTAGCGGCCGGGGAAAATTGTCTGAAAGGCTCCGACAGAGCCTCAATTGAAAAAGTCTTTTTTGCCTCAACAACCTTTCCTTACAAGGAAAAACAAGCCGCGACCGTTATAGCTGCTGCCTGTGATCTTCCGCAAGGAATTAGTACTGTCGATATTGCAAATTCCCTGAAAGGGGGAACATCTGCACTTTTATCAGCGTTTGACGCTGTTGCTGCGAAAAGTGTGAAAAAAGCTTTGGTTGCTGCAGCCGATACGCGGATAGGGCTTCCTATGGAGCAACATGAACGCATATTTGGTGATGGAGCGGCAGCGTTTGTAATAGGTGACACTGATGTGGCTGCCGAAATAGAGGCGAGCTATTCGGTTTCATGCGATATACTTGATATATGGCGTACCCAGGATGATAAATTTGTTCGATTCTGGGAAGCCCGTTTCGGACTAACAGAGGGTTATAATAAGATTGCCCCTCAGGCAGTTGCGGGTCTTCTGAAAAAAACTAATCTTCAACCTTCCGATTTTTCAAAAATAGTATTTTATACACCGGATCCTAAAAGCTCGGCAAAGCTGGCAAAAAAACTCGGCTTTGACCCTGCTACCCAGCTTCAGAATCCAATGCTTGATGTGCTTGGTAATACAGGAACATCTTTTGCTCTTATTCAACTTGCAGCAGCGCTTGATGAAGCTAAACCCGGAGACAGAATACTTGTTCTCGGTTATGGAGACGGGGCTGATGCCATAGCACTTAAGGTAACCGATCAGATTGATAAAATAAGAAATAAGAATGGTGTAAAAGCACATCTTGAATCCAAAAAGATGATTCCTGCATATACCACTTATCTTATATGGCGCGGGCTTCTCAACCCTGAACATGAGAAGATTTATTACTCAAATTATCAGGAAAACACGGCTGTTCCTGCATTGTACCGTGAACGCAGCAGGATTATGAAGCTTTGCGGAAGCAAATGTAAACCATGTGGGGTTGTTCAGTTTCCTCCCGAGCGGGTCTGCGTAAAGTGTGGTTCCGTGGATCAATATGATGAAGTAAAATTATCCGATAAAAAGGCCACAGTATATACTTATTCGATGGATTTTATGAGTATGGTTGATCAACCGTGCGTTTTGCCAATTGTCGATTTTGAAGGCGGCGGTAGAGCTGAAGTCTATATGACGGATAAAGATGTTAAAGAAGTCAAGGTGGGGATGGAAGTTGAGATGACCTTCC
This sequence comes from Pseudomonadota bacterium, assembly GCA_043825875.1. Classification (GTDB taxonomy): domain Bacteria; phylum Desulfobacterota; class Desulfobacteria; order Desulfobacterales; family RPRI01; genus RPRI01. The sequence continues at coordinate 7,547 of JBDRRF010000106.1, read as the reverse complement.
GGAAGATATTCTTTGACGAGGGGATTTATCACTATTATTGGAAAGCCATGCCTGTGCGGTTTTTGTAACAAAATATATTAGGGAGGAATAAATATGGAAGGAATCAAAGATAAAGTCGCTATTATAGGTATGGGCTGCACCAAGTTTGGAGAGCTTTGGGACAAGAGCCCGGACGACCTGGTGCTTGAATCCTGTATGGAAGCGATTGAAGATGCCGGAATCGATAAAAAGGAAATACAGGCCGGTTGGCTCGGAACAGTGACTACGGGAAATTCCGGGACTATACTGACCCGTCCTTTGAAATTGGACTATGTGCCTGTTACCCGCGTGGAAAATGTTTGTTGCAGCGGAACCGAAGCCATAAGAAATGCTGCTTACGGAGTTGCATCAGGAGCATATGATATTGTTTTAGCATGCGGTATGGAGAAATTAAAGGACCATAATTCAGGCTTTAACTGGGCTCGTATGCCTCCTGATTACAGCAGGGTAGATGTAAGGACAGCGCCAGCACAGTTCTTTGCCAAATTAGCCACAAGATATTTTCATCATCATGGGTTAAGCCTGGAGGAAGGCAAAACACTGCTCGCCAGAATAGCGGTTAAGAATCATCACAACGGAACGATGAGTCCAAATGCTCATCTTAGAAACGAAATAACCATTGAGACAGTATTAAAGTCCCCCATGATAGCATATCCGTTGAGTCTATATGATGCCTGCGGAATAAGCGATGGTGGATCTGCTGCTATCCTTACAACACCTGAGATAGCAAAGAGTCTCAAAAAAGATTATATATTAATAAAAGGGTTTGGAGTAAGCAGCGGCAGCGGTCAACCGTTTCTTTCAACTGATTATGATTTCTTGCACATGGAAGAAAATCTCAGAGCAGCTGCGGCCGCATATAAAGAAGCAGGCATAAAGAATCCCCATGAAGAGATAGATATTGCTGAAGTACATGATTGTTTTACTATTCATGAGCTATTTATTTATGAAGACCTTGGGTTAAGCCATAAGGGAGAAGGAAAAAAAGATGTTGAGGAAGGCCGTTTTGCATTAGATGGGGCTTTGCCTGTAAATACCGATGGCGGTCTCAAATGCTTCGGGCATCCTCTTGGGGCAAGCGGTATAAGAATGGTTTATGAGTTATATAATCAGCTTCTGGAAAAGGCCGGTCCGCGTCAGGTAAAAAATGCCAGAATAGCATTGAGCCATAATTTGGGGGGCGTACCCGGATCAAATTGTGCTGTGGCTATTTTTGGTCGCAACAATTGATGAGCTTTTGATAAAGCCGTTATAACTTGTTTTTAAAAATTAAGGAATCTGACCTTTTATTACTGAAAAGTCAGATTCCTTTAATATTAAAGCTCATTAATTACTTGTTGCATATTTTTTTTATAGATGATAATTATACGTAAAATTGAGTTGCCGGAAAGGGGAAGATATACTGTCAGCACGGGGGAGTTAGGCAGGTTTTAAATTCGACAAAAGCAGCTTCAGGATGTATATCTTTGCTGGCTGTTACAGAACAATAATTTCGGTGCATCCTCCTTAAAAAATTCCTAAGAAAAAACTTGACATAGCTTCCAAGATAAGGATATGGAATCACGTCTATTGTTTTATCAGAAAATTTTTATATTATCACCTTGCTTAATATTAAACAAAAAAACCTTAAAAGAAGCAGTCCATAATACTTATGGATCTTAAATATATATAGAACATCTTCTTAAAAATGTTTATACCCGGAATTTACGATAACAAAAAATATTCGTTAGAAGTGTTTTGTTTCAAATGGCAGCGGATTATGCCATCTTAATTTATTTCTATGAGCTGTAGCCTTCTAAATATGTGTACTTACGAAAAAACTGCTCTTTTAAAAGCATTGGTTAATAGGCTCTTTTGTTGAGGCTGGCCAGGATCTAAAGAACATTGTGTATTTTGCTAGTTATTTTGTATTTATATTAAGGTAATATAAAATAACACCTGCTTGTTGTAACCTTAATTAAATACGGTTCCTTTTTTACTTCTCTATATCAAGATATCGAATGTTCTATGTTTAGATGTTTGTGCTGCTTTTGCTGTGCTGTTCAGTTGACACTATTAACCAATTTCAGCTTTTTTTGGTAACAAACTTAAAGAAAATGATTTAAAATTTCCAGACTTTTGACAAATTCATTCATAGCTGAAACTTGATAAATTAATATTATCTATACAATATGTGGTGCGAATTAACGTAGTCTATATAATGTACGGATGTACGGTTTTGAGAATTCAGCATATATTTGAATAACCTTATTTTGTACCACGATTATTAAGAGTAGTATTGTAATTTTTGTGAAGTATTGTCTTGACTATCTGGGGATGATTGCATGGGGCACTATCGGAATTTTTGTGATTTTTATGGTGGTTCTGAGTATGAAGATTTCAATAATACTAAAGCTTTGGGGGGTTGAAAAATGGTAGAAGATAAACAAGACAATATATGGAAAAAACTTATTAAATTTCAACTCAGATACAAGTTTCCGATTTTAGCTGGTGTTGTGCTTATAACAGCTTTTTTTATTTATCAGATTGCCTTTAGAGTCACAATAACAACAGACTTTTTTGAGCTTTACCCGCCAAAACATCCTTATATTCAACTTTATAAAGAATACCGCAGCATGTTCGGAACTGCAAATGTAATGAGCATGGTTTTAGAGGTAAAAGACGGGGATATTTATAATGAAAAAACACTTAAAAAAATTGACCATATAACCAAACAAATTCTTTCAGTAAAAGGGGTGGATCCATTACAGGTCATGTCTTTAACACATCCAAGATTAAAAAACTTTGGTGTGGGCAGTAATGCCATAACTATTGGGCCTATAATGAAAGTTTTGCCCAAGACTCCAGAAGACCTGAGAAGTATTAAAGAAAAGGTTTATAGTAATGAAGGAATCCGTGGCGTATATGTCACAATGGACGATAAGGCTACATTGATTTACGCCGGATTCTGGGAAGAAGGCCTTGATCTTAAGAATCTTTTCAATGAAATGCAAAGAATAAAAAGCGAATCGGAAGATGCCAACCACAAGCTTTATATTACAGGATATCCTATGCTTTATGCCTGGATAGCAAGCTTTACACCCAAGCTATATTTAATCTTCATTTTTACAGGCTTGATTCTGATGACAATGCTTATATATTATTTCAGAACCATAATAGGTGTAGTGATACCCATTATATCCGGTTTGTTAAGCGCTATATGGGGGCTGGGTTTTGCCGGTGTGATGGGATATAATATTGATCCGCTTATATTGGTTATTCCCATGCTGCTTTCTGCAAGAGCTATAAGCCATTCCGTACAGTGCCTGGAACGCTATCATGAGGATTATTTGCTTTATGGCGATAAGGAAACTGCTATAGTTAAGTCTTATTCCTATCTGTATAAACCGGCAATCGTATCTATCGTTACTGACGGTTTAGGAGTTCTCACCATTGTTGTATGCACCATACCTCTTATGCAAAAGCTTGGTATTATCGGAAGTTTTTGGATTATAAGCATTTATATAAGTGTTGTCCTTCTTAATCCCATACTGGTTACTTTCTTTCCCTCTCCGAAAACAAATGAGAAATCTCAACAGCCCGTGCTTGAGAATGGTAATAACTCTGCTGGTGTCCGGCAAGCTGGTGGAAGCCGATCCGGAGAAGCGGCATATCTTGTAGCCTGTAAGTTTTGTACCTCTTTTTCCGTTTCCTGGAAAAAATGGGCCAGTGTAATTTTTATGCTGGTGGTCACCGTTGTCGGAGGAATCATAGCAACTATTCACATTAAAGTAGGAGATACAAGCGCCGGAAAAGCTATTTTATATGATGATCATTCGTACAATGTTGCGGCCAATAAAGTAAATACTCAGTTTATCGGCGCAAACCAAATGGTAGTCGTTGCCGAAGGCAAGCAAAAAGGAGCAATTGCAAGTGCTAAAGCTATGAAAACTCTTGAAGATATGGGAGTTTATGCCGTTGAAAACGTACCCTCGGCCGGTGGGGCTTTGACAATTGCCGATATGACTAAAATGGTTTTTAAAGTATTTCATGACGGTTACCCGAAGTGGCTGCTATTGCCGGAAGATCCTAACCATATCGAACAGGTTTTCCGACTTGTGGGTGGTTCATCAACCGGTGGAGAAATGGATAAATACATATCAAGAGATTATACCAACGCCACAGTAATTATCTTCTTTCGTGATTATAATAACCAGAGCATAAAGAATACAATTTCCATTCTTAATAAGTATATTACTGAACATCCGGTGGAACAGGTCAACTTCCGGTTGGCCGGTGGCATTTTAGGCATTCTTGCAGCAGTGAACGAAGAGGTTGAGTATTCATATTGGGTAAGCATGGCTGCTATCTTTTTACTGACTTTTATTCTTTGCAGTTTGACTTACAGGTCATTTACAGCCGCATTGATTCTTATTCTGCCTTTAGCCTGTTCACAGGTTTTATGCGACTGGTTTATGCTGGCAATGAACATTGATCTTAATATCAGTTCATTGCCCGTAGCCGCTGTCGGAGTGGGTGTCGGAGTCGATTATGGTCTCTACATCCTAAGCCGGCTTGCGGAGGAATACCGCTGGCAGGGAAACTATGAGGCCGCTCTTTTCACGGCCATTAATACCACCGGGAAAGCTGTTATTTTTACAGCAACTTCTCTTATCGGAGGAATAGTCCTATGGATTTTTTCGGATATGAAATTTCAGTCCGAGATGGGAATGCTGCTATGCTTTCTCATGTTTTTCAACATGCTTGGTGCTCTGATCTTTATACCGGCCATGGTTGCAGTCATAGGCCCGGAGAGAACCATAAAAAAATATAAAGTCGATTAAATCTACAAGGCGAAAAAAGGGAGAAGAAAATATCATGAAGAACGGAAGGCATTTTATTATTCCAATATTACTACTAACTGCGTTGTTATACCTTTTCCCGGATAGTGTTTTTGCCGAAAGAAAGGCCGGAGTTGGTGCCGCACACATACTTTCTGAATGTTTTGTTGATGCAAAAGAAGGTTTTGCCGCCGGACTAAGAGGAACTATCTTTCACACAGCAAATGGTGGAATGAATTGGGAAAAGCAGGAAATTTCAACGGATGCCCCCCTTTTATCCATATCTTTCTGTAATTCCAAAACCGGATGGGTAGGCGGCAAATCCGGGACTATCTTTAAAACGGAAGATGGTGGAAAGACTTGGGAAAAACAATCTTTACCTAAACAAAGACATGTTTTTGCTGTAAAAGCCTTAACTCCTCAAAAATGCTGGGCAATTGGTGATTGGGGGGCTATTTTTTACACGCAAGACGGTGGAAAGATCTGGGAAGATAAAACACTGCCTGAAGATTTGATACTTTACAGTATTGATTTTAAAGGGGAAGACATCGGGTGGATTGCAGGTGAGTATGGTACGATATTGCATACGGTTGATGGCGGTATTAACTGGACGAACCAAACGTCAGGTACAATCAATACACTATTTGATATTTCATTTTCCTCACAACAACAGGGTGTGGCTGTTGGCTTGAGTAATACTATTTTAAGAACTGAGGACGGGGGCAGTACGTGGCAAAATGCTGAAATGGACACATCATCGAACCAGCAGGGAAAACCTCAATCACTGTATAGTGTTAAATTAAGGGATAATAATGGGATTGCTGTTGGTGACAGAGGCTGGATTATTACAACAAACGATAGCGGCAAAACCTGGAAAGTCTTGCCTGTACCTCTGGATGCAAGTCTTTTCTGGTTTGCAGATGTAGAATTGCTTGATGGTACTAAGGCTATTATGGTGGGAATGCGATCCGTATGTATCATGATTGAAGATAATCATTTAAAGTTAATGGGGTTTATGCCAGATATTGTTCCTAATAAAAAGTAGAATATCGAAAAGTGGAAAGCAAATTTTATGCTTGACATTTAAGAAATGAATTTCGTCATAAATTGTGATATTGTTTATTATTGCAAGGAGTTACGCGATATGCCCCAACCATTCAAGCAGTATGAAAAAAAATATCGACTTCCGGAATTTTATAAACTATATCACCCGTCTGTAAATATTCTCACTGAAACACCAGCGCTTAAATCACAAGGTTATATACCTTTGAAAATGTCTTTCGAAGACGAATTAAAAGCATTAATCTTTTATCGCATAGAAAGAGCATACTTCGGGCCGTTATCTTGTTTAAGTTCTTAAAGAAGATGACTTTGCTATAGAAAATATCGCTTCTAAAGATGGCATAGAAAAAAGCAGCTTTTTTGAGGCAATTAATAATAGGGGGCAGGAACAACTGCAAATTGTCTATAAAAATCTTTGTATCGAAGCATCTAATACTCTCCCGACTTGGTATCCTGACATGAGAGAACTTATTGTTATTTATGGTTCGCTTATCGATGCCGTGCTTTTAATGGCCTGTGCGGATTGTCGGAAAAACTCAAAAAAAGCCAAAATTCATCTCGGCTTTAACATAAACAAAAGAATTCCTTTAAAAATCTATTTTACTAACGGTAATGGAGCTGAAAGACCTTTCTTCAGTCAGAATTTTTCTCAGGGCCAAACAGGCTTAAGTGATCGCGGCTATCAGGAACATGCCGGATTCGATTCTCTCCAGGCCGAAGGCAAGAGTTTTGTGATTCGGATTAAGGCTGATACGACCAAAACCCTGATTCATAAGTAGGTTGATATCAATACCGACAGCATTGTTTTTTTATGATGCATAGGTTTTGTTGGGAACTGTCCAAAATAATAATCAAACCAAAAACCTGTGCGTCTTGTCGGCTAACACGTTAATATTGCTGACTACTGGATTGCAAGTGACCGCAGAGACCTGACTGGTGAGCAAATAGCTGAGATTTATAAACTCGTATGGGAAATCGAAAGCTTTTTTGCCTGGTAGAAACGTCACCTGCGGGTTTACCCTCTCATTGCAAGAAGCCAGTATAGACTAATGGTGCAGATTCTCAGAGGACTTATTACCTATCTGCTCCTTGCTATTTATTGCTACCAAACGCACGGAGAGCGCGTCAGCATCAAAAGAGTACGGCAATTACGAATACGGGGCTTTGTGATTCCGGAAGCTCTACAGATTCGTATTTTTTAAAAAAACAAAAACACTTTCGGTTATAAGCAAAAACCTAACCGGACATCAGTGAATTTAAAAAAGAAAGGAGGTGAAAAAAAGTTTTAACTGGCGGAATACTATATCTTTTTTAAGAAACTTAATTTTAGGAGGAAAATTATGAAAAAGAGAAGATGGGGTGAAACAGGCTTATGTTTTTTAGTCGCACTGGCAATGTTGGGGTTTTTCTCTCCAATTGCCGCAGCACAAATGGCTACCAGTTTCCATGGTTATCTGGAATCTAATATTGTTTTGCGGGATGTAAATGGTGCGCAGTATGGTTTTTTTGACCAAACAGAAGCAGTACAGCAGAGAAATACATTAAAGTTTGATGTTGATATTGATCCCGATATAGATATGGGTCCCTTTAGAGTCGAAAAAGTTCATTTGACCTTCAGGGGAGCCT